>JAKARO010000004.1 GCA_021821885.1 Pseudomonadota bacterium
CAGTTCCGTGGGCTCCTCGAGACCGGGTTTATGTTCTGAGCTGGGTATCTGGAGGATATTATGAAACTGGTAACGGCAATAATAAAGCCATTCAAGCTTGATGATGTCAGAGAAGCACTTTCAGATGTCGGAATTCAGGGCCTGACAGTAACAGAAGTCAAAGGATTCGGAAGACAGAAAGGACATACGGAACTGTATCGCGGATCAGAATATGTAGTCGACTTTCTGCCAAAAGTGAAAATTGAAACTGTGGTAAAAGATGATTTTATTGATATGGCAATAGAAGCCATAAGCAAGGGTGCCAGAACCGGAAAAATTGGGGACGGGAAAATTTTTGTATCAGAAATTCTTGATTCTGTACGCATCAGGACTGGAGAAAGTGGTGATGAAGCAATTTGATGTTCTTCTGTCTGATGCAATTATTGGTTTTGTGGGTTTGTAAGGAGAATCCTCATGTCCGTATCATGGCTTAATACTGGCGACAATGCGTGGCAGCTTACAGCTGCCACGGTTGTCGGTCTGCAAAGTGTCCCTGGCCTTGTGGTGCTCTATGCAGGTATTGTAAAGAAAAAATGGGCTGTAAACTCTGCTTTTATGGCTTTTTATGCTTTTGCTGCTGTTCTGATAGCGTGGTTGCTTTGGGGTTATAATATGGGGTTTGGAAAGGAATGGTTTCCTTTTGTCGGTATGCCCCATCCAATAGCCAGTATGGCCGATGAACTGACCCAGGCGCTTATTCCTGCTTCCAATACGACGGCTGCCTTTCCCATGGCGACCATGGTTTATTTCCAGTTTGTCTTTGCTGCAATCACCCTGATTATCATGGCCGGGGCATTTCTTGGTCGCATGAGCTTCAAGGCCTGGATGCTTTTTGTGCCTTTATGGCTGACTTTTTCCTATACGGTTGGTGCATTCAGTCTCTGGGGTGGGGGTTTCCTTTCAACGCTGGGAGTGATTGACTATTCCGGTGGATATGTAATTCACCTTTCTGCTGGAATTGCGGGATTTGTGGGGGCTGCGGTGATCGGGCCACGTCTGGCACGGGACCGGGAAAATTTTCAGCCCAACAATGTTCTTCTCATGCTGGTTGGAGCCGGAATCCTCTGGTTGGGATGGAATGGATTTAATGGCGGCGACCCTTATGCTGCAAGCCGGGATGCCGGTGTGGCTGTTCTGAATACCAATGTTGCTACCGCAATGAGTGTACTTACCTGGACCATGATGGATATCCTGTATTTCAGGAAGCCTTCAGTGATCGGTGCGGTACAGGGAATGATTACCGGGCTCGTCGCCATTACCCCGGCGGCTGGCGTTGTTGATGGCTATGGTGCCCTGGCTATTGGCCTTGCTTCTGGCATTATTCCATGGATTAGCATGAATATTGTGGGCAAGACAGGGCTTTTCCGGAAGGTCGACGACACTCTCGGGGTATTCCACACCCATGCGGTCGCAGGTCTGCTAGGTGGCGTCCTGACTGGCGTCCTCGCAACCAAGGCTGGCTGTACAGCCTATGGCCTGAGCAATCCTGGTGGTGCGATTGATGGCAATTGGCACCAGGTCTGGCTCCAGCTGGTTGGCGCAGCCTTTATTATCGCCCTGAATCTTGTTGTTACATATGTTCTGCTCAAGCTGATCAGTTTTGTGGTGCCTCTGCGCATGAGTGAGGAAGAACTTCTGGTGGGCGATGATGCCGTTCATGGAGAAGAAGCCTATGCCTTTTATGGCGAAGGGGAACGCAATCCAGTTCTAGGAGACTGACAGCCGATCCCTGGAATGAACGGGGATAGATTGTTGTGGATGATTGCGGCAGCCCCGGCTGCCGCTTTTTTTTGGGGGCACCCACAGACAGGTTAAGGCTGGTTTCTGTGATTCAGGCATGAAAGACTATAATATTTGGTGATTTTCGTCATCACGCGCGCATAAATTCCAGCCAATTAGGGAGCTTGTGGTTCTCTTCGTCCGTCCCCAAGGCTGCCAGCATTCCTGTTGGGGACTTTATCCTGATGCAGGACGCTGGGAGAAAACCGTAACGTCTAGACAGGTAACCGTTTGGCGACATACAGGAAAAACCCGATGACCGAATGGGTCAAGATAACAGCCATTGTGCGTCCCCACAGGGTGGACACGGTCTGTGACGCCCTCCTGGATGCGGGGCTGGCAGGCGTAACTCTGACCGATGTCGATGGGATAGGACAACAGCTGGGATATTCCACCCTGCGTAGCGGGGTGTGGTACCAGTCCAGAAGCCATCCTAAAGTACAGCTTGAGACAGTTGTCGAAGCAGACAGGCTTGCCGAGATCGTTAGGATTCTGCTCGAGACGGCACGTACCGGTGAAATGGGGGATGGCAAGATCTGGATTTCTGCACCGATGGCTCTCTGGAATATCCGGACCGGAAACAAGGAATAGGGGGCGGTCTCAATGACCAGGTGCAACATCTTAGCAGAGTGTTGCACCTGGTCATTGAGACCGCCGGGTCTAATACTGTTCCTTCACAAAAGATCCCAGATGCCCTGGATGGGTGCGGTACCGGTAGATTCCCCATGCGAGCGACAGCAGGATGGCCAGAAAGAAACCTGCGATGGAATATCCTAGGGCTCCAGGCGGGAATGGGGAAACCGTTCCCCAGAGTACGGATCCGAGAAGGGGAATGCTTGACAGCGCAATGACGAGAGCGGCCCATCGCTGCCGCATCTGATGCCGGAAGAGGAGGCGCACGGCTGCCAGATTGGCCAGTACATAGAGCAGTACAAAGCCTAGGGCGGTGAAAGTTCCCAGAATGTTTACCATGTACAGGATGGTAAAATGTGAGGCCTGGACCAAAAAAAGGCCAGCCAGTACCAGACCGGCAAGAAAGGCAAGCGCAGATGTGGGTGTTCGGTGATGTGGGTGCCGTTTCTGCAAGAAGGCTGGCAGGACGTGATGCCTGGACATGCTCCAGAGAATGCGCGACATGCTGTTCAGGGTGGCAACGCTGGCAGAAAAAGCGGCAGCTGCCATGGCGAGATCGGTGACGGTTGCCAGCCAGGGCTTGCCCATGCCCATTGCAATGGTGTCCAGCGGGGTACTGTTCTGTCCCAGAGATTTCCCCATCGCGTCAAAAGCCAAGTTCTCCACGTAGGCCATGAAGACAAAAAAAATGGCGACCAGAATGACCGTCCAGTACATGATGGCGGGGATTTTTCCGGGAGCTTCAGCCTCGGCAGAAAGATTGCCTGCAGTTTCGAATCCGCCATACGCCAGCAGGGCCAGCACAAGTGCGGAGAAAAAAGGCTTTTCCTGGGGCAGCCCGGCCGGAAACTGCCGTTGGTCTAGCCAGCCGAAATGGCCAAAGATAAAAAACCCGATGAGAAGGATGCAGCCAACGGAAAACCACTCTACCACTAATCCCCAGCGGGCAGAAATTTCCACCCCCCTGCGTGCGAGAACGAAGGCGGTCAGGATGGTCAGGAGAGAAAGGGGATACAGCAGTGCCTGCCCATCGCCAGGGCCGGGAAGCGCCCCAATCGCCGAACTGCCAAAAAGGCCGCAGATCAGCGGGGCTGCTAGAAGGGCTCCACCATAGCCGAGAATCATGGTAAACCCGGCTACGACGCCGGCTATGGGGTGCAGCGCACTGGCCAGATAGAAAAAAAGGGAGCCGGGCGATGGAAAATGCCGCGCCAGAATGCCCATCTGCAATGAGACGAGAAACATTATTCCGCCTACCACCGCATAGACCAGCCAGGTCCAGTGTCCGCCATGGTGGGCCACGAGCGCTATGGTGAATGCTGGCATCGCAGACGGTGTGATATTCGCTACGGCGTGTCCCCAGACTTCCCTGGATGAGACTCGGCGGTCTGCTACAGGCATGGGCGGTTTGTCAGTTGCCGGCGATGGTCATCCCTTCGATGAGGATGGAAGGACTGCCGCTATTGCCATGCACAAGTAGGTCGCTTCCAACCTCGGCAATGCCAAGAAACACGTCCTGGAGGTGGCCGGCAATGGTGATTTCTTCTACGGGATACTGGATTTGGCCATTTTCGACCCAGAACCCCGCCGCTCCCCTGGAGTAGTCGCCAGTGACCATGTTGACTCCAAAACCGATCAGTTCGGTCACAAGAAGTCCCCGGCCCATATTTCGTAGCATCGCATCCAGATCCAGAGTGCCTGGGGCAAGGGTAAGATTGTGAGCTCCTCCGGCATTTCCCGTGCTGCGCATGCCCAGTTTGCGCGCGCTGTAGCTGTCCAGAATATAGCCCTGTAGGACGCCGCCCGCCACGATGTCCCGGTTTCTGGTGGCTACCCCGTCGCCATCAAAACTGCAACTTCCCAGCCCGCGCAGGCGCAGGGGTTCTTCGTAGATTCGTACGGTCTGGGGGAACAGCTGTTTCCCGAGGCTGTCCAGCAGAAAAGAGGTTTTCCGGTAGAGGCTCCCGCCGCTGATGGCCTGTGCCAGGTGCCCGAGGAGACTCGAGGCGGCCTGGTTTTCAAAAAGTACCGGCGCCACGCAGGTGCTGATTTTCCTGCTCCCAAGGCGGCGTACCGTGCGTTCTGCACTGGTGATTCCGATCTGCTCCGGGCTTGACAGATCGGATGCGGAACGGGCGACATCAAACCAGTAATCCCGCTGCATGCCATCCTGGTTTCCGGCCAGGACAGAACAGGAAATGCTGTGACGGGAGCCACGGCTTGTCCCGAGGAAGCCAAGGGTATTGCCATATACGGAGATGCCTTCGCCTGTGCCGACGCTGGCGCCCTCCGAATTGCAGATCCTGGGATCATGTCCCCGTGCTGCGGCCTCACAGCGTCGGGCCAGTTCTGCAGCCCTATCTGCGTCTATTTCCCAAGGATGGTACAGATCCAGATCTGGAAAGTCCCGGGCCAGTAGTTCCGGATCGGTCAGTCCGGCGTACGGATCCGCCGTGGTATGGCGTGCAATAGTAATGGCAGCCCTGACGGTATCTGCCAGGGCCTGCTCGGAGAAATCGGAGGTGGCCGCACTTCCTTTGGACTGGCCTACAAAGACTGTGATACCAAGCCCCTTGTCCCGGTGATGCTCAACCGATTCCACTTCTCCCAGACGCACGGTCATGGCTAGCCCATGTCCATTGCTGGCAGAGGCTTCCGCTGAGGTGGCCCCCTGTCTCCTGGCGATTTCGAGACTACGCTGGACGAGGTCGGCAAGGAACTCGCCAGTGCTGCTTTCAGGTGCGGATGCGCTCATGGAAAACTCTCATCTGGGATGTTCTCCGGACATCTTAAACGTTCGCGATGGGCCATGGAAAGCAGAGATGGTTCAAGCCTGTCGCATTGATGCCTTCTTGCCGGGCGGTATACACTGCCGCTACTGGATTGATCTCATGGACGCCGAGGTTGGCAGCAATGGCCGGACAGACGCTTTATGACAAATTGTGGGCGCAGCACAAAGTTCTTGAGGAACCGGACGGCCGTACCCTGCTGTACATCGACCGGCACCTGTTGCACGAGGTAACCAGTCCGCAGGCATTTTCGGGCCTCCGTAATGCTGGCAGAAAGGTCTGGCGGACAGATGCGAATATTGCGACAGCCGATCACAATGTCCCAACCACAGACCGCAGAGCAGGCATTGCTGATCCCACGTCACGCCTCCAGGTGGAGACTCTGGACCAGAACTGTGCAGATTTTGGGATAGAAGAATTTGGCATGATGGACAAGCGGCAGGGGATTGTGCACGTCATTGCGCCGGAGCAGGGGCTAACACTGCCTGGCATGACTGTTGTCTGCGGAGATTCCCATACTGCGACGCATGGAGCTTTGGGTGCTCTGGCTTTTGGTATTGGAACCACTGAAGTGGAGCATGTTCTGGCGACCCAGTGCCTCTGGGCGCGCAAGTCAAAAAGCATGCGCATCTGGGTTGATGGCGAATTGCCGCCGGGGGTCGGGGCCAAAGATCTGGTGCTGGCCATTATTGGCAGGATTGGTACGGCGGGGGGGACTGGGTACGCTATCGAATTTGCGGGGCCGGCGGTCCGGAATCTCAGTGTTGAAGGGCGGATGACGCTCTGCAACATGGCTATTGAGGCAGGCGCGCGCTCTGGCATGGTAGCTGTGGATGACCGCACGGTTGAGTATCTTCGGGATCGCCCCTTTGCACCTTCATCCGCCTTGTGGGAACGGGCCGTAAGCGTCTGGAAAGAACTGCATAGTGATGATGATGCCGTGTTTGACAGGGAGGTCCATCTCTCAGGAGACGAAATAGCCCCCCAGGTTACTTGGGGAACCAGTCCGGAAATGGTGACCGCCATAGAGGGGAGCGTGCCTGACCCGGGGAATGCGCCGGATGCGGTGCGCAGGCAGGCCTGGGAAAATGCGCTGGTCTATATGGACCTGGCGCCAGGGGTCCCCATCACGGAAATCGCGGTTGACAGGGTCTTTATTGGTTCCTGTACCAATGCCCGAATAGAGGACCTCCGGGAGGCCGCACGGATTGTCCGCGGAAGGCGCAAGGCGGATTCTGTCCGTTCCGTATTGGTAGTGCCAGGGTCCGGACTCGTGAAAGCCCAGGCAGAAGAGGAAGGGCTGGATGAAATTTTCCGCCTAGCAGGCTTCGAGTGGCGTGAACCAGGCTGTTCAATGTGTCTTGCCATGAATGCAGACAGGCTGGAGTCGGGCGAGCGATGTGCTGCGACATCCAACCGAAATTTTGAAGGACGTCAGGGGGCGGGTGGGCGCACGCACCTGGTCAGTCCGGCAATGGCGGCAGCAGCGGCCATTGCCGGACATTTTGTAGATGTCCGCACCTGGAAGTAGGCGTTTACCGCTCTACAGCGGTGCACATCTTCTGCCCAAAAGTGGGGCGGCAGACGGAATGGTTCTCCCCAAACTGGCAGCAGAACTTGTTCCGTGAGTCATGGAGAAGAATGAATGGAAGCATTCACGGCTATTGAATCGGTACTGGTCCCGCTGGATCGGGCAAACGTGGATACAGATGCGATCATCCCGAAGCAGTTTCTGAAAACCATCAGCCGCCAGGGGCTCGGACAGTATCTCTTTTACGACTGGCGCTATCTGGAACAAGGGGGCCAGTTGCTCCCCAATCCCGATTTTGTACTGAACCAGGAACCATACCGGAATGGCAGAATTCTTCTGGGGCGGGAGAACTTTGGTTGTGGTTCAAGCCGTGAGCATGCACCTTGGGCTCTGGCAGATTATGGAATCCGTGCCATTGTCGCCCCGAGCTTTGCCGACATTTTTGCCAACAACTGTGTCCAGAATGGAATTCTGCTGGTTTCTTTGGCCGAAGCCGAGATTGGCGGACTCTTTGAAAAGACGGCTGCGGTGAAGGGGTTTTCTGTCCGGATAGATCTTGCGGAGCAGGTCCTGCGCACCGCCGATGGCCAGTTGTATCGCTTTGGCGTTGATCCATCAGTAAAATTCAAGCTGCTCCATGGCTTGGATGATATCCAGGTGACCCTGCAGCACCAGGAAGACATCAAGGCTTATGAGGCCGGGCGCAGGTTCCTGATGCCCTGGCTCTTCCATTGGCACGAGACATGAGTTCCATTTTTCCGGAGGCAGATGGGGGAGGGGGAATCCCGCCCCTTTCTCCCTATGCCAAAATTATCAGTGGTTTTACCCGGCGCGGAAAATCCTGCCGTCTCATTGACAATACTGGGGCGGCTGATCCTGAAGACCTGCAGAAGCTGCTGGAAGACCTGATCAGTCAGGACCATTTCCGGCATCTTGGCCTGAGTGCGGCGGGCGGGAATGCCATTCGGCTTGACGCTCCGCAAACTGCGCATGTTCAGCTTGGGGAACGGCTCTACAGGTTGGTGGTGATGGACAGTGAGGCGCGGCTGGAAGCGTTCTGAAAGACGGGAGTTCCATCCGTTTCTCAGGGCATCAGGCGCTGGATTCTCCATATTTCCCCAGGTGCTTTCTGGTAGAGAAACCGGTCATGGAGACGGTCTGGTCGGCCTTGCCAGAACTCAAAGTATTCCGGGCGTAACCGGTAGCCGCGCCAGGCAGGATTCCTGGGAATCAGGCCCCCCGAATACTGTTTGGCGAGGTCAGCCACCCTTGCTTCCAGGCTTTCCCGGTCCGGGATTTCCCGGCTCTGGGTGGAGGCGGCCGCAGCAAGACGGCTGCCGTATGGCCGCTGCTGGAAGTACGATTCGGCATCGGTTTCCGGGAGAAGTTCTACCATTCCCTCGAGACGGAGTTGCCGGTCATTCTCAGGCCAGTAAAACACGGTGGCGGCATGAGGGTTGACGGACAGGTCCTGGCCTTTTCTGCTACGGCTGTCGGTGTACCAGCATATCCCCTGGCTGTCAAAATGCTTGAGGAGTACATACCGTACACTGGGGTGTCCAGAGGCATTGCTTGTCGCCAGCGCCATGGCAGTTGGATCAAAATTGCCAGCATTTTCTGCCTCCCTCAGCCAATGGGCCATCTGCCGCCATGGGTCTGGATCCAGGTCCCTGCGGCGCAGCTGGCCGTGCCGGTAATCACGCCGTGTAGAGCGGTGGTCAACTTCTCCTTCCATGTGGAAGGCCTAGGCTAGGGGCGCGCTACGGCTGATTAGCCCTTGCGGACTTCCAAGGAGGACGACATCCGCCTTCCGGTGGGCAAAGATGCCGTTGTCAATGACTCCCGGGACCGTATTGATGAGGGCTTCCATCTTGACGGGATCGCCAAGGTCTAACCCGGTGACGTCAAGAATGACGTTTCCGTTGTCTGTCTGAAAATTTTCCCGAAGGACCGGGCTTCCACCCAGCCTGACCAGCTGCCGTGCCACGAAGCTCCTGGCAAATGGGAGAACCTCTACCGGCAGCGGAAAAACCCCCAGTCTGGGTTTGTCCTTGCTGGAATCGGCGATACAGATAAACTGTCTGGCGGCACTGGCAACAATCTTCTCCCGTGTCAGGGCACCCCCTCCACCCTTGATCAGCCGGAAATGGGGATCAATTTCATCTGCGCCATCGATGTAAACCGGAATGTCACCGGTAGAGTTCAGGTCCAGCACGGGCAGGCCAAGGGAGCGAAGACGCTCTGCAGTTCCGAGACTGGATGGCACATAGCCTTCTACCGCAATTTTTGCCTTCCCGAGGGCGTCGATAAAGAGATTGCTGGTTGATCCTGTTCCGACTCCCACAACCATGCCTGGGCGAATGTAGGCAATTGCTGCCTCGGCAGCCATCTGTTTCAGTGCGCTAGTATCCATGTCTGGTTCCTTTTTGTTTCCGGTTTCTTCCCAGTTGCTGGAGAAAAGCTTCGGCCATCGCTGCGGATGACGCCGGATTCTGCCCGCAAACAAGGCCTCCGGATACCGTACAGCAGGGCTGCCACGGTGGTGCCGTACGCAGCTGAAATCCTGCTTCACGCAAACGTGTCTCCAGCGTGTAAGGCCATAGCCCCTGCAGGCTGGTTAGCGATTCTTCCTGCCCGGTAAAACAGGTTACCTGAAAGCCAAGGAAAGCGCGATCCCCGGTAAGGGGGTCTGGACTGAGGAGTGCAGCAGTGCCATGGCAAAGTGCTGCGACCGGAATGGAATGCTTCCTGCAATAGGAAAGCAGGCTTCCGATACGCGGATCCTCTGGGAAATCTTCCAGCGGACCATTACCGCCCGGGAGAAAAACCCCGCGCAGGGCTGGAAGCAGATGGGCCAGAACTTTCCCGAGGGAAAGAACCGGCTCTAGGTTAAGACCGGCGAGGTGCTCCCTGATTATCTGCAGTCTGTCCCGATTTCCATCAAGGTTCTCTGGAAGCAGGCTCTGGGGATCAATTCTGGGAATCCTGCCATCTGGGGTAGCCATGACCAGAGGCCATCCGGCCCTCTTCAGGTGAAGCACCGGAATGAGCAGTTCTTCCGCCCAGATACCAGTTTCCATGGTGCTGCCATCGGCCAGATGGAGCAGGGAGGTACTGCTGGCCAGCACCAGAATAAAAGGTTGAGAAGGCATCATGGAAGATTTTTCCATTTTGTGATGGGATCCCACCATTCTCCCTGGAGATCAAAAGATTTGCCATAAAAGAATAAAAGAATAAAAGAATGTGAATATCCATTGTTTTCAGAATTATCCTGGGCCGCAATTCCATTCAGGGAAGGGGCTTCCAGAAGACTTTTCTCTTTCAAAATGGAATTTCAGGAACCAATCTTTGGAGATGGGGGAAACGAACCATAATACAATGAAAAACAACATTTTTTTATTCAAATGCCAACCATAAAATTATTAACTTAAATATTATATTATTTTATGGTTTATACATCTAAATTGATTCTGGGGAATCCCAAGAATATTTGAAGTCTATTTCTATTGCTTAAAAAGACTATGCTGATTTACTTTATGCCCGCCCAGCAGAGATATCCAAATGCAACATTCTGGATGTGGCACTATTCGTTCCCATCCCATCAAGCTGTGGCCGGAGGGAAAAATGCAGCATGGAACAGGCCAGCCTCCTTTCAAGAATCCCGGACTTTCTGCCCTGGGTGCTTCCCATCGGGGTGGGCGGTGGCAGTTCCGGCGTAAACCTCCTCTCCCAGATCTGCACCATATCCAGCAGCGTTTCTATCCCGGTGCTATTCCCCATTTATCCATTCTGGCGGGTTCTGTCGGTACCAGGGTCCGGGGCGGCCAGGGCGGTACATGTGGAATATGGATCTGGCGCATGGTCTGCGGTGATGCCCATGCAGTGACGGCGCCTGGTGGCCTGACAGGAAGACTGTGGTGTCCGGTCGGGCGGACGTCCCATCAGGGGATTTCCGGGGGCCTGGTAAAGGGCGGAGACGGTTATGGGCCGCTTCTTCCTCCATCTTTTAGGGGCGGGCCTGGCACACAGGCAGAAACCGCTAGGAACACGGGGCGTACAAACATCCGTCAGGGAGAAATTGCTTATGCAGACTAGCAGAATAAAACGGCTTGCCGGGATATGGGGATGTCTCGGTTTTCTCGGGCTTTGGGCCAATACCGCAAATGCCGGCGTGTTTTGGCTTTTTGATCCCAAAGGGGTCATGGCTGACACTGACCTGTACTACATGCTTGTGGATGTGCTCACCATGGGTGCCATTGTTGGAACTACGGCGCTACTGGTGATCTGGTTCATGTGGCGCTATCACAAGGGAAAAAACAGGGGTTCCTATCACCCGGAATGGTCCCATTCCAGCTTTCTGGAGGTGATCGTCTGGGGTGTTCCCATCATTGCGGTTGGTTTTCTGGCCTACTTCGCTGTCAGGGGCACTTTTGAACTGAACCCGTACGACCCCACCATTCTTACTCGGGTTGCGAAGCCTGCAGAAAAACCGGTCAAGGTGGATGTTATTGCTACCGACTGGCAGTGGCTCTTTGTCTATCCGCAGTACCACATGGCAGTGGCCAACCAGTTGGTGCTGCCTGAGCACAGGCCCGTTTTTTTTCGCCTGACATCCACGGCAGTTACCTCCGGTTTTTTTATTCCGCAGCTGGTGGGGATGATTGATGTAATGCCTGGCATGCGTACCAAGAATGCTCTTGAAAGTAGCCATATTGGGGAATATCAGGGGATTTCCTCCGATTATGCGGGTGCCGGTACGTCCTGGATGACCTTCAAGACCCATATCGTTGGCCAGGAAGACTTCGCGGGATGGGTGCAGAAAGTACAGTCTTCCCCGACAACGATGACCGAAGCCCAATTTAATGCCTTCGCCATGCCCTATATCAATGTGCACCATCGTGTCGTGTATTTCTCGCAGGTCCCTTCAGGGCTGTTTGACCATGTGATCATGGAAGTAATGCACGGCAAAACCTGGCCGGTCCCCCCCATGATGACGGAAAACATGGTGGCGTATATCCAGAAGCAATCTGCGGAACACCGCGACTAGGAAAAGGAGATTCACGTTCATGCTCGTTCAATTACCTGGAGGATGGAATCCGCTCCTCGGGCGGCTGGCCCTGGACCAGATTCCCTATGACAATCCCATCCTGGCGCCCCTTTTTGTGGCAGTCGTTGTTGGCACTATTCTGCTGTTCGGCCTCATTACCTATTACAGGAAATGGGGCTACCTGTGGAAGGAGTGGCTGACTACGGTTGACCACAAGAAGCTTGGGGTAATGTACATCATTATCGGCCTGGTGATGCTGTTTCGTGGATTTATCGATGGACTGATGATCCGTACCCAGCAGGTCTGGGCAAATGGACCACATTCCAGCGGAGTGTTTGGCGCATTACATGGTTACCTGACGCCCTTCCATTTCGGACAGGTGTACAGCGCCCATGGCCTGATCATGATCCTTCTGGCCGCAACGCCCCTTCTGGTAGGATTTATGAACATCATCGTGCCCATCCAGATTGGTGCGCGGGACATGGCCTATCCCTATCTGAATGCTCTGGGACTCTGGATCACGGCCGCAGCGGCAGTGCTGATCATGATTTCCCTTTTTGTAGGCGATTTTGCACACAACGGATGGTTCGGATATGCGCCGATTTTTGAACTCCAGTATAGTCCAGGGGTCGGAGTAGATTACTGGATATGGACCCTCCAGCTCACTGCCTTGGGGACCACGCTGGGCGGTATCAATCTGCTGGTGACCATCATCAAAATGCGGGCCCCGGGCATGACCTGGTTCCGTCTGCCGATTTTTGTCTGGACGTCCCTGTCTGCCAATATTATTGCACTGACATCCTTCCCTGCTCTCCAGGTGGCTCTGGGCCTGGTTGCAGCCGACCGATACCTAGGGTCCCATTTCTTTACGGCAGGATTTGGCGGCAACCTGATGCTGTATACCAATCTTTTCTGGATCTGGGGGCATCCGGAGGTGTATTTCGTCATTCTTCCCGCTTTCGGCATGATGTCAGAAATTTTTCCGACCTTTTCCGAAAAACCCCTTTTTGGTTATGTGACCATGGTAGCGGCCAGTTTCGCGATAGCTGGAGTGTCGTGGATGGTATGGCTGCATCATTTCTTTACCATGGGTGCGGGTCCGCAGGTAAACAGTTTTTTCAGTGTGGCCACCATGCTGGTGGGCATCCCCACGGGCGTAAAAGTGTTTAACTGGGCGTTTACCATGTACCGCGGCCGGATTACCTATTCGGCTGCGATGCTCTGGGCGATCGGCGCCCTTTTCATGCTGCTGGTCGGAGGAATGACCGGCATGATGCTCGCCATCCCTGCCATCAACTATATGGTACACAACAGCGTTTTTGTGATTGCCCATTTTCACTCCATGCTGCTGGTAATCGTATACGCCATTTTCGGTTCGGTTATCTTTTGGTTCCCAAAGGTGTTCGGTTTCCGGCTGGATGAGTATTGGGCCAAGGTCATGTTCTGGCTGTTTACAGCAGGTTCAGCACTGGTTTTCGTTCCCATGTACATGCTGGGCTTCATGGGTATGACGCGGCGTCTGGACTATGTATTCAATCCTGCATGGCATCCTTATCTGGAGGTCATGGAGGTGGGCATTGCCGTGTACTGCCTGTCGGTTCTTGCTTTCGTCGTGCTGCTTTATGTCAGTATCCGTGACCGGGTCAAAAATCGTGCGGGAGCAGATGCCTGGGGAACCGCACGTTCTCTGGAATGGCTTGCCCACTCCCCCGTACCGTTCTACAACTTTGCCGTGACACCGCATGTAAATGCGCGCGACGAGCTTGCCTGGAGACGGGAACACGGCATGGATGCCTTGGAACCAGAACGGTATGTGGATATCCACATGCCCAGTAATACAGGTATGGCACTCTATATTGGTGCCCTGACGTTCGTACTCGGTTTTGGGCTTACCTGGCGCATCTGGTGGCTGTCCCTACTGAGTCTCGCGGCCATCATTCTCCTGATGATTATCCGTTCCTTCAGAGGCGATGACGGCTACATCATAACCGGTGCGGAGCTGGAACGCATGGAGAAAGAAGCACTGCGGAACCGTGCCCAGGCAGATGGAAAATATGTGTCAGGTGGCCGTGGCCAGGTTGCCGGTACAGCCATCGCCTACGGCAGGAACGGGGCTTCCATGGGCGGGGATCCCTTCAATAGCAGCCGGGATGGCATCTGAATCGGGAAGAAGGGCGTGGTTCCGCCACGCCCTCAACTAGAAGGAATGGAATCGTGAGCGCACATGGAAATGCTGTAGATCCAAAAAAGGCGGTACTTTGGGATACCGAATACCACGGGCATGACGTGATTTCGACCCGAAGTCTGGGGTTTTTTCTGTACTTGCTAAGTGACGGCATGATCTTTGCAACGCTTTTTGCCGCCTATGGTGTCCTAAGCTATTCGCATAACTATTTTGGGGGACCCACGCCGTCGCAGTTCGTTCACCCCTGGTATACCTTTACCCAGACGGTTTCCCTGTTCCTGAGCGTGCTGGCATATGGCATGGGCATGGCAGCGATGAAAAACCGGAACAGGGGAGGATTGATCAGCGGTCTGCTGGGAGCCCTGGTGTTAGGAGTGGTTTTTCTCGCTCTCGACGTTCATGATATGGCCGTTCTTGCCGGGCAAGGCATAACTGTCGCTACCAGCGCGGGTGCTTCCGCCTTTATTGTTCTCACCCAGGTACACGCGGCCCATATCTTTTTTGGCCTGATCTGGATTCTGGTGATGATTGCCCAGGTTTCCAGCAGGGGGTTTACTACAGATACGGTCGGACGCCTTCTGAGCCTTAGGATGTTCTGGCATTTGCAGGCTATTATCTGGGTTTTCGTCTATGTATTTGTCTATCTTTGGGGGTACATGTCATGAGCCATGGCCACAGCGATCCTGTCCAGCATCCCGAGGTGCAGATGTCGAGTGTCCGGGGCTATCTGTCCGGATTCCTGATCTCGGTACTGCTGATGCTTGCAGCAACCTATATGAGCGCCACCCATGCCTTTCCACCTTTTGGGCTCCTGATGGTGATCACGGTCTGCGCTGCAATCGCGACTATTGCCCAGACCTATTTTCTCCTCCATATTGACACCGCCGAGCATAACATCTGGAATACGGTGTCGCTTGTGCTGTTCATCCCTCTGTTTGTCCTGACGATTGGTCTGACCTGGTGGATGTTCTCACAGCTTTACCTGCATACCATGCCGGCCATGACTGGCATGCACTGATAGCGGAGAGGAAATCCGGCATGTCTGGCATCTCGCAGAATCCCGAAGTAAATGTTGGTTCCCATGAGGCAATCCCCAATGCCGTAGAACCGGAGATGACACCGTTGGTTCGCCTGATCGGCAAATTTATCGGTCTGGCGCTTCTCGCGGCATTCTTCGCAGGGGTAGTGCGGGGGCTCGGAGGTTCTGGCGGGCTGACCGGGGACCTTGTGCGGGGCCTTGGGGCAAGTGAGGTGGGTTTTGCCATCGTCCTCATCCTTCTGGGCAGCCTGGTAGAAGGATTCGGCTATGGCCTTTCCCTGGGTACCAAATGGCCCTATACCAAAAACATACTGGTCCTTATGTGGCGGGGAGACCCTGAAGCGGCCCACCGCGTGGTTGCGACACTGGTGGGGCTGGTTGGGTTGGCCCTGGCCATCCTTTCCCCCGGCGCCAGCACATTTTCTGGACTGGCGCTTATTGTTATTACGGCCCTCTTCGGCATGGGGACATTGTATGTGCTTGCCGGCAAGGCACCGGCCCTGGTTCATGGCATCCATGGCCTGCTGGCCTACGGTGTTTTTCTGGTCTACCTGACCAGCCTTGCCCATCCGGATTTCAATTTCTGGATCTATCTCAAGGAGATGGCCCCTCTCCACGCACTCCTCCTGGCCGTCTTGATGGGTGGCATGACAACTGGACAGCGGGGATTTGGCCAACCGATTGGTCATTTTGTGCGGCCCAGAAAAGCCTCCCAGTGGACGCTGGCTGTCCATGTCACAGCCGCTCTGCTGGTTGTGGCAACCCTTGGCTGGATGAGACAGGACTATCCTTGGGCGTTCTTTTTTTCCATAATCCAGTTTGGCGTGGGTTCCCTGCTGTTTCGTGCCGTTAACCTGAAACCCAAGGATCCCGGGATCATGGTAGCATTCCACCAGAGTATGGTGCTTCTGATGAGTCTGGCTATCGTTTTGCAGTGGCAATAATAAGGATCTATACGTTTATGGCAAAATCCTCGTTTAGCCCCTCGCCTTCCGTCCTGCTCCCTGGACGGGGGACCGTTTGGAGCCTGTTCAGAGACTTGTGGGTTCTGGCCAAGGCCAGGGTCGTGTCTCTCCTCGTTTTTACTGCTGCAGTTGGTGAACTGCTCGCCCCTGGAGGACTGGGTCACTGGACAGCCGCGCTTGCAGGACTGGCCGGCATTGCCTTCGCTGGCGGAGCTGGGGGGGTGCTCAACCAGATTGTAGAACCCAGTCTTGACCAGCATATGCGGCGTACCAACCGCAGACCGCTGGCAGAAGGGCGAATTGGCCGGGGATTTGCCATTGCCTACGCCGGGCTGCTGCTGTCCGCCAGCATCATCATACTTGCCGTCTGGACCAACTACCTCACCCTCGCGCTTACCCTTTTGGGGACAGTAGGCTATGGAGTGGTGTATACCCTCTACCTGAAGCCGAGTACACCCTGGAATATCGTATGGGGTGGTCTGGCGGGAGCCCTTCCTCCCCTGATCGGCTGGACAGCGGTTACCGGGAGTGTGGCGGCTATGCCACTGGTTCTGGTCGCGCTGATTTTTGTCTGGACGCCTGCCCATTTTTGGCCGCTGGCGATCTGCTGCCGCCAGGATTACGAAAAGGCGTGCATTCCCATGCTCCCGGTTACCCATGGACTGGAGCGGACTAGGAAAGAAATCCGGAATTATGCCGTACTGACCCTGGGGGTGAGTCTAGCACCGGCATTTCTGGCCCAGGACTGGGTTTATGGGGCTGTGGCGCTGCTCTCCGGCAGCTGGTTTGTCTGGATGGCCCTGCAACTGAAGAAGATGCCGGAGGGCCCTGACATGGACCGTTATGCCCGGAAAATGTTTGCCTACTCGATCACTTACCTCTTTCTTCTCTTTACCTGGCTGATTGTGGGCAAGGCGCTCATGGCCTATGGAATGATCTGAGATGCAGAAAAAAAGAGGGGTGAATGCCCGCAACGGAAACGCGGCGGGTGGTATGACCCCCACTGAGAAAAGAGCAATTTTTGGGCTTAGCTTTATCTATATGGCCCGTATGCTGGGTCTTTTTATGCTTATGCCGGTGCTGGCACTGGAGAGTACCCATCTGCAGGGTACAACTCCTTTCCTGCTGGGGCTTGCTGTCGGCATCTATGGGCTCGCGCAGGCGCTGCTCCAGTTCCCGTTCGGCAGCGCATCGGACCGGTGGGGGAGAAAGCCCGTTGTGGTCGCGGGCCTCTTCCTGTTTATCGCCGGTTCCCTTCTGGGTGCCTGGACACATAACATCTGGGGTATCATTCTTGCCAGAATCCTGCAGGGAGCAGGGGCAGTCTCTTCCGTTCTGCTGGCAACCGCCGGGGATCTGACGGCGGACGAGCACCGGACCAAAGCCATGGCCGCCATTGGTGGCAGTATTTCGGTCGCTTATGTGCTTGGTATGGCGCTGGGCCCCCTCGTGTACGGATTTTCAGGGATTTCAGGGGTGTTCGTTGGGGCTGCAGTTCTTGGGATCCTGGCCCTGTATCCCCTGTGGAAAGTGATCCCTCCCATCCCGGCGTACGCCCATCACAGGGTTGGCAGTTTCCGTGACGCCCTTGGGGTTTTTGCCCATCCTTCTGTCCGCACAGCCAGCGTAGGGATCTTCATCCTACAGATGGTTCTGGGTGCAAGTTTTGTTGTCCTTTCCCCGGAACTGGTCCACTCCATGCATATACCGGATGCCCATGTCTGGATGGTATATCTTCCCGTCATGGTAGCTTCCATTTTGTTCATGCTCTATCCCGTAATCTATGCGGAAAAAAAGCGCAAGCACCGTTTCATGCTGGCAGCCGGTGGGGCTGCCATTGGGGTCGGATCATTGTTCATGGGGCTGGCGTCCGGACATTTCTGGCCCGTAGGTATTGCATCTGTCGTTTTCTTCGGGGGATACAATATTGCTTCCGCCATTCTCCCTTCGATGATGAGCAGAACTACTTCGCCGGAAAAGCGGGGAGCAGCCAGTGGCGTGTATTCACTGATGCAGTTTCTGGGGATTTTTGCTGGTGGGGTTCTCGGTGGCTGGGGGCAGGGAATACTGGGTGATCGCGGTGTGTTTTACCTTCTTGCAGCGGTTGGCATTCTCCTTGCCCTGCAGACACTCCTGAGCTCTGGAAATATCGCGGCCCTCATGTCAGCAGAAGAAGCCCGACGCCAGGGCAGCAGCTAGCAGCAGGACTACCGGGGACCTCTCTTCTAAATAAGCAGCGGGGGGGGGTGAGACCCACCACCACCCCGATAAACAGAACTTGCCACGTGGGTTCTTCTGGGCCGTCTCGGCCCTGCCCTCTATCTGGGACGTTCCCGTTTGCTGATGTGATGGGCCCCATGCTTCAGGAAACTGCAAATATGCCCTTTTTCTGGACCGCGGAGCAATGCGGAAGATCCAGAATCTGACGACCAGAATTGCTGGTGGTGGCGCAGCTCTATATGGCGAAACACCACACATGATCGCGCACGATCTAGGGCTGCGTTCCATAGCCGGCAACCAGGGCTGTGATGCCAAAGATCAGACAGTAGATGCCGAAGGGGCGGAGGGCCTTGATTTCATGCTGATGAAAATACCGCATGAGGAACCAGATGGACAGCCACGCGAAGACGGCCGAGACGATTCCGGATACAAAAATGGTTGTCGTCAGATCGGGAGTAAGGTGTGCCCGGAACAGCTTGGGTACCTCGAGCAGACCGGCAGCCCCGATGATGGGTGTAGCCAGGAGAAAGGAAAAGCGCGCGGAATTCTCATAGTCGAGTCCCACCCCAATTCCAGCCACAAGAGTCGCCCCCGATCTGGAAAAGCCCGGGACCAGCGCAAGGCACTGGGCAAAGCCAATGACCAGTGCCTGCTTCCAGTGCATGGATTCGAGCGTATGGCTGGGTTCCCGTGCCCGCAGACGGTCACCCCAGACTAGCAGGAGCCCGTTGACCATTAGGGCAACAGCCGCAAAGTCGAAGCCACCAAAAAGATCCTTGATTTTATGGGCGAGTGCGAGCCCCAAAAGACCGGCTGGTATGGTGGCCAGGACCAGAAGCCAGAGGAGCCGGGATTCGCTGCTGCCGTGAAACCTGCCACGATCCCGGATAAATGCGCGGATCAGCAGGTACCAGTCGCGCCAGAAGAACGTGAGAAGCGCCGTTACGGTACCCAGATGTAGCACCACGATAAAGGGCAGAAACCAGCCTGCTTCCCGGTCGATAGGCCAGTGGAGGAGCGCCGGAACCAAGATGCTGTGCCCAAGGCTGGAAATTGGAAAAAGCTCTGTCACCCCCTGAAGGGCGGCCAGTAACAGCAGGTAGATATGATGGACCATGGTAAAAACAGCCAATCCCTTTCATGTAGAGTGCTGCAGTCAGAGGAACGGCAAAAAATCCCTGCGCGGTTATGGCACCTGCAGAAATCCTCCTGCTCCCCGACGGGTTTAGATATAGCGGACTGCGAGGATCTGGTACTCCCTCATACCACCAGGAGCATTGACCTCAATGTTGTCGCCCTCATGCTTGCCAATGAGCGCGCGGGCTATTGGGGAACTGATGGAAATCTTGTTTTCCTTGATGTCCGCTTCCGCATCTCCAACTATCTGATAGGCAATCGCATTCCCGTCCGCATCTTCCAGTTCTACAGTTGCACCGAAAACAATGCGGTCGCCAGGGTTAAGAGTTTTTGGGTCAATGATCTGGGCACGGGCAAGAAAATCCTCGATTTCCCGAATTCGTCCCTCAATGAAGGCCTGCTGCTCCTTGGCGGCATCGTATTCAGCATTTTCGGATAGATCGCCCTTGGCCCGTGCTTCGGCAATAGCTTCGATAACTGCGGGCCGCTCCTGGCTTTTCAGCCGCTGGAGCTCTTCGCGGAGGCGCTGGGCACCCACAACAGTCATGGGAACTTTGTCACTCATCTCTGCATTACCTCTGAAAATAAGTGGCAGGACCGAGATCCTGGAGACAGACGACTTCCCGCTCCTGGCTCATAAGTACCTTGAGCGCGGCTGCGCCTGCCGTGGCCCCTGCCAGGGTGGTGTAATAGGTCAGTCCCATCTGTAGAGCTGCGCGACGTATGCTAAAAGAATCATGGACAGACTGGCGCTCATCCACCGTATTGATGATTATCTGGACCTTGCCATTTTTGATGGCATCGACGATGTGGGGACGGCCCTCGGTAACCTTGTTGACCCGGGTCACGGGCAGACCCTGTGACTGGAGATGGGCGGCCGTTCCTGAAGTAGCCATCAGGGAAAAGCCGAGACCGGTGAGCATCTCGGCAATCCCTACGACGCCAGGCTTGTCCGCATCCCGGACACTCAGAAAAACGGTCCCTGAGCGCGGGAATTTTTCTCCCGCTCCGATCTGGGCCTTGAGGAATGCCTCGCCAAAACTGCGGCCAATTCCCATCACTTCTCCAGTGGACTTCATTTCTGGTCCCAGAAGGACATCCACGCCGGGAAACTTGATGAATGGGAATACCGCTTCCTTAACGCTGAAATGTGGGCCCATGGGAATTTCCGCAATGCCCTGCTGCGCCAGTGATTTCCCGGTCATAGCGAGAGAGGCAATCTTGGCCAGGGGGATCCCGGTCGCCTTGGATACAAATGGTACGGTACGCGAGGCACGGGGATTGACTTCGAGTACATAGATATCTTTCCCCTGGACAGCAAACTGGCAGTTCATGAGTCCTACTACCCCAAGGGCCTTCCCGAGTTTCTGTGTCTGTCGCCGCAGCTCTTCCTGGATGGAGGCGGAGAGTGAGTAGGGGGGGAGACAGCAGGCCGAATCGCCACTATGGACCCCTGCCTGCTCAATGTGCTCCATGATGCCAGCTACGAGGACCTGGTCTCCGTCAGCAATGGCATCTATATCTACTTCCAGGGCATCGTTGAGGAACCGGTCCAGCAGAACAGGCTGGTCCCTGGAAACGCTTACTGCCTCATTCATGTAGCGGGCCAGGTCATCTTCGCCATACACGATGCGCATGGCGCGGCCACCCAGTACATAGGACGGACGGACGACCAGGGGATAGCCAAGTTCCCGGGCGCGGCTGAGGGCCTCGCTGGTGCTTCTGGCTATGGCATTTTGCGGCTGCCGCAGATCAAGCCGGACCAGAAGCTGCTGGAATCTTTCACGGTCTTCGGCGAGATCAATGGAATCCGGGCTCGTTCCAATGATGGGCACACCAGCGGCTTCGAGGTCGTTGGCGAGTTTGAGTGGAGTCTGTCCGCCAAACTGGACAATCACACCGGACGGGTTCTCGATAGCCACTATTTCGAGAACATCTTCCAGTGTCAGAGGTTCAAAATAAAGCCGGTCTGAAATATCATAATCGGTAGATACGGTTTCCGGGTTGCAGTTCACCATGATGGTTTCATAGCCATCCGCCCGGAGGGCGATCGCCGCGTGAACACAACAGTAGTCGAATTCTATGCCTTGGCCTATGCGATTTGGCCCCCCCCCCAGAATCATGATTTTCTTCCGTGTGCCTGGCTCGGATTCACAGACACTCTCATAGGTGGAATACAGGTAGGGTGTAGGTGAGCGGAACTCTGCCGCACAGGTGTCCACCCTTTTATAGACTGGCCGTACGCCCAATTTCTGCCGGTGCTCCCGCAGCAGTGATTCCCGGCATCCTAGAAGCTGTGCCAGGCGCCGGTCGGAAAACCCCAGCCGCTTCAGCCGGTACATCTGGTTTTGATCAATACTGGTGAGTGGCAGGGCCCGCAGGCCTCCCTCAATTTCCACGAGTTCCGCGATCTGGTCAAGGAACCAGGGATCCATATGGGTGAGAGAATGGACCTGCGACACACTCCAGCCCCGCCGGAACGCGTCGGCAAGATACCAGATCCGGTGAGCGCCTGGATTGCGTAGTTCCCGTTCCAGCTTTTCTGTGGCGAGGATATCCTGGGGATCAAGAATTTCATTGAGCCCGTCCACGCCTGTTTCAAGGCTGCGCAGGGCCTTCTGGAAGGACTCCTGGAAACTGCGTCCCATGGCCATGGCTTCACCCACGGATTTCATCTGCGTTGTCAGATGGGGATCGGCGTCCGGAAATTTCTCAAATGCGAAACGCGGGATCTTGGTTACTACATAGTCAATCGCCGGTTCAAAACTGGCGGGTGTGGAGCGCGTAATATCATTCCGCAGTTCATCTAGCGTATATCCGAGGGCCAGCTTGGCAGCTATCCTTGCGATCGGGAAACCTGTGGCCTTGGAGGCCAGGGCAGAAGAGCGTGAAACCCTGGGATTCATTTCAATGACGAGCATCCGCCCCGTACCTGGGTGTACGGCAAACTGGACGTTCGACCCTCCAGTATCTACGCCGATGCGGCGCAGGACCGCAATGGAGGCATCCCGCATTGTCTGGTATTCACGATCCGTGAGGGTCTGGGCAGGAGCAACCGTGATGGAATCGCCGGTGTGGATCCCCATGGGATCCAGATTTTCAATAGAACAGACGATGATGCAGTTGTCCGCCTGGTCGCGTATGACCTCCATCTCGAATTCTTTCCAGCCAATGACCGATTCCTCTATGAGGATTTCATGGGTCGGGCTCGATTCCAGGCCACGGACGGCTATCTCTTCAAATTCTTCACGATTATAGGCAATCCCGCCACCAGTCCCGCCCAGTGTGAAAGACGGACGGATAATAACGGGAAAACCGATATCTTCGGCAATCTGGCGGGCTTCATCCATTTGGTGGGCAAAAGCTGAACGCGCTACTTCAAGGCCAATATCCTCCATGGCTTTCTTGAAAAGCCCGCGATCCTCCGCTTCACGGATGGCTTCGACACTGGCTCCGATGAGCTGAACCCCGAATTGGTCCAGCACACCCTCCCGGTGCAGATCAAGCGCACAGTTCAGGGCTGTCTGGCCACCCATTGTGGGCAGTATGGCATCAGGACGTTCTCTCTCAATAACTTTTGCAACTGTCTGCCACTCGACCGGTTCTACATAGACAGCGTCGGCTGTCTGGGGGTCAGTCATGATGGTGGCAGGATTGGAATTGACGAGAATTACCCGGCAGCCTTCTTCCCGCAGCGCTTGGCATGCCTGGACGCCAGAATAGTCAAATTCACAGGCCTGACCAATGACGATGGGTCCTGCACCAATGAGTAGCACACTGGATATGCCTTTACGCCTGGGCATGTTGCGTTCTCCATTGGGCCAGGCTCAGGACGAATTCGTCGAAAATGACACTGGCATCATGAGGGCCTGGACCGGATTCTGGGTGTCCCTGAAATGAAAAGGCTGGAAGGGAATGGTGTTTCATCCCCTGCAGGCTGCCATCAAAGAGGGAAAAATGCGTGGGCTCAAGATGATCCGGAAGGGTGTCTGCGTCTACTGCAAAACCGTGGTTCTGGCTGGTGATGAGTACCCTGCCCGAACGCACATCCCGAACGGGATGGTTGGCACCATGGTGACCAAATTTCATCTTGAGTGTTTTGCCTCCAAAAGCCAGTCCCAGCAGCTGGTGGCCCAGACAGAGACCAAAAACCGGAATCCCTTTTTCTGCCACATCCCGGACGGTCCTTTGGGCCAGCTTCAGGGCTGCCGGATCTCCTGGCCCATTGCTGAACAGGACCCCATCCACGCCCATGGCCAGTATCTCGTGGGCTGTGGTGTGCGGAGGAAGAAGCGTACTGCGGCAGTTCCGGTCGGCGAGAAGGCGGAGAATATTGCGTTTTGCGCCAAAATCCAGCACCGCCACATGATATACCGTGTTCTCCACCGGAGTGGAACGGTAGCCTGTTTCCAGTGTTCCGCTGCCCAGGTTCCAGTTTCTGGGTACTGCTTCCGAGACATCTCCCACAAGATCGGATCCTTCTAGTCCTGGGAATGCCCGGGCCGCTGCCAGAACTGCATCTATATCCAGGGGATGGCCGACGGCAACCGCTCCTCCCTGGGCGCCATGATCACGCAGATGGCGGGTAAGCGCGCGGGTATCCAGTTCGGCAATACCCGGAATACCGTGGGAAAGAAGATAGTCGTTCAGATTTCCCTCGCTGCGCCAACTGCTGGGCTGCCGGGGGAGATTGCGGATCACGAGGGCGGAACAGAAAATTTTAGAGCCTTCGGCATCCGCGCCGTTGATCCCCACATTGCCAATATGTGGATAGGTAAGGGTGACAATCTGGCCGCAATATGATGGATCGGTAAGGATTTCCTGGTAACCCGTCATTGCGGTGTTGAAGCACACTTCCCCTACCGCCAGCCCCGGTGCTCCGAAGCCAGAACCGCGAAAAATGCTGCCGTCTGCCAATGCCAGGACCGCGTCCAACTCGTACCTCGCAAGTGATTGGGATGCAAAAAAGGGAGGCGAATCCCTCCCAGTATAATGGTAACATTCTAAATAGCCCCGGGGCACCGGGTCAATTGCCGTGGCATATGGGCAGGCTCCCGGGCAGGCTGTGCTGGCATGGCCAGCGTAACCGTTACCGGGCCTGCGTGCCGCGTGCTCCGTTTAGAACCGGTATGGAGATTGTTATGGGCCGTTATGCCTATTTTTGCTGTTTAGCTTCTGCTGCTGCCACGCTGCTCGGTGGATGTGCAACCAGTAACGGGATTCCTCCTGCCGGGAATGGCCAGTATCCTGTTCCTGCCCATTTGTCGCAGCAACACCTGTATCCAGAACCCGGGACCAGACTGTTGCCGTTAGGCCATCCGGTTCCCGCTATCCCGGAACAGTCTCTTCGCCTGCGGAAACCGGTAGGCACAAGCACCTTCTCGGAAAACAAAGGGATTCCATCTGCCCGTCCGCCGGCTATGGCCCCGGCCCTGGAGCTTCCCCGCAGGGAAGCCGCACCGCAGCCACAGAATTTCCCCATTCTCTGGCAGCAGGATCTAGCGGCAGCCCGGCATGGAAGTGCAGGATGTGCAGCGATGGCTGGGGTACAGAAAACTTCCTGCTGGCAGGAAGTGGCAGCATGGGCAAAAGAACGGGCAGGGACCTACGGCCAGCTGGCTACCCATCTTTCCGGGGCCCGTTCCCAGCAGGCCCTGTCGGCCATGAAATTTTTTGCAGTGACCAGCCAGTGGGCGGGTGCCTGCAGCACACTGTCCACGATGGCGTGCGCACAGTCACCCCTGATCGCAAAAATGCAGCAGTGGAAGGCATCTGTTGGCCTGCCAGCCCAGCCCGGGTAGGCGCAATACTGCCTGATCCCTGTTTTATGCGTGCGGGGCGTAGCGCAAAGACAGGTCCAGGCTTTTTACGTCGCGCGTAATTGCGCCTACCGAAAGGAAATCCACCCCGGTTTCCGCAATTGCCCGGATGTTCAGGAGGCTGATATTTCCGGAGGCTTCGAGGGGTGTCCTCGCATTCACTCTCCGGACTGCATCGCGGAGTGCGTCCACAGAAAAATTGTCCAGGAGGATCATGTCGGCCCCTCCTTCCAGAGCTTCTTCCAGTTCCCTGACGTTTTCCACCTCCACCTCAACGCGTGTGAGCGCCGGCGCCAGCTCCCGGGCACGGGAGAGGGCGGGAGCTATGCCTCCACAGGCTGCAATGTGGTTTTCCTTGATTAATATGCCATCAAACAGACCAAGGCGATGGTTGTGGCCGCCAGCCACCCGTACAGCATATTTCTGTGCCAGGCGCAGGCCAGGCAAGGTTTTTCTGGTATCAAGAAGTTTGGTGGCACTTCCCAAAAGTGCCTCCATGTGTGCCCGTACCTGGGTGGCTGTCCCGGAAAGCAGCTGGAGAAAATTGAGAGCTGTCCGTTCTCCCGAGAGCAGGGGAGCAGCCGGCCCTTCAAGATGGCAGATGACCTGGTTCGGGACGATGGCCGCTCCTTCTTCCACACTCCACTCGATGGTGATATCTGGTGACAGATGCCGGAACACCGCGGCGGCGTAGGGCTGACCACAGAGAATGCCTGCCTCGCGGCTTGCAATTCTTGCTGAGAGCCTGGCCCCCTGGGGAAGAATGGCAGCACTCAGGTCTCCACTGCCGAGATCTTCGGACAGGGCGTGGGTTACACATCGCTGGAGATCGCTAGGAATCATTTGATTTTTCTGTTCCTGAAAACCTGGGCAAAATTGCTCAGAGGACCTATCCGCACTTGGTTGACGCGGTTGCCCACCCAACTCAAGCCCCTTGACGGCCAGTTCCGCCGGAGAACGTGCCAGAAAGATACGCCGGACTTCCTGATAGGGAGTGAACCGGGCGATCCCGGTATCTCCATATCTTTTCAGCATATTCAGTGCCGCGTGTGGTCCGTCTGAAGCACATCTCCGTTTACACGGTAACACCTGTCAGCCACACGTTTTCCTTCCACCATCTCCTGTTGCGGCGATAATGAAGCCTGATTTGCGGCTATGAGCTCACAGCCACTCTCCCGGTTCCCCAGCCGGTGAAGACTGCAGGGCTTCCTCCTTTCATGGGGCAGGAAGCCTGCTCTCACAGGGACAGAAGCCTTCGCTGCTGATCGGCAATCTGCGCAAGTGCCTGCTCGGTTTCCAGCAGCTGTGCCTCTTCCTTGGCGACAACTTCTGCAGGAGCCCGGGTGCGAAAGCTTTCCTGGGCCAGTTTGGTGCGGATTTTCCCAAGGTCTGCCCTCAGACGCTGCTCTTCCTTTCCAAGGCGCGCCCTTTCTGCCTCCACATTGATCAGTCCTGCCAAAGGGACAAAAATTCGCATTTCTCCCACAAGCTGCATGGCGGCTGGCGGGGGCTCGACAGCGTGTTCCAGCCAGCCCAGTTTCTCGACCCGGCCCAGGGCAAACAGCCAGTTTTCCAGCCGCTCTGAACGCTCACGATCGGAAGCGGTGCCTGCCTGCAGCAGAACTGCCAGCGTCCTGCCCGCAGGGATGTCCATTTCGCCGCGAACGGAGCGCAGCGCTTTCACGACGGCCATAAGCCATTCAATATCAGCGTCGGCCACATTATCAGCAACACCGCCATTCATCCCGGGATACGGAGCAAGGGCGATGCTGGGACCAGATCTCCCCAGTACCGGCGCAATACGCTGCCACAGGATTTCCGTAATAAAAGGCATGATGGGGTGCAGAAGCCGAAGTCCTTCTTCGAGTATGGCAAGCAGGGTATGCCGGGTACCCCGCTGTTCTGCCTCGCTGAAGCCGTTTTCAGAACGGAGGACAGGTTTTGCCAGTTCAATGTACCAGTCGCAGTAGTCATTCCAGAAAAACTGGTAGAGCGCCTGGGCGGCATCAGCAAAACGGTACTGCTCGATTGCCCGTGACACGCTGGCTTTACAGGCCTGCAGCCGCCCGGTGATCCAGCGTTCTGGCGGAAGAAGCAGGTGTTCTCCGTCTGATTCTGCTCCCGGGGCAGCCTGCATCAGGGCAAAACGGGCTGCGTTCCAGAGTTTGTTGCAGAAATTGCGATACCCTTCTATCCGTTTGAGATCAAATGTTATGTCCCTGCCTTGGGTTGCAAGTGCAGCAAAGCCAAAGCGGAGGGCATCGGTACCGAAAGACGGAATTCCATCCGGAAATTCCTTGCGTGTGTCCCTGGCAATCTTGTCAGCCATTTTGGGCTGCATGAGTCCCGATGTCCGCTTCTGGACCAGCGCCTCTGCCTCAATTCCATCCACAAGATCCAGGGGGTCCAGAACATTTCCCTTGGATTTGCTCATTTTCTGCCCCTCACTGTCGCGGACCAGCCCGTGGACATATACCTCGCGGAAGGGTACTTCCCCCATGAAGCGCAGGCCCATCATGATCATTCTGGCTACCCAGAAGAAGATGATATCGAATCCGGTTACCAGAACGCTTGTGGGATAGAATTCTGCCAGTTCCGGGGTCTTTTCCGGCCAGCCCAGCGTAGTGAAAGGCCAGAGGGCAGAACTGAACCAGGTGTCCAGCACATCTGGATCACGCTGCAGCGAAACTGGCATGCCATAATGGCGACTGGCCTGGACCTGAGCCTCGTCTTCGTGGCGGGCCACGAAAATTTTTCCGTCAGGGCCATACCAGGCAGGAATCTGGTGTCCCCACCAGAGTTGACGGGAAATGCACCAGTCCTCAATACGTTCCATCCAGTCGAAGTAGGTTTTGCTCCAGTTTTCCGGAACAAAACGTATCCGTCCCTCCCGGACGGCAGCCATGGCAGGCTCGGCGAGAGGCCCGGTACGGACATACCACTGGTCTGTGAGGTACGGTTCTATGACCGTCTGGGAACGGTCTCCCCGGGGTACCATCAGCCGGTGTTCTTCCGTCCTCACCAGTAGTCCCTGATCCTTAAGCATGGCCAGAACGGCCTTGCGTGCCACGTATCGCTCCATCCCGTGCAGGGCCTCCGGAATGCTCCGGCTCAGCGTTCCTGCATGACATTCTGCTTCGGCAAGAATGTGGGCATCAGGAGAGAAAATGTTGACCATGGGCAGATGGTGTCTTTGGCCGATCTGGTAGTCATTAAAATCATGGGCAGGCGTGATCTTGACACATCCGGATCCGAATTCCGGATCCACATATTCGTCAGCGATAACAGGGATATCCTGGTTGATTATGGGAAGGCGGACAGTTGTGCCAATCAGGGACTGGTACCGGCTGTCCCCGGGGTGTACGGCAATGGCGACGTCTCCCAGAAGAGTTTCCGGGCGGGTAGTCGCCACCACGATACCCCCCGAACCGTCACTCAGCGGGTAGCGGATGTGCCAGAGGTGGCCTGACTCTTCTTCGCTGAGGACTTCCAGGTCCGAGACGGCAGTACGGAGCACAGGGTCCCAGTTGACCAGCCGTTTGCCCCGGTATATAAGATTCTGCTCATATAACCGGACAAATACTTCCGTTACAGCATGGGAAAGTCCACTGTCCAGTGTGAAGCGCTCCCGTGACCAGTCACAGGAGGCCCCCAGCCTGCGCATCTGCTGGGTGATCTGTCCCCCTGACTGTTTTTGCCACTGCCAGATGCGGTCCAGGAAAGCTGCCCTGCCCAGACTGTGCCGGTCGGTGTTTTCCTGGGCAATCTGGCGTTCGACGAGCATCTGCGTGGCAATTCCTGCGTGGTCTGTCCCCGGCTGCCAGAGTACGCGGCGCCCCCGCATGCGCATGGTGCGGACCAGAATATCCATCAGGGTATCCTGGAAGGCGTGTCCCATATGCAGGGTCCCGGTGACATTGGGCGGAGGGAGCATGATGCAGTAGGGATCCCCGTGCCCATGGGGTGGAAAAACATCCAGGTCCAGCCACTGCTGGTAGCACTCGTGCTCTATGTCAGCAGGTGAAAAAGGGCGGTCTAGCGGGTCACTCATGGGGCGATCATGTCCGGAGGCAGTCAATGTTCATCGGATGGAAGGGGAGCAGCTTCGTTTAGCCCTTCATGCAGCACACGCTGGAGAATTTCTGGAAGTACCCGTCGCAGCTCCAGGCTGAGGGACTCTCGGAGGCGGATACCTTCCAGGGCCAGGGTCCTTGTTAAGGCCAGACTGACCTGCTCCTTCCATGCTTTCTTGAGATACCGCGTCAGTGTCTCTTCCAGTTCGGCCGCAACACGCCGTTCGACCTCGCTGAAAAGCAGACTCTCAAATTCCTGGAGAAATGCCATGTCTGGCATCGCAGGAGATGCGGAAGTCCCGTCTCGAAGGTGTTCTTCTCCATCGACCGTGTTTTCAGGCATGTCGATAGAATGGATGTCCACAGGGGATCCCGATTCCTGCGCGGTTTGCACATCCGTTCTCCCACTTTCCGGGGTGGAATTTTCTTCTTTTTCTTGCGTGCCTTCGGCGAGGACCGGCTTCGGAGAATAGGTGAAGGAGAGATTCCGTATGCGTTCCAGGGTCTTGGCCAGCTCGATGTCCTTCGGGTGTCCCTGGGCAGAGAGTGCCGCGTCCCGGGATCCCGGGATACCCGCTGTTTCTGGGGCGGTTTCGTGTGCCCCGTACATGGGCGGTGGCAGATCCTCCTGTCCCGTCACGGTTCCCTTGGACAGGGGGGGCGGGACGGAATCTGTCTCATCCGGAGAGGCCTCCGCCGCCTGGGAGAAAATGGTGGTCTCTTCCCTGGAGACAGCCTCGATGCCCTCCCTGGCCTCGTCCTGGAACCGCCGCCAGAGAGGTGGTGGAAGCCCTTCACGTACCAGTTTTGTCAGCACCAGAGGAGTGCTGCCTTGTGGAAGGCCAGTTTCTGCGAGAATGGGTTCCTGACGTTCTGTGGTCACCGTCGCCTCCTGTCAGGCTTCCAGGTGGTAGATCTGCATAATGTATCCTGCCTGCTTGAGCAGGCGGTAGCGTTCCCGGGCATCTTTTCTCTCCTGCTCCCGGGCCGGAATAAAATCCACAATGCGCCTGCAGCGGTTTGCTGCAGGGGGGATCCCGCCAGGACCAGACAGTACCAGCACAGGGGTTTCTTCACGGATCCTCTCATCCTGGTGGGTGAGAAAAACCGGTTCTGCGGGGTCGGGTCCATGGGGGACAAATGCGCCGGCATTGAAGGTCCATAACAGGTCGTCCAGGATTTCCACATCTTCTGGAAGGGAACAGTATACGTCCGCCTGACCGAGGGTTCGCCAGGCCTTGGCCACGACACGGCAAATTCCCCGGCGGATTTCTGCCGGAGTGAGAAAGGTGCGGGGTATCTGATAAAAAGAAGCAGTCGGCTGTTCTCGCACGGGAAACCCTAGGATTTCTGTCCTGCCCGCTGCAGGAGATACTCTACCAGCAGAGGAACCGGACGGCCTGTAGCCCCCTTGGGGGTCCCGCTTTTCCATGCGACGCCCGCAATGTCGAGATGGGCCCAGCGGTAGTCCTCCGCAAACCGTGAAAGAAAACAGGCTGCGGTAATGGTCCCGGCAGGGCGACCGCCAACGTTGCTTACATCGGCAAAAGGACTCTTGAGCTGCTCCTGGTATTCTTCAAAAAGCGGCAGCTCCCAGGCCCGGTCCAGACTTTTCCGCCCCGCTTTCAGAAGGTCGGCCACCAGCCCTTCATGGTTGCCCAGCACTGCAGCAGTCTGGTGGCCAAGGGCGATAATGCAGGCACCGGTAAGCGTAGCGATGTCTATGACCACATCGGGCTGGAAGCGCTTGGCGTAGGTGAGCGCATCAGCAAGAATGAGTCGTCCCTCCGCGTCGGTATTGAGAATTTCGACACTAATGCCTGACATGCTCCGGTGGATATCGCCCGGTTTTGTGGCTTTGCCATCAGGCAGATTTTCTGAAGCCGGGACAATGGCAACCACATTGAGTGGCAGCTGCAGTTCGGCAGCTGCCTGGATGGTGGCAAGGGCAGAAGCTCCGCCACACATGTCGTATTTCATCTCGTCCATTTTATCGGCGGGCTTCAGGGAAATACCCCCGGCATCAAAGGTCAGTCCCTTGCCTACCAGAACTACCGGAGCCTGGCCGGGGTTCCCTCCCAGGTATTCCAGAACAATCAGACGGGGTTCCTGGCGGGATCCCTGGGCAACCCCAAGGAGGAGATGCATGCCAATCTCCTCAATCTCGGCCGGTCCCAGGACATGGCTTTTGAGGCCAAGGCGATTCGCCATGGACACCGCCTGTGACGCCAGCCAGGAAGGTGTGCAGACATTTCCTGGTTCATTGGCAAGATCCCTTGCCCATTCGACGGCGCGCCCAATGGCCAGTGCAGTTTCGGCTGCCATGGCGGTCTCTGCCACTATTTCTTCTTCTGCGGTTTCGGGCACTGCCAGCCGGATTTTCTCCAGGGATCTGAGTGGCCTCTCCGCGGGCCGCTTGTGGTAGTCAAAACGGTATTGGGTCTCAGTAACCGCACGGACGAGAATGCTGGCCAGATCCGGCAGCTTCCGGTGGGCTACAGGGCATTCAAGAAGAAGAATGCTGGCTTCGGAAATCTGGGCCTGGGAGAGAATTTTGCCCAACGCCTCAGCGGCCTTCTGGAAATGGGTGTCCCTGACCGCACCTTTCCGCCCCAGGCCGACGAGCAGGATGCGTCTCGCAGGGATGCCGGGGATCCCGTAGATGAGCTGACATTGTCCGCAGTCGCCGCTAAAATCACCCAAGGACAGGAAATGCGTGATGGCACCACCACTGATGGTGTCAATTCTTGCGGTGCTTCCATCTATCTGGCCTTCCTGGTAGCAGCCTAGCACCAGGCAGTTTTCTTCACTGGCAAGGGGATCGTTCTTCTGAACTGTTACTTCCACAGCGCCTCTCCTTATTTTGGGGACAGAACCCGGATTCCTGCTGGACAGATACCCATGCGCAACCATAATCCGCCGGGGCAAAGGGAATCAAGCCTGAAGGAAGGAGGGTGCTTCCAGTGGTGCTGCTGAGCGCAGTTTTTCCCCGGGGCAAAATTCAGGGGCAGATCGCCAGGAATGTGGCCATCTATTTCGCCGCGGCCTGTCTGGTAGTTCTGCTCCTCCTGTCGGTTGGCCAGCTAAGCGCACTTCTCCAGCAGGTGGCTTCAGGAAACCTGCCCCTTTCTGTGGTGCTCCAGCTGCTTGGTCTGGGTATCCCTGCCCTTATGGTAACGGTGATCCCGCTGGCACTGTTTTTTGCGGTGTACCTGGTTTTTTCCAATCTGTACCGGCATAACGAAATGGTGGCAATCCGCAGCGCCGGCCTTGGGCTGGGAGACCTGGTACGTGGGCTGACAGGATTTGTCCTGGCCGTCCTCGTACTGGAACTGCTGTTGTCCCTATATTGGGCCCCCGCCGCCCGGAAGCATCTGCAGGATGAAAGTGCCCGGCTGGCCAGCGCCGCCACCCAGGCACTCATCCAGCCGGGCAGTTTCGCCAACCTGCCGGATGGACGCGTAGTCTATGTGGGGCAGGCCGCTTCCGGCAGCAACCGGTACCGCGAGATTTTCCTTGATCTTGCGGGCCGGGGGAAACCGGACATTGCCACGGCTTCCTATGGGGAAATCAGGGTTGGACATGGTGGCGGTGTTTCCCTGATCCTGATCGATGGCCGCCGCTATATGGGTGTTCCCGGTGCGGCCGGTTTCAAGATATGGCGCTTTGCCCGCTACCGGGTAGAACTGGCGGCGCCGGCAGGGGCGGGAGCCCATCAGGGGGGGGTCCACTGGAGTAGTGCTCCCCTGCCTGGCGTGTGGGGACAGCTGCATGTTCCCGGGCATTTCCGCTATGCCCTCGCGGAGCTGGAGTGGCGCCTTTTCTGGCCTCTGCTTATCCCGGTGATCGCACTCCTTGCCGTTCCCCTGGCCTATTCGAGTCCGCGCCGGTCGGGCCGGGCGGCCGGACTTCTGGTGGGAATCCTGCTGCTTCTGGGAAGCAACAATCTGCTGGTATTTCTTCGATCCAGGCTGACCGCAGGGAGCATCGGCGGGTTTCCCGGGCTCTTCTGGGTGCTCCTGGTTCTGCTGGCGCTTGCTTCCTATACGTTTGTCCGTCGGAACAGGGACCGGCCGGTTTTTCCTGACTGGCCTGGGATTCTGAACCCATGAAACGGGCCGACCGCATGGTGTTCCGCGGGATGCTGTTTTACAGCGGACTGACCCTGACCATCCTGCTTGGAATTGTTTTTGTGGCCCAGCTGATTGCGAAGGCCGGCGGTCCAGCCAATAGCCATTGGGGCAGCAGTACCCTGTTTATTTACGTTCTTCTCCAGATGCCGGAAACGGCCTACGTGGTAACTCCGCTGGCGCTGCTGATAGGTGCCCTGGCCTGGCTAAGCATTCTGAACAGCCACTCGGAGATTACAGCGCTCCGCATGTCGGGATGGTCCCTCTGGAGGCTGGAGCGCCCGCTATTCTGGGTTGGCCTCTTGGGCACCTGCTGGATGTTTGGTCTGTCGGAATGGGTGGTTCCACTGTCATCTCCGGCCGCAGAGGCCATCTGGGCGAAGGCTGGTACCCCGTCCACAGGCTTTCAGGAGCTTGGGGGGGAGGGGCTCTGGCTGCGGCAGCATCATCAGCTGATCCAGATCCTGTCTGTAGGGGACCAAGGGAATCATCTGCGGAACGTGCGCATCATCCAGGCCGAAGGGGGCATGTCCGGCATACTTTCAGTTACTGTTGCAAAGTCGGCCCATTACCGGCAAGGACACTGGTGGCTGGATGGCCTGACCCGTTACCGTTTTGGAACCAGGAGCCTTACGGAATCCACGGGATCCACAGAGCCGTGGTCCATTAACCTGCTTCCAGGGACACTCCGCAGCTTTTCCTCACGTACCCATGTCATGACCCTGCAGACACTCTGGAACAGCTACCAGAACCTCCATGGAGGCATTCTGGCGATGAACCGTTTTGCCTTGGCTTTCTGGCAGCGGATTACTTATCCTTGGGTGGGAATTGTAATGATCTGGCTGGTGGTCCCCATGGTGGTAAGAAATCCGAGAGGAGGAGGGCTGTTCGGATGGGTTCTTCTGGGGCTGGCACTGGGCCTCGTGTTCCATTTCCTGACACAGATGTCCGGATTTATCAGTATATCCGGAGGAATTCCTCCGGCGGCCGCAACCCTGTTTCCCTTGGGGCTGTTTGCTTTTTTCGCATGGATGCTGCAACGCTACCATCATTGAGACCCTGTCCACAGGATGGGGGGCAGGAGCGGGATCGATGCTCCTAGGGTACGCCAGTGGTCCCCTTTTCCAGGATTAAAGATGGAAACTTCCATTCTAATCAGAAGATTGCAGGAATATGATTCTTGGCGCCGGCATATTGTCCAGATCCTTGGGCAGGTAGCCGAATTCTCCAAGCGCCTGAATCTGTTGCCTGGAGGAATGCTTCTCCGCCTGGAGACCATGGCCCGGGATGTCCTGGGTGACCAGCTCCGGTTATCCTTTTATGGCGAGTTTGCGCGTGGCAAATCCGAGCTGATCAATGCACTTTTTTTCCACGACCAGGGGAAAAGGTTGCTCCCTTCTGGTCCTGGCCAGACGACAATGTCCCCTGTGGAGATCCGGACAGCTGGCAGTGGCCCTGCCTTCATGGAACTGCTTCCCGTGCAGACCCGGACTCTGCGGGGAGATATGGAACATCTGCGGAAATTGCCGGAAATCTGGAACCGATTTCCGTTGAAGTTCCAGGATCCGGGAAGTACGGCAGGGGAAATTCTCAGGCATCTGACAGACACCATCTGTGTCCCCCTGCAGGAAGCAAGACAGTATGGGCTCTGCCCTCCGCTCGACGGCAGCCGGCTGGAAATCAGCCGCTGTCCGACCTGTGGGGACGGGAAAGTACGGATTTCGCGCTGGCGTTATGCTCTTCTGCAAATGAACCATCCGGTACTGGATGCCGGGCTGGTCATTCTGGACACGCCGGGCCTGAATGCCCTGGGTAGTGAGTTCGATCTGGGGCTGGAGGCTGCCCGGAAGGCAGATGCCCTGATTTTTGTTCTGGGGGCAGATACGGGAGTCACCCACAGCGATCTCCAGATCTGGGAACAGGCTCTTGGAGGCAATTCCCGTCTGAACCAGCTTGTGGTTCTCAACAAGATTGATGCTCTCTGGGACGATTCTGAGGATCCAGAGCGGATGGAACAGGCGATCGAGCGGCAGTGTGCAGCAACGGCCGAGAGGCTTTCTCTCCGGAAAGAACAGGTGATGGCTGTTTCGGCCCGCAGGGGGCTCGCCGGTCGTATGCGTGGCGAGGATCTTCTCGTGGCCTCAAGCCGCATCCCGGCACTGGAGACCGCCATTGCCGAAATTCTGCTGCCCGGAAAGCGGGAGGCTATCCGGGATGGTGCGGGCCGCCTCCTGAAACGGATTTTCCTGGACCAGAAAACCCTTCTGGAGGAACAGATCCAGGCCGTGCACGGTGAGCTGGAAAGCATGCACAGGCTTGAGGCCCAGACCGGCGAGCAGCTGCCACAGCTGCTCGAACGGCAGAAAAGAATTCTGCTCAGTCTCGCGGGCGACCGTCTCCGGTTTGCGGAAGCCCAGAAAAAAATCATGGAAGATGCCCGGGGGTGGCTGCTGGAAAGCCTGTCGCTGGATGTTCTGGAAGAAATTATCCAGAAAGCCCGGGCAGAACTTCTGGCTGCATGGACAACGCTCGGAATATATGAAAGGTTCTCCCGGTTTTTTGCAGATACCCTTGCGGGGTTTGATGTTGCCCTGGAGCGGGCCAACCGGCTTTCTGCCCGGATGGTTGGACACTACCATATCCTGGAAGAGCAGTATAATCTGCCGAAACTGGATACTTTGCCTTATGCCCTGTTACCAAGAAGGGCAGAACTTCTGGAACTTTCCGACCGTTACGAACGTTTTGGCAAGCGTCTGGAACTTGCGGCCTATCCACAGGGCATCCTGGTGCGCCGGGCCTTTCTGGATCTGGCAGAGCAGGTAAAGCAGTTCATGCTGGAGACCCGGAAGGAACTGGAGGGGTGGGTGGAGGAAAGCATGGAAACCATGAACCGACATCTTGACCGCTATCATCTCCAGACGGAAGAAAAGCTCGAAGCACTGGAGTCCATTGTCCGTTCGTCGGAAAACATCCAGCACCGGCTGCATGTCCTGTATGGGCAGGAAGACCGGTTTCTGTCCCAGATGGACGAGCTGCACACATTGCAGGAGACCCTGGCTCCAGATTTTGGCTGGCATGGGGAAATGTGGGAAACCCTGGCCTTCCCCCAGTCCGCCAGCGGTAAACTGCCGCTTTCCTGAGTCCTGCTGGGGTTGGGGTGGATAGGCCGTCCGGGCTGCTGCCTACTGGCTGGATCTGTTGCGGATACTTTCCTGGTCGAAGGCTTTATCCAGTTCCTGGGACAGTTTGAGTACGCTCCGGAAAAGCTGTGGATCCGCATCATCGGCCTGGCTCCGCAGGCGCAGAGAGGCGAGTCCCTCAAAGCTTCTGGTCCGGTCCACCCCGCCAGTCGGGCTCTGGCACTGGTTTCCCCGATACAGGGCAAGAAGAATTTCTGCTGCCAGAGGATCCGGAAATTCTCCGGAAATTGCCAGGTCTATGGCCCCGGATACCTCCTTTCCATGGGTCAGGCTGTAGCCAATGTGGGTGTCGAGAAATACGATCAGTTCTTCATAGGTCATCTGTTTCTCCATAATCTGTTCTGGGCTGCATGCCTTCCTCTAGGGAAGTCTGGCAGTGCTGGGCAACACGCTGGAAATAGTACTGCAGGTTTATGGGAATGGTGATTCCATCCAAGAATCGCAAGAGTTGGAGATCTGCAACCAGAAGGATGTCAACTAGGGTAAACTGCCAGAAATAAAAGCGGTTTCTGGCCAGCACTGCCGAAAGCTCCCCAAGTCTGGCCACTTTTGCCATTTGCTGGTAGGCCCCATAACGGTCGTTGGCAAGAGACTCCACGGACTGCCCGAAACGCCGGAGGGTTTCCTGCCGAAAAAAAACCATATCCTCCAGGTCTCCCGAAATTTCCGGATAGACCGGCAGAACTGGCACGATCAGCCTTTCAAGGAGGGGGCAATCCGCTGGCGCCATTCCAGAAAGGCCCCCCATTCTGCTGTTGGGACCAGGCCGTCAAATACTGCGGGCCCCTCAAGGGCAGCGTCCACCTGGACCAGATCTCCAGGGGTAGCGGCCAGCCGCCTGCCGTCTGAATGGACAAAAACCGGGAGATCTGCGAAACCCAGATCAAGAGCGGTTTCATGGTCCTGGAATGGGCGGGGATTTTGTTTGTAGGCAAATCTTTTGGCACCCAGCAGCAGGCGAATGGCCAAGCCTCCTGGAGAAGACCATCGAAAATGAAGGGTGGGCTCAGACAAGTCTGGTTCGTTGCATTACTGCAGACCACTGGGCATCCGTGACCGGAAGCACGGACAGGCGGTTGCCTTTCCGGATCAGCAGACTGTCTTGGAATGCCTCCATCTTGCGGAGTATTTCCAGGGGTACAGGTTCCAGGAAAGTCCCGGCATAGGAGACATCCACAAGATCCCAGCGTGGCGCCTGACGGGTCGACGCCGGGTCGAAATACCGGCTGGTGGGATCAAACTGGGTTGGATCCGGGCGTGCGGGGCTGGCGATACATGCGGTTCCAACAATCCCGGGTACAGACGTGCGGGAGTGGTAGATAAAGATGCTTTCTCCAGGCATCATGCTGCGCAGAAAATTGCGTGCCTGGTAGTTGCGGATGCCATCCCAGGGTTCCTCGCCTCTCCGGCGGAGATCCTCCAGAGAAAAAGCATCCGGTTCAGTTTTCAGGAGCCAGCAGGTCAAAGGTCAGTCTCCAAGTTCGACAGGACGTCCCAGACGTCGGGCAAGGATGCTGGCCAGATGCTGCTCCAGCGTGTTTCCAGAGCGTAGATCTATCCAGATCCGGCCATTCCTGTGGTCAAAGCGTGCGGGGCCGTCACTGCAGGCAAGCCAGATCTGTTTAACAGCTTCTTGCCGGTTGATGACCATCTCGCTTCCATCGGGAAACTGGAGTGTGAGAACTCCGTCTATCATGTCGGCATCCACTTCAGGAGCAGCCTCGCCAAGCCGATCAACGATTCTGTCGAGTATCTGTTCTGCTGCCATTGCAAAATTTTCGGCTGTCATTACGCATCCTCCAGCGGGATTATGATGGCCTGTGTGCTTCAGATGGGCAAGAGCCGGATCTGGAGCCATATCTGGAACAGAACCGTACGGCAAAAGCAGGCTTCGGCGTGCATCCAGGTCTTGGCAGGAATTCCCGCCATTCCTGGTGGAGGGCGGTGTCCACAGGAAAAATCTTCCGCATTTTTTTGGCTCTCCTCTGCAACAGGAGAAGCCGCCAGATTTCAGGCCGGGAGGCCAAGATATATTTCCATTTTACCCCGCAGTATATCCCGGCTGCTTTCATCCAGCATTAGCCCTCCATGCCCTTCCGGATGGGGAAGGATATAGGCTTTTGCGAGAAGATGGCGGAACAGGGCCTGCCAGCGCCTGGCGGGAATATCGGAACCGATACCATATACGCTCAGGCAGTCGTGACCCATCTGGCGGATCCTTGGTGTCTGGCGGCCTTGAAGAACGTCAATTAGATGCCGTACACCAAACTGCTGGCCTGTCCGGTAGATCGCTGAGAAGGCTTTCTGCGCGGCCTGTGTGGCATTCCATGGGTTCTGGGGAGATAGACAATTGTCACAGTTTCCGCAGCGACCCTCCAAGGACTCGCCCAGATAGGATAGCAGGTATTGACGCTGGCAACCCTGTTCCTCGCAGAAGTCCAGCATGGACTGCAGCCGGGATTCATCAAGTGCCTTGCGGGCAGTGTGGCTATCTGACTCCCGGATCCGGCGGCGCAGATGAAACACATCCTGGAAGCCGTAATGGATCCAGGCATCCGCAGGTGATCCGTCGCGGCCGGCACGGCCAGTTTCCTGGTAATAGGACTCCAGGCTTTTGGGCAGATTCAGGTGGGCGACAAAACGGACATCCGGTTTGTCGATTCCCATGCCGAAAGCGACGGTGGCGACCATGATTGCAATGGCATTCTGCTGGAACTGCTGCTGGTGCTCCTGACGCAGGGCCGCACTCATGCCGGCGTGGTAGGGGAGTGCAGGAAATCCGTGGTGCTGAAGCCAGACAGCGGTTTCTTCCACTTTCTTGCGGGATGAGCAGTACACAATACCAGAACTGCATGGATGCCGGCGGCGGAGAAAATCCAGCAGGCTTTCCCGGGGAGGAGCGTTCCGGCAGACAGAATAGCGGATATTGGGGCGGTCGAAAGAACGGCTGAAAACGGCCGCTCCGGGAAGTCCCAGCCGTGCCAGAATTTCCACCCGGGTTTCCGGGTCGGCTGTAGCAGTAAGGGCGATATGGGGGGTGGAGGGAAACTTTTTGCGCAGGATGTGAAGGCGCAGATATTCGGGGCGGAAATCATACCCCCACTGGGATACGCAGTGGGCTTCGTCAATGGCTACCAGACTGATCCCGGTCTGTTCCAGTACGCGCAGCATACGCTCCTGTAGCAGCCGTTCCGGTGCGCAGTAGAGAAGCTTCAGCTGCCTGGCAGCCAGCTGTACCTCCACGCGCTCCTGCTGGGCGGGCTCCATCCCTGAATGGAGGGCCGAGGCAGAAATGCCCAGCTGGTGGAGCGCCCGAACCTGGTCCTCCATAAGTGCAATTAGAGGGGAAACCACTATGGCCGTGCCCGGCAAGGCGATGGCCGGTATCTGGTAACACAGGGATTTCCCTCCCCCTGTCGGCATCAGAACAAGGGCATTTCCACCAGACATGAGGGTATTGATGACTTTTTCCTGGGGATCCCTGAACTGGCTGTGACCAAAAACGTCGCGCAGGATCTGGTGGGAAATCTGGTTCTCAGGCATGCTTTTCAGGTAGAAAATCTGGATTCGGACGGGGAGCCAGCGCAGAACCGGCCATCAGGATACAGGCTGCGTACCAGATGGCAGCGGCTGACGAGCCCACCAGAAAGGTGAGAAGCATCACGAGCCCCGCCAGAACTTTTCCCGTGTAGGCCAGGACGGATCCTTTGGATATGGCAATGACTGCACCACCGGCAAGGCTGGCTGCCACGCTTCCAGCCAGTGCTGCCGTGAAGAGGAGAAAAGCGAGGAGCCAAGGGAAGAAGAGCCAGATCAAACGGTCCCGGAAAATGCGCAGGCTGGCGGTCAGGGCAGTTCTGGAGGGAATTCCCTGGCCGGCATGAAGCGCAAAGATGTACTGGAAAAATACGCCCAGAAAACCGGTCAGGAGCACTTCCACTAGGGCATATGGATGGTTCCGGAACATCTGGATAGCTGAATGGCCACCTGGGGCAAAGGGGGGGTGACCCGACAGGATCAGGATAGTACTTCCGACGGCTGCAGAGATTGCGGCCAGGACCCAGTCCTCCGCATGTCCCAGGGGCCAGAAGATGTCAGTGGCGGAAAACTGGAGGCCCAGCATGGCGCGGGCTACTGCTCGATAAAATCCCAGAGTGGCGATGTTGAGCCAGAGGAGCAGGACAGCAATCCCGACGTCCCCCATTCCAGACCTGACCAGTGCATAAATCGCTATTGTGGGAACGGCAAGGATGGCCATGGTGGCCAGAAGCCTCCAGAAGTTCCGGTATAATGTCTTCCAGGCCGCACGCATGATCTGGCCAAAGCTGGGCCCTGCAGGCGCGGAAAAATTTTCCACTTAGGATTTCCGCCCCGGAGCCGCTGCAGAAGGGCATCCCATTTCTGGGCCTGAGGGCTTTTCTTCATGGGCATAGCAGGAACAGTCTACCTGAAACAGCTGTGGTTCCAGACTGTCAAGGCGGACGCCGCTGAGCCGGTTTCCCCAGACGCACCCGCTATCCAGTGCCAGAAGACGGGGGAGAATCAGCAAACCCTGGGTAGCCCAGTGTCCGCATATTACTGAGACGTCGGTCTGGCGTTCGAGAAACCACCTGTGCCATGGAGCGAATCCGGGAGATTGCGGCTGGGTGGCGGGCCAGCTGAAGACCCCGCTGGCACTGACCCATCGTGCCCGGGTGAAGACGGCCACACGGAAACGCTGGGCATCTTCCTCGCTGCGGCAGGCTTCCCAGGAAGCGGGCGCCGGAGCAGCCCAGAGCATTTTCAGGAACTGGCGCCAGCGTGGGCCGCGCAGCGCTTCTTCGATTTCCCCTGCGTGGCCGACCGCATCCCAAGGGCTCCAGTCGGGGTGGATCGCTGCATGGACCATCACCCAGGGAAGGACCGGATCCCGGTAGAGAATGGGCGACTGCCGAAGCCACTCCATCCAGTCATCTGCCCGGTGATCCGACAGAAGCGGTGCCAGTGTGTCACTTTTTTTGGCCGGGATAATGCCGGCCCATCGGCTGATGGCATACAGATCATGATTGCCCAGCACAATGCGGATCCGTTTTCTGGTTTCAAAAAGATAGTCCAGAAGGGTATGGCTTTCTGGTCCGCGGTTAACCAGATCTCCTGCCAGCCAGAGAATGTCTTTCGAGGGCTGCCAGTCCATTTCCCCAAGGAGCTGCAGAAAAGGGGAAAAACAGCCCTGCAGGTCGCCGATGGCATAGGTGGCAGGATGGCCCTGATTCAAAAACTGATAACCTGGTCGGAGTTCTTCATTGTGCGTATCAGTGTAGCCATATTGGCCGGATGGATGCCAGCAGCCAGTTTTTTTTCCGCCCGCGGTTCGAGCCACTCAAGGCCGAGGGCGTATATTTCCCCCCCCAGCTCCCGGATTTCATCCAGCAGGTCATGATGGGTGGAAGGGGGTGGCGCTCCTTCGGGACTCTCCACAAAAGTAGCAGCCAGGCCCTCCTGGAGCAGAAAAATGCTGATGGAAACTTCGTCGGCAAGGGCGCAGGCTGCAAAGCGCAAGGCATGTAGAACAGGGTTCCCGGGGGCATCAGGACAGGATTTGATAAGCAGGGTCCAGTGCATGGTACGGTTATCCCATAATTATCAGATATGAAAATTCCCTTCTCCAGACGGGAGGATGGGAATAGACAAATGCAACATTATCAAGAAAATTCTAGCATATTCTAATGTCTCCCGGGTGGGGTAGCCGGAGACGGTCTCCAGAGATGTATTTTGCCAGGATCTGGGTTGCCTGCTGCCGCAGTCTCTTTAAACTCGTGTCTTTTCTCGTTGGGTCGTGACCGGCAGCAAGAATCTCGGGTACACTATCCCTGCTACTATTGGATGATGCATAGGAACACACATGGCAGAGCAAGAACCGGTATTCATGATAGAACGGATCTACATCAAGGATCTGTCTTTCGAATCTCCCAATTCCCCCCGCAGTTTTTTTATGACTGAAACCCCTGCCGTAGATGTAGGTCTCAATACGGAGACCCATGAAGTCGAAGGGGACGAAAATCTCATGGAAGTGGTGCTGACAGTGACTGTTACTGCCAAAAGTGGTACCAGCACCTATTTTGCAGTGGAAGTGCAGCAGGCTGGGGTATTCCGGCTGCAGAATATCCCAGCCGAGCATGCACCTGTTCTTCTGGCAGTACACTGCCCGACCATTCTTTTCCCCTATGCGCGGGAAGCGGTAGCGGATCTTGTGGGCCGTGGCGGTTTCCAGCCCCTGCACCTGCACCCAGTGAATTTTGAGGCCCTCTACCAGCAGGCGCAGCAGGAACAGTCCCAGCATACCACCCAGTAAATGCTGACCTGGGCAGTGATCGGGGCGGGCCACTGGGGGACGGCCCTGGCGGTCTATCTTGCAAGGCAGGGCCGGAGTGTCAGGCTCTGGGGACATAATCCGGACCATTTGCCTGGCATTCCCGGAGGGCTTGATCTGGCCCCCCTGTTCCCTGGGCTGCGCCGCCCTCATGGTCTCATGGTAGTTCCCGACTGGAGGGGAGCTGTCCATGGGGCAGATGTGCTGCTTCTGGCTGTTCCCAGCCATGCTCTCCGTAGCCTGCTGCGGTCCCGGATTGCGGACAGGGGCTCCGCGCAGACCCTGGTTCTGGCAAGCAAGGGCCTCGAGCGGGACGGAGGCGCACGCCTGGATCTGGTGGTGGCGGAGGAATGGCCGGACCGGGACCTCGTGGTGCTGTCCGGTCCCACTTTTGCGGCCGACCTGGTGCACGGGAAACCGCTAGCTATGGCACTGGCCTCGAAAAATCTTTCCCTGGCAGAAGCCCTTGCAGCGGAACTGAGGAGCAACCAGCTTCGAATTTACCCCGGGATGGACGTTGCGGGAGTCTGTCTCGCAGGCGCCATCAAGAACGTGCTGGCTATTGCCGCTGGCATATCGGATGGACTGGAAAATGGAGATAGCGCAAGGGCGGCCCTGATTACCCGGGGGCTTGCGGAGCTTCACCGTCTTGGTACGGCACTGGGCGGGCGTACGGAGACGTTTATGGGGCTGGCGGGGGCTGGAGATCTTATCCTTACGGCTGCCAGCGATCTCTCCCGAAACCGCCAGTTTGGACTGGGAATTGGCCGCGGAGAAAAAAAGGAAGCCATCCTTGAACGGCTCGGGCAGGAGGTCGAAGGCGTGCACAGCAGTTTTGCGCTCTTCCATCTGGCCCAGCAGCTTGGCATCGAAATGCCTATTACAGAACATGTGTACCGGGTTCTGTATGAAGGAGAGCCGCCTGCAGCTGCCAGCCGCGCCCTTATGTGCCGGGGGCTGGCATGACCGTTTCCGGGACGTGTTAATTCTCTTCTGGGGATGCCTGCCGTTCTGCTGGCCGTACCGGGATGATATGGGCAGGGCAGGTGCGGACTGCGCCTGCCGGGTGGGAGAATCCTTGAGACTTGCGCTTTTTCCGGGAGATTGGTTACATTCGCGCTTCAGTCAGCCTGGCATGGAAGCACTGTGACAGAAAACGACAGAAAAACACCGGTTTCCGAACCAGAATCTGTAGAAATCCTGAACCTGGAATCAGCCTTGGCGTTTCAGAAGGAAAGCCTGCAGGCAGTTTCGCGTACGTTTGCCCTGACTATTCCCAGACTGCCGAACGGGCTGCGCGAGGCTGTCGGGAATGGCTATCTGCTCTGCCGTATAGCGGATACTATTGAAGATGATCCCAATCTCCCCTATGCAGAGAAAGCCTACTGGCAGAAACGTTTTCTGGAGGTAGTAGAGGGGAGGGACAGCGCGGCGAACTTTGCCTGCGAATACGGATCTGTAATGGCCGCGAGCCTTTCTGCTGGCGAACATGAACTGATTCGGAATACCCCCCTGGTCATTCGGCTTACCCACAGTTTCAATCCCGCGCAGCGCACGGCTCTGGCCCGGTGTGTCCGGATCATGGGAACAGGAATGGCTGAATTCCAGCAGCAGGCTTCCCGTTCCGGTTTGCCCGACGGGGCGGCTATGGACCGGTACTGCTATGTGGTGGCGGGTGTTGTGGGAGAAATGCTGACGTCACTATTTGTGGATTACGAACCCAGGCTGTGCTCCAAGGAGGAGGAGATGCAGCGTCTTGCCATATCTTTTGGGCAGGGGCTGCAGATGACCAATATTCTGAAGGATATCTGGACAGACTGGGAAAGGGGTGTACTCTGGCTGCCACGCAGTTGCCTTCTTGCCCATGGGTGTCACCCTGAGATGCTGCATCCTGGAACGGAGGACCCCGGTTTCCGGGGGGCCCTTCTGGAACTTATCCAGATGGCTGCTACCCATCTGGCCAACGCCATGCAGTATACGATGAAAATCCCTGCGGACCAGACGGGGATGCGAGACTTCTGTCTTTGGGCCATTGCCATGGCCGTTCTGACCCTCCGCCGCATTTCTGCCAACCCCCACTTCTGTTCCGGAGAAGAAGTGAAGATTGGTCGTGACAGTGTATACCGGGTTGTCTGGATGACGCGGTTTCTGCACCGTTCCAATGGACTGCTGGATCTTGCTTTCCGTGTGGGTGCAAAGCCCCTTACGGTGGTCCGGGAGCCTGCATGCTGATGAAAACCCCACTTTATGGCATTTCGCGCCAGCCGGGCAGAATGGATTCTGCTCTCCAGCAGAGTCTTGCTGCGGCTCACCGGGCCCTGCTCGGATACCAGGCCGAAGATGGCCACTGGTGTTTTGAGTTTGAGGCAGACTGCACCATTCCCGCCGAATACATCCTCATGATGCATTACATGGATGAACGGGATTCTGGTCTGGAGGAAAAAATGGCTGTTTACCTGCGCCGCCATCAGGCAGAACATGGTGGATGGCCCCTCTATTATGGGGGGCACTTCGACATGAGCGCATCGGTAAAGGCATATTATGCACTGAAACTTGCGGGGGATGATCCCGATGTGCCCCATATGCGCCGCGCCCGGGCAGCCATTCTTGCCCATGGAGGAGCCGAGCGTGCAAATGTCTTTACCCGTATTACTCTGGCACTGTTCCAGCAGGTTCCATGGCGTGCGGTGCCTTTTATACCGGTGGAGACTCTTCTTTTTCCCTCCTGGTTCCCCATGCATATATACAAAGTGGCATCGTGGTCGCGAACAGTCATGGTGCCCCTTTTTATCCTGTGCAGCCTGAAAGCCAGAGCAAAGAACCCCTTGGGTATTGGCATTGCGGAACTGTTCTGCCAGCCTCCAGAAGAGATTTCCGACTATTTTGCCCATGCCCGTCGGGGATGGATTTCCTGTATTTTTCTGTGGTTTGATGCTGCCGGGCGTGCGCTGGAGACTTTTATTCCTGCCTGGTTGAGGCGCAAGGCAGTATGTAGGGCGGAATCCTGGTTTACGGCAAGACTGAACGGTGAAGACGGACTCAACGGCATTTTCCCGGCGATGGTGAATGCCCATGAGGCCCTTGCCCTGCTAGGGTACCCTCCCGAGCATCCCTATCGCCAGCAGACCGGAGCAGCCCTCCGGAAACTCTTGGTAGAGCGCTCCCATGAAGCGTACTGCCAGCCCTGTGTATCTCCGGTCTGGGACAGCTGTTTGGCTCTTCATGCACTGCTGGAGTGCCAAGGTGAGCCTGGCCCCGCAGGCGAGAAATGCATCCAATGGTTGCTGGAGCGCCAGATCACCGAGGAGCCGGGCGACTGGCGTGAAAGACGCCCCGGACTCCCGGGTGGAGGCTGGGCATTCCAGTACCGCAATGCATATTACCCGGATCTGGACGATACGGCAGCGGTTGCCTGGGCGCTCACCCGCGCTGCCCGGCCAGAAGACCGGCCAGTGGTAGAAAGGGCAGCCGACTGGTTGGCTGGGATGCAGTCGCGTTCTGGTGGCTTCGGGGCATACGATGCAGAAAATACCTGCTATTACCTCAACGAGATACCCTTTGCAGACCATAAGGCGCTCCTGGATCCACCGACCGCCGATGTGACCGGGCGGGTTGTGGCATTCCTGGCCGCCCTTGGCCGGCCCAAGGATGGGCCCGTGGTCAAACGGGCCGTAGGTTACCTGATCCAGGAGCAGGAACCGGCAGGATGCTGGTTTGGACGCTGGGGGACCAACTACATCTATGGTACCTGGTCGGTACTGATGGCGCTCGCGGAGCTCCAGGATCCTGCCTTGCAGGGAGTCATAGAACGGGCAGGGGACTGGCTGCGTTCGGTGCAGCAGCCTGACGGAGGCTGGGGGGAGAGCAATGATTCCTATGCCGATTCTGGTCTGGCCGGATTGGGACAGTCTTCCACAGCGGCGCAGACAGCCTGGGCCTGTCTTGGGCTCATGGCTGCGGGGGACCGGGACAGCGAGAGCCTGCGCCGGGGCATTTTCTGGCTCCAGGCCCACCAGGAGCGTGGTGGAGACTGGCAGGATCCATTTTTTAATGCTCCGGGTTTCCCGCGCGTGTTCTATATTACCTACCATGGCTACAAGGCCTATTTCCCGTTGTGGGCATTGGCACGCTACCGGAATCTGACGGAGGAGACTTGCGGCTAGGCATTCTGGTAGCGCTGGAGGCCGAAGCCCTTGCCTTGGGCGTCCGCGGTCCCCAGACTGGCTGTGTACAGCCCTTCGGCCGTGACCGACTTCTGGTGGTTTCGGGCATGGGACCCGATAATGCCGAACAGGCAGGGATGGCTCTGGTTAGACAGGGGGCAGAAGCCCTGCTGAGCATTGGAACCGCTGGTGCCCTTGATCCCGGTCTTGCCCCAGGAAAAATGTGTCTCCCCAGGGAGGTGCTCTGGCAGGGGCGGCGCTATCCCTGTGATGCAAGTCTGCGGCAGGATATTTTTCTCGCTGCTTGCGGTCCGGTGTCTGAGGAGCTTCTGCTATCTGTGGCCACTCCCTGTGCAAGTCCCATGGAAAAGAGGGCAGCTTTCACGCGCTGTGGTGCTGCAGCCGTCGATATGGAAAGTGGGGCGCTTGCCGCACTGGCGGAGCAGTATTCCTGTCCTTTCGCTGTTTTCCGGGTGATTGTGGACAGTGCCGGCCTCGCACTTCCTGCGGCTGTACTGAAGGGGGTGGACCCCTATGGCCGGGTTCGTCCGTTGCCCTTCCTTTGGCAGCTACTCAGGGGTCCAGCCCAGGTGGCCGATCTCTGGGGTCTGAGGCAGGGGATGATGGCGGCTTCAGGACCTTTGGCGGTATTGGGAGGGTTTCTTGCTGGAGGACCGGGGGCATGAAGGCCCTGGTCACAGGCGCGTCGGGTTTTGTGGGTGGCGCAGTTCTGCGTTTTCTGGCCGGCCAGGGTGTGGAGGCCAGGGTACTCGCGCGGCCCGGGGCAGATCCCGCAAACTGGGAATCCCTCCCGGTGGAAACTGTTTCGGGGGACCTGGAGGATGCGGAGAGTCTCCGTCGGGCCGTCCAAGGCTGCCGCTGGATTTTTCATGTGGCCGCCGATTACCGTCTATGGGTCCCGGACCCGGTTCCGATGTACGCCAGCAACGTGGGCGGGACTGAACAGCTGATCCGGGCTGCCCTGGATGCAGGGGCCGAGCGTATCGTCTATACAAGCAGTGTGGCCGTTCTGGGCTTTTATGGGGATGGGCGGTCCAGCGACGAGAAGGCCCCGGCACGCCTTGAGGACATGATCGGGCATTATAAACGTTCGAAATACCTGGCCGAGGAGCGGGTACGTAGCCTCTGCGAGAACGAGGGCGCGCCGGTGGTCATCGTCAATCCGTCTACACCCATTGGCCCGGCGGACCGCAAGCCCACTCCAACCGGACGTCTCGTCCGGGATGCCGCGGCAGGGAAGATACCTGCCTATGTGGATACGGGCCTGAACGTTGTCCATGTGGATGACGTGGCAGCAGGCCACTGGCTCGCCCTGCACAGGGGGCAGACCGGGCAGCGCTACATCCTGGGGGGGGACAATCTTCCTCTGTCTGCCATCCTGACCCGGATTGCCGGCCTTACCGGCCACTCTTCTCCCCGGTGGCAAATTCCCCGGCGCTTCCTGTATCCCCTCGCTTGGGCGGGTGAACAATGGATCCGCTGGCGTGGATACGGCACGCCACTGGTCACCCTGGACGAACTGCGGATGGCCGCGCACCATATGTATTTTACTTCCGTCAAGGCAGAAAACGAACTGGGCTATTCGCACCGGCCGGCGGAGGAGGCGCTGCGGGATGCGGTAGCCTGGTTTGCCGGGAATGGCTATTTTTAGGTCCCCGACGCATGGGCTCACTGATTCTGCCATTGTTTGCAGGGCTGCTGCTTTCGGCCAGCGCAGTGTACTGGATTGCTGCCTGGCTGTGCGTGTGGCGCTGGCGGCCGCAGCTTGCAGACGACCAGATCCAGGAGCCGGAAGCGGAAGCCCGCGCCTGGCCAGCGGTAACCCTGCTCAAACCGTTGCACGGAGCTGAGCCCGATCTGGAGAAGAATCTCCGATCCTTCTGCGAGCAGGATTACCCGCAATATGAAGTCCTCTGTGGTGTACAGCATGCTGGTGACCCTGCTATTTTCACTGTAGAAACCCTGCAGCAGCACCATCCGGAGTATCCCCTGCGCCTGATCGTGCATGATACCCATCTTGGACAGAATCCCAAGGTCAGCAACCTGGCCGGCATTTTCACCGAGGCCCGCTATCCGGTGCTGGTACTGAGTGATGCGGACATCCAGGTAGGGCGTGACTATCTGCGCAGTCTGGTTTCTGGTCTGGAGGTTCCCGGAGTAGGGGTGGTGACCTGCCTCTACCGTGCAAGGACCCATGGTGGTTTCTGGTCCAGCCTCCTTGCGGCCCAGATCCAGGAAGCCTTTTTGCCCTCCGTCCTGCTGGCGGCCCGGATGGGTCCCCAGATCTACTGTGCAGGTGCGACGATTGCACTGCGAAGCAGTCTGCTGGAGCGCTGGGGGGGATTTGCCGCTATGGAGGATGTCTTGGCCGACGATTTTTTTATCGGCGCAAAGGCCAGAGAACTGGGTCTTTCGGTAATGCTCTCAAGGTATGTGGTCGATACGGCGGTTGAGGAGCCCGGTTTCAGGGATTTCTATGCCCATGCCCTGCGCTGGGCACGCACTACCCGGGCAGTCCGGCCGGGAGGGTATGCCCTGTCGTTCATTACCTTCCCTTTGCCGCTCGCGCTGTGCTGCGGGCCATTCCTTGGTTGGCGGGGCTGGCTGCTGGCGGGGCTGGCCCTAGGATTGCGGGTCATGTACCATAATACAATTGTGCGGAAACTGCGGTCGCCCGTTCCGCTGGCTGCGGCTGTCCTTGCGGATTTTTTGGGGATCTGGATCTGGGGACATGCGCAGCTGGCCGGCCGGGTAAGCTGGCGTGGACGCAGTTTTTCCATTGACGCCCTGGGGCGCATGCGAAATGGGGTAGAATGATGACCATGAAGACGTTGTTTCTGCAGGCTCCTTCTTTCGAGGGGTTCGATGGAGGGGCGGGATCCAGGTATCAGGCGAAGCGGGAAATCCGTTCCTTCTGGTTCCCTACCTGGCTGGCCCAGCCTGCAGCAATGGTTCCCGGAAGCCGTCTTCTGGATGCGCCGCCAGCCGATGTAAGCGTGGAAGAGACGCTCCATATCGCGGCTTCCTATGAGCTTTGCATCATCCACACGAGCACCCCTTCCTTTGCCTCGGATGTGCGGATGGCGGAGATGCTGAAAGAGCATTATCCCTCCATGGTGATCGGCATGGTGGGAGCAAAGGTGGCGGTCGAGCCCGAGGATTCGCTGCTGGCGTCCCAGGCCATTGACTTTGTTGCCCGCGAGGAATTTGACTATACCATCCAGGAAATTGCCGAAGGGCGCAGTCTGGATTCCGTGGATGGCATTACCTATCGGGACGGAAAAGGAAAGGTGGTCCACAACCCGGACCGGGCCATGATCGAGGACATGGATTCACTGCCCTTCGTTTCGGAAGTCTACCATCGGGACCTGCGGGTAGAAGACTATTTTATTGGCTACCTGAAGCACCCCTACATTTCTTTCTACACAGGCCGCGGGTGCCGCTCCCAGTGTACCTTCTGCCTGTGGCCACAGACAGTGGGCGGGCACCGCTACCGTACGCGCAGCCCGGCAAGTGTTATCGAGGAAGTCAAATACATCCAGAAGACCTTTCCCCAGGTGAAAGAAATTTTCTTCGACGATGACACATTTACGGATGATCGTCCTAGGGCTGAAGAGATCGCCCGTGGTCTGGGCAGGCTTGGGGTGACCTGGTCGTGCAATGCCAAAGCAAACGTTCCGTATGAAACCCTCAAGGTCCTCCGGGAGAATGGTCTGCGTCTCCTGCTGGTTGGCTATGAATCTGGAGACCAGCAGATTCTGAACAACATCAAAAAAGGGCTCAAGGTGGAAGCGGCGCGCAAGTTTACCGCAGACTGCCACCGACTGGGCATCAGCATTCATGGTACCTTTATTTTGGGGCTCCCTGGGGAAACCCGGGAAACCATACAGAAGACTATCGAGTTTGCCAAGGAAATCAATCCCCATACCATCCAGGTCTCCCTCGCGGCACCCTATCCTGGTACCTATCTGTACAACCAGGCCAAGGAGCAGGGGTGGCTGACGGATGAGGACGAATCCCATCTGGTCAATGACCGGGGCGTCCAGATCAGTCCCATGAGCTACCCGCACCTGAATCATACGGAAATTTTTGATTCGGTTGAGACAATGTATAAAAAATTCTACTTCCGCGCCGGCAAAATTGCGGAAATAACGGGTGAAATGCTGCGCAGCTCCCAGATGATGAAGCGGCGCCTGCGGGAAGGGGTGGAATTCGTGCGGTTCCTGCGCCAGCGTCACGGTTGAGCAGCATCGTACCTGGGATACGGCGGCTTGTTTTTAACGCCGATGATTTTGGACTTGATCCTGCGGTCAACGAAGCTGTGGAATCGGGCTTCTGCAATGGGGTTCTTACGAGTGCCAGCCTGATGCCTGGGGCACCGGCAGCCGCAGATGCGGTGCAGCGGGCCAGGAAGTTGCCCGGGCTAGCGGTGGGGCTGCACTTGACCCTTGTGGACGGTTCACCGGTGTTGCCACCCGACCGTGTACCAGCCCTTGTGGGCAGCGACGGACGTTTCGCCCCTGACCTGTGGAAGCGCAGTTTCCGGTATTTTTTTCTTCCCCAGGTGCGGCGGCAGCTGGAGGATGAGATTCGCGCCCAGTACGCGGCTTTTTCGGACACGGGGCTCCATCTCGATCATGCCAATGCCCACAAGCACCTGCACCTGCATCCCACGGTACTGGACCTGATGCTCCGGGTGGGCCGGGAGCATGGGCTCCGCGCGGTGCGTGTGCCCCGGGAGCCAGTTTCCCTGGCGAGGAAAATCGCCCCCATGGCCTGGAGTGCTGTGGTGGGGGCGGGGATGCTTTCTCCCTGGATAGGCCGAATGGCACGCCGCATCCGTGGGTATGGGCTGTTCAGCAATGATCTTTTGCTGGGGCTGCAGGCAACCGGCAGGATGGATCTGCCCCGCGTGCTGCGGATTCTCGCCCTGCTGCCTCCCGGAAGCACGACGGAAATCTATTTTCATCCGGCGGTTGAGCAGACGTCCTTTTTGCGCCAGCTAATGCCCGATTATAGCCCGGTAGCCGAGTGGCAGGCGCTCTGCAGTCCGGAACTGCGCGCTGCCCTGGAGAAGCAGGATATCGAGGTGGGAAGTTACAGTGATTTTTCCCGGCGTTGAACGCTTTCTGGAGCGCCTTGGTAGGGTCTACCTCCAGCTGCTTGTCCGGATAGTAGATTTTTCTGTTACCCGTGCGAAAGTCACGGTGGGGCTGTTTCTGCTGCTGGTCCTGGGAGCCGGTTTTTATGCGTCCGGGCACTTTGCTGTGGATACCAATACCAGCAATGTGCTGTCCCGGGATTTGCCCTTCCAGCAGCGGCAGATAGACTATAAAAAAGCTTTCCCCCAGGATCCGGAGAGCATTGTGGTCGTCCTCCAGGGCCGGGATGCGTCGGCTACTGATGCCGCAGTAGACAGGCTGGAAGTATGGCTGCGCGACCGCCCCGCGCTGTTCCGGGACGTTTATGTACCCGGAGGAGGGAGTTTTTTCCGCCGAAACGGGCTGCTGTATCTTTCTGTCGCCCAGGTCAAGGATTTTGCCAGCCGGATTACCCAGGCGCAGCCCCTGATCGCACGCCTGTCCGCGGATCCGAGTCTTGCGGGCCTGAGCGACCTCCTGAGCCAGGCAGTTCATCAGCGGCTTCAGGACGGTACCAGCATCCCAGGGCTGACGCCCATATACAATGCTTTCACGCAAAGCATTGAAGCCCAGCTTGAGGGGCATTCATACCACGTATTCTGGGCGAGCCTTATGGCCGGTGGCTCAGCGCATCTGGGCCCCCAAAAGCGTTTTGTAATTATCGAGCCGGCACTGAATTATGGGTCTCTCCGGCCAGCGCAAAAAGCCATTCTGGCATTGCGCTCGGGATTGAAGCAGATAGGGCTCGGTCCAGCGTCAGGGGTACAGGTTGGTATTACCGGACAGGCCGTTCTGGATTCGGAGCAGATGAAGACGGTCAGCCAAGGGGCCTTTTTTTCGTTGGCGCTGACCCTTGGGCTGGAAATCCTGCTGCTCGTCGTCTCACTCCGCACTGCCCGCCTGGTTATTGGCGTTCTGCTTAACCTTGTAGCTGGCATGGTTCTGACCGCCGCCTGGGCCCTGTTTTTTATCGGCCCCTTCAACCTGATCTCGATCGCTTTTGCCATTCTTTTTATTGGTCTTGGGGTGGATTTTGGCATCCAGTTCGGTTTCCGGTTCCGGGAGGAACTTTTTAACGGTGCTGCCCATCGTGAAGCGCTGCGACGAGTGGCTAGGGGGATGGGGGGTGCTCTAACCCTCTCTGCAGTCTCTGCGGCCATCAGTTTTTATGCCTTTGTGCCCACCAGCTATGCAGGAATAGTGGATCTTGGTCTTGTGTCCGGGACGAGCATGCTGATCGCCCTTGTGCTTACCCTGACGCTGATGCCTGCCATCCTCACTCTCTGGCCCGTTTCTCCATCGGCCCTGAAACACGTTACCTTTCCCCACCTCCAGCATGCACCGACCCTGGCCCGGCACCGGATCCACCGCTATGCCTATGTGGTCCTCGCCGGAGTGGGATTGCTCGCCATTCTTGCCGTTCCTGCGGCCTTGCGGGTGTCCTTTGATTTTAACCCACTCCACATGATTGACAGTCACGCGGAGGGTGTCCGGGTTTTCGAGTCCCTGCTGGGAAATCCGGATACTGCACCGTACCGTATCGAGGTCCTGGCACCGGATCTTTCAGCGGCCGGAGCAGTCGCCCAGCGCCTCGAAAAACTGCCTTCTGTTTCCCGGGCTCTAACCTTGAAGAGTTATCTGCCCGTGCATCAGGGGGAGAAACTGGGGATCCTTGAGAATCTCCAGATTCTGGTTCCGCCTTTTTCCCTCCTGATGCCGGCCACCTTGGCGCCACCCAAAGCGGATACCCTGAAAAAGCTGGAGGCCTTGCAGAAAAGTCTGGCCCAGCTGGCCTCCATGGACAATTCCGGGCAAGGCAAGGCTGCAGGACGGCTGGCTGCAGCGCTGGCCCGGTTTTTTCCTGAAGCAGGAAGTAATTTTCAGGCAGTGGGGAAACTGCAGCAGTCGCTGCTGGGAACGCTGCCGGCAGAGCTGCGGCAGCTTGGGCAGGTCCTGATGGCTTCCAGGGTCACAATGGCGGATCTCCCCGAATCTCTGCGGAGCCGCTATGTAAATGCACAGGGACAGGCCAGGGTTGAGGTTTTCCCAAAGGAAAACCTGAGCAGCAATGTCCAGATGAAACGGTTCGTCAATTCCGTCCTGCAGGTGGAGCCGGACGCGGTAGGAACCCCGATTATGCTGGTCGAAGGCGGCGATGCCGTGCTGGCCTCTTTCCAGGAGGCCACCTATATCGCCCTTGTGGCCATTGGCCTGCTGCTCGTTCTGACCCTCCGCCGCTACCGGGACATGCTTCTTGTTATGGCCCCCCTTCTTCTGGCGGCCCTTTTTACCGTTGCAGCCATGACCCTCCTGGGATTGCAGTTCAACCTGGGAAACATCATTGTGCTGCCACTTCTGATCGGCCTTGGGGTTGCCTTTGGCATCTACATTGTGATCCGGTGGCGCAGCGGGATCGATGCGGCCCACCTTCTGCAGACATCTACCCCCATGGCTGTCTTTTTCAGCGGGCTGACCACGCTTAGCGCTTTTGGCAGCATGGCGCTTTCCAGTGATCCTGGAATGTCTACCCTTGGAGAAGCCCTGAGCCTTTCCCTTGCCATAGTTCTGCTCTGTATTCTCGTAGTACTGCCCGCCCTGCTGCTGCTTTTTACCGAATCGCCCAAAGAAGATGGGGTTGCCCAAGATGAAGGCAGCTAGACTGTGGGTCTGGAAGCGCCACGAATTTTGGGTGGCCGTGATGCTCCTTATAGGGCTGGGATTTACCATTTTTCTTGTGGCAGACGAGGGGGCTGCGACCATTTTTGGTATGCTGGACAGGGGAGGGTGGTCTCTTCTGCTCCTGCTCCCGGTACATGTGCTGGTAATCTCATTGGATGCCGTCAGCTGGCGCTGGCTGCTGCAGGGACAGAGGCGCGTCAGGCTGCGTCTGCTTGTCTGGCTGGCGCTGCTCCGGGAAGCGATCAATGCCCTGCTTCCAGTAGCCCGTGTGGGGGGGGAGATTGTAGGTGCCCGCATGCTGGCCCGCGCTGGTGTTCCAGGGTATGTAGCAGGAGCCAGCATCATGGTTGAGGTCAGCCTGACACTCCTGAGCCAGTTCCTGTTTACGCTTGTGGGCTTCATGATCCTGGTTTATGCAGTAGGAGACCGCCACCTCCAGGACGTTGTACTCCTTTTCCTGCTGTCCGTCCTGCCCCTGTTGGGTGTGTTCTTCTGGCTGCAGAAACGCTGGGGATTTTTCTACCTCCTGCAGCAGGGTCTGAAACGTGTCATGGGCGGCACGGACTGGCTGCTTCTGCTTGGTGAACCCAGGCAGCTGGACCAGGAAATCCGGCGTATCTATAGGCGGAGATGGGGGCTCCTCTGGGCCAACTTCTGGCAGCTTGGCAGCCTGTTTGCCGGCGCTGTCGAGGTTTGGCTTACATTCCTGCTTCTCGGGCACCCGATACCGATTTGGGCCGCCGTGCTGATGGAAAGCCTGGGGCAGGCCCTGCGCAGTATGGCTTTCTTTATGCCCGCGGGGCTGGGCGTACAGGAGGGGGGGGTTGTCCTTTTTGGCAGTGCCATTGGGGTTGGGCCAGATCTGGCCTTGGCCTTCTCTCTGGTGCGCAGGTTCCGCGAACTGGCTTTGGGGATTCCACTCCTCCTCCACTGGTATCTGTCAGAAGGGTACCATATCAGAATGGAATGGCAGAAAAGCCGCTCCTCGAGGGAGAGGGTTGTATGAATGGGGGAGTGACGGAATCCTCGCCTCTGAATCCCCGGGATCCGGGGTATAGGGACCGTTTCTGCAGTTTTTTTCATGAGACCCATATCGAATTCGATCCGCACGGGATCCAGTGGCCCGATCTGGATGCTGATGCCGAACGGCGCCTGAGATCCCTGCCATTCTGGGGGGAGGCGGTCGCAACGGAAAGTGTGACGGCGCGGATGGTGCAGCACATGGCGGCAAAGGAACCTGATCCGGTTGTGCGGGCAGCCATTGCCCTGGACGGGCTGGAGGAAATGCGGCATGCAGAGCTGCTGCAGGCCCTTGTGAGCCACTATGGCATCAAGATTCCTCCTCTTCCAGAACCTCCGCCTATCCGGGATCCCTACTGGGAATTCCTGTTTACCGGGTATGGCGAGTGCCTAGATTCCTATTTTGCGTTTGGGCTGTTTGCCGCAGCCAGAAAATCGGGATTTTTCCCTGCGGAACTGGTCGAAATTTTTGATTCTGTCATGCAGGAGGAGGCGCGTCATATCATTTTTTTCGTCAACTGGCTGGCCTGGTACCGGCAGCAGCTTCCGTGGTGGAAAAAAATCCGGCTGGAATTCCAACGGATCCAGGTGATTGCGATGCAGGCCTGGGCGCGGATCCGGACTGCCAGGGGTTTGGGCGGGCAGAAGGGAGAAAATTTTACGATGACCGGTCATGAGCAGGTTAGTCAGGAGATGACTCTCTCCGGGCTGCTGGCGCTCTGCCGGAAAGAGAATGACCGGCGCTTCTCGCTTTATGACCAGGAACTGCTGCGTCCAAAACTGGCACCACGCATTGCAAATTTCCTGCTGTTTTTCTTTTCCCGCAGGCGTGCAGCTAGGACATGACCAGTTGGTCTGCATACGGTACGGTATGTTATACTTGTTAAAATTAGCATGAATACTGGTTCCCAGCGGACGAGTGAAGGAGTGACAATAGATGGCTGTTCCATTAATCCAGAGTTACCGGGTAGGACGGTATATCCTGTCCCAGAAGCTGCGGGGGCGCCGCCGCTATCCCCTGGTACTGATGCTGGAACCCCTGTTTCGCTGCAATCTTGCCTGTTCGGGATGTGGAAAGATCGACTATCCGGACGATATCCTCGACCGGCGCCTGTCTGTTGAGGAGTGCATCGGTGCCGCTGAAGAATGTGGCGCTCCCATAGTCTCCATTGCCGGAGGGGAGCCCCTGATTCACAAGGATATGCCGGCCATAGTGCAGGGGCTCATTGACCGGAAACGGTTTGTCTATCTCTGTACCAATGCCCTGCTGCTGAAGAAACGTATGGAGGATTACCAGCCCTCACCGTACCTGACCTTCTCTGTCCATCTGGATGGCAACGAAAGGCGGCATGATGATTCGGTCTGCCAGCCCGGAACTTACCGCCGTGCATCGGAGGCCATTCGTGAGGCCGTAACCCGGGGCTTTCGGGTAACCGTAAACTGTACGCTGTTCCAGGGCGAGAGTGCAGAAGAGGTGGCCGGATTCCTGGATGACTGCCGGGAGCTTGGTGTGGAAGGAGTCACCATTTCACCCGGATTCAACTACGAACGGGCCCCCCAGCAGGAAGTCTTTATCAAGCGGCAGGCATCAAGACAGCTTTTCCGGGATATTTTCCGCCTTGGGAAAGAGCGCAGGTCCGGCTGGAAATTCAACCAGTCCAGCCTTTTTCTGGATTTTCTTGCAGGTAACCAGACGTACCAGTGTACTCCATGGGGCAATCCAACCCGCAACATTTTTGGCTGGCAGAAACCCTGCTATCTTCTGGTGAGCGAGGGGTACGCCCAGAGCTTCAGGGAACTGTTGGAAGATACCCCGTGGGAACGGTATGGGGTCGGTCATAACAGCAAATGCGATCAGTGTCAGGTGCACTCGGGCTTTGAGCCTACAGCGGTGAACGATACTTTTCGCCATCCCTTGAAGGCACTCAGGGTTTCCCTGATGGGTCCTCGTACCGAGGGTCCAATGGCTCCAGATATGCCCGCCACGCCGCCTGGAGACGCACAATCCAGGCCGGTTTTCCCCCTGCGGGTTGATCGCTGAGCGGATGTTCTGCTGAAAATGTCTGGAAAATCGAGCAAGAGTGGCTGGATGCTACGTGGAACAGGAAGCCTGAAGGCAGCAGTACTGCTTGCGGCCCTGGCACCGGTAGGATTTTATGCCGCCATAGAAACGCCAGCGGTGGGGCAGGTAGAAAAAAAAGCCCCGGCCCCGGCTGCTGCGGCGCCTGCTTCAGTCATCGGTACCCTGGACAGAGCTCTGCTTGAGGCTATGAAGAGCGGACAGAGGCTGGGATATGCAGGCCGCTATAAACGGCTTTCCCCCGTGCTCGACAGGGTTTTCAACTTCCCCCGCATTGCGCAGCTGACTCTGGGCAGTAACTGGGGACGCCTTGATCCCGGCCAGCAGAAGCAGTTTGTTACTGCCCTGCGCAACTATACGATAGCAACATACGCCGGGCGCTTCGATGCGTATGCCGGAGAACGCTTTGCCATCACCGGAAGCCGCAGCTTGCAGCCCGGGACAGTAGGGGTGTTTACGACATTTACGGAGAAAAATGGCAAGATCCACAGGTTTGACTATCTCCTCCAGAAGCAGGGAAATGTCTGGCAAGTGATCAATGTGGTGGCCGATGGAGTGAGTGATCTTTCGCTCAAACGGGCTGAATATACGGATACACTCGAGAAAAAAGGATTTGGCGCGTTGCTGGCCCACCTCCAGAAGCAGATGGATGCCTACGCCTCAGGCAGGAAAAAATGAGGCTTCGCGTGGGTAAAGCCCCTGTTTTCCTTGTAATTTTCCTTTTGGCAGGCTGCGCTACCACAACCCGTGGACCGGAACTCCAACAGGCCGGTTTCTCCCGGGATCCCCTGGAGTCGGTGAACAAGCCCATGTTCCATTTCAACATGTGGCTTTTCAATAATGTCATGGAACCGGCAACCCGAGGGTACAAGGCCGTGACCCCGCATTTTTTTCGGACCGGGGTAAGCAATGTCTTTAATAACGCGGACATGCCCTATATTTTTCTCAACGACTTCCTGCAGGGGCGTGTACAGAAGGGCATGGAAGGCCTGAGCCGGTTCCTCGTGAATACCATTTTTGGACTTGGTGGCCTCTTTGATGTGGCTAACCGACTTGATCTCCCCAGGCAAAGCAACGGTTTTGGGGTAACCCTTGGGGTCTGGGGAGTTCCGCAGGGACCCTACCTGGTCCTGCCCTTCTATGGGCCGAGCTCCCTGCGAAATCTTCCGGGCCTCGCACTAGCGATTTTCGCCAGTCCTGCCTATTATTTTCCCAGTACCAACGCCCAGTGGGCGTACTCTGGCATGGGAATAGTCAACACTGGCTACACTGAGGGTGGAAAAGTGCACATGGTGCAGGAAGCCGTGAATCCCTATGTGTTCATGCGCAATGCCTGGGAGCAGCATGAGAGGTTCCTCATCCAGGGTGGCAATGTCAGCAAGAGTGAGCTCCTAGAAGGGCTGGAACTCCCTGGCGCCGCCAGCAGCGCCCCAGCGGTTACGGCGCCCCCGGTTTCTGTACGCTGATTTCCCCGTTTTTCCCAGGAGGTTCCAGTCATGCCTATGGATAGCATTGAGGTGAACAGGATCGCCCATCTGGCCAGGATCTCGGTACCGGAGGAGGAAGCGCAACGTACCGCCCTGCAGCTTGAGAGCATTCTGCAACTGGTCGAATCCCTGCGGGCCGTTCCTACCGAAGGAGTCGAGACCATGGCGCATCCCCTGGATCTGCAGCAGCCGCTCCGGGAAGATACCGTCTGTCCCGAAGAGGGGCGTGAGTGGCTGATGGCGTCTGCCCCGGCTGCGGCAGAAGGTCTTTTCCTCGTTCCAAGGGTTATTGAATAAAAGGGAAATCCTGTGGAGATTCATGAACTCAGCATACAGGGAATACGTCAGGCGCTGGTAAGCGGCCAGTATTCTTCCCATGAGATTACCGGGGCCCTCCTCCAGCGGATTGCCGAGGAAAATCCCCGCCTGAACGCTTTTGTCACGGTGACAGGAGAACTGGCACTGGCCCAGGCCAAGGTGGCCGACTCGCGCCGTGCCCGTGGCGAACAGGGACCCCTGCTTGGCGTTCCGGTAGCCCACAAGGACATCTTCTGCACCCGTGGGGTCCGCACCACCTGTGCATCCCGAATGCTGGAAAACTTTGTCGCCCCATACGACGCAACTGTAATCCGGCGTCTTCAGGAATCTGGCATGGTCATGTTGGGGAAACTCAACATGGATGAATTCGCCATGGGATCTTCCAACGAAACCAGCCATTTTGGCCCTGTACGCAATCCATGGAATCCGGCACGGGTTCCCGGGGGCTCATCCGGAGGCTCGGCTTCTGCTCTTGCAGCACGGCTGGTCCCTGCGGCTACCGGAACGGATACTGGCGGTTCTATCCGCCAGCCGGCCGCTTTTTGTGGGGTAACCGGCCTCAAGCCTACATATGGACGTGTTTCGCGCTATGGCATGATCGCCTTTGCTTCCAGCCTGGACCAGGGCGGACCGATGGCCCGGTCTGCGGAAGACTGTGCCCTGCTGATGGATGCCATGGCCGCCCACGATCCGTTGGATTCTACCAGTCATGCCCAGGCAGATGGACAGTTTTACGCGGGTCTTGACCGTTCCCTTGAGGGTCTCCGGGTCGGAGTGCCCGAAGAATTTTTTGGCGAAGGTCTGGACCCGCAAGTTGCAGAAGCGGTGCAGTCGGCCATCCGCCAGTTTGAAAAAATGGGGGCACGGATCCGGAAGGTACACCTGCCAAACAATGTCCATGCGGTCAGTACCTATTATGTTCTTGCACCCGCAGAAGCCTCCAGCAACCTGGCCCGATTTGATGGGGTCCGCTACACCCGGCGTGCATCCTGTCCCCGAGATCTGACGGACCTGTATACCAGATCCCGGTATGAGGGGTTTGGTCCAGAGGTCCGGCGGCGGATTCTTGTTGGTACCTATGTGCTTTCCGCAGGATACTACGATGCATACTATCTGCAGGCACAGAAAGTCCGAAGCCTGATCCGGGAAGATTTCCGCCGGGCATTTGCCGAGGTGGACGTGATTGTAGGGCCCGCCACTCCGACTACGGCTTTTGCCCTGGGAGACAAGAGTAATGATCCAGTCGCCATGTATCTGGCTGATATCTATACCATTGCCGTAAACCTTGCTGGAATTCCGGCCATTAGCCTGCCCTGTGGTTTTGACCGCAGCGGAATGCCGGTCGGCATGCAGATCATGGGCAACTATTTTGCGGATGAGCAGCTTCTGGCTATAGCGCATCAGTACCAGCTTCAAACCGGCTGGCATCTGCGCAGTCCAGGGCAGCAGGGGAGAGGCTGAGCATGGAGTGGGAAGTTGTCATCGGTCTGGAAGTCCATGTCCAGCTGAACACGGCCACTAAAATCTTTTGTGGCTGTTCGACTACCTTCGGAGCAGAGCCTAACACACAGACCTGTCCAGTTTGTCTGGCCATGCCTGGAGCTCTGCCGGTCCTTAACGCGGCAGCCGTTAACAAGGCGATTGCCTTGGGTCTCGCACTGGGGTCGGAAATTAACCGGCGCAGCATTTTTGCCCGCAAGAATTATTTCTATCCCGATCTGCCCAAAGGTTACCAGATCAGCCAGTATGAGCTGCCGGTTGTCGGGGCGGGGCATTTGGATATTGTGTTGCCAGATGGTACGGAGAAACGGATTGGTGTTACCCGGGCCCATCTTGAAGAAGATGCGGGCAAATCTCTCCATGAAAGTTTTGACAGCCAGAGCGGGATTGACCTGAACCGTGCCGGTACCCCGCTACTGGAGATTGTGTCCGAGCCGGATATGCGTTCTGCCACAGAGGCGGTAGCTTATCTGAAGAAGCTCCATGCACTGGTGCGATACCTGGATATTTCCGATGGGAACATGCAGGAGGGGTCATTCCGCTGTGATGCGAACATCTCCCTCCGGCGGCCAGGCCATCCCTACGGAACACGGGCAGAGATCAAGAACCTGAATTCATTCCGTTTTCTTGAAAAATCCATTCTTTTTGAGATCTCCCGCCAGAAAGATATCCTGGAAAATGGAGGGCAGATTATCCAGGAGACAAGGCTTTTCGATTCAGTCCGCAGTGAAACCCGTTCCATGCGCAGCAAGGAAGAGGCCAACGATTACCGCTACTTCCCCGACCCAGATCTGCTGCCCCTGGTTCTGGAGCAGAGCCGGATAGAGGCCGTACAGGCCCAGCTGCCGGAGCTTCCCGATGCGAAGAAAAACCGCTTTATGGAGCAGTATGGACTTCCAGCCTACGATGCCGGCGTCCTGACGTCAGGGCGGCCACTGGCCGAGTATTATGAAACAGTCGCAGAGGGGATGGATTCCAAGCTGGCGGCTAACTGGATCATGGGCGAACTCCTCGGTGCGCTCAATCGTACTGGGCTGGAAGTGGAAAACTGTCCGGTACCTGCCATGCAAATGCGCCTTCTGCTGTCGCGTATCGAAGACCAGACCATTTCGGGGAAAATTGCCAAGGAAATTTTTGAAGCACTTTTTCTTGAAAGTGGCGAGGTTGATGCCATTATTGAAGCCCGTGGCCTGCGGCAGATTACCGATACAGGCGCGATTGTGTCCCTGATTGAAGAAATTGTTTCCCGCCATCCGCAGCAGGTGGCGGATTACCGTTCCGGCAAGGAAAAACTCTTTGGGTTTTTCGTGGGTCAGGTAATGAAGGAAAGCCAGGGAAAGGCCAGTCCTGACCAAGTCAATAGCCTCCTGAAACAGAAACTTCAGGGGGAATAGAACTCCCTTCCAGAGCAGTGCCAGTAACCCGCAGGCGGGGTTGCAATGCGCCTGCGACTGGTGGTTTTCCTTCCTGCTTCCGGCTCTTCAGGAAGCAGCCGGAAGGGTAGCCGGGATATCCTTGACGAGTTTTAGAAACGCCGAGAAGGGTGTCATATTCTCCATGGCCTCGAATTTTGGGCCCTTGAAATTCAGCCGTCCAAACATCATCGCCATCATGGGGGATCCCATGTGGTGCCAGTTATGGGTGGTTGCCCACATCTTGTAGTCATGGCTGTAGTTGAGGGCGGCAATCTTGGCAGGGCCGCCGTAAATGCACTCGGCCTTCCCGTTTTTCGGAGCAATTTCCAGCTGGACTGGCGGACTGCCTTTCAGGCTGGAATCAGAGATTTCCATCACCTTATAACCTTTTCCGCCGTTATTTTTTACCCAAGATCCCCCAAGCTTGTCGGCCAGGGTAGGGCTGCTGTTCCAGGCGGTACAGAGTTCCTGTGCCCATGCTGGAGACATGAACACCGGTGTGCCGGCAAGGGCGAAACCCGACACCATAAGTCCTGCAGCCAGAATTCCCGCTGACGCTATTCTTTTGGACATGCTGCTCTCCTCGACTGTCTTTTATATAGGAAACACAACCCGCGTCGAGCAGTATATTCTCCTTTCCCGGAGGGGGGTAACAAACTGTTTTTAGGGATCAATAAATTAATAAAAATTTAGAATATAAGGATTTTTAGCATTTCAGGAGGCGATGGAGGATTGGGCATGAACAGTGCAGATGTCCAGCATGGAAGAAAAACAGTCTGCAGGAGGAAAGGTGCTGTTGCCCTGTCATAGAGATTTACGGTTTCTGGGTGCACTGTTTCTGGCTAGATACCATCCCGCGGGTCAAAAAGCCGGCTGTATTCTGCTATGGCAAACCGGTCTGTCATCCCAGCCACATAATCTGCTACAACGCGCGCACGCTGGTGCGGATCTTCACCATTGCAGTGAAGCCTCTCCTGATATTTCAGTGGGAGAAGGGCTGGATCTCCGAACAGAATCCCGAACAGTTGGTGCACGATGCGTTTTGCTTTTTCGGCCTGCCGGTGAACTCGGGGATGGCGGTAAAGATTCTGCATCAGGAACTGTTTGAGCTGGCGTATTGCCGCTCCGATTTCCTGACTGTGGGAGGCGGCAGGAGAGGGGTGCCGACGGACCTCATCCAGTGTTTCAATGCCCGCTCCGGAAATACGCCGGCGGGTTTCCTCGACCAGATCCGTGATGAAAAGGTTGATCAGCCGGCGTCCTGTTTCATGTCGCAAAACAGTCCCCCCGGCATGAGGATAGCGCTGCTGGACTTCACGAAAAATGTCGCCGAAAAGTGTGCCCGCACAGAGGTCATCCAGATCGATGAGGCCTGCCCGCAGGCCATCATCAATATCATGATTGTTATAGGCAATTTCATCTGCAAAGTTGGTAATCTGCGCTTCCAGGGTAGCCTGGGTACCATCCAGGAAGCGCTGGCCTACATCTCCCATCTTGGCCGCACGGCTGCGGCTGCAGTGCTTCAGGATGCCTTCCCGTGTCTCAAAGCTGAGATTGAGCCCTGTGAAATCTCCATAGCGTATTTCCAGTACGTCTACGACCCGGAGGGACTGGATGTTGTGTTCGAACCCACCATATTCCCCCATGCAGGCGTTCAGGGCATCCTGTCCGGCATGGCCAAACGGCGTGTGGCCGAGGTCGTGCGCGAGAGAAATAGCCTCGACCAGATCTTCATCCAGCCCAAGCTGGCGCGCGATTGAGCGCCCAACCTGGCCGACCTCCAGGCTGTGGGTCAGGCGAGTGCGGTAAAGATCTCCCTCGTGGTTCACAAACACCTGGGTTTTGTATTCCAGGCGCCGGAAGGCCGTGGAATGTATAACGCGGTCCCGGTCCCGCTGGTAGCCACTTCTGCCGCCAGTCGGGCACTCCTCGGGATAATGGCGGCCGCGGCTCTGGTTGGCGTGGGTAGCGTAGGTTGCCAGCTGCTGGATCATGGATGCGGGAGGTTCTCGCTGTTCCGCTTTTCTGCCAGGACCTCTTCCATGACGCTGGCCAGCAGGGGCAGCCTTCGGCTGAAAAGCAGATAGGCCGCATCAGCATACTGCCGGATTTCATACTGGGCATCTTTTTTGCGGCGAAGGTTGAAAAAATTCATGAGACTCCGGAAGTTGACAGTCCAGTAGACATCGGAATAGGCGGCTACGGGCAGGGCATTGCGAAGCAGTTCTCGTGCCCGTCCCCGGTATGGGTCACGCCCCCCTTCCTTGGGAGGCAGGACTCCATGACTGCGTGCATCCTCAATACGGTGGCACGCCTTTGTATACTGTTCCTCATACCAGAAGAAAAGGTTTCCCATGAGCCGGCTGTATTCAGCCATGGCCTCCTCATCCAGTACCGCGAACCCGTCTACCGTCCGGGCTTCCAGATCGGGAATGTAGGCAGCTGAAATCGGTTTCCGGTACCGCATGGAAAACTCGTTCCAGCTGGAAATGCGGTGTTTGACCCACTGTCGAAGGACAAAAATGGGCGCAATGAACCGGTAGCGGAAGTAAATGGTTTCAAAGGGTGTACCATGCTGGTCGCGGAGCAGCTGGTACAGCAGCCGACGGTCACGATCCGTGAAGTCGGCTGCCGAGCCAAGACGCTGGTTGGTGGTGCTGATGCGCGCTGTATTGATGATGGTGGCCTCATCTCCCCAGGTATCTTCCAGCTCGATAAAACCGAAATTTCCGATGCAAAGACAGGCATCCGGGTTCACGGACAGCCTGTTTTGCATTTCTTCCTGAAGTTCGGTGGTTGCCCGGTTACATTCTGTCATTTCAGGACTCCATGAATGCCTGCAGTGTCTGGCGAATGGCTGCTTCCGGGACATCTCCAGTAATAATTGCCTCGCCAATACCCCGCAAAAGAATGAACCGGATCTGTCCGCCCTGGGCCTTCTTGTCTACCCGCATGTACCGCAGATAATCGTCCGCCGGCAGACGGGGGGCCACAGTAGGAAGACCAGCCGACTCGACAATCCTGTAAATGCGCTGCTGTTCGCTTTCCCTGAGAAGATCAAGCCGGCGGGAAAGGTCTGCAGCCAGTACCATGCCAATGGCAACGGCCTCTCCATGCAGATAGGTTCCATAGCCTGATGCCACCTCAATGGCGTGACCGAAGGTGTGCCCATAATTGAGAATGGCCCGCAGCCCTCCCTCCAGTTCATCCCGGGCCACAATTTCGGCCTTGTCTGCACAGGAATCGAGAATGACTTTCATCAGTGCATCCGTTTCCCCGGAGAGAACTTCATCAAGATGCTCCTCCAGCCAGGCAAAAAAACCCGGATCGCTGATCAGCCCGTACTTGAAGACTTCCGCCAGCCCAGAACGGAATTCCCTCTGGGGAAGGGTATCCAGGGTATCGACATCGGCGATAACAGCCCGTGGCTGGTAAAATGCCCCAATCATGTTCTTGCCGAGGGGGTGGTTGACTCCGGTCTTGCCACCCACAGAAGAATCGACCATGGCGAGGAGGGTAGTGGGGATCTGGATAAACGGAATACCCCGCTGGTAAATGGCAGCGACAAAACCGCCGAGGTCGCCGATAACCCCGCCGCCAAGGGCACAGAGGGTGGAGTCCCGTCCGAAACCCGCCTTCAGCAGCTCTCCACAGATAGACCCGGTTTGCTGCAGGGATTTCGTGTTTTCTCCGGCGGGCACTACGATTTCCAGGAGCTCTTCTTTTCCGCCCCGACGCAGGGTTTCCCGCAGGGAAGCCAGATGGAGGGAGGCCACATGGCTGTCCGTAAGAATGGCGACCGGGCCGGGATTGAGGTGGGGGACCAGCAGTTCCGGATCATGGAGAATACCGGATCCGATCCGGATAGGATAGGATCTGGGACCTAGGTCTACGTGCAGGCTGGGCATGTCTTGGGCTCTGTGACGGTCATTCTTTCCCATTGTAGGGTTCTGGCCGGGGCATGCAAGGGGGCTTTCTGCTGGCCTGCCCCTGTCCTTGTCAGGCTGCCCTGGATTTGCTAGGAAGGGACCGTGCGCTGCTGCAGGTAACGCAGAATGCGCCGCAGAACCTGATCGGACTTGAGGCGGTCCCCAACGACCCGGAAGTGGGCGGTTTCAAGGTAGAAGGGGACTCTCTGGCTGGCCAGATCCTGCAGGCGCTGAGGGAGGTTTTCCACCTGCAGGAGTGGCCGGTGGCGGTCATGGCGGAGTCTGCGTAGCTGTTCATCTACCCCGACATCCAGGTAGATGACCTCTCCCATGGTCCGGAGCAGGGAGCGGTTGCGGGGATCCAGTATGGCGCCACCCCCGGTAGCGAGTACCTTCCCGGTAGGTTCCCCGGCAATGTCCTTCAGTGTCCTGTATTCGCGTTCCCGGAAGCCGCTTTCTCCCTCAATAGCGAAAATGGTGGGAATATCCACACCAGTGGCTTCGGTAATCCGGGCATCGGAATCCACAAAGGGCAAGCGAAGACGGACGGCCAGAAGCCGTCCGATAGTGGTTTTCCCTGAGCCCATGGGCCCTATAAGGATAATATTAGGAGCCGCTACTGACACGGACGGCGTTTCCGGCCGGGCCATTCTCCACTCCGCCTCCAACGATTTTTGGGGTGATGAATACAAGAAGTTCTGTCTGGGAGTCATTGTAGTTGCGGCTCTTGAACAGCCATCCTAGCAGAGGGATATCCTGCAGGACGGGTACGCCCGTATTGTAATGGCTTTTGTTCTCCGTATAGATTCCGCCGATGACGATAGTTTGCCCATTGTTGACAAGAAGTTTGGTTTTTACTTCCTGGGTGTCAATGGGTACACCCGAAACGGTGGTCTGCGCATAGTTGGGCTGATTGTTGGTCGCATCCACATTCATTGAGATTTTGCCGTTAGGTGCGATATGCGGGGTAACCCGGAGACTCAGTTCCGCTTTCTTGAAGGAAACCGCCGTCGCTCCACTGCTGGCAGCCTGCTGGTAGGGAATTTCCTGCCCCTGGGCGATTACGGCCTTTTCGTTGTCTTCAGTGAGAACCTTTGGACTGGAGATGATTTTTGCCCGGTTGCTTGCCTGCAGGGCCTGCAGCTGGAGGTTCAGTACCCGGCTGCCTACCGCATTGCCCAGCTGGAAGCCGAGGGAGGCCGGACTGAATCCCGTAAGGGCGCTGCCCGCAGGAGCGTACGCCGGGAGGTTGACCAGCCAGGGAAGGGCTGATGTTGTGGAACTTCCGGTTGAACCTGCCCCCCCCGGGGCCGGGCTGCCCAGACTGCTGGTCGTTGCCGGACTGGTACCTGCAAGATTGATCATCCCGCCACCACCAGCAGAAGTGTAGGTTCCTCCCCACTGGATCCCCAGGGACTGCGCGGCATTCGTGTCAATCTGGACGATGCGCGCCTCAATCAGGACCTGGGGAACCGGCCGGTCAATTTTCGCGATCAGCTTGCGGATGTTTCTGATATCCTCAGGAGTATCACGTACGAGAAGACTATTGGTCCTGGTGACGACGGCCACGGAACCGCGGGGACCCAGGAGAGAATTTCCGATGAGGCTGCTGCTTGGTATGCCAAGTGCGCCTGCCAGTGCGGCGCTTTGTTCCCGGTTCAGCCCTGTCTGGGATTCCTGGTTGATCTGCCTGGAGAAACCCTCAAGCAGGTGGGCAATCTGGCTGGCCCGGGCATATTTTAATGGAATCAGCTCGGTAACGAGAGGTTCCAGCTTGCGTCTGCTGGCTGCTGCCTTCAGCTCGGCTTCTTCCTGGCTGCTAATCTGTCCCGCGGGGGCTACCCAGAGAATATTGCCCACATGTTTGACGGCAAGGCCCTGGGATTCGAGGATGACCCGGAAGGCCTCTTTCCATGGCTCGTTTTTGAGACGGATGGAGAGACTGCCGCTGACGCTGTTGGACACAACAATATTTTGGTGGGTGAAGTCGGCAATTACCTGCAGGGCATCCCGTACGCTGATGTTCTGGAAATCCATGCTGAGCCGGGCGCTGTTCGCCGGGTTGCCGGATTGATTCCTTGTGCTCTGCCGGCGTACGGAAATCATGGTTCTCTGCCCCAACTGGTAGGCAGCATACTGGAATGGGCCACTAACGTGGAAGACCAGTCGGGTAGAGTGACCCAGGGGATAGGCATCCACAGACTGTACGGGTGTGCCGAACTGGGTTACACCAAAACGGTGGACCAGACTGGCAGGCAGCTGGGTATTCCGGAGTGAAACTACCAGCCTGCCGTTTTCCCGGGTCACGTTCATCCGGGGCTGTGGTCCGCCCATGTCCAGGGAAAGGACCCCGGCACCACTGTTTTCGCGATGGAAAGACAGGTTACGGATCTGGGTGCTTCCTGCGGAAACGGAAAGCGGAACGGGCTGGACTGCTGCTGCAGGCGGAACTGCCGGAGCCACAGCAGGGCCCCCGGAGGTGGTAGTTCCAGGCTTCATGAGGGGGACAAAGCCGATATGGTAGCCGGAAGAGGTTGGCTGCACCATCACGGCCTGGGGGGTGGAAAGCAGCAGGTCCAGATGGGCGTTCCTGCCGGAGTTCCGGGTGAGGACATTTTCAACCGATCCTCCAGCAGTTACCACCCCTACAGACGGGAGAAAATGGGCATCCTGGAAGTTTATTCGTACCCGATAGCCGCCATTATAAGTATTGACATCGTAGGCCGGGCGGCTGTTGCTCCGCACGGACAGGCTAGTTCCGGTCTGTCCGGGTTCGAGCTGTACCTGGCTGATCAGGCTTTCTCCCCACGCGGAAGCGGAACCCAGGGCGGCAAGCGTGGCAACGGCCACCAGGCAGGCCTGCCGCAGGGGATGAGGTCTGGCCAGTCCTGCCCGGAATTGGGGGGGAAGATCAGTTCTGTTCATGCTCTGTCAATCCTTCTGAAGATCTCTTGGACAAGGCCGATGTCAATCATGTGGGAGACTGCATCCGGACTGTGGTCGTACTTTTCTGGAAGCCACCAAAGGCGTTGGGGAGATACTGGAGAACGGTAACCGTCCGGTTTGCGGCATTGATGTCCACGATATGCCCATTTTTGTTGCCAATCCCGTCGCCCTCTCCGGCCCGGTATATCTTGCCGCCTGGCGTAAGGAAAACTCCCCAGTACCTTCCATTGCTGGCCTGCACAATGCCTGTCAGGGTCAGGCTTCCAAGTGCATATTTTTCAAGTGGTTGCAGGGGAGATTTCCGTACGGGAGCGGTCCCTGCCGAAGCAGCGGCTTCCCTGCGCAGGAGCAGTTCGGAAAAGCTGGTAAAGGGATCACGGCTGGCGGGATTGCTGTACGCTGTCGGGCTGTAGATGGGAACCGGAGGAAGGGGCGGGATATGCGCTGCAATCTTGGGTCCGGCCGCGACGTAGGCGTGGAGACTGGACATGCTATCATCCCGGGAACATCCTCCTGTAAGAATCACCGCGCCTAGAATGACAGTGGTCAGGATCTGGCGGTTCATCGGACAGTTCCTTTTTTGGGCGTGTTACGGCCACCAATATAGCGGTATGTTGTGGCCTGGCACTGCATGGCAAGCTCCTGCGAGGACTGTGCCTTGGCCAGAGGGCTGGCAGCACTGCCGCTGACCCTGGTGATATCGAGCCCGCCAATGGTGACGATGCGGGGCATGGCGGCAACTGCGGCAGCAAACTGGCCGATTTCGTTATAGGTTCCGACCACCTTCAGGGTCACAGGAATTTCAGCGTAAAAATTCCGGTTTACTTCGGGCAGTGGCTGGAACAGCTCGAATTCCAGTCCTCTGCTGCGACCGGCAAGAGTTACGCCATCCAGAAGGGAGGGAATCTGGCGCCGGTCGGGCAGCTGGGCGAGGAAATGCTCAAAACGGATGTTCATGGTCCTGATCTGTTTCCGGTACGCCGGCAGTCCCGCGGCCAGGAGCTGCTTTTGGCGGACCTCGGTTTTCAGGCTCAGTACCTGGCTGCGCAGCTGGTTGTACCGGCTGTTTTCCGGGGAGATAAACCAGAACCAGGCAGCGGCACCGAGAAGCAGAATCAGGATTGCTGCGGCGATAGCCTTGAGTTTCAGGGGCCAGCGCATGACATCCTCAACCTGCATGTTGCGTATTTCATCCCAGGTCATGGTTTTGCCTCCGCCGTCGGTGTCTTGCTGGCTGAAGCCATATGTTCCCGGATCTGCATCTGGAGGGTGAACTGTCCTACCTGTTCCCCGCCAAATTTTGTTTTGCTGATGATATCCAGCGTCGGTCTACTGAAAATCCGTGATGCCCCGATGCGGCGCATGAAGGCAGCCACCTGGTCATTCGCCTCGGCATAGCCGCTGAGCGTGATGGCATTGCCCTGTTCCTTCAGATGTGTCAGGAAAATTCCTGCGGGAGTGATATGGGCCAGCACGTTGAAAATCCGCACAGTCAGATCGCGGCGTTTCTGGAGGTCTTCAATCACTTTTTCACGGGCCAGCAGTTCATCGCGTTTTTTACGCAGGTCGGCAATGGAGGCAATTTTTCTGTCGAGCTGCTGGGTGACCCCGTTCAGATAGGCCACTTTTGCCTGCTCGTCAGCGACACGATCGCTAAAAATACCGTAGATCCCATAACATAGCAGAACGCCGAGGGCCAGTACTGCAAGCAGGCCCAGAAGAAAATACTGCTTCTGCCTGGCCCGTTTGGCCTCCCGATAGGGTAACAGGTTAATCCTGATCATGCAGGGAACCTCCGCAGCGCGAGTCCGCAGGCAGTAGCGAGGGAGGAACCGTCGCTTTCAAGAAAGCGCTTGCTGATGCGGGGGGCGAGTTCCATCCCCGAAAAAGGATCTGGACTCTCCACGGGGAAATGGGTGAGGTTCTGAATCTGCAGTGCCAGACCGGGAAGATTGGCTCCGGCTCCAAAGAGCTGGATGGAGGAAATGGTGATATCGGGCATGCTGGCCTGAAAGAAGTCCAGGGTGCGGAAAATTTCCTGGGCCAGCTGGCGGATGAACGGGTCCCGTACGGCATTTTCGTAGCCCTGCGGTAATCCTCCATAGCGCTGCATACGCTGGGCGTCGGCAGGATCAAGGCCGAAATGCCGGGCAATTTCATCGGTGAGACGGGCGATACCAAAGCTGTGCTCGCGCGAATAGACGGGCTGTCCATTCTGGAAAGCATGGATATTGGTGTTGACGCTGCCAATGTCGACGAGAATGACGGCACCGTTCCCATGACCGGACTGGGGGCCATGGAAGCGTTCATACAGTTCCCAGAGTACAAATTGCTTTACGTCGATGATCTTTGGTTTCAGACCACCTTCCTCCAGAACGGCCGCCCGGTCTTCGACAGTTTCCTTCTTGCAGGCCACAAGCAGGACCTGGCTATATCCCTTTCTGGACTTGTCTGGCCCAAGAACCGTGAAATCAAAATTGACCGCGTTGATGGAAAAGGGAATGTATTGCCCTCCCTCAAAGCGGATCTGGTCACCGATCCCCTCTTCGTCCAGACCGGCGGGGAGAGAAATGATCTTGACGATGACGGCCGGGCCAGGAAGAGCGCTGGCGACCGATCTGGTGCGAATCCGGGAGCGGTCCAGCATGACACGGATGGCACGGCTGACACTTTCTACATCCTGGATTTCCCGGTCATTCACCGCACCAGGGGGGAGGGGCTCGGAATCCGCATGTTCGATCCGAAAGTGTCCCCTGGTTTCCGAAAGTTCGACAATCCTGACAGCCTCCGGACTGATGTCCAGACCAAGCAGGGGAGGACGGGGCAAGCGCAGCACGATCTTTTCCTTACGTTATCCGCTTTAGTCTGCTTACCGGGGTGCCGGACTCTCCGGCCTGGCTCCGAAAGCGCAATTTTGTTTCGGAAAGGAAATTAGCAGCATTCATCTGGGTGTCAAGGCAGTCTTGGGATGTTTCTGAAAATTTGGTTGGCTACGGGTGTCCGTTGCCTCCAGCTACGAATACACTTGTCATGGAGAGACTGGATGGATGGGAGGAATATGCCGGAACCCGGAGAGCAGGCGGATCTGTACTGGATGCGGCTTGCGCTTGACCAGGCCCGCGAAGCCATGGGGACAGGAGAGGTGCCGGTGGGCGCCACTTTGGTCAGCCCCAGCGGAGAACTTTTGGCACGGGCTTGCAATGCTCCCATCCTCCTATCGGATCCAACCGCCCATGCCGAAATTCTGGTGCTGCGCCGCGGGGCAGCACGGAGCGGCAATTACCGCCTTGGGGGATGTACGCTTTATGTGACCCTGGAGCCATGCGCCATGTGTGTCGGGGCCATCCAGCATGCACGTCTGGCCAGGGTGGTGTATGCTGCAGGGGACCCCAAAACCGGGGTGGTCCACAGCCAGCTCCATCTCCCCGATACTGGTCCTTTCAACCACCGCCTGGAATGGCTCGGGGGGGTTCTGGCCGAGGAATCTGCCCTGCTTCTGCGCCAGTTTTTCCGCGCGCGCCGTTCCGGTGCAGGACTTTGAAAGGATGCAGGCTGCATGGAGCAGGTAGACGAACAGTGGGAAATTGAAACCCGGGGACGCGCTTTTTATGCCCTGGATGGTCGGATCGGGAAATGGCTGCAGGGTATCCGGGCAGACCGTGGCTGGGTCCATGTGTTTGTCCCCCATACGTCGGCCAGTCTGATTCTTCAGGAAAATGCCGATCCTGACGTTCAGCAGGATATCCTGTACTTCCTGGACCGTCTTGTCCCCGATGGCGATCCTGCCTACCGGCATGGCAGTGAAGGGGCGGATGACATGTCTGCGCATCTGCGGACCATGTTTGGCCAGAACCAGACCAGCCTGCCGGTACAGGGGGGGAGGCTGCTTTTGGGGACATGGCAGGGGCTGTTTCTCTTTGAGCACCGGAAACGCCATCTCCGGCGGCGCATGCTTCTGAGTTTTGTCGGTTGGAGGAGTACCGGTGTCTGATTTTTCGGCCGTCTATGGGGGGATGCTGTGGGCTATCCGGGAATGGGAGCAATGGGACCGGCTGGTAGCCAGTTTGCAGGAAGACGCCGATGACGGATGGTATGTATATTATGTCGGCCAGAACCTTCCGGAGCACCCGCTGGATGCCACGGCTTTCCGCAGGATTTTGGGCGGGATCAGCGCTCTGCTCCACCGGGACCACCAGGAACGCTACCTGGGCATTGTGTATGCCGACGACAGGGAACGTCCGCGTCTGGTCAAAATCTATGACCCGAATAACCTGGGGTCGTCCTGTGGCAGTAGCGGCAAGCTGGTCCCCCCCGGCTGGATCCTGTCGCGGATGCCACCCGATCCGCTATCCGGCCCGGAGGTGCTTCCGGAAAACCGGAAGCACTGGTGGAAACAGCTGTTTTCCGGCTGAGGAAACAACGTGGAAGCTGATCTGAAATCCCTGGAATTTGAGGGGATCCGCCGTCTGCTGGAAAAGCTTTGTGCGACGCCTTTTGGTGCGGATGCCGCGCGCAACCTGGCCCCGGCCCCAGACCTTGGTTCGGCGCGGCGGCTCCGGGATGCCATCACGGTAGCCCGTCTGGGGCTGGAGAGCGGTACTGGTCCGGTGCTCCCCGATCTCCCCGACATTCGCGCTGCCCTGCGTCAGGCGGCCCCATCCGGGGTTGCCCTTTCCGGTACTGCCCTTCGCAACCTCTGGAAGGTCCTGCTGGCCGGAAAAGAACTGAAACCGCATGTCGAAGCGCATCCGGCCCTGCTACCGCAAGGCCCGGAGATGCTTGATGGCACAGGCGACCTGGCCGGCCGTATCGACGGCCTTCTGCTGCTTAATGGTGCAGTCCGGGAAGATGGCAGTGCTCTCCTGGAACAGCTGCACGCGGAAATGAAAAGGGAACGGGAAAGTGTGCAGCAGGAGATCCAGGCACAGTTGCGCCGGATGGCGGGTGCCAGAATGTACTGGACTGGACAGCGTCTTTGTATCCATCTTGGGGATGATAGACAGGAGAATCTCCGCGGTGTGCGGCGGGGAACGGGTCCGGGAGGGCATGGTATTCTGATCGAGCCCATGGAGCTGGTGGGCCGGAACAACCAGCTGGAAAAACTGGCAGGCCGTGTCGAGCAGGAAAACCAGAGGACACTCCGGGCTCTTACGGATACTGTACGGGAGCGGCTCCCCGCCCTCCAGAAACTTGTGGATGCCCTGACCTGGATGGATCTGGCTATTGCAGGGGCCCAGCTGTCTATCCACCTCCAGGGCAGGGCAGCTGAACTGGTGGAAGAGCCCATGCTCCATCTGGAAGAGGCATTCCATCCACAGCTTTGGCTCGCCTTTTCCGGCCAGGGCGGCCTTAAGCCTAAACCCCTGACCGTCCATCTGGACGCACAGTATCCAATTCTGGTGGTGACAGGACCCAATGCCGGTGGCAAAAGCGTGTCCCTCAAGACTGTAGGCCTGCTGGTTGTCATGGCCCACTGTGGACTGCACGTGCCTGTTTCTGGACGTGCGGTGATCGGACGGTTTACCCGGATTTTTGTGGATATGGGAGATCCCCAGAGCCTGGCTTTTGCGCTTTCGACCTTTTCCGGCCATGTTCAAGTACTGAAGAGGCTGCTGGGGGAAGCGGACGGCCACTCATTGATACTCCTGGACGAGCTGGGGACCGGTACGGATCCGGAAGAGGGGGCAGCGCTGGCCATGGCGGTTCTGGATGAGCTGGCCAGCCGTGGAGCGCGTGGAATGGCAACCACCCATCTGACTCCCATCAAAAGCTTCGCTGCCGGGCATCCGCATCTGCGCAATGCGTCCATGCGCTTTGACTACCAGAACCTGGAACCTACTTATGAACTGCAGATGGATGTGGCCGGACAGTCCCTGGGGCTTGTGATCGCTGAAAAGGGAGGGCTGCCATCTGCCCTCGTCGAAAAGGCCCGCGGCTATTTGGCCGGTCTCCAGCGAGGTCCATAGATGGCTGTTTTCCGCACCAGCTTTTTTTATTTGACGCCATCAGCAAAAATGCATAGCGTAGATCCCCAATCTTTTTAGGAGGATGTCGATGGCAGCCCCACATGAGACCTTGGACCGCCCAGGCCCCCAACCCCACCCGGAAGAAATGACAGGTGCGGAGATTGTCGTGCGCGCCCTGCGTGACGAGGGGGTAGAGCTGGTCTTTGGCTATCCTGGTGGTGCTGTACTCTACATTTATGATGAGCTGGACAAGCAGGAAGCCGTCCGGCATATCCTGGTTCGCCACGAACAGGCTGCGGTCCATGCGGCGGATGCCTATGCCCGGGCTAGTGGACGGGTCGGAGTAGCCCTGGTTACGAGTGGTCCGGGAGCCACCAATGCCGTAACCGGGATTGCAACCGCCTATATGGATTCGATTCCCTTGGTGATTATCACTGGACAGGTGCCGGTTGCGCTGATCGGGAACGACGCTTTCCAGGAAGTTGATACCGTGGGCATCACCCGTCCCTGTACCAAGCACAATTTTCTGGTCCGGGATATCCGGGATCTCGCATCTACCATACGGAAGGCGTTTTTTATCGCCGCTTCCGGACGGCCCGGCCCGGTTCTGGTGGACATCCCCAAAGACGTTACGGCCAAGCGCTGTACCTACCAGTATTCCGAGAAGGTGCATCTGCGTTCTTACCGGCCTACGGTCCGGGGCCATTCTGGCCAGGTGCGCAAGGCGCTGCAGCTGATCGCCAGTGCAGAACGCCCGCTTTTCTACACTGGTGGGGGTATCGTTCTCGCCAATGCTTCCGAAGACCTGGTCCGGATGGTGCGGCACTTCGGGGCACCGGTTACCAATACCCTCATGGGACTCGGAGCCTATCCGGCTTCTGACCGCCAGTTTGTGGGCATGCTGGGTATGCATGGTACTTACGAGGCCAACATGGCGGTGCAGCACTGTGACGTCCTGGTGGCCCTGGGAGCGCGTTTTGATGACCGGGTCACCGGAAATCTCAGCCACTTTGCCCCCCATGCCAGGATTGTCCATGTGGACGTGGATCCGTCCTCCATTTCCAAAAACGTGAAGGTAGATATTCCCATTGTGGGAGATCTTCGTTCCGTACTGGCAGAAATGAATGAGGTGGTACTGGAATCCGGGATGCGTTGTGACCCTGCAGCTCTCGAGCGGTGGTGGGCGCAGATTGGAGAATGGCGCGCCCGCCACTGTCTGCATTATGAGATGGATGAAAATGTAATCAAGCCCCAGTTTGTGGTCCAGAAGCTCCACGAACTGACAGGCGGAGGGGCAATTGTTACATCGGATGTGGGCCAGCACCAGATGTGGGCTGCCCAGTTCTACGGGTTTGACCGGCCCCGGCGCTGGATTAACAGTGGCGGTCTGGGAACCATGGGGTTTGGCTTGCCTGCCGCGATGGGGGCCCAGATGGCCGAGCCGGACAGTACCGTCGTATGCATCACCGGGGAGGGCAGTATCCAGATGAATATCCAGGAGCTGTCTACCTGCGCCCAGTACCGGCTTCCGGTCAAGATCGCCTGCCTGAACAACCACTACCTTGGAATGGTACGGCAGTGGCAGGAATTTTTTTATGAGAACCGTTATGCAATGAGCTATGTGGATGCCCTGCCAGATTTTGTCCGGCTGGCAGAGGCCTATGGCCATGTGGGGCTCAGGGCGGAGAGGCCTTCCGAGGTGGAACCGGTAATCCGGGAGGCACTGAGGCTGAAGGACCGTACAGTTTTTATGGATTTCCATGTGGACAGGACGGAGAACGTCTATCCGATGGTCCCGGCTGGTGCTGCCCTCTCTGACATGATCCTGGTCTGAACGATGCGCCATATCATTTCCGTACTGCTCGAAAACGAAGCCGGAGCGCTGTCACGGGTTGCAGGCCTGTTCTCTGCCCGTGGCTACAATATTGAGGCCATGACTGTGGCCCCAACCCATGACCTCAGTGTTTCCCGCATGACCATTCTGACCCAGGGGTCTGAGGAAATCATGGAGCAGGTTCTCAAACAGCTGAACAAGCTGGTAGAAGTAATCCGTGTCCACGACCTGACTGAAGGCCCCCATATTGAGCGTGAGCTCATGCTGGTCAAGGTCCATGCGGTAGGAGCCGACCGGGAGGAAGTGAAGCGGCTTTCCGACATTTTCCGGGGCCGGATCATTGATGTTACTGACCGCTCCTATACCATTGAACTCACCGGGACCGGTGAAAAACTGGATGCCTTCCTTCATGCCCTTGATCCCGGCATGGTCATTGAAGTGGTGCGCAGTGGTGCCAGCGCAATTGGCCGGGGTGCCAAGGGCATCTGAATACCCCTTTTTCCTTGTTTTGATGATTCCAGAGGATTCCATGAAAGTTTTCTACGATAACGATGCTGATCTTGCGCTCATCCAGAAGAAAAAGGTGGCCATTCTCGGCTATGGCTCCCAGGGGCATGCACATGCCCTAAACCTTAAGGAATCCGGCGTGAATGTCGTGGTAGGACTGCGCAAGGGATCGCCTTCCTGGGATAAGGCCGTCCATTCGGGTCATGATGTCCGAAGTGTGCCGGATGCGGTATCCGGAGCCGACATGGTCATGATCCTGACCCCGGATGAAGGTCAGGCCGCGTTGTACCGGGAGGATATTGTACCCCATCTCAAGGAAGGGGCAGCCCTGCTGTTCGCGCACGGCTTCAACGTGCATTTTGGACAGATCCATCCCCGCGCCGATCTGGACTGTTTCCTGGTGGCACCCAAGGGACCTGGCCATCTCGTACGTTCTACCTATACCCATGGGGGTGGTGTTCCCTGTCTGATCGCCATCCATCAGGATGCGAGTGGCAACGCCAGGAATCTGGCCCTCTCCTACGCCAAGGGCATTGGTGGAACCCGTGCCGGAGTAATTGAGACAAGTTTCCGGGAAGAAACCGAAACCGACCTTTTCGGTGAGCAGGCAGTGTTGTGTGGTGGAGTCAGCGCCCTGGTACAGGCCGGTTTTGAAACCCTGACGGAGGCAGGTTACGCCCCGGAAATGGCCTATTTCGAGTGTCTCCATGAGCTCAAGCTCATTGTGGACCTCATGTATGAAGGCGGAATTGCCAATATGCGTTATTCCATCTCCAATACCGCTGAATATGGGGATTTCACTAGAGGTCCCCGTGTGGTAAATCCGGAGGCAAAGGAAGAAATGCGGAAAATCCTGCGCGAAATTCAGACTGGCGAGTTTGCGCGGGAATTTATTCTCGAGAACCAGGCCGGAAAGGCAAAACTCCAGGCCATGCGTCGTCTGGCAGCAGAGCATCCCATTGAAGTGGTAGGTGAGAAGCTGCGGAGCATGATGACCTGGATCGGCCAGAACCGGATTGTGGACCGTAGCCGCAACTGAGGGCACTTCAGGTGCGGGCAGAGTGTGTGGGGATACGGAGCCAAAAATTGTTCCCTTCCCCCTCCACTTTGCTGCCGGCCTGGTTCCGAAAACTTCCCGGCAGTGCGCAGTCTTGATACCCTTGCGCTCATGAAAAAGCACTATCCCTACCCCTTTTTTGCCCGTGAAGGCTGGTTCTACATGGGTACTCTTTCTATCGCCGTGTTGGCCTCCCTATGGTGGGGCTGGTGGTGGAGTTCCCTTCCCCTGTTCCTGCTCTGGGCGTTTGTAGTACAGTTTTTCCGGGATCCTCCCCGTTCCCTTCCTGAACCGATGGAGGGCGGAGTACTCTGTCCTGCAGATGGGCGGGTAATCGCCATTGAACAGACGGAAGACCCCTACCTTTCCCGCCCGGCACTGAAAGTCAGCATTTTCATGAACGTGTTTGATGTTCATGCCAACCGTGCCCCGGTCAGTGGAAGCGTGCGGCAGAACTGGTATTACCGGGGCCGGTTTTTTAATGCTTCCCTGGACAAGGCATCCTTGGAGAATGAACGCAATGCGCTGTGGCTCCAGACGGCTCCAGGCCAGGATGTGACGGTGGTGCAGGTGGCCGGCCTGGTGGCGAGGAGGATTCTCTGCTATGTCCGCGAAGGAGAGGAAATCCGGATCGGACAGCGGTTTGGTTTCATCCGTTTCGGATCCCGCGTTGATACCTACCTGCCACCAGAGAGTACCGTTCTGGTCCACCTCGGAGAGCGTGTCCATTCAGGGTCACGCTGGATTGCCCGCCTCCCCAAAACGGTGGCCGTGTGACCCAGCGTTATACCCGCCGGGGGGTCTACCTGCTCCCGAACCTGTTTACCACAGGCAGCCTGTTTGCAGGCTTTTACGCCATCATTTCAGCCATTCATGGCAATTACCGGATTGCATCCATCGTGATTTTCATTGCCATGCTGCTTGATGGCCTGGATGGACGGATAGCACGCATGACCGGGACCCAGAGTGCTTTTGGGGCAGAATACGATTCCCTTGCGGATGTGATTGCTTTTGGAATGGCACCGGCAATTCTGACGTTTCTCTGGGGACTGCAGAGGTTTGGAAAATTTGGGTGGCTGGGAGCCTTCATTTTTACTGCCTGTGGTGCGCTTCGCCTGGCCCGTTTCAACAGCCAGGCACACAGTGAATCCAAACGCTACTTCCAGGGGCTGCCTATTCCTACAGCGGCGGTAGTTCTGGCGAGTCTGGTCTGGGTTACCACCGGGGAAGGCTATCCCTGGCTAAACCGGATTGCCCAGGGCCTGGCCCTGGTGCTGGTATATCTCCTTGGACTGCTGATGGTCAGCAATATTCGTTACCGGAGTTTCAAGGATCTGGACCTGCATGGGCGCATGCCCTTTGCCCTCGCCATTATTCTGGTGCTGGTAGTTGCAGCCATTTCCATCCATCCCCCACTGATGCTGCTTATTGCTGGGATCGCATATACGCTTGCCGGGCCCCTGGTCACCCTGTGGCAGTTACACCAGCGGCGGACGAAAAGGCGGCGGAGTCCGGGCACTGACTAGGACACGCATGACGGGGACCGGTCACGGAGATACCCGTATGATCATGTAGGCAAGAACGGCCGTAACACTGAGCAGGATAATCCCGTAAACACTGTATAGGACTTTGTGGATCCGGTATTCTCCCTGGTCGACCTTCTTGACCGTCCGTATGAAATTGATGCCGCCAATGACCAGGTTGGTCACCCCAAGGATGATAAAGACAATCCCCATCCCGGAAAAACCCCGCCCTATTTTCAGACTGCTATGAAGCATGACCGAAAGCTGCTGAAGGAAAAAGTCGAATTTCTCTATGACAAAACCGAAGGCGATCAGCCCGATTCCAGTCCTTACCCAGGCAAGGAAAGTTCGCTCTGCGGCCATGTAAATGCGAGGATCTATGATTTCCTTGGCGGACACGGCTTCCCCCCTGCCAATGTGTTTGAGGTCGGACATGAACCAGAATGCTACCACAAAAATCAGTACTACAGCCGGCCAGGTAAGCAGGCGGTAGATCTCCGAAAAAAAAATGGGATAATTGGATCTCGTTGAAAGCCCGGAACAGATAGGCTAGCCTGGCGGAGAGCAGACCGGTGCCAATGGAAAGAAAAAGGAACTTGAAATACCCGAGGTAAGTCCGTTCCAGGGCCATGTAAAGCCTGGGTTCCTGGACGGTCTGCAGATGGCGGAGGAGAATCATGGGGCTGGGCTTGCCGGGAAAACTGGAAAAGCGCTGCAGGAAGGGGAACGGCTAGTCCCCAGCGGGTTCTTCTGTCACATGGCGGGCGGTTTCCATGCCGGCCATCCGGTTTTCAAGGGTGGAAATTCTGGCTGCCAGGCGTGCTACCAGTTCCTGCTGGACCTCAAATTCATCGCGGGTCACGAGATCCAGGCGGTCGAGGGCGTTGGAAATGACTGCACGGATCTGTTTGTCTACATCTTCTTTGACGTTGCCTAATCGGGCTACTGCCTCACCAATGGCGGCGGCAATATCATCAGCAATACGGTGTTGCATTGGGGTCTCCTTACAGCACTATGGCTTGTTGGATAAAAAAACGCCTGAGACGCGGTGTCATTGCCGTACCCAGCATCCCGAGGTCCCGGAGACCGGCCAGTGTGCGGCTCCTGTTGGAGAAGAGATGGTTGAGGGCACCGCAGGCAAAGACCGTGATCAGGTTGTCCGGGCGTCTTTGCCTCTGGTAGGTCTCCAGAATGTTCAGGTTTCCCCAGTCCTGGTGTGTGGACCGTGCGTCTGAAATGATCTGCCGCAGGGCAGCGGCATCCCGGAACCCCAGATTGACCCCCAGACCCGCCAGAGGATGCACTCCATGGGCACTGTCGCCCAGCAGTACCACCCGGTTATCCACATAGCGGTTTACATGCATGGCCGAAAGGGGATGGGAGCTGCGGACTCCTGTCTGCGACAGCCGTCCGAGCTGGGGTCCGAAAGCCTGCTGCAGGTGCTCAAGAAAGGCGGGATTCTCAAGTGCCATAAGCTTCTTGGCCAGTGGCTTCTGCGCGCTCCAGACCATGCTGGTCCGCGGCTCTCCGTCCACACCGTCCGTGAAGGGGAGGAGGGCGAGGGGACCGCTGGGCAGAAACCTCTGATAGGCAGTTCCGCCATGCGGACGTTCAGTCGAGATGGTGGCCGTTATGGCCTCCTGGCGGTAATCCTCTCCGAAGACGCTCGCCTGGAGCAGGGTACGGCGGAGTCTGGACTGCCGTCCTTCTGCGATGGCAAGCAGGGTGGTGCGATAGAAAGCCCCGCGGCTGTCCATCAGGACGCGGGAGTGCGGTCCGGCGTGCTGGTGCTCAAGCCTGGTGCTGTAGAACAGTGGAACCCCCATCTCCTGCAGTTTCTGGTGGAGGGCCTGTTCAAGCTGGCGGTTCTCGATGATGTATCCCAGATGCTGGACATCGGCGTCGGCTGCATCCAGCTGGATACTCCCCGCATGTTCAGCATCCCAGACCCGCATCCGCTCCACCGGGGTTCCAAGGCCTGAAACCGGAATTCCTAGGGATGCCAGAAACTGGCTGGCACCAGTATTGATCAGGCTGCACCGCTCATGTGGGTCCTTTGCGTGGCACTGCTCCTGGCTCCGGCTTTCGGCAAGAGCCACCTGTAGTCCGTCAAGGGCAAGCGCAAGCCCTAGGGTGGCTCCGACCATGCCGGCACCGGAGACCAGAACGTCAAAGTGGGAACTACCGGACATGGTCGGCCACCTGGAGATCCGGAATCCTGCTGGCCGCAGGAAGAGAAATCCCCGCCAGGCGTGCGGCCAAAGAAGCCTTGATGCGCGGAGTCCGTTCGAGTGCATGGAGAGCAAGTTCCCTTCCCCACCGGAAGGGTAGGGGACTCATGGCAAACAGGCGGTTCATGCCTTCAGTGAAAGCAATGGTTTCCCACCGGTCCCGCTGCCGTATTTTCTGGAAATCTGACAGGAGGGAGGAAACACCCGGGTCGCTCCCTGCGTGTACTGCCTCCCGGAGCAGGGCTGCCAGAGTGATGGCATCCCGCAGCCCAAGGTTGTATCCCTGTCCGGCGAGGGGATGCAGGGTCTGTGCCGCATTTCCCAGGGGAATGATGCGGGATTGCAGATCGCTGGAGAAGTGCTGGAAATGCAGGGGGTAGCTGGCCCGCGGGCCAGTATGGGTCAGGGGTGGAAAACCCGTGGGAATCCGGGCGTTAAGTGACCGGAGAAAGCCGGCATCGTTCAGCCCCAGAAGGGTGCTGGCCTCTCCTGGCAGGAGACTCCAGACGAGGGAATACCCTTGGTCGCCTGCCAGCGGGAGGAGAGCCAGGGGTCCACTTTCCAGAAAATGTTCATGGGCCGTTTCTCCTGCGGGGCTACCATGTCCGACCTGGGCGAGGATCGCATGGCGGTTATGGTCCCATCCCAGACGGCGCAGGCCGAGTAGCTGGCTGTGCCTGCCGTTTCCTCCATCTGCAACCACCAGGAGTTTCGCGGCCACACGGTGCCCGGCCCATTCGGCCACTATCCGGTCGGGGAACCAGAAAAATTTTTCTGGGGCTCCCCAGTGCTCCCTTCTCAGGAGAGGCCTGGATTCAGGGAGAGCGGAAAGGAGGGATCGGGCCAGAGATCCCAGAGGAACTACCTGCCCCAGGCAGGCTTCCGGTACCCCGAGCAGACTGTGGTCCAGAAGAACGGTGGACTTGCTGCCCTGCTGCGAAATCCGGACAGATCTGATGATGCCCGACGCGCCGTGGTCAAAATGGACACCAATCTCCTCGAGAAGACGGATGGAGGACAGGGCAAGGGCCAGGCTGCGCTCTCCAGAAAAAGGCCGTTCCCGTCCAGGAGGGAAGGTATCCACAATGCTGATGCGCAGTGGGGTGGCACGGAGGGCCAGTGTCAGGCTGTGGGCAATGGGGCCATCCCCCAGGACCAGGAGATCAGTCTCTTCCGACGGTTTCTCTGCATGCGCTGACATGGGGACCATTTAAGACCAATACACTTTCATGAGCAAGTGGTATTGACTATGATGGCCTAGCTTGTGGCAAATCCCCGGAAACTTTCTGGAAGTGCATCCATGGAGTGGAAGGCAGAAAAAGCCCCTGTATGCCTATCCATTCAGGGGAGAGAGGTATTATGGTTTCCTCTGCGAAACAACCGGGTGACGTTCCTGCTGTGTGTCTGGTGATATGCCCTGTCCCGGCCGGCAACTCCGGTGACCGGATCGCCAGACATCTTCTGGAAGAGCGCCTGGCTGCCTGTGTCCAGCTGCTTCCTGCCGGGGTGTCCTATTTTTTCTGGAAGGGAGAAATGCAGCAGACGGAAGAACATCTGATGGTTATCAAATCGTCTGATGCCCTCTACCCGGTCCTCGAACTCCGCCTGCAGGCTCTCCACCCCTATGATCTGCCCGAAATCCTGAAGCTGCCAGTAGAGGGTGGGCTGGCTGGATACCTGTCCTGGGTGCTGGAACAGCTGGCCTGATCCTTGCTGTTTCCGGACAGGGTGTTGCATCCCGACATTACGCTATTCTGGGAGCTGGCTTTGATGCATGAAAAAACAGTGGGGTCTCCCCGTACAGGAATTTCCGTTCCGCGAAAGATCTGGCCCATTCTGATCATTGTTTGTCTCGGCTGGCTCGGCGTGGGCAACCTGGAGGCGGCCCATTTTCTTCCGCCTGGCCAGGCGTTCCAGTTTTCGGCAAAAAAGGCCGGCCAGAATGAGCTCCAGCTGGTCTGGAATGTGGCTCCAGGGTACCACCTGTACCGGAACCGGGTACACATATCGGTGACACCTGGCAGTGTCCACCTGGCAAAGCTTCGGTTGCCTCAGGGACAGATCCTTCAGGATCCGGCGTTTGGCCGGGTACGTGTTCTGGAGGGCCGGGCCAGTACGGTTGTTGCCTATACTGTTTCGGGGCCGGTTCCGCAGGAGATCGCGGTGACCAGTACCTATCAGGGCTGCGCCAACGCCGGGGTGTGTTACCCAGAGCAGACCCGCACCATTGAGGTGCCTGCCCGGGGGGTGGCAGTTTCCGCAACCGCGCAGCAGACTGGAATCCCTGCCAGCAATGCAGAACGGCTGGCGCGTGGGCTCCACGAGCAGTTCTGGCTGACCTTGGGGCTTTTTTTTCTCTCGGGGCTGGGGCTCGCCTTCACACCCTGTGTGTTCCCCATGATTCCGATTCTCTCCGGAATTATCGTTGGACATGGAGGAAAAACAAGAAAGCTGCGGGCGGCATCCCTTTCCTTGGCCTATGTTCTTGGGATGGCGCTGACCTATACCGTAGCGGGTGTGGCAGCGGCACTTACGGGCGCATATCTCCAGGCTCTCTTCCAGAATCCGTGGATCATCGGGGCTTTTTCTACCATTTTTGTGTTTCTGGCGCTATCCATGTTTGGTTTTTTTGAGCTGCAGATGCCGACAGCCATCCAGACCAGGCTGTCCCGCAATGGCCGTGGTGGACACCTGGCCAGCAGTTTTATCATGGGTGCCTTTTCGGCCCTGATTGTCGGCCCCTGTGTGGCGGCGCCACTCGCAGGAGGGCTTCTCTTCATTTCCCAGACCGGAAACGTACTTTTGGGAGGATTATCCCTCTTTATCCTGAGCCTTGGAATGGGGCTACCGCTGGTAGCGGTAGGTACCTCCGCCGGGCATCTGCTCCCAAGAGCCGGTCCCTGGATGGATACGATCCGCTCTGTTTTCGGAATGCTCATGCTGGGTGTGGCAGTCTGGTTCCTGGCAAGGATCCTGCCGGGTCCGCTCACGCTGGCGTTGTGGGCCGCCCTGGCCGTAGCAGGTGGCATATATCTCCGTGCGCTGGAGCCCATTCCGGAGGGCGCCCCGGGCTGGTTCTATTTCCGGAGGGCAGCCGGCGTTCTCGTACTGGCTTATGGTCTTGCGATGGGCGTGGGGGCACTGCAGGGTCAGGATAATCCTTTCCGGCCCCTGAAGGCCCCCGGGGAAGCAGAGGGCAGTTCAGTCAGCGTTTCACCTTCCGGCCTGCATTTCCATCGTGTCCGGAGTGCCGCTGCCCTGGAAGCCGCACTGCGCAAAGCCCGGGGCAAACCAGTGCTTCTGGATTACTGGGCCAAATGGTGTGTTGAATGTACGCGCATGGACCGGGTGACCTTTGCCGATGCCCCAGTACGGCAGGCACTCGCCGGCTACGTCCTGATCCGGGTAGATGTCACCGCTGACGATGGAGAAAGCCAAAAGCTGCTGCAAAAATTCGATCTGGCAGGTCCCCCCGCCTTCATCACATATGACCCCGCAGGGCAAATACAGCACGTCCAGGAAGGATACCTAGGACCTTCGGCTTTCCTGCGCTGGCTGGGGGCCCAGAGCGTCTAGAAGCCGGGCCCCGTCCGGGTGGGCAGATAACGTGCCTGGCAGGATTCAGTGCGTGTTTCCCCGAACCATGGGTCCTCCCCGCAGCACATACAAGGTGCCGCAGTAGGGACATCGGGCTTCTCCGGTTTCCTCAATTTTCAGGAAGACCCGGGGATGACCGTTCCAGCTTTTTTCCCGTGGAAGAGGGCAGGCCAGGGGCAGCTCTGCTGGATCCACTTCGACAAAATTGCGGCTGCAGCATTGGACCGGTTCAGCCATGGCTGCCATCGTCCACGTAATACAGCCACTCCGGGTGGTCGCTGCGCTGGCCTGTCACGGTTTCAAAATAGCGTGTCTGCAGGGATTCGGTGACCGCCCCCCGGCTCCCATTGCCTATCCTGCGATTGTCAATTTCACGGATGGGTGTGACCTCGGCTGCGGTACCGGTGAAAAAGGCCTCATCAGCGATGTAGAACTCGTCGCGGGTGAGCTGTTTTTCGACAATGGGAATGCCGGCATCCCGGGCAAAATGCAGGATGGTGTCGCGGGTGATGCCTTCAAGGGCACTTGTCAGGGTAGGGGTATATAGAATGCCGTCGCGGACCATGAAAACGTTTTCTCCGGATCCTTCGGCAACGTAGCCTTCCCGGTCCAGCAGCAGGGCCTCGTCGTAGCCGCCCAGATGCGCTTCCCGGTGGGCGAGCATGGAATTCATGTAGTTGCCAGTTGCCTTGGCCTTGCACAGGTGAATGTTGACGTGGTGGCGGCTGAACGAGCTAATTTTTACCCGGATCCCTCTTTCCAGGGCTTCCTGGCCAAGATAGCTCCCCCAGGGCCAGGCTGCGATCAGGACGTGTACCCGGAGCCCTTTGGCCGATAGCCCCATGCCTTCTGAGCCGTAAAAAAACAGGGGCCGGATATAGGCCGCATCAAGCCGGTTGACCCGGATGACCTCCAGGGTGGCGGAATTGATTTCCTCTTGGGTAAAAGGCACTTCCATCTGCAGGATCTTTGCGCTATTAAACAGGCGCCTGGTATGTTCGGCCAGACGGAAGATCGCAGCTCCACGGGCGGTGGAATAGGCCCGCTCTCCCTCAAAACATCCCATACCGTAATGCAGGCTGTGGGTCAGGCCGTGAACCGTGGCTTCCCGCCAGGGCACGAGCTTTCCGTCAAACCAGATAAAACCATCGCGATCCGCCATGGACATTGCCGAAACTCCTTAAGGGACTGGGCCCAGTTGACGCCGCCAGATTTCCCGTATCGACTGCGCTGCGGCCGAGAGCGCATCCATTTGCGGATCGTCGCCGGGGATTGATGGGGACTGTAGCTGCAGCCATCGCCGGTTCTCCTGGTTCCGGAGCTGGAGCCAGGCTTCCTGTATGGCTTGCGCCGTTCGTCTGTCCCAGATTCCGCTGCCTGCAAGAGCCAGGATCCCCGCCAAGGTTCCGGTCTGGTCCAGCAGTTCAGGAACCCGTGCAGAATTGGCAAGAATAGCAGATTGTACCAGAAATTCGATATCCATGAGGCCGCCCGGGCTCAGTTTCAGGTGGAAATGGCCCTTGGGAATCCCGCTGTTTTCCTGGATCCTTTGACGCATGCCGCAAATCTCCATGCTGAGGTGATTCCAGTCCCGCCGGCGTCCCAGGATTTCCGTCCGCAGGCTTTCAAACTGCTCTCCCAGCCCGGGATCTCCAGCGATCCACCGGGCGCGGGTAAGCGCCTGGTGTTCCCATACCCAGGCGGATTCCCTCTGGTAACGCCAGAAGGCAGAGCGGGCACTGACCAGGGGCCCGGCCTGCCCGCTTGGACGCAGCCGCATGTCAATTTCGTAGAGGATGCCGGCGCGGGTCAGCGTGCCGAGGATATGGATCAGGCGCTGCCCAAGTCGGGCAAACCATGCGGCTGTGCCCAGGGGAATCCGTCCACGGCTTGTTGCATCCGGGTCTGCATCGTATAGGAAGACGAGGTCGAGATCGGATGCCAGCCCCATTTCCTGGCCGCCCAGTTTTCCGTAGGCAATCACTGTAAAAGGATTCCGGCCAGGCGGGATCCCGGGCGCAGGTCCATGCTGCCGCTCCATGGTTTCGAGCGCCCAGGGCAGGGCCTGCCGGATGCAGAAGGTGGCAAGGCTGCTCAGGTCTCGCAAAAGATGGTCCAGGGGGAACTGGCCCGTCCAGAAGCCGGCGGCCAGCTGCACAAGCTTGCTGTTCTTGAAACGGCGGAGGCCATCCATCCTGGTTTCCAGATCTTCCTCGGCCAGGGAGGTGGCCAGTTCCCCGGACCATTCGCTGCGGTGGGTTGGCTTTTGGAGCAGTACGTCTTCCAGGATCATCGGAAAGCGGGACAGTTCCCTGGCCAGCCATGGGCTTTGTAGCAGCCGGGCGCATTCTTGCAGGTACCCGGGATTTTCCGATAGCAGGGCAAGATAGTGCGAACTCGCCAGAAGTGCGCCGGTGAGCTCCAGAAATGCGGCAAGACCGGTTTCTGGGGGCTGGAACTGGTGGCAGAGGCCCAGAACCCGTGGAATCAGGGCATCCAGCCGTGACCGCCCCTGGGCAGAAAGCTGCGTTGCCACTTTCCGGCTTCGCGCAAAGTCCCGCAGCCGCTGCCATGCCGCCTGGGGGTCCTGAAAAGGGACGATTTTGTCCCAGCCTGCCGGAAGCGATTCCTCAAGGGCATTCTGGGCGGCCTGCCAGACCATTTCCTCCGGGGTGCCACCAGTCCCTGCCCCTTCTGGCCGGCCCAGCAGGGTCCAGAAACGCAGGTGAATGTTTGCACGGAGGGAGCGGATCCGTTCCTGCAGGGCGGTGCTGTCTTCTCCCAGGGTGCAGCCCAGTCTCTGCCAGCCCTTTTCCGTCTGGGGAAGGATCTGGGTCTGCTGGTCCTCAACCATCTGCAGGGCATTTTCCAGACGCCTCCAGAGCCGGTACGCATTTTCGAGGAAAGCTGCTTCTTCCTGGTCCAGGATACCTTCTCCGGTCAGGGATTTCAGGGTGGCGAGCGTGCCGGTACCCTGAAGTCCGGGACGCCGGCCACCGTGAATGAGCTGTAGGGACTGGCAGATAAACTCGATTTCCCGGATTCCCCCCCGGCCTTTCTTGATGTCCAGGCTGGCTGTTCCCTGTTCTGCGTCCATCAGGGTCCGGATTTCCCGGATTCCGTCCAGAGCGGTGAAATCCAGATAGCGCCGGTATACAAAAGGGCGGAGCTGGCGGAGCAGTGAACGACCAAAATCGAGGTCTCCGGCTACCGGACGCGCCTTGACCAGCGCATAGCGTTCCCAGGTGCGGCCATGGGTTCCATAATACTGCTCCATGGCCATGGCACTCATGCACAGCGGACCGGCATCACCGAAAGGGCGGAGCCGCATATCCACGCGGAAAACAAAACCTTCTGGACCTGGTTGGGACAGGGCACGGATGATCCACTGGCCGAGACGGCGGAAGTATTCCGCGTTGTCTTCCGGGAACCCGCCGCAGGTTTCCCCACCTTCTCCATAGACAAAAATCAGGTCAATGTCGGAAGAAAGGTTGAGTTCGCCTCCTCCCAGTTTTCCCATTCCCAGGATGGCAAAAGGAACACGTTCCCCCTGGGTGTTGCAGGGTAGGCCATGACGGCGCTGGAGGACGGATTCGGCCTGGTGCAGGGTCCAGCGCAGCGCATCCTCTGCCAGGTGCGTCAGGGCCTGCATGGTCTGTTCCAGCATTTCGGGACCTTTCAGGTCCTGCCAGATGATTTCCAGCATTTTCCGGTTGCGGTATTCCCGCAGGGCACCAGGAAATTCGGCCTCTCCGAGGCCTTCCGGCTCAAAATGCGGCCTTTCTTCCCGCACCAGGGACACCAGCCATGGAGGATGGCGCTGCAGCAGGCGGCGCGCAAAGGGGCTGGCGCAGCTGATCTGGCACCAGCGCTGGTAGGCAGGTTCGCCCAGCCCGGCAACAGTCTGGCGCTGGGAATTGTCCAGTGCCGCCCATATTTCGGACGTCACCGCGCGGATGTTCTCCTGCTCCACTGGTACTCGGTCAAGACAGTCGAGCAGACCCTCCGGGAGGGAGCACTTGATGGCCATGATTCTGGCTGTACGGTCAGCAGAAATGTTGGTCCCAGCATACCCTGGAAGGGATATGCTGTGATACCTTTGTGACTTTCCAGCATGATCAAAGACACGGGGACTGGTAACGCCATGATACACAGCATGACCGGATACGCGCGACGGGAGCGGCAGGGGCCCGGTGGAGAGCTTTCCTGGGAGCTGCGCAGTGTCAATCACCGGTTTCTGGAGATTTCCCTGCACCTTCCAGAAGGTCTGGTTGCGCTGGAGGGAGATATCCGCCGGCGGATGGGCCGGATTCTTGGGAGAGGGCGGGTGGACGCCTGGCTGCGACACCGTCCAGCCGCAGGGGAGCGGCTCCGGCTGGACATGAATCTGGCCAGTGAACTGTGTGGTCTGTATGGGGAACTGGCCGATGTCTGGGAACCGGAAGAAAGGCGGCTTGACCTGATGGAAGTCCTGCGCTGGCCAGGGCTGGTCCAGACGGGATCCGGGATGGATGCGGACAGTTTCCGTGCAGATGCGCTTGACCTTCTTGACGAGACCCTGCAGGGGCTGCAGGAAACCCGGGCCAGGGAAGGAGAAGAGCTGGCGGCCGTGCTAGTGGAGAAAGTGGCTGCCATCCGGGAACACGTGACGCGTATCCGGGCTTGGCTGCCCGAAACTGGAGAGGCCCTTCGGGAAAGGTTGCAGGCCCGCCTGGAGGAAATTGGGCAGCAGGTGGATTCAGGACGGTGGGAGCAGGAGCTGGTATACTATCTCCACCGGCAGGATATTTCCGAGGAGCTGGACCGGCTGGAAACCCATGCCAAGGAAATTTTGCGCGTCCTGCAGAGGCGGGAGCCGGTCGGCAGACGCCTGGATTTTTTGGTGCAGGAGTGCAACCGTGAGGCCAACACTCTGGGATCCAAGGCGGGCGACCAGCAGACCAGTATGGCTGCCGTGGAACTGAAAGTCCTTATCGAACAGATGCGCGAGCAGATTCAGAATGTGGAATAGGCATGGAATCCGGTAACCGGAAGGGTGGCATCCTCTGGATTGTTTCGGCACCCAGTGGCGCAGGGAAAACCAGTCTCTCCCGTGCCCTGGTGGAAACGACCCCGGGGATATACACCTCCATATCCTATACCACGCGGCAGCCCCGTCCTGGAGAGTCTGAGGGTTCGGACTACCATTTTGTCAGTCCGGAGACGTTTGCGGACATGTCCCGCCGGGGCGAGTTTCTTGAGAGTGCACAGGTGCATGGCAACCGCTATGGAACCGGTGAATCCTGGGTCCGGAACCATCTCGCGGAAGGCAAGGACTGCCTGCTGGAAATCGACTGGCAGGGAGCAGATCTCGTCCGGCAGCGCCTCCCCGAGGCTACCGTCAGTATTTTTATTCTTCCGCCGTCCCGGGCCGTTCTGGAAGAACGCCTGCGGGGACGGGGGCAGGACAGTGAGGAAGTGATTGCACGGCGACTGGCAGCGGCGCGGGAAGAGCTGCTACATTATGAAGAGTTCGACTATCTGGTTGTGAATGCGGATTTCACGACCGCACTTCGTGACCTCCAGAGCATTGTCCGTGCCGAGCATCTGCGGCGGTTCCGCCAGCAGAATGCCGAGCAGGCACGCCTGAAGGCCCTGATGGCCTGATTTGATATTGAGGAGCATATTTTCCCATGGCCCGTGTTACCGTAGAAGACTGTCTGTCCAGACTGGACAACCGATTTGAGCTGACCCTGGTAGCGGCCCGCCGCGCGCGGCAGCTTGCGGCGGGCGCGGCACCTGCCGTACCCGCCGGCCGGGACAAAAATACCGTTGTTGCCCTGCGGGAGGTGGCAGCGGGTATGGTGGACCGCTCCATTCTCAATGAGCCTGCACCTCCGCCGCTGGCAAGTTTCCCGGGAGCTTCCCGCCGGGAAATGGCGGGAGGAGAGGATGCCCGCAGCGAATGAGGCCGCAGCGCAGGCATCCCAGATTTTCCCCATCCCGGAAACTGGGGAAGTCCTGCACCTGTCGCCCGTGCTCCCGGACCTTGAGGATCCCTGCGCCCCTCTCCGGGAGCTTCTCCAGATTTACATGCCACAGGAAGATGTTCTCCGTGTGCGGGAGGCCTTTTCCCTCGCGGAGAATGCCCATCGTAGCCAGCGCCGCCGGAGCGGCGAACCCTACATACATCACCCGGTTGCTGTTGCCTGTATTCTGGCCGAACTCCAGCTGGACATTTCCACTATCCAGGCGGCCCTTCTCCACGATGTGATCGAGGACTGCGGTATAGTCAAGGAGCGGCTGGCCGAGAGTTTCGGAGCAGAAGTTGCGGAACTGGTGGATGGGGTCAGCAAGCTTGGCCAGGTTCGTTTCGAGACCCGCGAGGAAGCCCAGGCGGAAAATTTCCGCAAGATGTTTCTGGCCATGTCCAGGGATATCCGGGTAGTCCTCATCAAGCTGGCCGACCGGCTTCACAACATGCGGACTATGGGTGTCATGGCGCCAGAAAAAAGGCGCCGCATTTCCCGCGAAACCCTGGACATTTATGCTCCTATTGCCCAGCGGCTTGGCATCCATGCCATCCGGACCGAGCTGGAGGAGCTGGCTTTTTCCCATCTGTACCCCAAGCGCTGGCATGCGCTCAATGAAGCTATCAAGGCGGCTCGTGGGCACAGGAAAGAGGCCGTACAAAAAATCGGCCAGCTGATTGCCGAGCGCCTGCGCCAGGAAGGAATTCCAGGCCAGGTCAGTGGGCGGGAAAAACATGTCTACAGCATCTACCGAAAGATGCAGCGCAAAGGGCTGCCTTTTTCAGCCATCCACGACCTGCACGCTTTCCGGATTATCGTGAGTGACGTAGATGTCTGCTACCGTGTTCTTGGTATCATTCACAGCCTGTTCCGGCCTATCCCGGGACGTTTCAAGGACTATATAGCCATCCCAAAATCGAATGGGTATCAGTCGCTGCACACCGTGCTCCTGGGGCCGTTCGGACATCCTGTAGAAGTCCAGATCCGGACCGAGGACATGCACCGGGTAGCCGAAGCGGGTGTCGCTGCCCACTGGCTATATAAAAGCGGGGTCCAGAAGGCCAATGCGGAAGCGCAGGCCCGGGCCTGGGTGCAGAGGCTCCTGGAACTGCAGGCCCAGGGAGGAGATTCCCAGGAATTCCTGGAAAGCCTGAAGCTGGATCTTTTTCCGGATGAAGTCTATGTCTTTACGCCCAAGGGAAAAATCCTGAATGTTCCCAGAGGGGCTACAGCCATCGATTTTGCCTATTCTGTGCATACCGATGTGGGAAACCGTGCCGTTGCGGCAAAAATCAACGAGATCTACGTTCCATTGCGGACCATGCTCGATAACGGAGACAAGGTGGAAATCATAACCGCCGACTCCGCCCATCCCCAGCCAGGCTGGCTTGATGTTGTCGTGACCGCGAAGGCCCGCGCCAACATCCGTGCCTACCTGAAGACCATCCAGCGGGATGAGGCCGAAATGCTGGGGCGCAGTCTTCTGGACCGGGCGCTACGTAGCATTGGTAGCAGTCTGGATGCTTTGGGGCCTGTGGACTGCCAGCGGGTGTGTGGGATGTTTGGCGTGGATAGCGAGAAGGCCCTGCTGGCCTCTATTGGAATGGGAGAAATTATTCCGCTTGTGGTGGCCCAAAAGCTGGTTCCCGAGGAAGGTGACCGCAGCCGCCGTTTTGCCCAAACGGCCCGCCGGCTGGGTCAGGCCGTGAGTTCGCTGCTCCCTGGCCGGCTGGTGCGGGAGGAGGAGCGGAAACAGCCCCTGCTGATCCGCGGGACGGAAGGGCTTCCGGTTACTCTTGCCCGCTGCTGCAGGCCAATCCCCGGAGATCCGATTCTGGGCTTTATCACCGCTGGCAAGGGAATCGTGGTTCATACCCATGACTGTCACAATATCCGCGAGTGGCGGAAACGCCGTGACCGCTGGGTGGATGTACACTGGGATCCGGCTGCCAGAGGAGAATTTCCTGTGAGCGTCCGGGTTGTGGCCGAGAGCGGGCGAGGGGTGCTGGCCCGGGTGGCAACCCATCTCTCGGATGCCGAAGCCAATATCGACCATGTCGATATTGAACCCCAGGATGGACTCTATACCGGAATTACCTTTACCATAGAAGTGCGCGACCGGGATCACCTGGCCAAGGTGGTGCGCAGTCTCCGGAGCCTGCCGACCGTCTCCCGGGTCCAGAGGGTCAAGGGCTGACCCGGCCGTTTCTGCCATTCCTTGGAGTGTAGAGAACCATGCCCGAACCTGTTCATACCGACCGTGCTCCCCAGGCCATTGGCGCCTACAGTCAGGCGATGGTCCATGAAGGTCTTCTGTATCTCTCCGGCCAGATCCCCCTGGATCCGGCTACGGGGCAGATGGTGGAAGGGGCTTTTCCCCTGCAGATCCGTAGGGTGCTGGAAAATCTCCAGGCCGTTTGTGAGGCGGCGGGGACGGCGCTGCAGCACGCCATCCGGCTGCAGGTCTACCTCACCGACCTGCAAAATTTTGCAGAAGTCAACCAGGCCATGGAAGCGCTTTTTTCTCCTCCCTATCCTGCCCGTGCCGTAGTACAGGTGGTAGCCCTGCCCCGTGGAGCCCTGGTAGAAATCGATGCCATTGTGGCTATTCCGGCGGATGGGTGAAATGGGTCCTGACGACCTGCAGAAATCCGTACGCCTGCTGCTCGAGCAGTATCCCGAACTGCGGGATGTTCTCGAAGCAAAAGGCATCCGCTGTAACGAGTGCTTTATCGCGGAACGGGAAACCCTGGCAGGTGTGGCCAGCATGCACCATCTTGACCTGGACGAACTGCTTCGCGACTGGGAGCAGCGGCGGCTCCACTCCACCGCCGGCTGAGCCTCCTTTCTGATGGGGGATTCAGGGAACCGTCAGGCCAGGCCTGCCGTGCATCTCTCCAGTCCCATTGAGCGTCTGCAGGGCATTGGTCCAATAATGTCTTCCCGCTTGCGGGAAATGGGGATTGGAAGAGTGGAGGATCTGCTCTTCCATCTGCCAGCGCGATACCAGGACCGCCGAAAAATCTGGAGAGTACGGGATTTGCGGCCCGGAATGGAAGCGGCGGTACAGGGCGAAATTGTCCAGATCTCCCGGAATCCCGGACGGCGGGAGCAGTGGCTGGCAATCCTCCGTGAGGATTCTGGTACCTTGCCGGTCCGGCTGTTTCACCTTGCCCCAGGAGTGCGCCAGCAATGGATTCCTGGGCGCAGGCTGTGGTGCTTTGGAGAGATCCGGGTTTTCCGGGGGGGGCTGGAAATGGTCCATCCGGAATGGCATTCCCTGGAAGACGGGGATTTCCAGGTGCCAGAGTTCCTCACCCCCTTCTATCCAAGCCGCGATGGTATCCACCAGAACCAGTGGCGGCGCTGGATCGCCAGGGCCCTCCAGCTGCTTCCGGAACTTGAGGACCCCCTGCAGGCATTCCTTCCTCCCCCATGGCCGTCCCTTGCCCAGGCAGTCCTTTCCCTGCACCAGCGGAACCATGAGCCGTCAGATGTCCGGGATCCTTTCCGGGAGCGCCTGGCTCTGGAGGAGCTGTTGGCCCACCATCTCGCCCTGCGCAGGGAGCGCGCCCGCACGGGGAGCGTCCGGGTCCTTCCCCTGTCTGCAGAAGGCCATCTCTGGCAGGCTTTGCAGAAACGGCTTCCGTTCCGGGTTACCATGGCACAGCAGCGGGTAATTGATGAAATCGTGCAGGATTTATCCCGTCCGCATCCCATGCGCCGTCTCGTACAGGGAGATGTTGGATCCGGGAAGACACTGGTGGCTGTGGCCGCGCTGCTCCATGCCATGGAGAGTGGTGCCCAGGTAGCGGTTATGGCACCGACGGAAATTCTTGCCGGCCAGCTTGCCCGGCGCCTGCAGGAATGGCTGGCCCCTCTGGGCGTATCAACGGCCATTCTGGCCGGAAATCAGGGGAGACAGGAGCGTCAGCCTATTCTTGAAGGGCTGCGTACAGGAACCGTGGCTGCGGTGTGCGGTACCCAGGCATTGTTTCAGGAGGGCGTAGAATTTGCGAATCTTGCGCTTGTCATTATCGATGAACAGCACCGGTTTGGCGTCGAGCAGCGGCGCAGACTGCTGGTAAAGGCCCGGATCCCTCATCTTCTGGTGATGACTGCAACCCCTATTCCGCGGACGCTAGCCATGGCCCTGCATGCCGACCTGGATGTTTCGGTCATTGACGAGCTGCCTCCAGGAAGGCAGCCGGTAGAAACTGTGGTTCTGCCCGATAGCCGCAGGGAAGCCCTGCTCGAACGCCTGCATCGGAGACTGGCGGCCGGGCACCAGATATACTGGGTATGTCCCCTGATCGAGGAACAGGAGCTGTTACAGCTCCGGGCGGCCGAGGCCAGTTTCGCGGAGCTGCAGGAGCTGTTTCCGGAATACCGGGTGGGGCTTGTCCACGGTCGCCAGCCAGCTGAGGTTAAGGCCGCAGTCATGGAGGAATTCCGGGCTGGCAGTCTGCATCTCCTGGTTGCGACCACCGTCATTGAAGTCGGTGTGGATGTGCCAAACGCGTCGCTGATGGTGATCGAGCATTCGGAACGTCTGGGCCTTGCCCAGCTGCACCAGTTGCGTGGCCGGGTCGGAAGGGGATCGGTCCGGAGTACCTGCGTGCTTCTCTACCATCCCCCTCTTGGCCTTCGTGCAAAAGAACGGCTGCAGGTGATGCGTGAGTCTACGGACGGTTTTGTGATCGCCCGCAAGGATCTTGAAATGCGGGGGCCGGGCGAATTCCTTGGTGTCCGGCAGAGTGGGGACAGACAGATGCGGGTTGCGGATTCCGTGGGGGATGAAGATCTTCTGGAGCTGCTACCCGGTCTCGCCCACGGCATGGAATCCGGGGATCGGGGTGCCGAAAGCGTTCTGGTCCGGCGCTGGCTTGGGGACTCGGCAGAATACGCGGAAATAGGTTAGAATCTTGGCATATCAGGGAGAGCAGGGCTGATCCCAGGGTATTCTGTCAACTTCTGGGTCGGGATCGGAAATGGGAAAAAAATGAAAAACAGGTACTGGCAAGCCGTTCTGGCAATGACGGTAGGGGCCATTCTGGATGGCTGTGCCCCCCACATGCCTGCCGGGCAGGTACATTCCGTAGCCTATTATGCAGCAAGAATCCCCCCGCCCAAATGTGCCCCTGTCGCTCCTCCGGTTTCCCCGGCGCCACAAGTGGTGGAAGACCGGACGCTGCGAATTGTTGTCAATAGTGCAAAACGGCGGCTCGAACTGCTCCGCGGCAATACTGTCCTGGCTTCCTTCCCTGTAGCGATCGGATTTCACGGGGCGGCGCCTGTGCGGGTGCGGGGCGACAATGTGACGCCGCTCGGGAAGTATCATATTGCTTACGTCAGGTGGGCGACTCTCTATGGTCCCTTCATGCTGCTCAGCTATCCTAACCGCCGTGACGCGGCATGGGGGCTGCGCCAGGGAATTATTACACGACGCGAGTACCGGCGCATCCTTCAGGCCCTTGATTCTGGACGGACGCCCCCACAGGACACCCCACTTGGCGGATATATCGGGATCCACGGTATGGGACCCCAGTTCCCGGACAGACCCAATTCCAAAGTTTTCCCCGGTCGCTGGACGGCCGGGTGCGTGGCCCTGTCCAACTGGGATGCCGAACAGCTGGCCGCACTGGTGCGGGTAGGCACACCAGTGGAAATTATGGGAAATGTTCCAAGCTATGCATCCGGGATCCGCAAAGCCCAAGCCGGTTCAAACCAGGCTCTTCGACCTGTTGTTGCCCGGGACGGACAGAAGCTGGATACGCTGCTGGCCTCGCTGAAGAATCCTATCGGGGCGGGACCGTCGTCTCCCTGAAGTTTTCCCCGGTCCCGGGGTTCTGCCAGGCTGGTGCCCGTGCCAGCTCTCCAGCCTGGGCAATGCAGTCTCCGACGGCGACGCCACCTCGCCAGTTTCCCATGAGTGACAGGTTAGGGAGTGTCTCCAGAAACCGGTTTACCTGTTCCAGTCTTTTCTGGTGTCCAATCTCATACTGGGGGATTGCCTGGGACCATAGCTGGGCATGGGCATACTCCGGATCTCCCTGGATCCGGAGTATGGGGCGAAGATCCTCCAGCACCTGGCGGACCATGCCGGTCTCTTCCCCACCCCGGATGTCGTTCTGGGCACCACCCAGAAAAGCGGTCAGCAGTACATGTCCGGTGGGAGCCCGATCCGGGAAAAGCGTCGAGGAGAACAGCGCACCCAAGGTCTGGATACCGAGTACCCGGGGTATCAGGACTCCGAAGCCGTCCATGGAGTGTTCAACCTGCTGCCGGGGAAAACCCAGTCCAATGGTGGCTACCGCAGGATAAAAAATTTCGTCCAGTGTCTCGGCGATGCCGGTGTGGAGAGGCCGCAGCAGCGCAGCCAGCACCGGTGCCGGAAGGGCCAGCAGCAGCTTCTCTGCCTGCAATGTCTGGTTTCCGCTCCGGATTTTCCAGAGATTCCCTTCCCGCTGCAGGGACTCGACGGGAGAATTGAGGAGGAGTCGATCCCCAAGTGTGCTGGCGAGGCGTTCGGGGAGTGTCTGCATGCCGTGGCGAAAGGAAACCAGACGGCTCCGGCCTGCGTGTCCGTTCCCCCGGCGCCGGTGCAGGGCGGCCCGGATCAGGGAACCGGACTCCTGTTCCATGGCTGTGAGACGTGGCAGTGCGGCTGAAACGGACAGCCGGTCCGGATCCCCGGCGAAAACTCCCGAAACGAAAGGCGAGACAATCCAGTGCAGGATTTCGGGTCCCAGCCGGCGGTTCACGAAGGAGGAAATACTCTCTTCGGGTCCGCTTGGTGAGCGGAATGGTTCTCCCAGAAGCCTGAGTCTGGCCTGAAGGCTCAGAAGACGGCCACCGAGCAGGGCCCCGGGCCCGAGGGCGACCATCTCGCGCCGGCGGTTCAGGACATAGCGACGCCTCGCCACAGGATTGGCCTCGCAGAGTTCTGGCCCGAGCCCAAGCTCGCTGATGAGTTCCGGTACCTGATGGCCTCGGAGCAGGAGGGAATTGGGGCCCAGATCCGACAGGAAACCGCCTTTTTCCAGGCTTCGGACATTGCCCCCCGGCTGGCCTGACGCTTCCAGCACCAGAGGATTCCAGTGGCGAAGGTACCATGCAGCACTCAGGCCGGTAATTCCGGCACCTGCGATGATCAGGGCTTCCGTTCTCATGTCAGTGCGTTCCCCTGTCTGTGGTTTGGACAGGCTCTCCCAGATAGTGGCTGCTGGCAATGTACCACCGGTGGGCATGGCGCAGCAGTGCCGAGCCCACTGCTGTCACCGGGAGTGCCAGCAGAAGCCCGGCGAAGCCAAACAGCTGGCCACCAGACAGTACGGCAAAAATGACCAGGACCGGGTGCAGCCCGATCCGGTCTCCCACAAGGAGCGGGGTGAAGAGAAAACTTTCCATGGCCTGGCCGGCAGCATATACCGTCCAGACTTCAAGGACTGGAATGAAGGTACCTTTCTGGATGTACATGGCGAGGCTGGCAACCAGGATGCCTCCTGCAAACCCCATATAGGGAACAAAACTCAGGAGTCCGGAGAGGAGGCCCACCAGCAGGGCGGTTTTTAGTCCGACAAGTGCAAGACCAGTGGCATAGGTGGTCCCGAGGGCAAGCATAACCAGAATCTGCCCGCGCAGAAACGCCATCAGCATCTGGTCGGAGTCCCGGGCGAGCCGGACTGCCAGGGGAAGATGTCTTGGAGGAATCATTTCCTGTATGCGGCTGAGCAGGCGGGGCCAGTCCCGGAGAAGATAAAAGCCCAGAATGGGGATCAGAAGTATATTTAGTAGGCCAGACAGGACACCAGAACCGGAAACCAGGGCAGCGTGCAATCCGCTGCCCAGCCAGGTGGCCAGTCGGCTGGCATTGCTGGTTGCATAGCCAGTCAGTGACCTGGAGTCCAGAGGAATTCCGGTGGTCCGGGAAATCTGCGGAATGATCCGGTCCTGCAGGAGTCCCGCGTACGCGCGCAGATAGTCGAGTAGTACGACAGCCTGCTTCTGGACCGTGGGAAGGAGGGCCATGACCGCTCCCGCAATGGCCACAATAGCAAGCAGGAATACCAGTGTACTGCCCAGAGTCCGTCCGATGCGGTGGCGTTCCAGGGCGGTGACCAGGGGACTGCCAGCGTAGGCGACGGCAGACGCCAGAAGGAAAGGGACCAGAACGGGGCCCAGCAGATAGATGATCCAGCCCAGAAAAACAAGAAAGACCAGGAAAATCAGCCGCTGCATGGGAAGCCCTGAAGACAGGAAGACCCGTACCGTACCTGGACGGAATGGAGGAAGGATTTCCGGAGTTCAGTGGAGGCCATGGCCGTTGCTTTCTGCGGCCTCAAGCATGACCTGGCGGACATCTGCCGGGTAGTTGCCCTGCAGGACCTGCTGCCTGCCTTCCCGGAAAAAGACGGCCGCGTCGGCAGGAAGACATTCTCTAAGTCTGGAAAAGGCCTTGCGCATCCCTTCGGGGTCATGCGCGCGCGTGGCAGTGATTCCCCAGTTAAAGAGAAGGATCCGCCACGGCCTTTTTGGATCCGTGCTTTCGAGGTCACTCGCATAGTCATCGGAAGCGGCCTCCACGACACCCTCCATGATGCTGGCCAAGGCCTGCAGGGCGGCGGGTTCGTGTTCCGCGTTGGCGAGCAGGGCAAGGCCATTGACGACCGGTTCGAGGATATGGATGGGCTGTTGGTGCTGCACCAGCCAGGCGGCAATACTGACCGTGACCGTTTCGAGCGCTGCCCTTGCCTCACGCTCACCCAGACGGTCTGCCCATGTCGCCAGATCCATGAGCAGCCCTATGCAGAGGTCACCAATGCGTTCGGGCTCGTCTTCGGGCAGGGAAGGATCCCAGCTTCCGGGATCCTTTTGCAGAAGGACAAGCAGCTGGCGGATCGCATCAACGAGCTGAGGCGGGGTGACCTGTCCGCCCGTGTCAATGCCGCCTTCGGCGAACCTGGCCATTACCGGCTGGGCGTACTGTTCGAAGCGCGCCCTGGAAGCTGCAATATTCAGAATGGATGCCAAAACTGCCCCCCGGGAAGTGCAGAAAAATTCGCTGGATGGTATGCTGGCTGAATGTAGGCCCCCGCAATCATGCGCGATCTGTGAGTCCACTGCCCCATGCCCCAGTCTGCCAAAGCGACCATTTCCCCCGTTGACCTGCACATGCACTCTCGCTATTCCGATGGCAGTCTCGACGTCCCTGACCTGGTCCGGCGGGCCTTTGGCCGGGGTGTCAGGCTGATGGCGCTGACCGATCATGACAATACTGCAGGACTGGCGGCGGCGGCAAGCGCAACCCGGGAATGCGGGATGGTCTTTCTTCCGGGGGTTGAGGTTTCCTGCCAGTGGAATGGTGTGGGTCTCCATGTCGTTGGGCTTGGCATTGATGCCGGCTGTCCTGTTCTGCAGGAGGGGCTTGGTAAGATTATGGCCTTCAGGGACTGGCGGGCGACGGAAATTGGCCGACGGCTGGCAGAGGGAGGAATGCCTGGAGCAGAAGAGGGGGCAAGGAGCATGGCCGGTAGCCGGATGGTCGGGCGTATGCATTTTGCCCGCTGGCTGGTACAGGGAGAGTTCTGTAGCGACACGGCCCAGGCTTTTGAGCTTTTTCTGGGATCCGGGAGGGCAGCCTATGTGCCTAGCGACTGGATTCCCCTGCCTGAGGCCGTCTCATGGATCCGGGCGGCAGGCGGGCTCCCTGTTCTGGCACATCCAGGGCGCTACCGGCTCAGCAACCCGCGCCTCCGGGCGCTCCTTTCCGAATTCCGGGATATGGAGGGAGCAGGTCTGGAGGTCTGTTCGGGGTCCCAAGGCGCTGGAGACCGGGAATATCTGGGCCGTCTGGCCAGGGAGCTTTCCCTGGCGGGTTCGGTAGGGTCAGATTTCCATGGTCCTGCCTATGGACACACCGATATCGGCCAGCTTCTGCCTTTACCGGAAGGTGTGGAGCCGGTATGGGAGCGCGCCTGCCTGAACCTCGGCAGTCTTGCCGCTGCCAGTCACTGACGCCAGTAGGCCCTTATGCGGGAAAATATCCGTTTTGCCTCCTGGGGAACCCTGGTCCTGGTGCTGGTATATGCCGGCGCTGCCTATACGCTGAGCCCCTACGCTGGTCCCCTTCTGATGGGCGCGGTGCTGGCAACGGTAGGATGGCCCTGGCAGCTTCGCCTGCAGCGTGCCCTCAAACTTCCCCACTGGCTGGGATCTCTTCTGCACGCCATTGTGTGGGTTGCCATCATTATCATCCCTGCGGTAGTGATTGTTGATTCCGTTCTGCCACAAGTGGTGGCGCTTATCGGCCGCTGGCAGTCCGGGGCGCCCCTGGTGGAAGTGCCCAAGGAGCTGAAGCTCATTCCCTATGTCGGGCACTGGCTCGCGGCAAGGCTGGGTGGACTTAACGGGGCCCATCTTTCCGACCTGCTGAGCCACCATGCCGGCATTGTGACCAATTCCCTGGGCCAGCTTTGGGCGTTTACACTGCATACTTTTTTTGCGGCCCTTACAGTGTTTGCCCTGGCCCTGCATGGGGAGCGCCTGCGGGAAATTCTGGGGCTTATGGCGGGGCAGTTCTGGGGCCGTGACCGGGGTGAGCGTTTTCTGAACGCTGCCAGGGATGCGGCCCGCTCGGTGCTTGTGGGCCTCATTGGTGTGGGTGTGATAGAAGGCATGCTCATCGGTGTAGCCTACGCCGTGGCAGGGTTCCAGATGTGGCCCCTATGGCTGGTTGCTACGGCCATGGTTTCCCCCATCCCCTTTGGCGCTACGGCAGTTGTCGGCCTGGCGACTCTCTGGCTGGTGTTTGGCGGGCACTGGATTGCCGGTCTTGTTGTCCTCGGCTGGGGGCTTTTTGTCATTACGCTGGCGGATCTTGTCATCCGCCCCCTTCTGACCGGTTCGCAGACCCAGGCCCCTTTCTTCCTGGTATTTTTCAGCATTCTTGGGGGTGCTGGAGCTTTTGGCTTGATTGGTCTCATCATCGGCCCTATTTTAGTACTGATGGCCAGGGGAGTTTGGAAGGCATGGGAGCGCCGGGTACTCCTGGAAGAGGGAACTCTTGGCTTCAAGAGCGGCTCTAACTGAAAACGCATGGAGGTGCGGAATGGATTACCAGATTTTCGACCAGCAGTATAACCAGATTGCCCAGACCACCCAGAACAATCTCCAGGGACTGCAGCAGCTTGCCCAGAAGATGCAGGGGGCTATCCCGGACCAGATGGCTGCCAGGGAAATGATCCTTGACCTGCGGAATGTGGCCATGAACCTGCAGTCCCAGCAGCAGAACATCAATATGCTGCTGCAGCAGATGGGGCAGCGGATCCAGCAGCTGGAAATGCAGCTGCAGCAGATGGGGCAGCCAGGGATGAATCCGAATGGTTCAGGACAGCGCGCATGGAATGCGCCTGGCCAGGGCATGGGGGGTGGCTTTATGGGTAATGTCATGACCGGGCTTGGTCTTGGGGCCGGGTTTGCGGTGGCCGACAATATCGTTGACGATATTTTCAATCTTTTCTGACCGTTTCTGGACTTTGTAGCGGTCTGCCCCTGGAAATCCCTGCTGAATCCTTTCCGGCCGGTGAGGTCACCACCTGTCAGTGGGAGGTTGCCTTCTTGGCTTGGGGGGGGTCCTGTGGTCTCGACCTGGCCCGTACCGGGATGTGGCGGCGCGGAATCTGGCCGGTGGAGCGTCTAGAGTACCTCTGCAGGGGAACCTTTTCTCCAGAAGCATGGGACCGGATCCTGGAAGGCTGCCCTCTTCTGGCGGATGTGGCTGTAGGCCGGCGTGAGGCAACGGCGCTCCCGCTGAAAATACGGGTCAAGCTTTTTCAGGTGCCTGCAGACCTCTTCGGATTTGCACAGATTTCCCATACCGGTCCAGAATCCTGGGTCCATTTCCTCCGCCAGCGTCCTGGCTGGGATCAGGGCCCTGCCTGGGATGAAGCTGGAGCATTTTCCCGTATTGGCCTCAATTATGTAGAGCCGGAGGGGCGAGGTGGCTGAGGAGTGGATCTATGGAATCCATGCGGTGTCTGCTGCCCTGGATGTGCAGGAAGCGGACACACTGTGGGTGGTAAGGGAGCGCCAGAATGACCGGCGCCTTACTCCCCTAATCGCTGAAGCATCCCGCCAGGGGCTGCCGGTACATGTGGAAACGGCGGAATATCTCGCCAGAAAATGTCTTAGTGAACATCATCAGGGGGTTCTTGCTCGGGCCCTGCCAAGATCGGAGCCAGATGCTTTGGCTCTGCTGGAAAAGACCCAGGGCAAGGCCTTTTTTCTGGCCCTGGATGGTATCGTGGATCCCCACAATCTGGGTGCCTGCCTCCGCAGCGCTGAGGCGGCGGGGGTAACAGCAGTCATTCTTCCCAGGGATAACGCCTGCCCGGTCAACGCCACAGTCCGCAAGGCTGCAGCCGGAGCGGCTTCATGGCTCCCAGTCTGCATGGTGACCAATCTGGCCCGTACCCTGGACCAGATGAAAGACAGGGGCTGCTGGGTGGTAGGTCTGGCAGGGGATGGAGAAAATACGCTCTACGGGACCGACCTTCGCGGGCCATTAATTTTGGCTCTGGGAAGCGAGCAAAAGGGTTTGCGTCGTCTTGTCCGCGAAAAATGTGATTTCCTGGTACGAATTCCGATGGCTGGACGGATAGAAAGTCTTAATGTGTCCGTAGCCGCGGGGGTCGCCCTGTTTGAGGCCCAGCGCCAGAGGCTGTCGTTATCCGTCGCTGGAGAATGAGGATAGGCCATGATGGACGTATATCCCGAAATAGGACCATCAGGAAATATGTGTCGGTTTGACCAGGAGTATCCATGACCGGCAGTCTGGCAGACTCACACTGCCATCTGGACTTTGGCGATTTTGATATGGACCGGGCTGCTGTTCTTGAACGGGCCCGTTCCAGCGGAGTGGCAGGTATCCTGGTTGCGGCAGTTGCCGAGGAGCACTGGCAGCGGGTCCGGGATCTGGCCGGTTCCCACCCGGACATCTGGGCTGCGGCCGGTGTTCATCCCAATGAAAAGCCGGGAGATCTCCTGGAGTGGGGCCACCTGGTGGAGGCCCTGCAGGCGGAAAAGGTAGTGGCCACCGGGGAAACTGGCCTCGATTATTTCCGCTCGGAAGGATCCATGGACTGGCAGAAAGAACGCTTTGCTCTCCATATAGCTGCCGCAAAAGCTACCGGGCGCCCTCTCATAGTCCATACCCGGCAGGCTGCTGCCGATACCATTGCCCTGCTGAGGACAGAAGGTGCGCGTGACTGTGGAGGGGTGATCCACTGCTTTACAGAAGACTGGAATTTTGCCCGGGCTGCCATGGATCTGGGGTTCTGCATCTCCTTCTCAGGGATTGTTACTTTCCGGAATTCCACTGCCCTGCAGGAAGTAGCCATGAAGATCCCCCAGGACAGGCTGCTGGTGGAAACGGATTCGCCCTTCCTGGCGCCGGTTCCTGTGCGCGGAAAACGCAATGAGCCTGGGTTTGTTTCGCATGTGGCGCAGTTTCTGGCCGGCCTGCGGCAGGAATCACCAGAACGGCTGGCGAAATATACGACGGAAAATTTTTGCCGGCTGTTCCAGATTTCCATGGCAGAATAGGGCCGCATGAAAATATGTTTCCTGGGCACCGGATCCAGTGCTGGTACGCCAGTCATAGGGTGCAGCTGTTCCGTCTGTACCGGGCGGGATCCATACAACTGCCGTAGCCGTGCCAGCATTCTGGTCAGTCAGGATAAGGTGAACCTTCTTGTGGATACTGGTCCGGATTTCCGCTACCAGGCCCTCCGGGAGGGGATTCCCCGTCTGACAGCGGTGTTTTACACGCATTTCCATGCCGACCATATCAATGGAATCGACGATTTGCGGGCATTCAATTTCCTTCAGCAGGAGATTATTCCCTGCTATGCGGATCCCCGCACTGCTGGTGAACTGGAAAGGCGTTTCCAGTACTGTTTTCTGCCACCCGATCCGGGCTGGACAAAACCATCGCTGTCTATGAAAGCCATCGAAGATGCACTGGACTTTTCCGGTCTTCTGGTCCAGCCAGTTCCTGTAATGCACGGGAACCTGCCCATATATGGCTACCGGTTTAACGATGCTGCCTATCTGACTGATCTGAAAAGTCTTCCAGACTCCAGCCTGCCCCTGCTGGAAAACCTGGAGCTGCTGATTCTTGACTGTCTGAGAATAGACTCCCATCCAACCCATCTGAACCTGGAGGAAGCGGTCACGCTGGCCAGAAGGATTGGTGCACGCAGGACACTTCTGACTCACATGACGCATGATCTGGATTTTTACAGCCTGGCAGATGAACTGCCCCCAGGGATCGAGCCCGCCTATGACGGACTTTCCGTTTCCCTGTAACGGCTGGGAGTGGCTTCTTTCTGCCGCTGCAGGCCTGGAGCGGTTTCTCCGTTTGCCACGGCATTTCCTTTCGATCCCCAGTTTCCTTGACTCGCGAACACAGAATGTCTAGGATTGGCAGCTCTTCCCCGGTAGCTCAGTCGGTAGAGCGGGTGACTGTTAATCACTAGGTCGGCAGTTCGAGCCTGTCCCGGGGAGCCAAAAGAATAAGGCACTTAGCGCAATTTGCTAGGTGCCTTTTTGCTTTTTCG
>JAKARO010000005.1 GCA_021821885.1 Pseudomonadota bacterium
TCAGGAACTCACGATCGAGGCGCTGCGCGTGGCCATCGGCGGGCGCGATCCAGGCGCCGGACTCGTGCATCACTCCGACAGAGGGTTGCCATACGCCCCGGGGGACTGCCGCAAGATCCTCAAGGCCTGCGGCATCACGGTGCCGATGGGCCGATTGCCGGGACAACGCGTCCATGGCGAGAACTTCGCTACACGCGACCAGGCGCGCCGTGCGATCCTCGAATACATCGGCTACTACATCGCAGACGGTGGCACTCTTCCCTCGGGAACCTCACGCCGGTACAGTTCGAAACGCGCTGGCGGGAACGAACCCGCCCGCCGTGGATAACGCTCTACGCGGTGCTTCGTGGTGCCCGCGTTTCGGGATCCGGTTCATATCCTGAAGAGGACACACCAGAAAATATGGCGCAGAGCCTTTACCTGCGGTTCAGTATTGTCTCAAAATAATATGGAAATTTTTGTCATTTAAAGCAGGCGCGCTTTAATGTTTCTCAAAATTTGAAAAATAATTTAGGAAGAAACAGGCAGAATATGACTCCATGGTGGAATGGTATCTGCATGCAAAGGCGCATTGCTGCGGTGCAGTAGTGGTGGCCTGCTGCCGTTTTCGGGCAGCAGGCCCTGCTTGTCTGCCGGAGTGGTGCACCAGGGCATCCGGGGCGTTCCGGCCGCCGAGCCCACAGGGCCTGCTCCAGGGCGTCCAGAACGAAGTCCGTGCGCATCGAATGGCTGACCCCGCCGCACGCCGGCTAGCCCCAGTTGCTTCATGAGGCGCTCGACCGTACAGCGGACGACCTGGATGCCTGCCCGGTTCAACTGGCGCCAAACCTTGTCGGCGCCATAGACCTACCTGTTGGCGTGCCAGACCTGCTAGATCCCGGGGCTCAGGACCGCATCGTGATGGGCGTGTGCAGGAAGCGGGCTGTGGTCACGCTGTCGGGCGGCAGGGCGCCGATACCCGGAGGGGGCAATCCACAAGGCCTTGCAGATCGGTCCGACCCCGTAGGCATCCCGGTGCCGGTCGATGAAACCGTTTAGGACTTGGGCCGGCGGTCGAGCTCCGCCTGGGCGAAAAACGCGCTCGCCAGCTTCAGAATCTCGTTGGCCTTTCGCAATTCCCTGACCTCGCGCTCCAGGGCCTTGAGGCGTTCGCGCCCACCAGTCGTGACGCCGTCGCGCAGGCCGGCATCGATCCCGTGCTTTCTGACCCATTCGTGCAAGGTTCGCGGAACGCAGCCAGATCTTCTGGGCAATTGATTCGACGGCTGCCCACAGCGAGGGATGCTCACCACGGTGCTCCTGCGCCATGCGGACAGCGCGTTGACAGACTTCGGAGGAATACTGCGGAGTAGATTTCCTGCTCTTCATGGCTCCATGCTCTCAAGAGTCGAAGCCTCCTCAAAACCCGGGGCAGTTCACTTCACCTAGTGCGTCAATGCATCGGACAGCAACAGGCACATGATCAGGTAAGGTTTGCCTGGCGCAATCCCGGAGCGCACAATGGGCTCAACAGTCATGCGGAGAAGTTATGTTTGAATCGCTCAGCCAAAGGCTAGGACAAAGTTTCAAGACCCTGCGCGGGCAGGCACGCCTCAACGAGGGCAATATCCGCGATGCCCTTCGTGACGTGCGCCTGGCACTCCTGGAAGCGGATGTTGCGCTGCCGGTGGTCAGGGACTTTATTGCCCGAATCCAGGAAAAAGCGCTGGGAGCGGAGGTTCTGAAGAGTCTTACCCCAGCCCAGGTTTTCATCAAGATTGTCCACGATGAGCTTGTGACCCTGATGGGCTCGCATAATGACCGTCTGGATCTTCAGGCCAGACCTCCGGTGGTAATCCTGATGGCTGGTCTCCAAGGTTCTGGTAAGACTACGACCAGCGCCAAACTGGCTCTCTGGCTTAAGGACCGGGAGAAAAAAAGGGTTCTGCTGGCGAGCACGGACGTGTACCGGCCAGCGGCGATGGATCAGCTGGCCAGTCTGGGGCAGGATGTTGAGGTCGAGGTTTTTCCTGCGCACCCCGGGCAGCTGCCGCTCCAGATCGCCCGGGATGCCCTTGAGTCGGCGAGGCGGCAGGTCATGGATGTTCTGATCATAGATACTGCCGGTCGCCTGCATGTGGACGATGTCATGATGGAAGAGGTCCAGTCCATTAGCGAGGCGGTAAATCCAACAGAGGTACTTTTTGTGGTAGATGCGATGACTGGCCAGGATGCGGTCATTACGGCTAGGGCATTTGATTCGGCGCTGCCCCTTACAGGAATTGTGCTGACAAAAATTGACGGAGATGCCCGTGGTGGGGCAGCCCTTTCCATTCGTGCCGTAACTGGAAAACCCATCAAGTTTCTTGGCGTAGGCGAAAAAGTCCGGAAAGGCCTTGAGGCTTTCCATCCGGACCGTATGGCATCCCGCATCCTGGGAATGGGGGATATCGTCAGCCTTGTGGAGCAGGTCCAGCAGGATGTAGATGTTGAACAGGCGCAGAAGATGACCGAGAAACTGCGCAAGGGCAAAGGATTTGACCTCGAAGATTTCCGTGAGCAGCTCAGGCAGCTGGAACGCATGGGGGGGCTGGCCAGCATTCTCGACAAGCTGCCCGGAATGGGAGATCTGCCTGCTGAGGCCCAGACATCACTTCAGGACCAGAAACCGATGCGCCGAATGGAGGCCATTATCAATTCCATGACCATGGAAGAGCGGAGAAATCCGCATGTTATCAAGGCTTCGCGTCGAAGGCGTATTGCGGCAGGATCCGGAACAACCGTTACTGAAGTAAACAAACTGCTGAAGCAGTTTGAGTCGATGCAGAAAATGTTCCGGAAAATGGGCAAGGGAGGCAGAGGATTGAGCCGCCTGCTGGGGATGGGCCCACGGAATCTCATGAAAGGTGGTCTACCCTTTCATTGATCGGGTTTTTTGGTTATGATTCGCGCCTTTCCTGCCGGAAGGCGCTCGTATCGGTCAGGACACTGCTAAGGAGAGCAAATGGTAGTCATTCGTATGGCTCGGGGCGGCGCCAAGAAGCGGCCCTTCTATCATATCGTCGTAGCGGATAGCCGCAGCCGCCGTGATGGCCGTTTTATTGAGCGGCTCGGTTTTTACAATCCGGTCAGCAACCCTTCTGAATTGCGTCTCGACAAGGAGCGTGCTGCCTACTGGCTGGCCCAGGGGGCGCAGCCTTCGGATACAGTAGCGCGGTTCCTGAAAAGCGAGGGCGTGGGCAAGGCGGGTGTCAGCGGCGCCTGAAAACGGGCACTGGGTACCGGTTGGCCGCATATCGGGCCTCTACGGCGTACGCGGTATGGTCAGAGTTTTTTCCTATACGGAAGTGCGGGAAGGGATTCTGGACTATCCGGTATGGTATCTCGGACCCGGGCACAGGCCCTTTAGGGTGGTGGAAGGGCGCAGGCAGGGCCAGGCGGTAGTCGTAGAGCTTGAAGGCGTAGAAGACCGGGAATCAGCGAGAGGCCTCATGGGGCTTGAGATTTCGGTGCCCCTTGCAGACCTTCCTTCTCTGGATCCGCAGGAATACTACTGGGCCGAACTTCTCGGATTTCGTGTCGAGAATCTGGAGGGAGAGACGGTAGGCTTGGTTGCGGGCTTTTTGGAGACTGGAGCCAACGACGTGATGGTCCTGCGTGGCGGGGATGGTCAGGAGCTTCTTGTACCCTGGACAGAGGCGGCAGCGGGCAGCGTGGATCGCCAGGCGGGCAAAATTGTGGTGGACTGGCATCTGGACTGGTGATGCGCTTTGATGTCATTACCATTTTTCCTGGACTGATTCGTGGATATCTTCATGAAGGGGTCCTGGGACGGGCCGAGGGGCGGGGAATAATCAGGGTAGAGACCTGGAATCCCCGGGACTTCAGCCAGCTTCCGCACCAACGCGTGGATGACAGGCCCTTTGGCGGGGGGCCCGGCATGGTCATGATGGCGCCGCCACTGCTGGCCTGTATCTCTGCGGCACGCGCAGCCAATCCGGGGGCGCCGGTGGGTTACCTTTCCCCCCAGGGAAAGCCGCTAAGGCAGAATGATCTGCAGAATATGGCAGGCCGGCCAGGCCTGATTCTTCTGGCTGGCCGCTATGAGGGCATAGATGAGCGTGTTATGGGCGCTGTCGATGAGGAATGGTCTGTTGGAGATTATGTCCTGGCCGGTGGGGAGCTGCCGGCGCTTGTCCTTATCGAAGGCGTATCCCGTCTTCTGCCAGGTTTTCTTGGGCATCCCGGATCAGCAGAAGAGGACAGTTTTTCCTCTTCCGGGCTACTGGATTGCCAGCATTATACGCGGCCGGAGCGGTGGAATGACGAAGTGGTTCCAGACGTTCTTCTTTCAGGAGATCATCGCCGCATTGCCCGCTGGCGCCATCAGCAGGCTTTGCTGCGTACCCGTACCCGGCGCCCGGACCTTTGGGCTGGGCGCATCCTGACGCGGGAAGAAGAAATTCTGCTGCAGGAAGCGGATATGGCAGAAGGCAAATATTAGGGTTTGGTCAAGGAGCAGACAGTTTATGAATATTATCGACGAAATCAACGGACAGCAGCTCAAAACAGATTTTCCTGAGTTTATTTCCGGAGATACGGTTGCTGTTCATGTCAGGGTCAAGGAAGGAGACCGGGAGCGGATCCAGATTTTTGAAGGTCTCTGCATCGCCCGTCGCAACCGTGGACTGCACTCCTCTTTCACCGTACGCAAGATCTCCAGCGGTGAAGGAGTAGAGCGGGTTTTCCCGGTCCATTCCCCGCTTGTGGTCAAGGTAGAGGTCAGACGCCGCGGAGATGTGCGCCGGGCCAAGCTGTATTATCTGCGGGATCTTTCTGGCAAGGCTGCCCGCATCAAGGAAAAGCTGGGCTGATGCCCGACGCGCAGGCGTCGTATCAAGGCCAGCTGCTCCGAGACTGGTATTCGGCACCATCCCATGAGCAGGACCGGATCTGGAATGGCCAGACGCAGAAATGCCTGCAGATCGCGCTTGTGCAGACATCGCTCGGCCAGGGATATGGTGCAGCCGGAGATCTGGGCCGTACCTGGGAGTGGCTGGACCACCTTGCCTTTCTGTCTGCCATAGAGAATTTTCCGGGCGCGTGGGTTGCAAATGTCCTGGCGTCGGGAACACAGGGTGACAGTCCTCTGGGTTTCGATACAGAAAGAGAGCCCGGAAGCTGGCTTGCGGTAGAACCTTCTGTTCCCATACCGATCGATATGGAAGCCGATGCTCTTGCCCAGCGTATCGAGAACCAGGATACTGAAGCGCTTCTCCCCCTTCTCGTGAGCATGGGAGAAGATCAGCAGGCCCGCCAGGTGGTGCTTGACAGGGTGGCCCTGCGGATGGCGGAAGACAGTTATGGGGATGGTGTGCGCAGCATACTCTTTCAGCAGTGGCGTCGGACAGCGGCCGCACTACCCTCTCCCCTCTTTGCGGCCGTGACGATTACCTGTTTGCGCCTGCACTGGCATTTGCCAAACGGGGCTTGCGTAGCGGTCCCGGAAGGCCGTGCGGAATGTCCTGTGGGCGACAACAACAGCAAGCCTCTCCTCCAGAGTTTGCGGGAGCGGGACCTGGGCTCCTACATGGGGCATATACGGGCCATGGGGGATCAGCCGGTTGGCGCGCTTCGGCAGCTGTTCATTGCGGTGGCGCTGATGGTCCTCGAATATCCTGAAGGCCCCGGCCTGGAAGGTCTTGGCAGGCTCTATCTCTGGCTGGGGTCGGTGCTCGCCATTGCCCATCGGAGTCTGCGCCGGTCAAGGCGGATCCTTTTCAGCGCGGCAGCAAGCGTTTTTCGCCATGGCGGCTGGCAGGCCCAGAAGGAATGGCCGGCCTACGCCAGCCTTGTCACTTTCCACCACGCCCTCCAGCAGGGGGAATCCCCGGAAATCCGGACGGACTGGCAGAAAACCCTGTGGGCCCACTCTGGCAATGGGGATGCCGACGCGTGGTGGATGGCCAGAGCGGAACAATACGGAATGCACACCGCTACTGCCGGGGCGCACGCAAGTTTCTGGGCTCTCTGGCAACAGGCCAGGGTCGCTGGATCGCAGACAGGAGGTCCTCTGTCATGGATACATCCTCTGGTACTTCAGCGACTGTTCCCAGTCTGACAGGAAATTTCTGTTACCACGCAGAACTGGTTGGACCACTGCAGCTACAGTTCAGAAACGGTTTTCTGCTGCGCCTGGTCTATTCGGTAAAAGACGTTCCGGAACAGGAGTCCCCATGCCTCCCATCCGGACATCCAGTGACAGTGGCTCTGGATGCCTATTTTTCCGGAGATCCGCACCTTCCTGAGTTCCTCCGCAGCATTCCGCTGGTCTGTCTTCCTGGGACCCCGTTCCAGCATCGGGTCCGGGAAGCCATCATGTCCATTCCTTATGGAGAAACGATGAGCTATGGACGTTTGGCCGCAGCACTGGGCACTAGCCCACGGGCTATTGGCCAGGCATGCCGATGGAATCCGGTAGCTATCATTATTCCCTGTCACCGTGTGATCCTTTCCAGCCAGGGACCAGGAGGGTACGTAGGAGACCGAAAAGGAGAATTGTGGCGCCGGAAGCTCGCCCTGTTGCGTCATGAGGGGGTAGAGCTATGACTGGCATCAAACTGTCCGGCTGCAACCAGGAAGATCTTGCCAGTTTTCTGGACGCACTGTGGCTTGAAAAAAACCTCGCGCAAAACACCCTGACTGCCTATGGACAGGATCTGGAAGACCTTGGGCATTATCTCTGCTGCAGCACAGGAGGAAACAGGCTGCGTGAGGCTACTGCCGCCCAGCTGGCTTCTTTCCTCGCGCAGAAAATTGCCGATGGCCAGGCGTTGCGGAGTGTGGCGCGGAAGCTGTCCACTATACGAAGGTTTTATAATTACGCCCTCCGCGAAGGGTGGATTACTCATGATCCGTCAGCAGCCCTGGAACATCCGGGGATGGGGCGCTCCCTGCCGGCCGTACCAGGGGAAGCGGATGTCGAAAGCCTCCTTGCCGTACCGGACCGTTCCACTCCTCTGGGACTGAGGGACGCCGCCATGCTGGAACTTCTCTACGCGACCGGGTTGCGGGTTTCGGAACTGGTTTCTCTGGGCCTGTCCCAGCTGGATCTGAATGCAGGGCTGGTCAAGACCTTCGGGAAAGGCCGCAAGGAGCGTCTTGTTCCTGTAGGGGAGATGGCCCTTGCGGTTTTGCGCCAGTATCTGCAGGAAGCCCGCGGAACGATTCTGGGCGAACACATGGCGACAGCAGTTTTTGTAACGCGCCGGGGGAGCCGGATGACCCGGCAACGATTCTGGCAGAATATTGTCCGGTATGCGCAGCTGGCAGGCTTGGGAGGGCACCTGTCTCCACATAGCCTTCGGCATGCCTTTGCCACACATCTTCTGGACCATGGGGCGGATCTGCGCAGTGTGCAGCTGATGCTTGGCCACGCACAGCTAAGTACGACAGAAATCTATACCCATGTTGCCCAGGCCAGACTCAAACTTTTGCACCGCACCCACCATCCCCGCGGATAGCGGCGGGGGTCCGGGGCAGTCAAGTCCTCAGGATTTTCCTGGTCCGCGTGGAGCCTGCCGGTTTCCGGGAAGACGGATTACTATGAAGTGGCTGGTTTTTCCCTGTGCCAGAAGAATCGGGATTGGGGTTCTGGTGGGGAGGCTGGCCACCAGCCGTTTCAGCTGTTCAGGTGACCGGATGCCGATCTGGTTGACCTGCTCTATGATCATGCCCGGCTGGATTCCGGCGTCCTCGGCCGCGCCTGCATGCACTTTTACTACCTCTACGCCCTGATCAACATGGAATTTCTGCGCGACTGACCGGGGAAGGGGGCGGGCTTCCAGATTTAGCCCGGGAATATCCAGGGCATGGTGCGGCACGGCTGGACGCGTGCTGGCCATGCCCCCTTCCGGTGGGGCCGGGAGTGCTCTAACTGTAACCGGCACCTGTTCTGCCTCGCCCTTGTGCAGAATACCAACCGTAACGGTCTGTCCGGGTTGGGTGCTGCCTACCAGCAGGGGCAACTGGCCTACGTTGTATACCGGTTTCCCCTGGTAGGTAACGATGACATCGCCGGGATGCAGGCCAGCCCGCGCAGCTGGGCTCCCGGGGACGACCGATGCCACAAGGGCGCCAACCGGCTCCTTGATGTGCAGGGCTTCGGCCATGTCCGGCGTAACGTTCTGAACCTCAACACCCAGATACCCAAACTGTATTGGACGGTGGGCTCTCAGATCGTCGACCACTTTCATGACCGTATTGATGGGGATGGAAAAGGAAAGCCCCATATAGCCGCCACTGCTGGTATAGATCTGGTCGTTTATACCCACTACCTGCCCCCACATGTTGAAGAGGGGACCACCCGAATTCCCGGGGTTTATGGGTACATCGCTCTGGATGAATGGAATGTACTCATCGTCGGGCAGTGGCCGGTTGATGGCACTGACGACCCCCTGGGTAACAGTGTTGAAGAAACCGAAAGGAGCTCCGACGGCCAGCAGCCACTGGCCTACCTCAAGATGGTTGGAATTTCCTATGGGGGCAGTGGGGAGGTTTGATGCGCCGATTTTCAGGAGGGCCGTATCATAGCGAACGGATAGACCAACGATTCGCGCCCGGTAGGCCTTGTGGTTCGTAAGTGTGACAACGATATGCCGGGCACCGCGAACAACATGGGCAGCGGTAACGATATATCCATTCGCGCTGACAACAAATCCGGATCCGAGGGACTGGATCTTCTCATGGTGAGGATGGCCGGGGGTTGAGGGAGGAAAATGCTGGAAAAAATGGTAGAAGGGCGAGTTCGGAGGGAACGGGTTGTGTATTTTGGGGAGCGCCTTTTCCGACGTGCTGCTGATGTTGACGACAGAAGGTCCATAACGCTCAATGATGGGGGTGAAGTCAGGAAGGCTGACGAGGGGGGTGCCCGGATGGGAAGCCATCGCTGGAGTCTGGCTCTGTACGAAGCCTGGCGTTTTGGGCGTTGCTTCTGCACAGCCAGTGATGATCAGTGAAACGCTGACTGCTGCGCAGGAAAAAATGCCGCGGTGACGCGGGAATGAAGTTCGGGACGGGCAGCATTTCACAGTTAGAGGCTCCTTGATGTAGTGGCAGGGGATCCGGTTTTCCGGCAGTGTCCCGGAGATGGAACTCCCCCAGCTCTGGCTTTCCTAATAAAGGGCGCGGGCGAGTTGGGTGCGGTATGTGTCCACCAGCGGGTGGTCCTTTCCCAGCACAAGGAAAATCTTGAGCAAAGTTTTCCGGGCAAGATCGTTCTGGTAGTGACGGTGCCTCCGAACCATTTCGAGCAGTTCCTCCATGGCTTTTCCCTCCTCGCCACGTGTGAGAAGCTGCAGGGCATGCTGGTACATGGCCTGGGCCTGGGGGTCACCGGTGGTAGTTGCGAGCTTCCTCTCAAGCTCTGCCATGTCGGGGGCGTTCCGGATCTCCTGCGAAAATTCCATCAGGGCCCGGAGCGATTCCACGCTGTCTTCCAGCTGGAAGGTGGGGGACATGGCGGAGATCTGCTCCTGGACAGATTCTGTTTGGCCTGCCTGGAGGAGCATGCGGGCAAGCTCCAGTCGCGCCAGGTCATTTCGCGGGTTGATTTCCAGGGCCCTGTGAAAGAGTGCCTGGGCCTCTTCCGTCCGTCCGTCCTTGATGGCGTCCACTCCCTGCCTGCGGAATTCATCCCCAGCTGGTGGCACGATCTTCGAAAGAAACTGGCGCAGGGCGCTTTCGGGAAGCGCACCCGTAAATTCATCAACGGGCCGTCCATCACGAAAAACCTTTACTGCAGGGATCCCGCGTACCTGGTACTGCCGGGACAGTTCCGGATTTTCGTCGGAATTGACCTTGGCAAGAAGGAAAGCACCACGCATTTCCTCGGCGAGTTTTTCAAGTATGGGACCCAATGTTTTGCATGGTCCACACCAGGGAGCCCAAAAATCAACCACAACAGGCCGTCTTCCGGATTCTGCTAGAACGGAATCCGGAAAGTTGGCCAGATTGACATCTATGACAAAGGCGTTGGACGCCATGCTCTATCACCCTTTCCTTGTCATGAACCCGCGTAAAGGACCACACATGCCATGTTAGGCTCCTGGCCGGTGCATCTCAACGTCCAGCCTCCTCCGGGTTTACTGGGGCTGAAGTTTGGTGATTTCCTCAAGGATCTGGTACAGAAGGCTACAGCCTGCATGGCCCATCCCCTTGCCCAGATTGAGGACGCTGTTCTGTCCCCGTGACAGTGGGCCAAGGCAGGCCCCAATTTTCGCCATGTCCCCCCCGGAATGCTGCATCTGCGTGGCCATGAGCCCCAGCCACTGCAGGGCCTGCTGGTCGCCACGCCGTGCTGCCACAACGATACCTGCAATTCCAGGTGCTGCAAAACTGGGGTCGCTGGCGGATCCGGCAGGTGGCAGGCACCCGGGATCCTGCAGGCCCGCAAGAACACTTTCCACAATAATCGAATCCTCTTCATCAAGGCCCTGGAGGAGGGCGGCGCTGTCCCGGCGACCGTCCAGGATGCGCTGCAGGCTGGCTGCGAGCCCGTCCCAGCCATTGGCATCCGCAACGCGCAGACTTTCTTCTGCGGCCGGGAGGGCTCCGGCATTCTGGCAGGCCGCAACGATCTGGTGAATAAGACGTGAATGGGCCAGACGTACCTGATCTCGCCGCTCGGGAAGCGGTGCCATGTTCTGCTCCGGAGTGAATTCCCAACTGGGAATGGAAATGTTGCGTTTTGAGTTTGTATCGTGCCTTCACTAGAATGTCAAAAATCTGTAGGAGCGATGCAGGAGGGGAAATTTTGGGCTGGCAATGGGTCCACCGGATGGGTGGCTGGGTAACCGGAGGTGCAGAAATTGTAGGTTCAGCTCCCCGTGCCTGGGCAGTTTTTGCTCTCCCGGCTATCGCGGTGGCGGCTGTTCCTTTTCCAGACTGGCTGATGGATGCGCTGGCGCCTCTTGGGCTGCTCGTGGGTCTGCATCTGGCGGGGCACTGCGATGGTCAGGCCTACACCAGGCGGCAGATCTGGCATGCCCTGGAAGTGGCTGTCCTCTGGGGAATGCTGCTGGCCATATTTGGCATGGTCGCCAGCTTTGGACGGGATACCGTGATTATTGGTGCCATCCTTTCCGGAATCCATGACGGGTGGCACGCGCAGACCGCCATGACCGGATTCTGGGGGTGGTGGTTTGGCTTCTGCGAGCGTTTCAGTGACCTTGCGATGATGCCCTATTTCTGGTTTTCTCCTGCCTTTTTTGGCGTTGCGCTAGCCCTGCACAAGGGGCACGGCTGGATTGAGGCAGAGGTTGAAACCAGTCTGGCCCTGCTTTTCCGTCGGGAACTGCGGGATCCTCTCATTGGCCTGTGGGGGATCCTGCTCGTCAGCAGTGTTCTTCTGCCCGAGTTTTCGCAGGCCTGGCTGGGTCTGGCAGTCTGGATTTTGGGTCCCCCGATCGTCCATGTGGCGTACGAAGATATTTTTGCAAACAAGCAGAGGCCGCCGCGCCGCAGGCGCGAGAGGGTGCGAATGCCTGTGCTGCAGGTCCGGCATCGGAAAGTCAGGGCAGGATGAGTGGAATTCATGCCATGTGCCGGAATTTGCGCTTGTTCAGGGGGGAAGTTCTTGCTAGTGTTGCGCGCATTTAGGGCTGTCTAAGGAGCTGTCATGTTTTCCAAATCCATGGGTATTTCCGGCTTCGACCCTGCGCTCTGGGAGGCCATGCAAGGTGAGGCACGGAGACAGGAAGAGCATGTGGAGCTTATTGCCTCCGAGAATTACGCCAGTCCGATGGTAATGGCGGCCCAGGGATCGGTCCTGACGAACAAATATGCGGAGGGCTATCCGGGAAAGCGCTACTACGGTGGCTGCGAGTATGTGGATGAGGTGGAAAAGCTTGCCATTGACCGCGCCCTCCGTCTTTTCGGCGCTGAGCATGCCAATGTCCAGCCGCATTCCGGTTCCCAGGCAAACCAGGCGGTATATTTCTCGGTGCTGAGTCCAGGCGACAAAATCATGGGCATGAGTCTTGCGCATGGTGGTCACCTGACCCATGGTGCCAAGGTCAATCTTTCAGGAAAAATTTTTGATGTGGTCGCTTATGGTGTCCGGGCCGAGGATGGCCGGATTGACTATGACGCCATGGCGGAAATGGCCGAGCGGGAACGGCCCAGGATGATCGTGGCCGGGGCCAGCGCGTACTCCCGGATAATCGATTTCGACAGGATCGGCAAAATAGCGAAGTCTGTTGGGGCATATCTCCTTGTAGATATGGCGCATATTGCAGGTCTGGTGGCAGCGGGCCTGCATCCCAGCCCGGTACCCCATGCCGATTTTGTGACCTCTACAACCCACAAGACCCTGCGTGGGCCAAGAGGGGGGCTTATTCTCTGCAGGAGCGAGTACGCAAAGAAAGTCAATTCTCTGATTTTTCCAGGAATTCAGGGCGGTCCACTGATGCATGTAATCGCGGCCAAGGCGGTGGCTTTCCAGGAGGCGCTGCAGCCGGAATTCACGAGCTACCAGGCCAGGGTTGTGGACAATGCCCGGCGCCTCGCGGCGGTACTGGCACAGCGGGGATATCACGCTGTTTCCGGAGGCACCGACAACCATCTTTTTCTGCTGAATCTCGGAGAACAGGTCACCGGAAAAGAAGCAGAGGAAGCCCTTGGGCAGGCAAATATTACGGTCAATAAAAATGCCGTGCCTTTTGATGTTCGGCCACCTGCAGTTACCAGCGGTATCCGTGTCGGGTCGCCAGCAGTGACTACCCGGGGATTTGGAGAGGAGGAGATGCTGGCTTTAGGGAAGGGAATCGCCAACGTTCTGGATGCCCCGGGAGATAGCCAGGTACTGGCCAGTGTGAAGAACGAAATGCTGGACCTGTGCCGGCGTTTCCCGGTTTATGGTTGACGGTGCACTGCCCGTTCTGCAGCTTTGAAGATACGAGGGTCGTGGATTCCCGTCTGGCCGATGACGGGGAGACAGTCCGCCGCCGGAGAGAGTGTCCCCAATGCGGCCAGAGGTTTACCACCTTTGAGCGGGCTGAACTGGCTTTCCCCATGGTGGTCAAGGCAGATGGCCGGCGTGAGCCCTACAGGCAGGAAAAGCTTCAGTCCGGCCTTACCCGGGCTCTCAGTAAAAGGCCGGTTTCCACCGGGCAGGTGGACATAGCCCTGAGGGATATTGAACGGCAGATCCGTAGCAGTGGGGAGCGCGAAATACCGGCACGCAGGATAGGGGACCTTGTGATGGCCGCGTTACGGCATCTGGATCCTGTAGCCTATGTACGGTTTGCGTCTGTATATCGGCGCTTTGAGGATGTTAACGCCTTCAGTGCTGAAATTGCCCGCCTGCAGGGGAATGCCGATTCCGAAGAGTCCGGCGGCTGAATTCCTGACCATGATTAATGTGGATGACGAAACCCATATGTCCACGGCTCTTGCCATGGCGGAGGCGGGCCGTTTTTCCACCCATCCCAATCCCCGGGTTGGTGCGGTGGTTGTGCAGGGGGGGAAGGTTGTTGGCCAGGGAGCGCATCTGCGCGCGGGTGCATCGCATGCCGAAATTTTTGCCCTTGCGGAAGCCGGGGTGGCCGCCACAGGCGCAACGCTGTATGTGACGCTGGAACCCTGCTGCCATCAGGGCCGTACTCCACCCTGTACGGACGCCATTATCGCTTCAGGGGTGAAACGGGTGGTAATAGGTATGGAGGATCCCAATCCACTGGTTTCCGGAAAAGGAGTTTCGGCCCTGCGCGCTGCTGGAGTGGCGGTTGACGGGCCATGCCTGCCTGTTGCCGCAGCGGCCCTGAATCCGGGTTTTGTCAGCCGGATGGCACGCGGACGGCCCTGGGTACGTCTCAAACAGGCCGTCAGTCTGGATGGCAAGCTTGCTTTGGCCAGTGGCGAGAGCCAGTGGCTGACCGGAAAGGTGGCCCAGGAGGACGTCCAGAAGGAAAGGGCGCAGGCAAGTGCCATACTGGCAGGCGTCGGTACCGTTCTGGCTGATAATCCTCGCCTGGCACCACGCATGGAGCCAGCGCCCTGGCGCTACCCTGTGAAAATCGTTCTGGATTCCCTGCTTCGTACGCCGGCAGATGCCGCTCTTCTGCAAACGCCTGGAGAAGTCTGGATATTGCATGGAGAGTCGGTACAGGCGAGCCACGAAAAATCGGCCCTGCTGCGGGCAGGAGCCCATCTCGTTGCGATGGAACAGGACCGGTATGGGAGAGGGATTGATCTTCATCACCTTATGTCTGTTATGGCCGCGCGCGAAATCAACGAGATTCTTGTGGAAGGTGGCGGGAGGATTGCCACCAGTCTCATAGAAGGCGGATTGGTGGATGAATGGCTGATCTATGTGGCACCGCTGGTCCTGGGAGAAAATGCGCTGCCTTTTGTCAGTATGGGGCCTTATGATTCACTCGCCGAAATTCCACGCTGGCGCCTGGAAGAGGTTCTTCATCTGGGTAATGACGTGAAGCTGCGAATGTATCCGCTGGCGAAGAACCGCTGATGTTTACCGGAATTATCGAGGCGGTTGGCCGCATCCGGGAAAAACAGGCTGTGGGCGGAGATCGCAGGCTGTGTATAAACGCCATGGACCTGCTTTTGGACGACGTACGGCTGGGAGATAGCATATCTGTCTCCGGTGTGTGCCTGACCGTAGTCAATCTTGAGGCCAAGGCCTTTGCCGTGGATGTTTCCCGGGAAACCCTGCACCGCTCGGTCCTGGGCAAACTGGATCAGGGAGCTCCAGTAAACCTGGAAAAGGCCTTGCGATTATCGGACCGGCTAGGGGGTCATCTTGTTGCCGGCCATGTGGATGGCATTGGCAGGCTGCGTGCTTTCCGGCCATCGGGGAGATCCCTGATATACCATATTGAGGCTCCGGCAGACCTGATGCGTTTCATCGCCTCCAAGGGCAGCATTTGTGTCGACGGTATCAGTCTTACCGTCAATGCCGTTTTAAAAGCCAGTTTCGAGCTCAATCTCATCCCCCACAGCCTGGAAAGGACCACGGCCAAATTCTGGAAGGTGGGTCAGGAGCTGAATCTTGAGGTCGATCTTCTGGCCCGCTATCTGGAGCGGCTTGCATTGGTTTCCCGGGCATCTGGCGGTGTAGAATCTGCTTTCAGCGTCGAAGGCCTTGCCTCCAAAGGATACCCTGCATGAGTGAGCCTGAAATTAGTCCCGCAGAAGAGATTATCTCTGAAATTGCAGCAGGACGGATGGCCATTCTGATGGACGACGAGGGCCGGGAGAATGAGGGCGACCTGGTTATGGCCGCGGAGTTTGCGACCCCGGATGCGATAAATTTTATGGTACGCCATGCGCGTGGACTGGTTTGCCTTCCGCTTACCCGCGAGCGCTGCGACCAGCTACGGTTGCCCCAGATGGTCAGCCACAATACGGCCCAGCTCGGCACCGCTTTTACGGTTTCCATTGAGGCGGCAAGGGGCGTAACAACAGGAATTTCGGTAGCGGACAGGGCGGCCACCATTCTTGCAGCGATTGCGGACGATGCGGGCCCTGAGGATATCGTCATGCCAGGCCATATTTTTCCTCTGGCTGCAGAGCCTGGGGGTGTTCTGGTGCGGGCCGGGCATACGGAAGCCGCAGTTGATCTGGCCCGCCTGGCGGGCTGCAGGCCTGCGGGAGTGATTTGTGAAATCCTGAATGAAAATGGGGAAATGGCCCGTCTCCCGGATCTGATTCCATACGCTGCAAAGCATGGAATGAAAATCGGTACCATTGCGGACCTGATACGGTACCGGCTGGAGCGGGAAAAAATTGTCGTGCGTGAGGCCTCTGGTCCCTGGCATACACCCTATGGCGATTTCACGCTGCACTTCTATCGTGATTGGGTCACCCAGGAAACCCATTTTGCCCTGGTCAAGGGAGAGGTGAACAGGCAGCAGGAACCGGTTCTGGTTCGTGTCCAGGTGGGCAAATCGTTGACGGATCTTTTCTTGGGTTCTCAGGGGCCGGTAGCGCGGGCATTGGAGCGGATCCAGGATGAAGACTCCGGTGTCCTCGTGTATCTCCAGCATCCAGAACACCCAGATTGCATCCGGGAACAGATTGAGGCCCTTCCGCGGCTACCCAGAGGCCCAGGCCAGGCTGGGGACAAAGGCAGGGTTCTCAGAACTTACGGTATCGGTGCCCAGATTCTGACCGACATTGGAGTGCGCCGCGCGCTAGTGCTTAGTGACAGCAATTTCCAGTACCGGGGAATTGCGGGTTTCGGGCTGGAGATTGTAGGACAGATACCATTTATGGATCGGGAGAAAACAGCATGATGCAGCGGATTGAAGGCGCGCTGAAAGTCGACTCCGGGCAGAGGTTTGCACTGCTTGTCAGTCGGTTCAACAGCTTTGTAACCCAGCAGCTGGAGTACGGCGCGGTGGATGGGCTGAAGCGGCACGGTGCGACCGAAGAGCAGATCGATATTGTATACAGCCCTGGTGCATACGAGATCCCGCTGATTGCAAGGCAGATCGCACGCTCTGGCCGCTACGATGCCGTGATTTGCCTGGGGGCGGTAATACGGGGTGGTACCCCCCATTTTGACTACGTGGCCGGGGAAGTGGCCAAGGGAATCGCCCAGGTTGGCCTGGAGACGGGGGTGCCCGTCGTGTTCGGCGTGCTGACTACGGACAGCATAGAGCAGGCTATTGAACGGGCCGGGACCAAAGCCGGGAACAAGGGTTTTGATGCTGCCATGACGGCCATGGAAATGGCCCAGCTGCTGAAACAGCTTTAAGGCATGAAATCTCCCAGCCGACGTCATCTCGCCCGCGAGGCGCTGGTTCAGGCACTGTACCAGTGGCAGATCAATCCGGCATCCTGCCCGGATATTGCCATGCAGTTTCTTGCGGATCCGGAACGTTTACAGAATGCGGACCGGGCTTTCTTTGAAAAGGTCTGGAATGGAATCTGCCCTGGCATTGCTGATCTTGACCCGGCAATTGCTGCTGCTGTGACCGACCGGCGCTGGGGTGACGAGATCAGTGAAGTGGAAAGGGCAATCCTCCGTCTCGCGGCTTTTGAGCTGCGCCATCTTCCGGAGACCCCATACCGGGTGGTAATTAACGAGGCAATAGAGTTGGGCAAGGCCTTCGGTGCCGATCAGGGGCACCGGTTTGTCAATGCTGTCCTGGACCGGCTGGCCTCCGAATGGCGACTGGCAGAGCGGCAGGGGGATGGCAGTGAACGCCATGGCGGCGGGTAAGCCTCCGGCTTCCGGGGCAGTTCCCGTCGGGCGGGGTAGCATGGGAAATCAGCAGCGCCCGCATGGGCGTGATAAGTGCGCAGGTTTGATTGGGATCGAAAAAATGAAAATAGGTCTGGATGTTAGTCTTGGTTCTGTTCTGAAATTGCTTGTGCTGCCAGGCGTAGTACTCCCGCTGTTTGCTGCTCCGCGTGTGCTTGCGGCCTCCCTCCAGAAAACCGGGGCCAGTACGGTCAAATCCTCCTCTGTCCTTACGGCTGCGAGGCTCGAGAACAGCATAGGAACCCGCAGTGCACTGGGGGAGGGCGTTCCCCAAAACTATGCCGTGGCAGCCCGGTGGTTCAGGAAGGCAGCGCACCACGGCTACGCGAAGGCCGAGTACAACCTGGGCAGCCAGTACTACTTCGGCCAGGGTCTGAGGCAGAATTATGTCCGTGCAGCCTATTGGTGGAAGCGGGCAGCCCGGCAGAACATTGGTGCTGCCCAATATAACCTTGGAAATCTCTATTATTTTGGGAAAGGAGTTCCGAGGGATTCGCAGAAAGCCGCTTTCTGGTGGCGGGAAGCCGCCGGGCAGGGCGTTCTTCAGGCCAGGAAGAATCTCGGCATTCTGAAAAATGCGGACAGGAAAGTGGTAAAGGCTGCAGATCCGGCTGCGCCGGGGAAGTAAGCTGCAGAAGGGGATGTTTCCCGGGGATTACCCCCCGGGGATCGGTCCAGGGCCATGGGTGCCCCCAGTCCCCACCGGCGCAGTATTGGCGGCAAGCCTGGACTCGAGGAGTGTGCACTCTTTCTCCAGTGACTCCCGTTTTCCAGTTTCGGCGGCTAGCCGGCTTTCAAGTTCTGAGATCTGCCGGTTATACCGGCGGATGCGCCAGTGGCCGCGAAGGAAGGACGGCAGGTAGCCAAGCAGGCTTGCCAGGATTCCGGAAACAAAACCCACGAGTATAACTACGCCAAGAGACTGCTGGAAGAAATAGCTTAGAAACTGGACGGTTACGATGCTGCTGTTCTGGGCTGCGAAGAGGACTGCCACGACAGCTATTACAAACGAAGCGAGTATCCACATCTCAATCGGAGCCTCCGTGGTTTTGGATTAACGTCCGGGTACATAGGTCCGGCGCATCCATGAGCCTAGTAGCCAGCCCAGGAGCGGAGTGATGATCAGCCAGATCCAGATAGGGAGATCCATGACCGTAGAATTCAGGCGGTGCTCCAGTGCAAGGATGATCGCGGCGGAAACCAGAATGGATATGGTACCACCTATTATGGCCAACCGGCTGAACCCTTTGCGAATTTCTGAACGTATTCCCTCAAGCGAATCGTTTCGCAGGGTAAGTGGCATTTCTCCCCGATGGGTTTTTAGCAGGATTCCGTGCAGAAGCTCAGGTAGTTCAGGCATGACCAGACCCCATTGTGGGACATGTTTCTGGAGTTCCAGCCACCATGCCTGGGGACCGCGCTGCCTGCTGAGCCAGTCGCGCAGTAGCGGGGTGGCCACCTCCCAGATATTCAGCGAGGGATTAAAATCACGGGCGATTCCTTCGACATTTACGAGCGTCTTCTGCAGCAGGAGCAGTTGGGGCTGGGTCTGCATCTGGAACTGGCGAGTGGTCTGGAACAGGCGGAGGAGAAGCTGCGCAACAGAAATTTCATTAAGAGGCTTTTCGAAAACGGGTTCCGCTATGGCCCGGATGGCAGTTTCAAAATCCTGTATGTTCGTATCGCCGGGAACCCAGCCTGCCTCTATATGGGCCTCGGCAACCCGACGGTAGTCACGATTAAAGAAAGCGACCATGTTTTCTGCAAGGTAATGCTGGCTTCCCGCATCCAGGCTCCCCATGATCCCGAAATCAACTGCAATAAAACGCCCGTTTCGGGGATCAACAAAAATATTCCCGGGGTGCATGTCAGCATGGAAAAAAGAGTCACGAAAGACTTGCCTAAAAAAAATCTCGGCCGCACGGCGGGAAAGCTGGTCAAAATTGATACCGGCGGCCCTAAGAGTCTCCCGCTGGCCAATCTGTATGCCTTCTATGCGCTCCATCACCAGTACTTCAGGAGTACAGTAATCCCAGTATATTTCGGGGACATAGAGAAGGTCGGGTTCGTTGGCGAAATTTCGGCGCAGCTGGCTCGCATTTGCCGCTTCCCGGAGGAGGTCCAGTTCTCCGAGGATTGTCTTGGCGTACTCGCCCACTACGGCTTTGGCACGGAGGCGCCTGCCCTCCTGTGAATAGCGCTCAGCCAGGTCGGCAAGCCAGGCAAGAATGCCAAGATCCTGGTCGATGACCCGGCGGAGGCCTGGCCGGCGGATTTTGACCGCCACAGGCCGTCCATCGCGGAGCACACCAAAATGGACCTGGGCAATAGAAGCTGCGGCCGCGGCCTCCGGCTCGAAGTGGGCAAAGATATCTTCAATAGGCCGGTGCAGGGAAGCCGCGACCATGTCACGTGCCTTATCAGGCGCAAAGGGCTGCACTGCATCCTGCAGCCGTGCAAGCTCAAGGGTGATTTCGTCCGGTAGCAGATCCCGCCTTGTGGACAGCATCTGCCCAAACTTGATGAAGGTGGGACCAAGATCTTCCAGCGCCATCCGGAGCCTCGTCCCAAACGTGTGCTGCGGGTGGGGTGCGAGCCAGCGGAACGGGTTGGTTTTGAGCAGCGCCTGGTAAGGTTTCAGGGGTGGGAGAAAATATAGGACTTCGTCCAGTCGGTAGCGGGCAAGGACGCGGGCAATTTCAAAAATACGGAGTATTCGCAGGTAGGACTGGCGCATGCGCCTGATTCTAGCATGCCGGGGCGGGAAAGGGATAAGGAATTACGCAAAAACGGGCCCCGTGAGGGGCCCGGATCAGGCTGTTGGGGCTGCTACTTCACGACCGTTTTCTGCACCTTGACACTTGAATTGATTTCTACTCTCTGGTTGAGGAACCGTCCCTGTGCGGTCGCGTTGGTGGCAACGGGATCATTATAGGAATGTCCTTTAAGCAGCATCCTGGTGCGGCTGACGCCATGCCGCTCAAGATAATGGGCAACGCTTCCGGCCCTTTTCCGGGAAAGTTTCATGTTGTACCCGTAACTGCCCACCTTGCTGCAATAGCCATTGACATCCAGTACTGCCCCGGGATGTTTTTTGGAGAAGGCGGCCACTTCGTCCAGGACCCGGATGTCACGGCTGAGAAGCTTGTAGGAATTGAATTCGAAATTGATCCCGGTAATGGTGATGGGCTTGCTGATAAGAACAGTCTGCTCCACGGGTGCAATGGGCGCGGGGGCTGTCTGGGGGGCTGGTACGGGTGCCGGAGCAGCCGCTACAGGTGCCATTTTGGGTGCACAGTAGGCTGGAACCGGGCCGTTGGCATGGGGCCGGCCACCGCGCACACACTGGCCATTTTCTGTGACTACGGGTTTCCCCTGGCCATTGATGGCGTAACCGCTGTACCCTTCGGCAAATGCCGTCGAACCGGAAAAGCCGGCCGCTATGGAAGCCATAACTGCTAGGCGCTTGCTGATGGACTTCATTATTGTACCCTCCTCATAACACTTATAGGACCGCTGCCAGGCGAGCTCAGCGGAATTCAACTGTAAAAGCATGTTGTAAAACGACAACGAAGTCAAGGGAAGGCTGGTTTTGGGGTGCTCTGCGACAGAAGCCGGCGGGGTAGAGGATTGGTTGACAGGCGTGAGGCATTGACCGGATAATGCGCAGCTACTGTTAGGAGGGGTTCCCGAGCGGTCAAAGGGATCAGACTGTAAATCTGACGGCTCTGCCTTCGGAGGTTCGAATCCTCCCCCCTCCACCATTAAAAAGTTGCTGTGAGGTTGTCGGCCTCGGCCATGCGGGTGTAGTTCAATGGTAGAACCTCAGCCTTCCAAGCTGATGGTGTGGGTTCGATTCCCATCACCCGCTCCAAATGCAGGCCCACATAGCTCAGTAGGTAGAGCACTTCCTTGGTAAGGAAGAGGTCACCGGTTCAAATCCGGTTGTGGGCTCCATTTTCGTCGTATCTTTTAGGGTCTGGCTTTTTGGAGAGGGTCTGATGTCCAAGGGAAAGTTTGAGCGGACGAAGCCGCATGTAAATGTGGGGACGATTGGTCATGTGGACCATGGCAAGACTACGTTGACGGCGGCGCTGACGAAGGTGCTGTCGGCGAAGTTTGGTGGTGAGGTTCGTGCTTACGACCAGATTGACAATGCGCCGGAAGAGCGTGCCCGTGGTATTACGATTGCGACATCGCATGTGGAGTATGAGACGGCGAACCGTCATTATGCCCATGTGGACTGTCCCGGGCATGCGGACTATGTGAAGAACATGATTACGGGTGCGGCGCAGATGGATGGAGCGATCCTTGTCTGCTCGGCTGCCGATGGTCCGATGCCACAGACGCGTGAACATATTCTGCTTGCGAGGCAGGTGGGGGTACCGTACATCGTGGTCTTCCTGAACAAGGCGGACATGGTGGACGATGCCGAGCTGCTGGAGCTGGTCGAGATGGAAGTGCGGGAGCTGCTGTCGAAGTACGAGTTTCCGGGGGATGACATTCCTGTGGTGATCGGTTCTGCCCTGAAGGCGCTGGAAGGGGACCAGAGCGACATTGGGGAGCCTGCGATCATCAAGCTGGCGGAAGCGATGGACAGCTATATTCCGATTCCTGAGCGTCCTGTGGACAAGACCTTTTTGATGCCGATCGAGGATGTGTTCAGCATCTCTGGCCGTGGAACGGTGGTGACGGGCCGGATTGAGCGCGGGATTGTCAAGGTTGGCGACGAAGTGGAGATTGTGGGGATCCGTGCGACAAGCAAGACGACGGTGACCGGTGTGGAGATGTTCCGGAAGATTCTGGATCAGGGCCAGGCGGGCGACAACGTGGGTGTGCTGCTGCGTGGTACCAAGAAGGATGACGTGGAGCGCGGGCAGGTGCTGTCCAAGCCGGGGAGCATCAAGCCGCACACCCGTTTTGAGGCGGAAGTGTATGTGCTGTCCAAGGAAGAGGGTGGTCGTCACACGCCATTCTTCAATGGCTACCGTCCCCAGTTCTATTTCCGGACGACGGACGTTACGGGAGCGGTGGAGCTTCCGGAAGGCGTTGAGATGGTGATGCCCGGGGATAATGTGCAGTTCAAGGTTGCGCTGATTGCCCCGATCGCGATGGAAGAGGGACTGCGGTTTGCGGTCCGTGAAGGCGGCCGGACGGTTGGTGCGGGTGTCGTGTCCAAGGTGGTGGAGTAAGGGCGCTCACCGTTTCCGGTAAGACGTTTGCAATCGCTGGCGGTGATCTTTCTGGGTCACCGTCCTGTTTCTGCAGGGCAGTAGCTCAACTGGTAGAGCAGCGGTCTCCAAAACCGCAGGTTGGGGGTTCGATCCCCTCCTGCCCTGCCACTATTTTAAGGTGTAGTGTTCATGACGGAAAAAGTGAAGCTCTATACCGCGGCATTTCTGGCTGCCTTGGGAGTGTTCGCCTATTTCCTGATACCGCTGCACTATGGCGCCTATTACCCAGCCCTGGCGCTGGCTGCCGGTCTGCTGGTGGCGCTCGCGGTATTTGCCAGCAGCGTGAGCGCGCGTGGTCTGGTGGCTTTTTTTCATGAATCGTATGGCGAGCTGCTCAAGGTGGTGTGGCCTTCGCGCCATGAAGTGCTGCGCAGCACGGCGGTCGTGCTCGGCCTGATTGTCGTGATTGCCCTGTTTCTCTGGGTGGTTGATATGGCCCTGCTGGCAATCGTCCGTTTGGCGCTGGGAGGCGTGTAATCATGACAATGCGTTGGTATGTGGTGCATGCCTTTTCCAGTTTCGAAAAGCGGGTACAGGCGGATATCCGTGAGCGGGCCCGCCGTGAAGGCCTCGGCGACCAGTTTGGCGAGATTCTGGTGCCTGTCGAAGAAGTGGTCGAAATGCGGAATGGCCAGAAAACGACTTCCCAGAGAATGTTCTACCCTGGCTATGTCCTTGTCCAGATGGAGATGAACGACGAGACCTGGCACCTGGTGAAAAGTACCCCGCGCGTCACCGGATTTGTCGGAGGTTCCGTTGGAAGGCCGCATCCCCTGAGCGAGGCGGAAGCTGCGGCAATTCTGGACCGGATCAGGGAAGGCGTGGAAAAGCCCCGGCCGAAATTTACCTTTGAAGCTGGCGAACAGGTCCGTGTGGTTGAGGGACCGTTCAAGGATTTCAATGGGGTTGTAGAAGAAGTTAACTTCGAAAAAAGCAAGCTGCGGGTATCTGTCACAATTTTTGGTCGTTCTACACCGGTAGAACTCGATTTTGGTCAGGTGGAAAAAATCTGACCGGTTTGGCTGAGGGAGCCTTTGGGCGCATGCACCTCATGGAGAGACTATGGCTAAGAAAATTACTGGCTACATCAAGCTGCAGGTGAAAGCCACACAGGCAAATCCCAGCCCGCCAATCGGGCCAGCTCTGGGACAGCGGGGACTGAACATTATGGAGTTCTGCAAGGCCTTTAACGCCCAGACCCAAGGGGTTGAGCCTGGTCTTCCGCTCCCGGTGATCATTACGGTTTTTGCGGACAAAAGCTTTACATTTGAGATAAAGACTCCTCCCGCACCGGTCCTTCTGCTGAAGGCCGCGGGATTGAAGAGTGGCAGTGGGCGTCCGAATACCAGCAAGGTAGGGAAGGTAACAGAGGCCCAGGTTGAGGAAATCGCCAAGACCAAGCTGCAGGATCTCAACACCCAAGACCTGGAGGCCGCCAAGCGGAGTATCCGTGGCACTGCCCGGAGTATGGGCCTGACGGTGGAGGGATAGGAAAGTGGCGCGTAAATCAAAGCGGGTACTTGCCCTAAGGGAAGCGGTAGACCGGACGCAGCGTTTTCCTCTGGATGAGGCGCTGACGCTGGTAAAAAACACTGCCACGGCCAAGTTCAACGAATCTGTTGATGTGGCGGTGGGGCTCGGGATTGATCCCAGAAAGTCGGACCAGGTGGTCCGGGGTGCTGTGGTTCTGCCGAAGGGAACCGGAAAAACCATGCGTGTGGCGGTGTTTGCCTCGGGCGAAAATGCGGTGGCTGCCCGTGAGTCGGGCGCAGATCTTGTCGGAATGGAAGATCTGGCGGATCAGGTGAAGGCCGGGCAGATGAATTTTGACGTCGTGATCGCCACGCCCGATGCAATGCGGATTGTTGGTGCGCTGGGCCCGGTGCTGGGCCCGCGGGGTCTGATGCCCAACCCGAAGGTTGGTACAGTGACAGCCGATGTGCGGACAGCGGTGCAGAACGCCAAGGGCGGACAGGTACGGTACCGTGCGGACAAAGGCGGAATCGTGCACAGCAGTATTGGCAAGGCTTCATTTTCGGTGGACGATTTGCGCGAAAACTTCCTTGCGCTACTGGACAGTCTGAAGAAGGCCAAGCCTTCCGCAAGCAAGGGCGTGTACATTCGCAAAATCAGCATTAACCCGACTATGGGCCCGGGAGTACCGGTTGACCCGGCGGGGCTGTAAGAATTCCGCCAAGGTGGTGGAAGAGTCGGCGCAAGCCGGCGTTCAAAGACCGCAGGGGGCATAAGCAGCCTTAAAAGCAGTTTTACCCTGCGTAGGCGACGGCGCGCCAAAGAATTTTGGCCGCCTCTGTCCAAATGGGAGGTAGCAATTCGTGAGTCTAAAACTCGCAGAAAAGGAACAGGTAGTTGCTGCCCTGAAAGCAAAGCTGGTGAACATGCAGGCTGCAGCCGTAGCTGAATATCGAGGGCTGACAGTAGCACAGATGACTGACCTGCGGTCTGGTGCCCGCAGGCAGGGAGTCTATGTTCAGGTGGTGAAAAACACGCTGCTGAAGCGCGCCCTGTCCGGAACCGGTTTCTCGGTGATGGAGGAATTTCTGGTGGGGCCCGTGGTCTTTGCGACAAGCGAGGATCCTGTTGCCCTGGCAAAACTTATGTCTGATTTTGCCAAGCGCAACGACAAGTTTGTTATCACCGGAGGAGCCCTTGGCAATAAGGCCATGGATGCTCCGGCTATCCAGCAGCTGAGCAAGATGCCCTCCAGAGAGGAGCTGATTGCCAGGCTGATGGGTACCATGCAGGCTCCAGTCTCCACTTTTGTGCGTACCCTCAATGAGGTACCCGGACGCTTTGTCCGCACACTCGCTGCAATACGCGATCAGGCTGCAGTATAAATTTTGCAACTATTTAGGAGTATGACAGATGTCTCTAAGCAAAGTGGAAATTCTGGATGCCATTGCCGGCATGACTGTTCTTGAGCTCTCTGAACTGATCAAGGACATGGAAGAAAAATTTGGCGTGTCTGCTGCTGCGGTCGCGGTTGCGGCCCCCGCGGGTGCGGGTGCAGGTGGCGGTGAAGCGGCGGCTGCGGTCGAGGAACAGACTGAGTTTGACGTCATCCTGACTGCCGCTGGTGCCAACAAGGTCAATACGATCAAGGTGGTACGTGCGATTACCGGACTCGGACTCAAGGAGGCCAAGGATCTGGTTGATGGTGCGCCCAAGCCTGTCAAGGAAGGCATTGCCAAGGCTGAGGCCGATAGCATCAAGGCACAGCTGGTTGAAGCGGGTGCCGAGGCAGAAATCAAGTAACACCAGGCATTGGTATTTCCGGCTGGCGACGGTGACGTTGCCAGCCCCTCATTATTGGCGGTTTCCGTCACTTGTTGATCCCGACTGAAGCGAGCGTCGCGCGGAGCACTCATGGCCTACTCTTTTACTGAAAAGAAACGGATTCGTAAAGATTTTGGCAAGAGCCAGAGTATTCTACAGGTCCCCTACCTGCTGGCAACCCAGATGGATTCGTACCGGGAGTTTCTTCAGGCAGATGTGTCCCCGGCGGTACGCAGGGACATAGGGCTTGAAGCCGTATTCCGTTCGCTTTTCCCGATGGAGAGCTATTCCGGGAATGCCAGTCTTGATTACGTTTCCTACCGACTCGAAAAACCGGTTTTCGATGTGGTGGAGTGCCGGCAGCGCGGGGTTACCTTCTGTGCAGGACTGCGGGTCCGTCTCAGGCTCGCCCTTTACGAAAAGGATGATGCCACGGGCGCCAAACGCATCAAGGATGTGAAGGAACAGGACGTGTACATGGGTGAGCTTCCGCTCATGACCGAGCACGGTTCCTTTATCATCAACGGTACCGAGCGCGTGATTGTATCGCAGCTCCACCGCTCGCCCGGGGTTTTCTTTGATCATGACCGGGGAAAAACGCATTCTTCCGGAAAGCTTCTTTTCAATGCCCGTATTATACCGTACCGGGGCTCCTGGCTGGATTTTGAGTTTGATCCCAAGGACCACCTCTATGCCCGCATCGACCGCCGCCGGAAGCTTCCGGCAACGGTCCTCCTGCGTGCGCTCGGGCACAGTACTGAGGATATACTGGGACTTTTCTTTGACACGGATGTGTTCCGTCTGGATGAAGGGGCGGTCTATTACCAGCTGGTTCCCCAGCGCATGCAGGGTGAAATGGCGGTGTTTGACATCCTCAACCCGCACACTGGCGAGACCATTGTTGCGAAGGGGAAACGGATAACAGTGCGTCATGTACGTGAGCTGCAGGCACTGGGGGATGCCCTGGAGGTCGCGGTTCCCGATGTCTTTCTGCTCGGCAAGGTTGTGGGACATGATCTTGTAGATGCGGGCACGGGAGAGATAGTTCTCCAGGCCAACGACCTTCTTGATGATGAGGCTCTTAAAAAACTCCGGAAAATGGCACCGGTATCCGTCCGCACACTCTATGTAAACGAACTCGACCGGGGTCCTTTTATCTCGGAGACGCTGCGAATCGATACATCACGGGACGCCCACGAGGCACAGCTGGAAATTTATCGGCTGATGCGCCCTGGCGAACCACCGTCAAAAGATGCAGCCCAGAATTTATTTCAGGGACTTTTCTTCAGCACGGACCGGTATGACCTTTCCCAGGTGGGCCGGATGAAATTTAACCGCAGGGTGGGACGCGAGGAGATTACCGGACCTGGTGTCCTGAGCAATGAAGATATCATTGCGGTGATGAAGGTTCTGGTTGATTTGCGCAATGGCGTAGGCGAAATTGATGATATTGACCATCTCGGGAACCGCCGTGTCCGTTCCGTAGGTGAACTGATGGAAAACCAGTTCCGGCTTGGACTGGTCCGGGTCGAGCGGGCCGTAAAGGACCGTCTGGCCCTGGCAGAAAGCGAGGGGCTGACACCACAGGACCTGATCAATGCGAAGCCGATTGCGGCTGTGGTCAACGAGTTTTTTGGTTCCAGCCAGCTGTCGCAGTTTATGGATCAGACCAATCCCCTGTCCGAGGTTACGCACAAGCGCCGCGTATCCGCGCTTGGGCCGGGAGGGCTGACACGTGAAAGGGCCGGCTTTGAGGTGCGGGATGTCCATCCCACCCACTATGGACGGATCTGTCCGATCGAAACGCCAGAAGGACCCAATATCGGTCTGATCAACAGCCTTGCCTGCTATGCGCGTACGAACGCGTACGGTTTTCTGGAGACCCCCTACCGTAGGGTGGTGGAGACAAGGGCTACAGGTGAGATCATCTATCTGAGCGCCATCGATGAGGGCAATTATGTAATTGCCCAGGCCAACTCTGCCCTGGATGAATCCCACAGGCTGGTGGATGAGCTTGTATCCTGCCGCTACCGCAATGAAACGATGCTTGCTTCTCCTGACCAGGTCCAGTTGATGGACATCTCGCCCAGGCAGATTGTATCGGTCGCGGCAAGCATGATCCCATTTCTTGAGCACGACGACGCAAACCGCGCTCTGATGGGATCAAACATGCAGCGCCAGGCCGTTCCAACGGTGCGGTCCGACGCCCCGCTCGTGGGTACGGGTATGGAGCGGGTAGTGGCAATAGACTCCGGGGCTGCCATTACCGCCCGGCGGGGGGGGGTGGTAGACAGCATTGATGGGGCCAGGATAGTGGTGCGGGTGAATGATGAGGAAACCCAGCCGGGTGAACCGGGGGTGGACATCTACAACCTCATGAAATATTCGCGCTCCAACCAGAATACAACCCTGAACCAGAAACCGATTGTGATGGTTGGCGATGCCGTAGCCCGAGGAGATGTACTGGCTGATGGTCCAAGTACAGAGCTTGGTGAACTGTCTCTTGGACAGAACATTCTGGTGGCGTTCATGCCGTGGAATGGCTACAACTTCGAAGATTCGATTCTTATTTCTGAGCGTGTGGTCGCGGAAGACCGGTATACAACCATACACATTGAAGAATTTTCCGTATTCGCGCGCGACACGAAGCTCGGGCCAGAAGAAATTACCCGTGATATTCCCAACGTAGCGGAAGGGGCGCTGCGGCATCTTGACGAGTCAGGGATTGTCGTAATCGGAGCCGAACTGGCACCGGGGGACATACTTGTTGGCAAGGTGACTCCGAAGGGGGAGACACAGCTGACCCCCGAGGAGAAGCTTCTTCGTGCCATTTTCGGAGAAAAGGCCTCAGACGTAAAAGACAATTCGATGAGGATGCCTGCAGGCATGTATGGCACGGTAATCGACGTGCAGGTCTTTACGAGGGATGGAATAGAGAAGGATGCCAGGGCGAAGGCCATTGAGGAAGAACAGCTCCGCAAAATCCGGAAGGATGTCCAGGATGAATACCGGATTTTTGAGCAGGATACCTATCAGCGGATTGAGCGTCTCCTGCTTGGCAAAGTTGCCGAAGGCGGGCCACTGGGGTTGGCGGCGGGGACCAAGGTCACCAAGTCCTACCTGAAGGACCTTTCGCGTGCACAGTGGTTCGATATCCGGCTTCGGAGTGAGGAGACCAGTGCGGCCCTTGAGCAGGTCCGTGCCCAGCTGGACCAGCAGAAGGAGCGGCTGGATTCGGTTCTGGAAGAAAAGCGCAGGAAGCTAACCCAGGGAGATGACCTGAGTCCGGGCGTGCTGAAAATGGTCAAGGTGCATGTGGCCGTAAAGAGACAGTTGCAGCCAGGCGACAAAATGGCCGGACGGCACGGAAACAAGGGTGTGGTTTCAAAGATCGTCCCAGTAGAGGATATGCCCTATCTCGCGGATGGGACTCCTGTGGATATTGTTCTGAATCCCCTCGGTGTGCCATCGCGAATGAATGTTGGCCAGATTCTGGAAACCCATCTTGGATGGGCGGCAAAGGGATTGGGCCGGCGGATTGGGGAGATGCTGGAACAGCAGAAGTCGGCAATGGAACTGAGGCGGTTTCTTGGCGAGATCTATAACCGTTCCGGGAAGAAAGAAGACCTGGAGTCGCTGGATGATACCGAGATCGCGTCCCTCGCAGAAAACCTCCGCAATGGGGTCCCAATGGCAACGCCTGTTTTCGACGGTGCAGCGGAGGAAGAAATCCGTGACATGCTGGAACTGGCAGGCCTTCCCCGTAGCGGTCAGGTTACCCTGTATGATGGCCGGAGCGGTGAGGCGTTCGACCGTCCGGTGACGGTGGGTTACATGTATATGCTGAAGCTGCATCACCTTGTGGACGACAAGATGCATGCCCGATCTACCGGACCCTACAGTCTGGTGACACAGCAGCCCCTCGGTGGCAAGGCGCAGTTTGGCGGACAGCGCTTTGGTGAGATGGAGGTCTGGGCGCTGGAAGCGTACGGAGCGGCGTATACCCTGCAGGAAATGCTTACAGTCAAGTCGGATGACGTTTCCGGGCGGAGCAAGATGTACGAATCCATTGTCAAGGGCGATTTCCGCATGGATGCAGGTATGCCTGAATCCTTCAATGTACTGCTGAAGGAACTGCGCTCACTGGGCATCGATATTGAACTCGAACAAACCATCTAGAGTATCCGCGGGTACCGGACAAGGAAGGGTGTCTTGAATAATTTTTTAAAGCTGTTCAAGCAGAATGACCAGCAGGAAGAGTTTGACGCAATCCGGATTGGAATCGCCTCTCCGGACAAGATCCGGTCGTGGTCCTATGGGGAGGTAAAGAAACCCGAGACGATAAACTACCGTACCTTCAAGCCGGAACGGGAGGGGCTGTTCTGCGCCAAAATATTTGGCCCTATCAAGGATTACGAATGTTTGTGCGGCAAATACAAACGCCTCAAGCATCGGGGTGTGGTGTGCGAGAAGTGTGGAGTTGAGGTAACCCAGGCCCGCGTACGGAGAGAGCGGATGGGCCATATCGAACTGGCCAGCCCCGTTGCGCATATCTGGTTTCTGAAATCCCTTCCTAGCCGGATGGGAATGATCCTCGATATGCCGCTGCGGGATATTGAACGTGTACTCTATTTTGAAGCCTATGTAGTTGTTGAGCCAGGAATGACCCCCCTGGAGCGTGGCCAGATCCTCAGCGAAGACCAGTATCTGGACGCGCTTGAAGAACATGGGGATGAATTTGTTGCCAAAATGGGTGCTGAGGGGGTCAGGGACCTCCTCAAGTCGATTCCGTTAAAGGAAGAGATCGGAAAAATCCGTGAGGAGCTGCTGGAAAGCAACTCTGATACCAAGACAAAAAAGCTTGCAAAACGGTTAAAAATTCTTGATGCCTTTGATTCTTCAGGAAATCGCCCAGAGTGGATGATCATGGAAGTGCTTCCCGTCCTCCCACCGGACCTGAGACCCCTGGTTCCGCTGGATGGAGGGCGCTTTGCGACTTCCGATCTCAATGACCTCTATCGGCGCGTGATTAACCGAAACAACCGGCTAAAGCGGCTTCTTGAACTCAAGGCACCGGATATCATTGTGCGCAATGAAAAGCGGATGCTGCAGGAGGCTGTCGATGCCCTGCTGGACAATGGCCGCCGGGGACGGGCGATTGCTGGCCCGAACAAGCGGCCACTGAAGTCTCTTGCGGACATGATCAAGGGGAAACAGGGCCGGTTCCGCCAGAACCTGCTCGGCAAGCGTGTGGACTATTCCGGCCGTTCCGTGATTGTTGTCGGGCCAGAGCTCCGGCTTCATCAGTGCGGGCTCCCGAAGAAAATGGCGCTGGAACTGTTCAAGCCGTTTATCTTCAACAAGCTGGAGGAACGGGGTCTTGCGACAACGATAAAGGCTGCCAAGCGTCTGGTGGAGCAGGAACGGCCTGAAGTGTGGGATATCCTGGAAGAAGTTATCAGGGAACACCCAGTGATGCTTAACCGGGCGCCCACCCTGCACCGGCTCGGGATCCAGGCATTTGAACCCGTGCTGATAGAGGGCAAGGCGATCCAGCTGCACCCTCTGGTCTGCGCGGCCTATAATGCAGATTTTGACGGCGACCAGATGGCCGTGCATGTGCCGCTGTCGCTAGAGGCCCAGCTAGAGGCCCGGACGCTGATGATGTCGACGAACAACATCCTCAGCCCGGCCAACGGGGAGCCTATTATCGTCCCGTCCCAGGATATCGTCCTTGGCCTTTACTATGTAAGCCAGGAAAGACTGGATGCGCCAGGAACGGGGACGGTCTTTGCTGATACAACGGAGGTCAGGCGTGCGTATGAGACAGGGCAGGTGGGCCTGCATGCCCGGATTACTGTGCGGTTCCGGGAGGAAAGGGTAGAAACTACGGTAGGCAGGGCACTGCTGAGCGATATTTTGCCCGACGACCTCCCATTTTCAGTGATCAACCGTGTGCTGAAGAAGAAGGCGATTGCAGAGCTGATCAATGTGTGCTACCGGAACCTTGGCGTCAAGGAAACCGTGATTTTTGCGGATCAGCTCATGTACACCGGATACCGCATGGCTACCCGCGCGGGGATTTCCTTCGGAGCCGGCGACATGGTGACGCCCCCGGAAAAGGACACCATTCTGGAAAGGGCAGAAGATGAAGTCAAAACCATTCAGGAGCAGTACACTTCTGGTCTGGTAACAGAGGGTGAGCGGTACAACAAGGTGGTGGATATCTGGTCTCGCGCCACGGACGAAGTAGCCAAAGCGATGATGGACCGTGTAAGCAAGGAACAGGTGGCGATGCAGGATGGAAGCCAGGCTGAACAGGCTTCTTTCAACTCGATTTTCATGATGGCAGATTCCGGAGCGCGCGGCTCTGCAGCACAGATCCGCCAGCTTGCAGGCATGCGGGGGCTGATGGCCAAGCCAGATGGCTCCATCATTGAAACACCCATTACGGCGAATTTCCGTGAAGGGCTGAACGTCCTGCAGTACTTCATTTCGACACATGGCGCTCGCAAGGGCTTGGCCGATACCGCGCTGAAGACTGCAAACTCGGGCTATCTCACGAGGCGGCTGGTTGATGTAACCCAGGATCTGGTTGTTGTGGATCACGACTGTGGGACAGAAGAAGGCCTGCCCATGATGCCCCTGGTCGAGGGTGGCGAGGTTATCGAACCTCTCCGTGAAAGGGTCCTTGGACGTGTCACAGCCGAAGATATACTGCATCCGAATAGTGGTGAGGCCGTGATTCCCCGCAACACGCTTCTGACGGAGAAGCTTCTTGGGCAGCTGGATGATCTTGGGGTAGATGCCGTCAAGGTTCGTTCTCCGCTAACCTGCCGTTCAAGGCATGGAGTCTGCGCGCTGTGCTACGGGCGCGATCTTGCCCGTGGACATCTCGTCAATATCGGCGAGGCAGTGGGTGTTATAGCTGCCCAGTCGATTGGTGAGCCGGGTACGCAGCTGACAATGCGGACGTTCCATATCGGCGGTGCTGCCAGCAGGGCGGCCGCGCAGAGCAGCATCGATATCAAGCAGGGCGGCGTTATCCGCTATCACACAAGCCTGCGCTGGGTAGACCATCCCAGCGGCCGACATGTTGTCGTGGGGCGTAATGGGGAACTTGCAGTAGCGGACGAACAGGGCCGCGAAAAAGAACGTTACAAGCTCCCATATGGCGCCACGATCCTGGTTGGGGACGGCGAAGCGGTTACAGCGGGGAAGAGAATTGCGGAGTGGGATCCCCATACGCGCCCAATCGTCAGCGAAATAGGTGGTATTGCCTCCCTCCAGGACGCAGTAGAGGGACAGAGTGTGGCGGTGCAGACGGACGAAATCACGGGTCTAAGTACCCTTGCGGTCATTGACACCAAGCAGCGGCCTGCAACCGGCAGGGATCTTCGCCCGGTGGTCACACTGAAGGATGCCCATGGCCAGGACCTGAAGCTGCCTGGGACCGACCTTCCCGCACGCTATTATCTTCCGCCGCGGGCTATCATAGCCGTTCACGAAGGTGCCGAAATGCACCCGGGGGACATACTTGCCAGGCTGCCTGTGGGTACCAGTAAAACGAGGGATATTACTGGAGGTCTGCCCCGGGTGGCTGAGCTGTTTGAGGCGAGGCGCCCGAAGGATTTTGCCATCATTGCGGAGCACGCTGGAATCGTGGGTTTTGGGAAAGATACCAAGGGGAAACAGCGCCTGGTGATTACAGACGAGTCTGGCGACCAGCATGAATACCTTATTCCCAAAGGCCGGCATGTGACCGTGTATGAGGGTGAGAGGGTGAGTCCCGGTGAGCCACTGGTGGAGGGTCAGCCGGTTCCGCATGACATACTTCGGGTTCTTGGAGTACATGCCCTTGCAAACTACATCGTGGATGAAGTCCAGGATGTCTACCGGCTTCAGGGTGTGCGGATCAACGACAAGCACATAGAGGTAATTCTCCGTCAGATGCTCAGAAAAGTTGAGATTACCTATGGTGGGGACAGCAGCTTCATCACGGGGGATCAGGTCGACCGGGCTCGGGTGGAAGAAGAAAATACAGCGCTGGATGCCGCCGGAAAGCAGCCGGCCCGATTTGCACCGATGCTTCTGGGGATTACCAAGGCAAGCCTGTCAACGGAATCTTTCATCTCAGCCGCGAGTTTCCAGGAGACCACCCGTGTTCTCACGGAGGCAGCGGTATCGGGGCGCGTGGATGATCTTCGCGGGCTCAAGGAAAACGTGATCGTTGGCCGGCTGATTCCAGCGGGAACGGGGCTGGCCTATCATGAGCACCGGAGACGCGTGAATCGGGGAGAATATGTTCCAGGTTCCAGTGACTACGACAGCGCAGCTGCAGTGGCCGAATAGAATAACTTACTTACCTATCAAGCGTTTCTTGACAGTTGCAGCGCGCATCCATAAAATGCGCGCTCTCATTGGCGACGGGAATACGGTCGCCTTCAGCATTTGGAGATGGTAGATGCCCACACTAAACCAACTGGTGCGCAAGCCCCGAAAGGCCCCCGTAGCCAAAAGCAAGGTGCCCGCCCTTGAAGCAAATCCGCAGAAGAGGGGGGTGTGTACGCGCGTGTATACGACAACTCCCAAGAAGCCGAACTCTGCATTGCGGAAAGTTGCCAGGGTCAGGCTTACCAACGGTTATGAGGTAAGCAGTTATATTCCTGGCGAGGGACACAACCTTCAGGAGCATTCTGTTGTGCTTATCCGGGGGGGGCGTGTCAAGGATCTTCCTGGTGTCCGGTATCATATCGTCCGCGGCACCCTGGACACGGCTGGCGTCAAAAACCGCAAGCAGAGACGGTCCAAGTATGGCGCCAAGCGGCCCAAGTGATGTCGAGAACCGCTGAACAGTTTTAAGGAGTCCCATTTCCATGCCAAGACGTAGAGAAGTTCCGAAGCGGACCATCCTTCCGGATCCGAAATACAAGGAAGAAGTTCTGGCCAAATTTGCCAACGTGATTATGCGGGATGGCAAAAAGAGCACAGCTGAAAAGATCGTATACGGAGCGCTCGACATTGTCGGAGAAAAGAGCAAGGCAGACCCTATGGAAGTTTTCCGTAAGGCGCTTGACAATGTCCGGCCTGTCGTCGAAGTGAAGAGCCGGCGTGTGGGCGGCGCAACCTACCAGGTTCCTGTAGAGATCCGCTCCGACCGGCGGATGGCTCTTGCAATGCGCTGGCTGCGTGATTCCGCCCGCAAGCGTAATGAGAAATCAATGGGTAACCGCCTTGCGGCGGAAATCCTTGAGGCTGCTGAAAATCGGGGAAATGCCGTACGGAAGCGGGAAGAAACGCACCGTATGGCAGAGGCGAACAAGGCCTTCTCCCATTTCCGCTGGTAAGCAATTTTCACTACTAGAGAAACAAGGACGACACAGTGGCGCGCACTACTCCCATCGAACGCTATCGGAATATCGGCATCATGGCGCACATTGATGCCGGTAAGACCACAACGACTGAGCGGATCCTTTTTTACACGGGCGTCTCCCACAAGATTGGGGAAGTGCATGAGGGAACCGCCGTCATGGACTGGATGGCACAGGAGCAGGAGCGCGGAATCACGATCACGTCTGCGGCCACAACGTGCTTCTGGAAGGGGATGGACGGAAAGCGCCCGGAACATCGTATCAATATCATTGATACGCCGGGGCACGTTGACTTCACCATTGAGGTGGAGCGGTCGTTGCGTGTCCTCGACGGCGCGGTGGCGGTTTTTTGTGCCGTAGGGGGAGTGCAGCCACAGTCGGAAACCGTCTGGCGGCAGGCAAACAAATACGGTGTTCCCCGCGTTGCCTTTGTGAACAAGATGGACCGCCAGGGAGCAAATTTCCAGAGGGTGGTGGAACAGATCCGGACCAAGCTGCGGGGCAACTCGGTTCCTATCCAGATTCCCATTGGCGAAGAAGACCGTTTTGTCGGGGTTATTGACCTGATCAAAATGAAGGCCATTAACTGGGATGAGGCAACCCAGGGGAACCGTTTTACAGAAGAGGAAATACCTGCTGATCTCCAGGTTGCGGCCGAAGCGGCGCGGCATTTCCTGATTGAATCCGTTTGCGACACGGATGAGGACCTCATGATGAAATATCTTGAGGGTGAGGAGATTGCGGACGACGAGCTGAAGGCGGCGCTTCGCCGGGCAACAATCAGTGGATCCATCGTTCCGGTGCTGTGTGGCAGCGCGTTCAAGAACAAGGGTGTGCAGGCCATGCTGGATGCGGTCCTGGATTACCTCCCTTCACCGGTTGACGTGCCCCCCGTTGCGGGCGCTGATCCGGATAGTGGCGTGGAACTTGTCAGGCACTCCGACGATGGAGAACCGTTCTCAGCCCTCGCGTTCAAGATCATGACCGATCCCTTTGTCGGCCAGCTGACGTTCTTTCGGGTATATTCCGGGGTGCTGAATGCGGGATCGACGGTCATGAACCCGGGCCGCGGACAGCGGGAACGGATCGGCCGTATTCTGCAGATGCACGCGAACGAACGGCACGAAATCAAGGAAGTGCTCGCTGGGGATATCGCGGCTGCAGTCGGTCTGAAAACCGCTTACACCGGTGACACCCTGTGTGACATGGACAAGTCCGTGATTCTGGAGCAGATGGAGTTTCCTGAGCCCGTCATCCATGTTGCGGTTGAACCAAAGACCAAAAGCGACCAGGAGAAAATGGGCATCGCACTTGGCAAGCTGGCGCAGGAAGATCCTTCGTTCCGGGTCCGGACAGACCAGGAATCGGGGCAGACGATTATTTCCGGGATGGGCGAGCTCCACCTGGAGATCATTGTCGACCGGATGAAGCGGGAATTTGGTGTGGAGGCAACGGTTGGTGCGCCGCAGGTGGCCTACCGTGAGACGATCCGGAAGCAGGTAGAATCCGAAGGCAAATTCGTCAGGCAGTCAGGCGGACGCGGACAGTACGGGCATGTATGGCTGCGGCTGGAACCTATGGAGCCAGGTACCGGATTTGTGTTTGAGAACGGTATAGTGGGTGGTGTGGTTCCCAAGGAATATATCGGGCCGACCCAGAAGGGTATTGAGGAAGCGCTGGATAATGGTATTATTGCCGGCTTCCCGGTGGTGGATGTCAAGGTAACCATATTTGATGGTTCCTACCACGAAGTTGATTCCTCGGAGGCCGCTTTCAAGATCGCGGGATCCATGGGGTTCAAAGCGGGGGCAGCGAAAGCAAACCCTGTGCTCCTTGAGCCCATTTTTGCGGTAGAGGTGGTGACGCCGGAAGAGTATATGGGTGATATCATAGGCGATATCAATAGCCGTCGTGGGGTCATGCAGGGCATGGATGAAGAAGCCGGGGCCAAAATTATCAAGGCCGAGGTTCCGCTGGCGGAAATGTTTGGCTACGCCACGACGGTACGTTCCCTTTCCCAAGGTCGCGCTACCTACACGATGCAGTTTGAAAAATATATGGAAGTTCCTGGCCATGTGGCAGAGGCCATTGTCAAGAAAAGTCAGCGCTAGTCGCAACGGGAGAATGCAGGATGTCCAAGGGAAAGTTTGAGCGGACGAAGCCGCATGTAAATGTGGGGACGATTGGTCATGTGGACCATGGCAAGACTACGTTGACGGCGGCGCTGACGAAGGTGCTGTCGGCGAAGTTTGGTGGTGAGGTTCGTGCTTACGACCAGATTGACAATGCGCCGGAAGAGCGTGCCCGTGGTATTACGATTGCGACATCGCATGTGGAGTATGAGACGGCGAACCGTCATTATGCCCATGTGGACTGTCCCGGGCATGCGGACTATGTGAAGAACATGATTACGGGTGCGGCGCAGATGGATGGAGCGATCCTTGTCTGCTCGGCTGCCGATGGTCCGATGCCACAGACGCGTGAACATATTCTGCTTGCGAGGCAGGTGGGGGTACCGTACATCGTGGTCTTCCTGAACAAGGCGGACATGGTGGACGATGCCGAGCTGCTGGAGCTGGTCGAGATGGAAGTGCGGGAGCTGCTGTCGAAGTACGAGTTTCCGGGGGATGACATTCCTGTGGTGATCGGTTCTGCCCTGAAGGCGCTGGAAGGGGACCAGAGCGACATTGGGGAGCCTGCGATCATCAAGCTGGCGGAAGCGATGGACAGCTATATTCCGATTCCTGAGCGTCCTGTGGACAAGACCTTTTTGATGCCGATCGAGGATGTGTTCAGCATCTCTGGCCGTGGAACGGTGGTGACGGGCCGGATTGAGCGCGGGATTGTCAAGGTTGGCGACGAAGTGGAGATTGTGGGGATCCGTGCGACAAGCAAGACGACGGTGACCGGTGTGGAGATGTTCCGGAAGATTCTGGATCAGGGCCAGGCGGGCGACAACGTGGGTGTGCTGCTGCGTGGTACCAAGAAGGATGACGTGGAGCGCGGGCAGGTGCTGTCCAAGCCGGGGAGCATCAAGCCGCACACCCGTTTTGAGGCGGAAGTGTATGTGCTGTCCAAGGAAGAGGGTGGTCGTCACACGCCATTCTTCAATGGCTACCGTCCCCAGTTCTATTTCCGGACGACGGACGTTACGGGAGCGGTGGAGCTTCCGGAAGGCGTTGAGATGGTGATGCCCGGGGATAATGTGCAGTTCAAGGTTGCGCTGATTGCCCCGATCGCGATGGAAGAGGGACTGCGGTTTGCGGTCCGTGAAGGCGGCCGGACGGTTGGTGCGGGTGTCGTGTCCAAGGTGGTGGAATAATGGATGGTTCTAAGATTCGAATTCGTCTGAAGTCGTATGACTATCGGATGCTTGATATCTCTGCGGCAGAAATCGTTGAAACGGCGCGTCGTACCGGTGCCCGGGTGTGTGGACCGATTCCGCTGCCCACGAAAATTGAGCGGTTTACCGTTCTAAGGTCCCCGCATGTAGACAAGAACGCGCGCGACCAGTTTGAACAGAGGACCCACAAGAGGCTTCTTGACATACTGGACCCCAACGACAAGACGGTCGATGCCCTGATCAAGCTTGATCTTGCTGCCGGCGTCGATGTGGAAATCAAGCTGTAATAGGAAGGGATAGAAATGGCGATCGGCATGATTGGGCGAAAAGTAGGCATGACCCGGATTATGGGGGAGGATGGCCGAGTCGTTCCTGTAACGGTCATACATGTGGAAAACAATCTGGTAAGCCAGATCAAGACGGCCATGAGCGATGGTTACGATTCCGTTCAGGTGAGCAGCGGCGAGGTCAGGCGGCAGCGGCTGACTTCAGCGATGGCGGGTCATTTCCGCAAGGCTGGTGTCAAGCCGGGACGTCTGCTGAGAGAGTGGCGACTGAATGAGTCTGGTTCTTATCATGTGGGCCAGGAAATTGGTCTGGACGTGTTTAGTGAAGGCCAGCTGGTTGACGTTACAGGTCGCAGCAAGGGTAAAGGATTTGCGGGAGCGATCAAGCGGCATAATTTCAGCAGTAACCGTGCGAGCCACGGTAACTCGCTATCTCATCGGGCTCCAGGTTCGATTGGCTGCCGGCAGACGCCGGGACGGGTTTTCAAGGGAAAAAAGATGGCAGGCCAGTTAGGCAATGAACAGGTTACGACGCTTAATCTAGAGCTTGTGCGCATTGATCTGGATCGGCGGCTGCTGATGGTCAGGGGAGCTGTTCCGGGAGCCGCGAACGGAGACGTGTTCGTACGGCCAGCGGTGCGCGGATAGGAGCAAGCCATGCAGGTGAAAAGTGTACAGGTAAGTAGCGGCAAGGAAGATTTGATCGAGATCGCTGATGCAGTCTATGCGGTCCCCTATAACGAAGCCCTGCTTCACCAGGTTGTTGTGGCGCAGCTGGCCGGTCAGCGCAGCGGCACGGCTGTGCAGAAGAACCGTTCTGCTGTAAGCGGTGGCGGCCGCAAACCCTGGAAACAGAAGGGTGGTGGTCGTGCACGGGCCGGAAGCATCCGGAGCCCAATATGGCGTGGCGGTGGCCGCGCCTTTCCCGGGACACTGCAAAGTTACAAGCAGAAGGTCAATAAAAAAATGTGGGCCGGAGCCATGCGGACTGTTCTTGCGGAACTGCTTCGTCTTGAAAGACTTCAACTGATTGGTAAAGAAGAATTTTCTGAAGCAAAAGCAAAAAATGGCCGGGAATGGCTGGGTAGGGCTGGCGGCGATGATGTGCTTGTCGTTCTTAGCGAACCTTCCCTTAATTTCGTGCTCTCGCTCAGAAATTTTCCGCGGGTTGGACTTGCTGAATGGCAGGATGTAGGACCCGCTGATCTTCTACGTTATGGCCGGGTTCTTATGGATGTCTCGGCTGCTGAAAAACTGGCGGAGGTGTACGGATGAATCCTGAGCGCAAGTATCTGGTTCTGTTTGCCCCAGTGATCAGTGAGAAGAGCACGCTGGTTCAGCAGAAGGCCAACCAGTACGTTTTTCGCGTTGCCCGGGATGCCAACAAGCAGGAAATCAAATCTGCTGTGGAAGCGCTTTTCAGTGTTGCTGTGGTCTCGGTGCAGACGCTTAATTACGACGGAAAGGTGAAGCGGATGGGCCGGCATACCGGTCGGCGTTCAGCTTGGAAAAAGGCTTATGTGCGCCTCGCCGAAGGCGCCAGCATCGACTTTGGTCTTGCCTGAAACAAGGGGGATAATGGATATGGCACTAATCAGGACCAAGCCTACGTCTGCCGGCCGCCGTTTCGTGGTCAAGGTAGTCCACCAGCACCTGCACAAGGGTCAAGGGTACGGACCGCTGCTGGAACGGCAGAGCAGCACGGGCGGCAGAAACAACCATGGCAGGATAACCCGGCGGCATGCTGGTGGAGGCCATCCCCGCGTTCATTACCGTGTCGTCGACTTTCGCAGGGACAAGCTGGAAATTCCGGGCCGGGTAGAACGCATTGAGTATGATCCCAACCGTACGGCGCATATTGCCCTCGTATGTTATTCCGATGGTGAGCGGCGTTACATCTTGGCTCCCAAAGGTCTGGTTGAAGGAGATTCTGTTCTCTCGGGCAGTGATACACCCATCAAGCCCGGAAACTGTATGCCCCTAAAAAACATCCCGGTTGGGGCCGTGCTGCACAATCTTGAACTGCGGCCCGGAAAAGGTGGGCAGATAGCCAGATCCGCAGGATCTTCCGTACAGCTCATGGCAAGGGAAGGAGATTATGCCCAGGTGCGTCTCCGGTCTGGCGAAGTCCGGAAAATTCATGTATCCTGCCGCGCCACTATTGGCGTTGTCAGCAACGACGAGCACGGTTCCCGTCAGCTCGGAAAGGCCGGCGCAAAGCGGTGGAGAGGCGTACGTCCTACTGTTCGTGGTGTTGCGATGAACCCGGTGGATCACCCGCACGGCGGCGGTGAGGGCAGAACCTCAGGCGGACGGCATCCCGTCTCTCCATGGGGGCAACCGACCAAAGGTTTCCGTACACGCCGCAATAAGCGGACGAGCGGCATGGTTGTCCGCCGTCGTGGTTAGCAAGCTGCTAGAGAGGTACTGACGTGCCACGTTCTATCAAGAAAGGTCCCTTTATCGATGCGCATCTGGAGAAAAAAATCCAGGAGGCGCAGGCCAGCAACAGCCGTAAGCCCATCAAGACCTGGTCGCGGCGGTCCACAATTACGCCAGATTTTATTGGACTTACAATCAGCGTCCACAATGGAAAGCAGCATATTCCGGTAGTGGTTAACGAAAACATGGTCGGGCATAAGCTTGGCGAGTTTTCCCTTACCCGCACATTTAAGGGGCACAGTGCGGACAAGAAAGCCAAGCGCTGAGGAGCCGAAATCATGAAAGCAACAGCTGTCCTGAAAGGTTTGCAGATGTCTCCGCAAAAGGCGAGGCTTGTGGCTGACCTTGTTCGTGGGCAACCAGTAGATCAGGCGTTGGATATTCTGCGCTTTACAAGGAAAAAGGCTGCTCTGCCCATACGCAAGTGCCTGGAATCCGCAATTGCAAATGCAGAAAACAACGAAGGTGCTGATGTCGATGCCCTTTATGTGGCAAGCATTACCATAGATGGTGGTTCTGTACTGAAGAGGTTCGCGGCGCGCGCCAAGGGACGCGGGAGCCGGATTCTCAAGCGTACAAGTCATATCACCATAATTGTGGCCGAGCATTAATCGAGGAAGATATGGGCCAGAAAACCAATCCGACCGGACTGCGTCTGGGAATCATTAAGAATTGGAACTCCCGCTGGTATGGTAAAGGGGATTTCAAGGAAAAGCTGCTTGAGGACATCAGGGTACGCGAATTCATAAGGAAGCGCCTTGATGGTGCGGCAATTTCCCAGATCACAATTGAACGGCCAGCGCGCAGTGCGCGGATTACAATACATACGGCGAGACCCGGCGTTGTCATTGGAAAAAAAGGCGAAGATATTGAAAAGCTTCGCACGGATGTGCAGAAGCAGATGGGTGTGCCGGTTCATATCAATGTAGAGGAAATCCGGAAGCCTGAACTGGATGCGCAGCTTGTGGCCGAGAGCGTGGCCCAGCAGCTGGAGCGACGCATCATGTTCCGGCGTGCCATGAAGCGTGCAGTCACCAACGCCATGCGGTTTGGTGCCCTCGGTATGAGGATCAACTGCGCCGGAAGGCTGGGCGGTGCGGAAATCGCCAGAACAGAATGGTACCGTGAAGGAAGGGTTCCACTGCATACCTTGCGGGCCGATATTGATTACGGTTTCGCCGAGGCGAAGACGACCTATGGCGTGATCGGCGTAAAGGTCTGGATTTTCAAGGGTGAAATCCTTGAATGGAGCTCCGCGCAGAGCGGCAGCGTCCTGCAGAAGTAACGGGAGTCTACGATGCTGCAACCCAAACGCACCAAATTCAGAAAACAGCATAAGGGACGCAATCGCGGTATTGCGACCCGGGGTAATAAAGTCAGTTTTGGCGAATTTGGCCTAAAGGCTGTTACACGGGGCCGGATTACTGCGCGGCAGATTGAGGCGGCCCGCCGGGCGATTAACCGTCACGTGCGGCGCGGGGGCCGGATATGGGTTCGTATATTCCCTGACAAGCCAATCAGCAAGAAGCCGGCTGAAGTTCGTATGGGAAAGGGAAAGGGTAACCCGGAATACTGGGTGGCCCTGATTCAGCCCGGCAAGGTCTTATATGAAATGGAAGGGGTTACCGAAGAGGTAGCTCGTGAGGCCCTGTCGCTAGGAGCGGCGAAGCTGCCAGTACAAACAATATTTGTCTCACGGCGGGTGATGGGATGAAAGTGCAGAAATTTGGAACGCTTGGCTTGCCCGAGTGCAGCGAACGGCTCATGGAACTTCTTCACGAGCAGTTTACGTTACGGATGCAGCATGCAACCGGACAGTTGGCTAATACAGCCCGCATACGGGCCGTCCGCAGGGAAATTTCCCGCGTCCGCACTGAAATCCATCGCAAGTCTAGGGGTGGTGTATGAGTACTGAAAAGAATCCGCGTAGTCTTGTCGGAACCGTGGTCAGCAACCGGATGGACAAAACGGTTGTCGTCCTTGTGGAGAGGAGAGTCCAGCACCCCCTCTACAAAAAATATATTCGCAGGTCAAAGAAGTTTCACGCCCATGATGCCGATAACGTTTGCAATATTGGAGATGTGGTCCGGATTGAAGAATGCCGGCCAATTTCCAAGACCAAGACGTGGAGACTGGTCAGCGTGGTTGGCGGGGCGATGACTGATGAGGGGGGTGACCTGTGATCCAGATGCAGACTCGGCTCAGTGTTGCCGACAACAGCGGTGCCAAAGAGGTCATGTGCATCAAGGTTCTCGGTGGATCCCACCGCCGCTATGCAGACATAGGTGACGTCATCAAGGTGAGCGTCAAGGATGCTGCCCCGCGAGGGAAAGTCAAAAAAGGCGACGTGTACAATGCACTCATTGTACGTACCCGGAAAGGAGTCCGGCGCGAGGATGGTTCTGTAATCCGTTTTGACTCTAACGCTGCAGTGCTTCTGAATAACCAGCTTCAGCCTATTGGCACGCGCATATTTGGGCCGGTTACCCGGGAACTGAGGGGCGCCAATTTCATGAAAATCATTTCTTTGGCACCGGAAGTGCTGTAGGAGTTGGCAATGAGCAAGATCCGCAGGAATGACGAGGTGGTGGTTCTGGCCGGCAGGGACAAAGGGAGGCACGGTAAGGTGCTTCGCATTCTTCCTGAAGAGGACAAGGCAATTGTGGAGAAGGTCAACATTGTCAAGCGTCACAAAAAACCGGACCGCATGGGGAATGCGGGAGGGATCGTCGAAAAGGAAGCCCCCATCCATGTTTCCAATCTGGCGATTTATAATCCCGGAACCGGCAAGGCGGACAGGATAGGATATAAATTTCTTGCGGACGGGCAAAAAGCGCGTGTCTACAAGAGCAATGGCGAAGTGCTGCCGAAGCGGTAAGGGGATCAGCGAAAATGGAAGCCCGTTTGTATAAAGCTTATAAGGAACAGGTCGTCCCGCGACTCATGGAGGAATTTTCCTACCAGAGTGTGATGGAAGTTCCACGGCTGTTGAAAATTACCCTTAACATGGGCGTTGGCGAGGCAGTCGGCGACAAGAAAATTCTTGAGTTTGCCGTGGCAGATCTTACCCGGATTGCTGGACAGAAGCCGGTTGTTACCCGGGCGAGAAAGTCTGTCGCGGCCTTCAAGATCCGCGAGGGGTACCCGATTGGCTGTATGGTAACCCTTAGGGGCGACCGGATGTTCGAATTCCTCGACCGCCTTGTCAGCGTAGCCATTCCCCGCATTCGGGATTTCAGGGGATTGTCGCCACGCTCGTTTGATGGCCGTGGAAACTATTCCATGGGTGTCAAGGAACAGATCATTTTTCCGGAAATAGAGTACGACAAGATCGACCGTCTTCGTGGGCTGGATGTGATTTTCACGACCACTGCCAAAAATGATGCCGAAGGTCTGGGTCTTCTTAAGGCTTTCAAAATGCCTTTCCGGTCTTGAGGGAGTGAGCAGCTGTGGCTAAGAAATCGTTGATTGCAAAATCGGAACGGGCTCCGAAATTCCAGGTTCGGGCTTACCACCGGTGCAAGCTGTGCGGCCGGTCCCACGGTTACTACCGCAAGTTTGGGCTATGCCGTCTATGTCTGCGCAAGCATGCATCAGCTGGCAGTATTCCCGGCGTCGTAAAGAGCAGCTGGTGAGGGAAAAATGAGCATCACAGATCCTATTGCAGATATGCTGACCCGCATCCGGAATGCGCAGGCAGTTGGAAAAAGTACAGTACAGGTTCCTGCCTCAAAGCTGAAACGGGCGATTGCCCGGGTGCTGCTTGAGGAAGGTTATATAGCTGAGGTGGCTGACGATGTTCAGGATGGTCATCCGAGCCTTCGCATAGGTCTCAAGTATTACGCTGGCGAAGGTGTGATCTCCGAAATCCGAAGGGTGAGCCGACCCGGTGTACGGATTTATCGCGGTTCCCAGGATTTGCCCCGGGTACGGGATGGATATGGGATCGCTATCGTTTCGACGTCCCAGGGCATAATGACAGATCGCGCAGCACGCGCCGCCGGCATAGGCGGTGAGGTGCTTTGCGTGGTGTCCTGATCAACGGAGGCGGTTATGTCGCGAGTCGCAAAGCAGCCCATCACGCTGCCCAAGGGTGTCGAAATTCAGATTGGGGATGGGGAAGTTTCAGTAAAAGGACCCAAGGGCGAGCTCTCTGCAGCAGTTATTGCTGGCGTCCGTGTGGAACTTCAGGATGGTGTGGCACAGCTGTTCTGGGAGGAAGGGAGGTCGAGCTATGCGGGAACACTCCGTGCGCTGCTCAACAATATGGTGCAGGGCGTTTCCCAAGGTTTTGAGCGGAAACTGGAGATTATCGGGGTGGGCTACCGTGCCCAGGCGAAGGGGAGCACACTGAGCCTCAGTCTTGGGTTTTCCCATCCTGTGGACTATCCAGTCCCGGATAACATTGCTGTTGAGACACCAACCCAAACCGAAATTGTTATCCGTGGAAGTGACAAGCAGCTTGTTGGCCAGGTAGCAGCGGATATCCGTTCTTACCGCCCACCTGAGCCCTACAAGGGTAAAGGTGTACGGTATGCAGGTGAGAATGTCCGCCGCAAAGAGGCGAAAAAGAAATAAGGGGATATGCTGATGGATAAAAATACAGCGCGGTTAAGGCGGTCCAGGAAAACTCGTATTCGGATTGCAGAACAGGGTAAGCCGCGCCTCTGTGTGTTCCGTTCCGGCAAGCATATCTATGCCCAGATAATTGACGACGCCTCTGGCAGGGTGCTTGCTCAGGCCTCAAGTCTTGAAAAATCCGTGCGTGAATCCGAGATCCGGGGCTCGAACGTCTTGGGGGCCAATCAGATCGGGCTTCGTGTTGCGAGCAAAGCCAGAGAGCTTGGAATCGAACGGGTTGCCTTTGACCGGAGTGGATATCGCTACCATGGCCGGGTTAAAGCCTTGGCTGAAGGGGCTCGCGAAGGCGGCCTATCATTTTGATGGAGTTCTGAGATGGCAAGAGAAAATCGCGAGGGACAGCAGCCGGGCGATGGGATGCATGAAAAGCTGATCCATATCAACCGTGTATCTAAGGTTGTCAAGGGCGGGCGCCAGTTTGGCTTCGCTGCGTTGATGGTGGTTGGTGACGGCGATGGCAAGGTTGGATTTGGTCGCGGCAAGGCCAAGGAAGTGCCGGCCGGCATACAGAAAGCCACAGAGCGCGCGCGCAGGTTCATGTCCCAGGTTCCCCTCATGCGGGGTGGAACCATCCCGTTCCCGGTAGAGGGCCGTCATGGGGCAGCCCGTGTCATCCTGCGACCGGCTCCGGAAGGCAGCGGGGTTATTGCGGGTGGTGCGATGCGGGCGGTTTGTGAAGCGGTTGGCCTCCGGAATGTCGTTGCCAAATCCCTTGGCTCCAACAACCCCATCAATGTAGTACGCGCCACTTTTAATGCTTTCGAAAAGCTCGCCAGTCCGCAGGCAATTGCCATGAAGCGCGGGAAGACGCTTAAAGAGATCCGTGGAGAGACTGCAGGAGCTGGCCATGAGTCATAAGCTCAGGGTTACGCTTGTTAAAAGCCTGATTGGTGTGACAGAAAAACATCGCAGGACAGTCCGCGGCCTAGGGCTCCGGCGTATGTGGCAGGTTGTTGACCTGATTGATACGCCTGAAATTCGGGGCATGATCCGGAAGGTCCCCTATTTGCTGCAATGGGAAGAACTTTCATGAAACTTAATACCATAGCACCGGCCATCGGTGCCAAACGTGATCGTATCCGCGTTGGCCGCGGAATCGGAAGTGGTCTCGGGAAAACGGCTGGTCGGGGCCATAAGGGTCAGCATGCGCGTTCCGGAGGCTACCACAAGGTAGGCTTTGAGGGTGGCCAGATGCCTCTCCAGCGCCGGATTCCCAAGCGTGGATTTAGGAATGCCCAGGCGCCGTCCGTAACGGAAATAACTCTGGAAATGCTTGAGTCAGCCGCAATTGCAGGTGTTGTTGATCTGGAGGCGCTTCGACTGCGGCGTTTCGTACGTGGATCGTCGACATCGGTCAAGGTGATCCAGACCGGTGAGCTCCATTCTGCCATTACTGTCAAAGGCCTGAGAGCCAGTGCCGGGGCGAGAAAAGCCATCGAGCTCGCTGGCGGCAAGGTTGAGGATTAATGGTACAGCTGGCCCAGTCACGCGGTGCAACCCAGAGCAACGGGAAAGTTTCTGAACTTAGAAACCGTATTTTTTTCCTTCTGGGTGCACTACTCGTATTTCGGATTGGGGCACACATTCCAGTACCGGGGATAGACCCGCAGGCTATGGCTTCGTTTTTCCATGCCCAGCAGGGAACCATCCTCGGAATGTTTAACATGTTTTCTGGCGGTGCCCTGTCAAGGCTAACGGTTTTCGCCCTCGGCATTATGCCCTATATCAGTGCGTCAATCATTTTCCAGTTGGCGGGGTCCGTTGTTCCCCATATTGAGGAGCTGAAAAAGGAAGGTGAGTCCGGGCGAAGGAAAATAACGGAATATACCCGTTACGCTACGGTCCTGCTTTCGGTTCTTCAAGGCTTGGGAATAGCGGTTGCCATCGAGAAAATGCACTCTGGTGCCACACCGGTGGTGATAGATCCAGGGACTCTCTTCCTCTTCACCACGACTATTACCCTCTCTGCTGGTACCCTTTTCCTCATGTGGCTCGGTGAGCAGATCACAGAAAGAGGGGTCGGGAACGGGATTTCCATCATCATATTTGCAGGAATCGTCGCAGGTCTTCCTGAAGCTCTTGGAACAACTCTAGAACTGGTTCGGACGGGACAGTTTCAGCCCCTGTTTGTTCTGGTACTGTTTATCCTGGCTCTTGCTGTGCTCGGATTCGTAGTTTTCATGGAAAGTGCGCAACGGCGGATTCCCATCCAGTATCCGAAGCGGCAGATGGGGCGGAAAATCTATGGCGGACAGACTACGCATATGCCCCTCAAGGTCAATATGTCCGGTGTAATCCCCCCAATCTTTGCCTCAAGCATCATACTTCTTCCTGCTACCCTGTCGGGGTGGTTTTCCAATGTTCCAGGAATGGAGTGGCTTGGGCGTATTGGACAGGCTCTCAGTCCCGGTTCCGCACTCTATGTCGTTGTCTTTGCTGCCGCCATCATATTTTTTGCCTTTTTTTATACCGCGATGGTGTTTGATCCCAAGGAAACCGCCGATAATCTAAAAAAATCTGGCGCTTTTGTTCCGGGCTTGCGTCCAGGTGAGCAGACTGCAAAGTACATGGACAGGGTTCTTAGCCGTCTGACTCTTTGGGGCGCCATCTACTTGGCCGTGGTCTGCCTCCTACCAGAATTTCTGATCGTTGAGTACAATGTGCCTTTTTATTTTGGGGGCACCAGCCTTCTGATCGTTGTGGTTGTCATGATGGACCTGATGGCGCAGATCCAGAGCTATCTCCTTACCAACCAGTATGAAGGCCTGTTGCGCAAAGGATCCCAGGGGCCCAAAAGATGACTGCGTGTGGTCACATCATTTTTCTGGGAGCACCTGGGGCAGGAAAAGGAACACAGGCGCAGGTTGTTGCGCAGAGAATGCTATTGCCACACGTCTCTACTGGTGATATGCTCCGCGCCTCTGTGGGTTCTGGGTCGGAAGCCGGGAAAAGAGCCAAGGCGATTATGGAGTCGGGTGCCTTGGTTGGGGATGATGTCATCCTTGGGATTATTGCAGAGCGTCTTGCCCATGACGACGCAAGCGGAGGAGTGATTTTCGACGGATTCCCCCGTACCCTGGTGCAGGCGGAAGGTCTCGACAGGCTTCTGGAGAGCGTCGGCAGGCTTCGTGTTGACCATGTTCTACATATTGTCCTGGCGGATGAGGAAATTGTTTCCCGGCTCTCAGGAAGAAGGGTGTGCGAGAATTGCGGCGCCATCTATCACGTTGCTTTTCACCCCCCCATGAGGGAAGGGATCTGTGATAGATGCGGTTCCGTATTGCGACAGCGTGATGATGACCGTCCGGAGGTGGTCCGGCGCAGGCTTGCAGTATACAAGTCAGAAACTGAACCACTGGTTTCCTACTATCGGAACCGGGCTGGATATGCCGAGATAGATGGGAGTGGAGATACGGCGATGGTTAGTGCAAGGATCGCCGCAACACTTGGTATAGAAGGTTGAATGATGGCGAAGGAAGATACCCTGGAGATGCAGGGGGAAGTCATCGAGAATCTGCCAAGCGCAACATTTAAAGTGCGCCTGGAGAATGGTTTTGTTGTAAACGCCCACATTTCAGGAAAAATGCGGATGCACTATATCCGTATTCTTCCTGGTGACAAGGTTACAGTTGAGATGACGCCTTACGATCTCACCAAGGGGCGCATCATTTATCGCGCCAAGTAGGGAGGCTATATGAAAGTTCGCGCGTCTGTGAAGAAATTGTGCAGGAACTGCAAGATCATTCGTCGTAACGGTATCGTGCGGGTTATCTGCGTTGAGCCTAGGCACAAGCAGCGCCAGGGCTGAGTAACTGGATTCGTAAGGCAAGGATTTATATTCCGGAGGAGTAGCGGATGGCCCGCATTGCTGGTGTCAATATTCCCAATAACAAGCAGGTAGAAGTTGCCCTGACCTATATTTACGGCGTAGGTTCAACCCGTGCCAAGGCGATTCTTGCGGAAGCTGGTGTCGCAGGAAATATTCGCGTCAAGGATGTTAGCGAGGCCGAGCTTGAACGGATCCGTACTGGTGTCGGACGCTACCTGGTAGAAGGGGATCTTCGCCGCGAGGTTACGATGAACATCAAGCGACTAATGGATCTAGGTTGTTACCGTGGCATTCGCCATCGTAGGGGTCTGCCTGTACACGGCCAGCGTACCAAGACCAATGCGAGAACACGCAAAGGTCCTGCCAAGCCTATTAGCCGCTAGAGTCGAGGAACAATATCATGGCGAAGCCACAGAGCAGCAGCGTACGCGTAAGGAAAAAAGTCAAAAAGAATGTCCTCGACGGCGTGGCGCACATATACGCATCTTTCAATAATACGATCATTACGATCAGTGACCGGCAGGGGAATGCCCTTGCCTGGGCAAGCTCAGGAGGATCAGGCTTTCGCGGGTCCAGGAAAAGTACGCCTTTTGCTGCTCAGGTGGCAGCCGAAAGTGCTGGCAGAAAAGCACAGGAATATGGTGTAAAGAACCTTGACGTTGAAGTCAGTGGCCCTGGACCCGGCCGTGAAAGTACGGTGAGGGCATTGCATACCGTCGGATTCCGGATCACCAGCATTCGTGATGTAACTCCAATTCCCCATAACGGGTGCCGTCCACCGAAAAAGCGGCGCGTTTGATTTTTCTGGAGGTTTTCTGTGGCTAAATATACGGGACCCAGTTGCCGGCTTTGCCGGCGGGAAGGCGGAAAGCTTTTTCTGAAAGGGGAAAAATGTTTCTCTGACAAGTGCCCTGTGAGTATTCGTGCCTATGCCCCAGGCCAGCATGGGCAGCGGCGGGGTCGTGTGAGCGAGTATGGAACCCAGCTCCGCGAAAAACAAAAGATTCGCCGTATTTATGGAATTCTGGAAGGCCAGTTTCGGAGATATTTCGAGGCGGCAAGTCAGAAAAAGGGTGTTACAGGCGAACTTCTGCTGCGTTTCCTGGAGGTGCGTCTGGACAATGTAGCCTACCGGCTTGGCTTTGGTTCATCGCGCGCCGAGGCACGTCAGGTGGTCCGGCACGGACATGTGACCGTGAATGGAAAGAGGGTGAATATTCCTTCCTATCAAGTTCGGGCTGGGGATGAGATTGCTGTGACCGGAGCGGCACGTACGCATGCCCGTATTACCACTGCGGTGGAAGCTGCTGCAGCACGCGGTTTTCCGGAATGGCTGTCCGTAGATGTCCAGAATCTTCAGGGAACGGTCAAGTCCCTGCCAGTACGGGAAGACATCGCACCTGATCTGAACGAACAGGTGGTAGTGGAACTGTACTCCAAGTAAGCCAGAACGGGGATTGCTTATGTCTGAAGTTGGCGAGCTGTTACGTCCTCAGCAGTATGATGTTGAATCCATATCGCCCCAGCGGGCGCGCATTGCGCTTGGCCCCCTTGAAAGAGGGTTTGGTCATACGCTGGGCAATGCGCTCAGACGTGTACTTCTGTCGTCGCTTAAAGGTGCTGCGGTTACTGAGGTTGAGATAGAAGGAGTACTTCATGAGTATTCCAGTATAGAAGGTGTCCAGGAAGACGTTGTGGATATCCTGCTCAATCTGAAGCAGCTTGCGATACGGTCCCAGGGCCGGGACGATGTTCGCGTTACGCTGAAAAAAAAGGGACCGGGTGTTGTCACTGGTGGTGACATCATCTCCGAGCACGGAATAGAGGTTGCCAATCCGGACCAGGTTATCGCAACTTTGACCAGGGATGTGGAACTGGTTATGCATCTGCGCTTGGATACTGGACGTGGTTACGAAACGGCAGCGTCCCGCCGTCAGGACCATGAGAAGCGCATTGGAGTAATGGCGATTGATGCCAGCTACAGTCCCGTTCGGCGCGTGAGTTTTCAGGTTGAAAGCGCACGTGTGGAGCAGAGGACCTATCTTGACCGGCTGGTTCTGGATGTTGAAACAAATGGGACCGTTGATCCGGTTTGGGCAGTTCAGGAATCAGCCCGGATTCTGCGTCAGCAGCTCGACGTTTTCGGCGGGAAGGACACTTTTCCTGTACAGGAAGCTCGCCACGCTCCGCTTGCCGAAGACCTGATGCCTACGCTTGTCCGGTCTGTTGATGACCTAGAGCTTACGGTACGGTCTGCCAACTGCCTCAAGGCAGAAGATATTTTCTATATCGGCGATCTTGTACAGAAAACCGAACATGAACTACTGAAAGCACCCAATCTTGGACGGAAATCCTTGACCGAAATTAAGGAAATTCTCGAAAAGAACGGACTTTCCCTGGGGATGCGGCTTGAGAACTGGCCACCTGAGAATCTTCCTGTTCTTGCAGGCAAAGGTTCCGGTTCACTTGCGTGATCGTTGTTTGATTTCATAGGCGGGAGAATGACGTTATGCGTCATGGTAATAGCGGGAAAAAATTAAATCGTAATAGCAGCCATCGTAAGGCAATGTTTGCAAACATGATGGTCTCTCTTTTTCAGCACGAGCGTATAGTTACCACGCTGCCAAAAGCCAAAGAACTGCGCCGGTTTGCCGAGCCCATGATTACTTTGGCGAAGGAAGCGAGTGTTGCAAAGCGCCGACTGGCCTTTGCCCGCCTTCAGGACAGGGATACTGTTGTGAAGCTTTTTGATGATCTGGGACCCCACTATCAGTCGCGTCCAGGTGGGTATCTGAGGATCGTCAAATATGGTTTCCGGGCAGGTGACAATGCCCCCTTGGCTATTGTGGAACTGGTTGGGCGGGAAGAAAAGAAGTCCGCATAGTTTATTTGATCTGCCGACTGTACTACGGCCCACTGCCATGTGGGCCGTTTTTATTGTGCGCCCGGCAGGGCGCACCTACTTGGAGGTGGAAGTCCTCTACCGGCCCGGCAGGGGGAACGGTTAGCCGAAGGCAAAGGCTACGCGGTTGACTGCGGGTCTGGAGGAAGCCGGGTGGCAAAGCGCTGGCCTGACGAACAGGAAGCGGATACGAGGCGACGCATTGGGGTGAGATGTCAATGATCATCGAAGCCCGAATCTTGCACGGAACGGTGCGGCGTAAATCCGACAGGCATAAGCGTGAAGGTGGGTGCGCAATACTTGGGGAGATCTGGTCGTGTGCCCGAGAGGGCTACCGGCGTCGAGAGGCGACGGGATGCGCGGCCAGAAGTCAGCAGGGGCCATAGTGGGTGTCGGCACGGACCGAAGGGCCGAACGGGTGGAACCGAGAGTAGGACGATCGATCTTGAAGCCTATTGATGAGGCAGAAGCCGCTGTGAGGCGGGCCGGGCGCGAAGCAGCCGGACGGAATCCGGGGAGGGCGCGTGTCGGTGCCGAGGTGGGCGCAGCGACGAACTGGCGAACGAAATCGGAGGGCCGTCGGCTCATGGAGCAGGTGGTCGAAGGCAACAACAGGCAAAAGGCGTACAGCCGGGTCATGAGCAATCGCGGGGCGCCGGGTATCGACGGTCTGCGCTGCTTGACGGGACGTACCTGCCGCGAGCGGTACGCCGGGTGGATATTCCCAAGCCGCAAGGCGGGGTGAGGACACTGGGCGTGCCCACCGTGGTGGAACGGCTGATCCAGCAGGCCCTGCACCAGGTGATGCAGCCGATCTTCGAGCCGACGTTCTCGAGCACTACGGCTTCCGTCCGGGACGCAGCGCGGGGCAGGCGGTGCGCCGGGCTGCGGGGTACATCCGGGGCGGCAAGCGCTGGGTGGTGGACATGGACCTGGAGAAGTTCTTCGACCGTGTGAACCACGACGTGCTGATGCACCGGGTCGCCAGGAGGATTGAGGACAGGCGCGTCCTGACCCTGATCCGCCGCTTCCTGCAAGCGGGCCTGGGGGCCGACGGGGTCGAGACGGCAAGGACACAGGGCACGCCGCAGGGCGGGCCGCTGTCGCCGCTGCTGTCGAACATCTTGTTTGACCCGCCTGGACCGCGAACTGGAGCGGCGCGGACTGGCCTTCTGCCGGTACGCCGACGACTGCAACATCTACGTATCCAGCGAGCGCGCCGGGCAGTGGATCATGACCGGGATCACGGCGTTCCTCGCGGAGCGTCTGAAGCTGACCGTGAACGCGGCCAGGAGCGCGGTGGCGCGGCCCTGGCAACTCAAGTTCCTAGGCTACAGCGTCACCGACCTGTGCCTGCGGGGGCGCGGGCACTCGCTGGTGCGGACCATCGAGGAGCTGCGGCCGGTCCTGCGCGGCTGGATGAACTACTTCCAGCACACGCAGGGCCGCCGCGCCCTGGAGGAACTGGACGCGTGGATCCGCCGTCGACTGCGCGTCATCGCGTGGCGTCAGTGGAAGTGGCCCCATACCCGCGAATCGCGCCTGCGCGCGCTCGGCCTGGACGCACAGCGCACCTGGAACTTGAGCGTCAATGGGCGCGGGCCGTGGTGGAACGCCGGGGCGCTGCACATGCGCCATGCGCTGCCGCCGAAATACTTTGCCAACTTGGGGCTGGTCTCGCTGGTGGACACCCACCAGCGGCTTCAGTGTTCTGCTTGAACCGCCGGATGCGGAACCGCACGCCCGGTGGTGTGAGAGGGCTGAGGGGGTAACCCCTCACCCTACTCGATTATGGCGCCTATTTTCTTTCTGATTGCGGACGTGCCTGGCCAGATATGGACCCGTCTTCGAATATGGGCTGTCCATGATTTGCTCTGGTGTTCCGGCAGCAATAATGCTCCCGCCACCTTCACCACCCTCAGGCCCCAGGTCCACAATCCAGTCTGCCGTTTTAACTACATCAAGGTTGTGCTCGATCACGATAACGGTGTTACCGGCATCAACCAGTTGCTGCAAAACCTTGAGCAGCATTGCGATGTCGTGAAAATGAAGTCCCGTCGTCGGCTCGTCCAGGATATACAAGGTTTTTCCCGTATCCCGTCTGGACAGCTCGCGGGAAAGCTTTACGCGTTGCGCTTCGCCACCGGACAGTGTGGTGGCAGACTGGCCTAGGTGGATATAGCCCAAACCGACATCCAGGAGTGTTTGCAGCTTCCTCGCTACTGGCGGGACCGGGTCAAAAAACTCCCTTGCCTCATCTATAGTCATTTCCAGAACTTCGTGGATCGTTTTTCCCTTGTAGCGAATTTCCAGCGTTTCCCGTTTATAACGCTGGCCGCGGCAGACGTCGCAGGGGACATACACATCCGGGAGAAAGTGCATCTCCACGCGTATTACTCCTTCCCCTTCACAGGTCTCGCAGCGCCCGCCCCGCACGTTGAAACTAAATCTTCCTGGCCCGTAGCCTCTTGCGCGTGCTTCTGGCGTACCGGAAAAAAGCTCTCTGATCGTCGTAAACAGCCCGGTATAAGTCGCCGGATTGCTCCGAGGCGTTCTGCCAATTGGGCTCTGGTCAATGGAGATCACCTTGTCCAGATGCTCAAGGCCATGAAGAACGCCATATGGAGCCGGGGTTGCCTGGGCATGCATGAGATGCCGCGCGCAGGCGGGGTAGAGAGTGTCGTTGACTAGCGTGGACTTTCCGGATCCGCTCACACCCGTTATGCAGGTAAATAGCCCAATAGGTATGCTGAGATTGACTTTCTTCAGGTTATTGCCTGTGGCTCCACCGAGTAAGAGCTGTTGCAGGCCAGGAGGCCGGCGTCTTTCCGGGATAGCAATGCAAAGATCACCGCGCAGGTATTTACCCGTGAGAGAGGTGGGGTGTGCCTCAATAACCGCTGGATGCCCATGCGCGACAACTTCTCCACCGTGTACGCCAGCGGCTGGTCCCATGTCCACTACGTAGTCGGCAGCCCTGATAGCATCCTCGTCATGTTCGACGACGATAACCGTATTGCCAAGGTCTCGAAGCCGGACAAGAGTCTGAATCAGCCGGTCATTATCGCGTTGATGCAGCCCGATTGATGGTTCGTCCAGAACATACATTACGCCGACAAGACCTGCACCAATCTGCGATGCCAGGCGAATCCGCTGGGATTCTCCACCGGAGAGAGTTTCAGCCGCGCGGTCCAGAGCCAGATATTCAAGGCCAACATCCAGCAGAAACTGCAGGCGGCTCGTAATTTCCCTAAGTATTCGTTCAGAAATGACCGCATCTTTTCCCTGGAGATTCAGGTTCAGAAAATGTCCGCGGGCTTCTCTTATGGATAGAGAGGAGGCTTCATGGATGGCAATGTTTCCTACCCGGACCATTCTGGCTTCTTCCCGTAAGCGGCTGCCGTGGCAGGTGGGGCAGGGGAGCTTGCCCATGTAGCGGGAAATTTCTTCGCGAATCAGGCTGGACTGCGTTTCGCGAAGACGTCTCTCCAGTGCCGGTATGACTCCTTCAAACCGGTTTGAGGCAGGCTGTTCTTTCAGGCCATATAGTATGGACTGCTGTATCGTGGGTGGCAGGAATTGCCATGGGTCATCCATCGAAAAGCCCAGCTGAACGGATAGGCGTGCCAGAAGTGAGGCATACTGGTCGCGCTGATATTGCTGCCACGGCACGATCGCACCATCCGCCAGACTGAGCTGGGTGTTGGGAACCAGAAGAGCGGGATCGAAAAAAGTGATTTCTCCTAGGCCATCGCATTTCGGACAGGCGCCAGCGGGATTGTTGAAAGAAAAAAGTCTGGGTTCGAGCTGGGGAAAGGAGCGACCGCAGTGGTTGCAGGCATGCCGGGCCGAGAACAGCTGTTCCTGGTCCAGATCCGGGCGGACCACGATCGCCTGTTCGTCTGCGATATTTAGTGCGGTCTCCATTGATTCTGCAAGCCGGCTCCGGGTATCCTGACGTACAACAAGGCGGTCAACTACTGCCTCAATGCGATGCTTGCGTTTTGGATCAAGGACCGGAATGGTATCCAGTTCCAGCATCTGGCCGTCTATGCGGGCGCGTATCAGGCCCCGTGCACGCAGTCCCTGAAAAATTTCTTCATGACCGCCTTTCCTGTCACGGACAACCGGAGCTAGAACCATGATGCGCTCACCATCCGGCCATGTAAGCATGGTGTCAACCATCTGGCTGATGCTCTGGCTCTGGATAGGTTCTCCACAGCACCAGGGGGTGCCGACACGTGCGTAGAGCAGACGGAGATAGTCGTGAATTTCGGTAACGGTACCGACGGTCGAACGCGGATTGTGGGAAGTGGACTTTTGCTCAATGGCAATGGCGGGTGACAGGCCCTCAATGGCATCCACATCGGGTTTTCCCATCAACGACAGAAACTGTCGTGCATAGGCAGAGAGACTTTCTACATAGCGCCGCTGCCCTTCAGCATAGAGAGTATCGAAGGCCAGGGAAGATTTTCCGGATCCGGATAGACCGGTAACGACAACGAACCGGTCACGGGGAATGCGGAGCGATACATTTTTGAGGTTATGGGTGCGGGCCCCACGAATCTCGATGTGGTCCATGGAGTTTGCTTCAGCCGTCAAGAGAATGGGATATTATAGGCATTAATGGGACTTTCGTCCCCTGGTTTGAGAGGAGTCGTATCCATGGCGGGAGTCAATCGGGTGATTTTGCTGGGCCATCTTGGACGGGATCCGGAGGTTCGTTATCAGCCTAATGGCGGAGCGATTGCCACTCTTAATCTGGCCACCTCCGAAACATACAAGGATCGGGAGGGCAACCGGCAGGAGCGTACTGAGTGGCACAGGGTGGTTTTCTTTGGACGCCCGGCGGAGATCGCAGGAGAATATCTTCGCAAGGGCAGTATGGCCTATGTGGAGGGGCGCCTGCAGACACGGAAATGGAACGACAAAGAAGGCCAGGAGCGCTATACCACGGAGATTGTGGGAGACCGGCTACAATTGGTTGGCGCGCGCGGTGGCAGCGGCAGTTCCTCCAGCATCGAGGAGGAAACACCACCAGTGCAGCGGGGGTTCGGTAGCGGGGGAGGAAACCAGCGAGGGAATATGCCACCAGCACCGCCTATGGAAGATTTCGATGATGACATTCCGTTCTGACCCGTACCTTTTGGTGTATTTGTAAATATTTCAACCAAAAGCCTTGTTTATCAGGGCTTTTTTATTGTTTGAACCGGCCTGTTCCTTGCGGCAGCGATGCTTTCTGTAACCTGGGCTGCTTATGCGCTTGCGGTCAGGCAGGAGAGATGTGGTTCAGGAGAAAATTATGTCTGGCTTTCGGTGCGTTACCGCGGGCTGTTGTAGCTGGGGCGGGCCAGACCGATGCCACAGGTATCCGGGTACTTGAGATCAAAGAGGGTGGTTCAGCGCTGGAAGGATGTTCTTATGATCCAAACGCTGCGTTGACCGCATCAGACAGAGAGTGGCATGGGAGGAGACGGAATTCTGGGGAAGGGGAGGTTGGGCATTCTTCGGAGTATGGGAAAATCGCATGCCGGAAACCTAGCTTGGAGGCTTCCCTCAGGCGGTTTTCGGTGCCGGTAACTGGGCGGACCTCGCCAGCAAGCCCCAATTCTCCAAAAACGATAAAATCCCTGCTGTCTAGAGGCTGGTTTCGAAAGGCACTAAGTACCGCCAGTGCAACAGCCAGATCGCTGGCAGGCTCCATCACTCTTACGCCCCCAGCGATATTGACAAAGACATCCTGGTCAAAAAGGAAACTTCCCCCATGGCGGTGAAGAATGGCAAGCAGGAGCGACAGGCGATTTGGATCCATGCCAAGGGCAACCCGGCGTGGATTGGCCAGGGAGCTCGGAGTGACGAGTGCCTGGACCTCTACAAGCAGGGTCCGGGTTCCCTCCTGTGTGGGCAGAACCACGCTGCCAGCGACCGGGCGGCGGTGTTGGGACAGAAAAAGCTGAGAGGGGTTTTCTACCTCCTGTAGACCCCCTTCACGCATCTCGAAGACGCCCAGTTCGTTGGCGGCACCGAACCGATTTTTGATGGCTCTGACAATACGGTAGGGACTGCCTGCTTCGCCTTCGAAATACAGTACGGTGTCCACCATATGTTCCAGAACGCGGGGTCCGGCAATGCCTCCTTCTTTTGTGACATGGCCTACCATCCAGACACTGGTTTCGTGGGTTTTTGCATATCGCACGAGTCGTGCGGCGCATTCGCGGACCTGGGCGACCGAGCCAGGTGCTGACTGGAGGGTGTCACTATACAGTGTCTGGATGGAATCAATCAGCAGGACATCGGGTGAGGCCTCTACCAGAAAGCTCTCGATACTCTCCCAGTGATTTTCCGCCATGATCTGGATATTTTTCCGGTCAATCCCCAGCCTTTTTGCCCGCATGGCCACCTGGGCACTGGATTCTTCCCCTGTGATATACAGGATGTTGCCGGTCACGTTTCTTGCCAGTCCATCCGCTGTTTGCAGTAGCAGAGTGGATTTTCCGATCCCGGGCTCTCCCCCCAGCAGAATAGCTGCACCTGGTACGAGGCCCCCTCCAAGAACCCTGTCCAGTTCTCCAAGACTGCTGCCAGTTCTCTCCACAGCCGCCATGCAAACTTCATCCAAATACCGGGGGGGGCTGGCGATGGCATAGGCAGAATTTCCACCGGGGCGACCGGAAGGTTTCCCCCCTCTTGCCCGCCTTTCTTCCACGAAACTGTTCCAGTCACCACAGTCTGGACACTGTCCCAGCCATTTTGGACTGGATGACCCACAGCTCTGGCAGACGTAGAGAGACTTTTCACGGCTCACGGGATTGTTATCCGTGGCACACGGGAAGCGATACGTGTGCCTATTTCGTACGGAATGGTGTCCAGGGATATGGCTATTTCCTCAAGAGGCAGTTCTTTCCCTCCCATAAGAAGCACAGAATCCCCATACCGGGCATCAGAATGCGTAAGATCCGCAAAGCATAAATCCATGCTGATCCTGCCGAGTGTACGGCTATGCTGGCCATTGACGACTATGGGGGCCCCATTTCCCAGGCGGCGATCATATCCATCTCCATAGCCACAGGCGATAATGCCAACCCGGGAGGCTTCCCTGGCCTGCCAGGCAGCTCCATAGCCCAGCCAGCTCCCGGATGGAAGCTCCCGCACGGAAACTATCTGGCTTTGCCATGTCAGAACAGGAAGCAGACCCAGTGCACGGCCCGTTTCTGAAACAAAGGGGGAGAGCCCATAGAGCATAAGCCCCGGCCGTATCCAGGAAGTCTTCGACTGCGGCATTGAGAGGATCGCCCCCGAGTTCGGCAGGGAATGCTCTCCAAGTGTGCAGTGCCCAAATTCCCGAACGGCTTTCTGGAATATCTCGATCTGGTAGGTATTGTAGGGATCTTCCGGGGTATCGCTTCGGGCAAGATGGCTCAGCAGACCCAAAATACGGAGAGAAATGTTTCTGGTTGCGTTTAGCTGGTTGAAAACACCCGGCAGTTCTGCTGGAGAAAAGCCTAGGCGATGCATTCCAGAATCCACTTTCAGAAAAATTTCCAGGGAGGAAGAGCTGTCCATGTTCTGGATCCAGTAAAGCTGCTCCTGGTTGTGGATAACCAGACGGTGTCCATGTGCCGATGCAAGGGCTAGTTCTTCACCAGAAAATGCTCCGGCAAGTACTGTACACGATGGCCGGAGACCAAGCCCATGAATCTCTTCGGCTTCTTCAATGCTCGCAACGGCAAAACCATCCACACCAGCGGCTGCAAGCACGGCCGCACACTGTTTTGCCCCATGTCCGTAGGCGTTGGCCTTGATGGCTGCCATGATGCGGCTTCCGGGCATAAGCGCACGCACCCGGGCAAGATTGTGCTGTAGTGCACGGGCAGAGATCAGCGCATGATTCGGTCTGGACATTGGACTATGATAGCAGCAGAGCCTCCCCATATGCACAGAATCCCTGTAGAACCCTTCTGGATACTTGGATGGGGCATGGCAGGTTATACGGTCTCTCACGGCTCTGGAAATACCGGTTTTGCTCCTGGGCAGGCTGCGGGACTGTGTCCATGTAGAACCATGGATCACTACCAGAAGATGTCAGTAAGATTATACAGTCTTTAAAGATCCAGCAGGGCGTAACGTGCGGTGGAGAATCCGGCCATGACGGATACCTGAACCTGGACGGCACGGATGGCCAGCGGCTTGTTGGTGGGAAGTTTCCGTGGCGACAGTTTCCCGTCTGTGTCCGAACTTGCTTGTACGCCCGAGTGGTGAGGGTAAGCCGCGTCAAAAAAACGGGGAAATGGCGCACTATCGCCTATACCAATTGGATTGTCCGGACGGCGGGCATCGGACATGGGTCCAGATGGTCCACCCATCACAAGTAGCACCAGAAGAAAAAATCCGAAACGAAAGAAAGGAAAAATACCAGTTCGATGCCCAGTGCAGCCCGGCCAGTGGCCATCCCTGTTTGGGCTCTGCCCGGAACGCCAGAAATGGCAGGGCTGAAGTGACGGATCCCCCAAATGGTTATCTTTGGCAGGGGGGAGGAGACCGGACTGGGCCAGAACGATGGGGCGCGAGGCAACTGGGCAGTGCTGCCCCATGGCGCGTCGTCCTCATTCCCGTCATCTTCCTGCAATGTGGAAATGCCAGCTTTCTTCCAGCACCGGGAAGCCGCATGCGCAGCAGAAGCCCGTAACCAGGACATATGGCAGACTGTTTCTTTATAGGACGTCCTGTCTGGAGCAGTTGTCTTCGAGGGGCCGGCTAGGAAAGGTTACCATAGGAATCAGAAGTGGGGGCGTAGTTTTCGAAGCGGGTATATTCGCCAAAAAAGCTCATCCGTACAGTCCCGACGGGACCATTGCGCTGCTTTCCGATAATGACCTCGGCAACCCCTCTGACTTCCTCTTTATCCTTGTGGTATACCTCATCACGGTACAGGAACAGGATCAGGTCCGCATCCTGTTCTATGGCCCCTGATTCACGGAGATCCGACATCTGCGGGCGTTTTTCAGTCCGGTTTTCCAGGCTCCGGTTCAGCTGGGAGAGCGCAATCACCGGGAGCTGGAGCTCCTTGGCCAATGCCTTGAGGGAGCGGCTGATTTCAGAAATTTCCGCAACCCGGTTGTCTGAACGTCCTGGAACCTGCATGAGCTGAAGGTAATCGACAACAACAAGCCGGAGATTGTGCTCGCGCTTCAGCCGGCGCGCCCGGGAGCGGAGTTCTGCAGGAGTGAGAGCCGCCGAATCGTCGGCAAACAGGGGGGCGACATTGAGTTCCCCCACGGCTTGGGCAATGCGGGGCCAGTCATCTTTCCCCAACGTACCACTGCGCAGCCTGTGCTGGTCTACCCGTCCCCGGGAGGACAGGGAGCGCAGGACAATTTCCTCATTCGGCATTTCCATGCTGAAGATGGCAACTGCCTGTTTTTCCGTACAGGCTACATGCTCCGCAATGTTCATTGCAAAAGCGGTTTTTCCCATGCTGGGACGCCCGGCAACTATCACCAGCTGCCCCGGATGGAGGCCGGAAGTTTTGTCGTCCAGATCCGCAAACCCGGTCGGAAGACCAGTTATGGCGTTGCGGTCTTTGGCAACCTGCTCAATCCGGTCGATGACGCCTGGCAGCACCTCCTTGACCTGGATAAACCCGCTGCCGGCACGGTCCTGGCCCTGGGCCAGATCAAAGACTTTTTTTTCGGCCATTTCAAGCAGGGCGACTGTTTCCCTGCCTTCCGGCCGGTACGCCAGGTCGGCGATTTCTCTGCCTATGCGGATCAGGGATCTCAGGACTGCCCGTTCCCGCACGATACGGGCATATGCCTGTACATTGGCTGCAGACGGAGTGGCATTCGCCAGTTCGACAAGATAGGTAACACCGCCGACATCCCGAAGCAGATCGTGGTCCTGCAGGAATTCTGCAAGGGTTACTGCATCCAGCTGGCGATGTTCGCCAAGCATCTGGGCAATGGATCCAAAAATCACCTGATGGCGGTGTTCGTAAAAATCCTCGGCCACCAGCTGTTCAGACACCTGGTCCCATGCATCGGGATCAATGAGCAGCCCGCCAATGACGGACTGTTCTGCTTCACGAGAATACGGGGTTGCCTTGACCGCCCCCGTACTGTCGGGGTCAGACATGCGGTATGCTGCCCCGGATACTCCGTTCGAGGTGTCAGGCACGTTCCACAATCACCAATACATCCAGTTCCACTTCCGGGTGCAGATGGACCCGGGCAGCGTATTCACCTGTGCGCTTGATGGGACCTTCTGATAGGCGGATCTCCGAATGGGCGATTTCATGGCCCAGCTCGCCAAGCAGGCGGGCAATGTCATGATGCCCGACGGAACCAAACAGGCGCCCATCCTCGCCAGCTTGGAGGGCGATGCGCACTACCGCTTCCGCGAGTGCGGCGGCGCGCACCTGGGCTGCCTGCAGGCGTTCTGTTTCTGCCGCTTCGAGTGCTGCCTTGCGTTCCGCAAAAGCGGCAAGATTTGCCGTTGTGGCTACTACGGCCTTTCCTTGGGGAACCAGGAAATTCCTGCCGTAACCGGGACGGACATCAACAACATCTCCCAGGCGTCCCACCTTGTTAATACGTTCCAACAGAATGACTTTCATCTTCCTATCCTCATGAAAAACCTTGTAGGCATGCCTATTCCTGGCCATGTGGAGCCAGTTTTCCATGCCAGTGGAAAAAACGGTCCAGAATCCCCAGCAGGGTAACCGGTAACACCAGCTGGGAGAGCAGGACCATGAGCAGATAGAACACCACAAGAGACCAGGCCGGCCAGCCACGCACAGCCAGCCACAGGTGCACCAGGCTCAGTCCCTGGAGAAGGTAGAATCCCCCAAGAAACAGAACCAGATTTTGGCATGCCCATGCGGCCTGGCCGGTCAGTATCAGGCCTGCAGCCAGAACCGCAACAAGGGCCCAAATCCATCCTCCCGGGACTTCAAGATTCCGGAACTGCCGTGCCGCAGGAGTGGAACCCGCTTCCAGCATTCCCTTCCAGCGGCTTGCCAGTGCAGCAGCCATGCTTCCTGCCAGCAGGAGAAGCAGGCCAAGCATGCCGGGTATATAGGGTGCACTGAGTTTGACTGCGTGCAACTGCTGCAGGGTAAGGTCAGTACGTAGCGGCTGTACCGCCTGCAAAAGTTCCTTCTGCCAGAAAAGGGGACCCATGCCCTGCGGCAAGCCCCAAAGGCATACTGCCAGCAGGGCAGCTCCCATAGCAGCCAGAGCCCAGAGTGTAGTGCTCCAGCCCCGGAAACGCAGGGCCTCTCCCAGAATCCGCCCCGGTAGCCAGACGGCCACAGCGAAGAAAAAGGCCATCTGTGGTTTCCAGCTGAGTATCCCAATGGCTATTCCGCATATCAGCAGGACTTCCAGACTCTCCCTGCGTCCTGCCTGCACAGTAATGAGCGCGATCATGGCAAGCAGGCCAATCCAGAGAGGGAGCAGCAGTATGGGCAGGAAAATGGCAGCACCAAATGTGAGGGTGACTGCCAGTCCTGCCCGCCATCGGCCACTCAGAAACCAGCGCAGGAATGCCGGCTGACCGGCGGCGGGTATCGGCACCGGACTGTGTCTTTGGGGTTCAGCGCACCACGTAGGGCAACAGTGCCAGGAATCGCGCGCGTTTGATGGCCGTGGCCAGCTGGCGCTGATAGAGGGCACTGGTACCCGTGATGCGGCTGGGCACGATTTTGCCTGTCTCACCAATAAAGGCCTGCAGGGTTTTCAGGTCCTTGTAGTCAATTTCCTTGACCCCTTCCGCCTTGAAGCGGCAGGTCTTGCGCCGCCGGGAAAAACTGCCGCCACGACGGTCCCCGTCACCATCACGGTCTTTGTGAAAAGACATATTCAGATCTCCTTATTCCGCACTTTCGGTTTCCGGGTTTAAGTCTCCGGATTCTCCGCTGTCACTGCGTTCCTCGTGACGTTCGCGACGATCGCTGTCATCCCGGGCCAGGAATGAGGATTCCATGATGGCTTCCTCACGTGCCAGGATCAGATGTCTCAGGACTGCATCGCTGAAGCGGAAGGCATCTTCCAGCTCGGCCAGGGCAGCTGCGCTGCATTCAATGTTCATGAGGACATAATGGGCCTTGTGGGCTTTCTTGATGGGGTAGGCCAGCTGGCGCCGTCCCCAGTCCTCCAGACGGTGGATGCGGCCATGGTCGCCTTCAATCATGCCGCGGTAGCGCTCAATCATTTGGGGGACCAGTTCACTTTGGTCGGGATGGACCAGAAAAACTACTTCATAATGACGCAATTGTGGCTCCTTGCGGTTCACTTGGAGTCCGGGCGCCCATCGTCCGGACAAGGAGATACCTTCTTGCAAAGGTGAGCGCGTATTCTACGTCATGGCAGTAAAAAAACAAGGGATTGCAGTTTTTTCTCAGGGATGCGGAAATCTGTGCGCCAGTCCGTCAATCTGATGCCGGCGGAGTTCTGCTTCTTCGGGGGGCATGGTGCGCCGGGGCTGGCGGCTTCCGCGCAGATTCCCGAGGTTTCGGGGAGGAGTGCGCCCTTGCAGATATTGCATGGCGGTTTCCGCTCCCGCAGGATCATTGCACAGAAGCAGCAGATCACAGCCGGCAGAAAGGGCCATTTCCAGACGGTCGGGGATTGCTCCTGCTCCCAGGGCACCTGCCATGCTGAGATCATCACTGATGATAACGCCGGAAAAACCCAGACGGATCCTGAGGAAGTCCTGTAGCCAGATGGATGAATAGCCGGCAGGATGGCGAGGGTCTACAGAAGTATAGAGACAGTGGGCGGGCATGATGGCAGGAATCCGGGCCTGGACCAGGCGGTGGAAAGGGATGAGATCCTGTTCCAGGTCTGCCAGGGAGCGGCTATCCCGGGGCAGGGCCAGATGGGAATCGGCAGCCACTCCTCCGTGTCCCGGGAAATGCTTTCCTGCAGCGGCCAGTCCCTGTTCGGACATTCCCTGCCAGATTGCGGTTCCCAGTGCGGCAACCCAGTGGGCATTGTGGTGCAGGGCACGGTCGCCGATCACCGAAGATACCCCGTGATCTACGTCAACGCAGGGCGTGAAGTCCAGATCAATCCCCAGATGGCCCAGTTCGTATCCGAGGAGCTGGCCCCAGCCGGTGGCGGCATCTATCGCTACCTCAAGGCCTTCGGCATCTGCGAGTTCGCCGAGTACAGCCTGGGGAGGAAAGTGGGTGACTCCCTTTCGCAGCCGCTGAACCCGTCCTCCCTCCTGGTCTATGCCGATAATGAGAGGCGGATCCCTCAGTTCATGGATGGCATGGCAGAGCATCCGTGTCTGTTCGGCATCCTGGCAGTTGCGCTGGAAGAGGATCACTCCGCCAATGGCAGGGTGAAGAAGCTTCTCCCGTTCTTCCTCAAGCAGTTCTGGCCCCTGGAGATCAATCATGAGGGGACCGTATGGCATATGGACAGGGCAGGTTGCGGAAGCCATGGGTGTTTTCCTTATTTCCGGGTTTTGTCCTGGTCCGGCTGGACAAGGACCATATCATCCGGCATGGAGATGGGCAGGGCAATCTGTGGAGGTCTGCTGGGAACTCCACATACATGGACGGGAACGATCATCATGCTGAATCCTTCATGCTGGAGGCGGTCCTGGATAATAAAGCTGACCTCGTCATGAAGAATGCCCCAGAGAGGGCCACTCTGGTCTGCGTCAATAACCCGGCCAGCAAAAAAAATGCTCTGGGGAAAATACCGGATGGCTACATTGGCCAGTTCTTCCATGGCCTGTATGCGATCGGTACTGTAGGTGGCAAACCATGTGGCTGGCATTCCCTGGGCGCGACAGAAGGCCACATACTGGTTGGCCTCGGTCTCGGTGTAAATTTTAAGGTCCTCAATTGCCTTGATGCCCTTGAATTCTCCCTGTCCGACAATGCCCGCCAGGAGGAATACGTAGTTTTTTACCAGTCCACCTACCATCCTGTGCGCAGTAAGCAGCGTATGCAGACCCAGCCCGTCGAACCGGCTGACGAAAAACACGGCCGTACTGCCGCGGGGGTCCAGTGGAAGTGCCGGTCCTGGTTCAAGATTTTCGGGGACGACATCCAGCATGGTTTCGTCCAGTTCCTTGGTGCGCTTGTTTAGGGACCGGTAATGCTGGTAGATCAGGTAACTCAGGGCAATGAGCGCACTGGTTACCAGAAGCGTAAACCAGCCACCGGCGTCAAATTTCTCCAGCACCGTAATAACCAGGATGCCACCGGTCACGACAAGCCCGATAGCGCTGGTCAGGAAACGCCACAACCATAGGGATTCCTGGTGACGCTGCTGCAGCCAGTGCCGGCAAAGCCCTGCCATCGTCAGTGTAAAGGTGATGAATACGTTGATGCTGTACAGGAGCACCAGGGTGCGTACATGGCCACCGGTTGCCAGAAGCAGGACAATGGCGCTGCTACCAATGAGCAGGATGCCATTGCGCGAAACGAAGCGTTCGGAAAGATAGGAAAACCGCTCTGGTAACCAGCGGTCGACTGCCATGTTTGCCATCACAATCGGGGCCGTAATGATGCCGGTGTTGGCGGCAATAAACAGCAGTAGACCCTCGCTCAGCAGAGTCACAAAGGTGACATAGCTACCCCACTGTACTCCGGTCCACTGCCAGTTTTCTGTGATGCGCGCATAGAGGGCGGCGTTCAGGGTTTGTCCGGCATGGGCGTGGGCATGATAGATGAGATAGAGAAAAATGAGGCTGCCGGCCACCAGGGAAAGGGACGTTGCCAGCAGTGTCATGGTCCGCTGCCCGGTCTGAATCCGGGGTTCACGCATGATGTGGACCCCGTTTGCCACCGCTTCCAGCCCGGTGTAGGTGCCACCGCCCATGCTAAAAGCTTTCAGGACCAGGGCTGCCATGAACAGCCAGCCAAAGCGCAGGCTGTCGTGCTGTATCCCGTGGACAGTATCCCTGGAAATTGCCGGGAACGACGAAATGTGGCTTAGCAATCCCCATCCAAGGACAAGGATATGGGTCAACAGAAAGGCCATGAAAATGGGGAGCAGAATCTTGATGGACTCTTTCATCCCGCGCAGGTTCAGCAATACCAGAAAGAGTAGGATCGCGACGTCAAAAAGGATGCGCTGGTCGTACCATTGAGGTGGGAGTGCACTGAGTATTGCCTCGGTACCGGAGGCGACAGAGACGGCGGCCGTCAGTATGTAGTCGATAATCAGCGCCGAGCCGCTCACGAGTCCGGCAAGGGGACTGAGAAGGGTGGTGGCGGTATGGTATCCGCCTCCTCCTTCTGGAAACAGGGCAATGACCTGCTTGTAACCGGCGGATATGACAAATACCGTTAACGGAATCCCTATCGCCAGAAAGGTAGAGAGATATTCATGGCCCTGAAGGGTGTAGTAGATTTCGGGAGGGCCATAGGCTGAGGAGGAAAGTGCATCGGATCCCAGTCCAACCCAGGCGAGAAAGGCTGCGAGCGAAAGCTTTTCAAAGAGCTTGGGATTGAACACATCGACAGCTCTTCCGATACGGGGGAAAAAAGGGCGCCGCATTCATTCTCTCCTTTGTGGCCAGACATGCCGGGGATGCTCCAGCCCAATGAATACCGGGATGCCGCAGGGGGTGCGATTGAATAGCGCAATGACATCCCCGGGTGACATCCGGATACACCCTGCAGAAACTGGCAGACCCAGTCCGGAAAGATCGGCTGTGCCATGGATATAGATGTACCTGCGAAAAGTATCTGTCACCCCGCCACGGTTCTTCCCGGGCTCAAGGCCAGATAGCCAGAGAATGCGGGCCAGAATGGGATCCCGGCCGTCTGGTGTGCTGGCACCATCCCAGCACTCTCCCTCCCAGCGGCGCCCACGGAGTATGGCTCCTGTGGGGAGCCCTTCGCCAATGCGTGCCCGGACCCTGTGCCACCCCCTTGGCGTTTGTCCACTGCCCGATTTTTCTCCCAGCCCTGCCTTTGCCGTAGATACTGGATAGCTCACCAGACAGCGTGTGCCTGACATTTCCTGCAGGGTCTGGGTCTGGATATTGATCCATAACCACTGATCCAGATCAGCGGGTAAAGAGGGCAATGGATTCCACATGGGCCGTATGGGGAAACATGTTGATGACGCCGGCACTGCAGAGCCGGAAACCTTCGTGCACCAGAAAGGCCGCATCCCTCGCGAGGGTATCTGGATTGCAGGAAACATAGACCAGTCGCTGCAGTTCTGGTGGGAGATTCTTCAGAACCTCAATTGCACCACTACGTGGGGGGTCGATTAACATCTTGCGTACGGTTTTTCCCGCAAGGAGATCCGTGATCCGGGTCTGCGTAAGATCTGCGCTGCAAAAGTGGGCGCGGTCTGACAATCCATTCTCGGCAGCATTTTCGGCGGCCAGCCGGGTCAATCGTGCATCACCCTCCACACCCAGGACCTCGGCACCCAGGGCAGCCATGGGGAGGGTAAAGTTCCCAAGTCCACAAAACAGGTCGACAATGTTTTCTCCGGGTTGCGGGTCAAGCAGGGACATGGCCCGTCTGATCAGCAGGGGATTGATTGACTGGTTTACCTGGGTGAATACCAGGGGCGCAAAACGGAGGCGGAGACGGTATTCTGGGATTGTGTACACCAGTGGTGCCGGATTGTCTGGCGCAATACAGTGGATGGTTTCCGGTCCGCCGCCCTGAAGCCAGATCTGCAGCCCATGTTCCTGTCCAAATTTCCCGAGCAGTTTCTGGTCCCGGGGTGACAGGGGCCGCAGGTGGCGGAATACCAGCGCAGCCACGTCAGAAGTACAGGCAATTTCAATCTGCGGCAGATTTCTCGGTTCCTCAAGGCGGGCGACAAGCGCACGGAGATCCAGGATGCGTTTTCCTACCCTGGGATCCAGAATGGGACACTGGGTTATTTCAGCGACGAAACTGGAGTGGTATTCCCGGAAGCCTACAAGTGCACCGCGGGTCCCCGGGACCCGGACGGAAAGCCGGGCTTTGCTCCGGTAGGCCAGATGGGGTCCAATGATGGGAGGAAGCATCTGGCCTGGACGGATCCGGCCGATATGCCAGAGCTGGTCTTCCAGGTGGCGCTGCTTTACGGCTACCTGGGCCAGCGGATCCAGATGCTGCAAACTGCATCCACCGCAGACACCCGCATGGGGGCAGGGAGGTACGGTTCGCTGGGACGAAGGGCGGTCTACAGATAGCAGGCGCGCCCGGTCATATCTGGGGGTGGTTTCGAAGCACTGGAGGCTGACACGTTCTCCAGGCAGCGCTCCTGCCACGAAAACGACCTTCCCATCCAGCCGTCCGACACCAGAACCTTCCGCATCCAGGGACTGGATGTCCATCTGGCAGACAGGGGCATTGCGGACAGGTTTTGGGCGTGTCATGCAGCCATCCCCTTTTCAGGGAGGAGCAAGCCGAAAAAAAAATCTGCTGGCATCCACAGCCCTGGTTGTACCGCCCGTTCCGGATAGGCCCCAGATACGGCAGGCTGCCGGCACAGGCTCTGCGGCGCCCACCGGTGTTTCCGCAAAAAGACCAGGAATGCCGTCAGGAAAACGGACAGATCCAGCGCTGAAGGCCTGTGGCCCCATTGCCAGGTGGGTGCTCCGTCAATTTTCATGGCCCATCTTCCCATTTCCATTCCGGTCCTTCCCCAGTTCTGAAGCGAAGCCATAATCCTTCCCAGGTTTTGCGGCGATTGTACCCCACGATATCTACCCTGGGCAGTCCTTCCTGGACAGAAGGACGTGGAATTCTCCATGAAGGGGGTGTCTTCTGCAGGAAATTAGAAGGCCCGGCTGTATGGGCCAGTTCCCCTGCATGCACCGGAAAGGGCCGCTTCTGGCCGGCCGCCTCCGGATCCCCACGGATTTTTCCATGGTCCCAGCCAGCCAGAATTCACTGTGCCTACCCCATATGACCGCCAGACGTTTGCCAAGGTGTTCCTGCGGTACCGCGACTTCCCGCTGGCGCGCCTGTACAGCCACCCGGGAAGCAGGGAACTGCTGGATGGAGGAAATGGCGTAGGGTTCAGGACGGAAAAATTCCCGTAGACAGGTAGCGGTCCCCCCTGTCACAGATGATGGTTACAAGCACGCCGTGTTCCAGCTCTGTGGCCACACGCAGCGCTGCAGCGACGGCTCCTCCGGAGGATATGCCCGCCAGTATACCCTCTTCGCGTGCCAGCCTCCTGGTCATTTCTTCAGCTTCCTCCTGGGAGACATCCATAACGCGTGTGATCTGGTCCTGGTGGTAGATTGCTGGGAGATAGGTCTTCGGCCACCGCCGGATCCCCGGGATTTTGGCTCCCTCAGAAGGCTGTACACCGATGATCTGGATTCCGGGGTGGACCTCCCGGAGATACCGCGAGGTCCCCATGATCGTTCCTGTGGTCCCCATGGCGGAAATGAAATGGGTAACCTGTCCCCGTGTGTCACGCCAGATTTCAGGTCCGGTACCCAGATAATGGGCTTCCGGATTGTCCGGGTTAGAAAACTGGTCCAGCATGAAGCCCTCTCCTGCTGCGACCATTTCCCGGGCCCGATCAATGGCCCCTTCCATGCCTGATTCCGCAGGTGTCAGCAGGATTTCTGCGCCAAACGCACGCATGATCTGCCTGCGTTCCACACTCATGTTTTCCGGCATGACCAGGGTGATCCGGAGCCCACGGACACTGGCAGCCATGGCGAGGGCGATTCCTGTGTTGCCACTGGTAGGTTCCACCAGCCGGGTCTTGGGAGTTATGGTACCCCGCTCCAGCCCCCGCCGGATCATGTGGAGAGCCGGGCGGTCCTTGACCGACCCGGCGGGATTGTTGCCTTCAAGCTTCCCCAGGATCCGAACATCCCGCTTTGGACTCAGGCGGCGGAATTCACACAGGGGAGTGTTGCCGATCCAGTTTTCCAGTCCAACCATGCCTTTTCTCCTCGCAGTACATTCTCACGGCATCCATAAATGCAGGCTAACACTGCTTTGCCGTGGACCCAAGGCTATCCCCCCTCTATTATGGAAAGTACTGGTCCTGAGAGAATGGTCGAGATGGAACATAAGGCAGGTCATGTACAGCATCATGAGCACCATCACCACCAGCAGATTGGGTGGCTTAGGGCAAGCGTTCTTGGCGCAAACGACGGACTTTTGTCCACGGCGGCACTTCTGGCAGGCATGGTGGCAGGCCATGGTGGCCGGGAGACACTGATACTGGCCGGCATTGCAGCCATGGTTGCAGGAGCTTTTTCCATGGCTGCGGGTGAATATGTATCCGTCAGCTCCCAGGCGGATACCCAGGCGGCTGATCTTGCGATTGAAGAACGGGAGCTGAATAAAAATCCTGACCTTGAGCTTCTGGAGCTGACAAGGATCTATGTGCAGAGAGGGGTTTCTGAGCCTATTGCACGGCAGGTGGCCGCACAGCTCATGGAGCACGATGCCCTGGCCGCACATGCCCGCGATGAACTTGGGCTTACCGAGATTGCCCAGGCACGGCCTATCCAGGCCGCCCTGGCCTCTGCCTCTTCCTTCGCCATGGGGGCCATTTTCCCCATTCTGGCCGTTCTGTTTGTTCCCCAGGCCGAGCTCTTTGCCAGTCTGGTCCTTCTTACCCTGGGGTTTCTGACAGCACTGGGTGCGCTGGCTGCCTGGGCTGGTGGGGCACCCATGACCAGGGGCGCGGTCAGGGTGCTTTTCTGGGGGGGCTGTTCCTTGGCCGCGACCAGCATTATTGGTCATTTTCTTGGCATTACCGGGCTCTGATGCGGGAAGGAGCTCCTTCCTGGCATCTGTATCCAGGCCCTGAAACTCTGGCCGGAGCACTGGCTGCGGCCATCGTGCGCCTGGCCCGGGAATCCATTGATAGGCACGGTTCCTTCCATATGGTACTGGCTGGGGGAAATACTCCTCGTACCGTTTACGCCCGGATCCGCCAGACTGGCCACCAGTGGGAAAGGTGGCATCTTTATTATAGTGACGAACGCTGTGTGCCCCGTGAAAGTCCGGACCGGAATTCCCGGATGGCTGAAGAAACATGGCTGGCCCATGTACCAGTCCCGGTTCGCCAGCATCATGTGATTCCGGCAGAGCTGGGGCCGGGTCCGGGAGCCAGGGCCTATGCCGCCCTTCTTCCGTCCCACCGTTTTGATCTGGTATTGCTGGGACTGGGAGAAGATGGGCACTGTGCAAGCCTGTTCCCGGAAGGGGAATGGCCTCTCCTGGAGGCCCCCTTCCATCCCGCCGTTCTTCCGGTCAGGTGGGCACCCAGGCCTCCTGGGCATAGGGTTTCTATGGGCAGCATGCGGCTTCGGCATACCCGAAGGATGATGTTTCTGGTGAGCGGGTCTGAAAAAACCAGGGCTGTTCACCAGTGGCGCGCTGGGGAAAGAATCCCGGCCGCAATCGTCGGAGCAGGTGCCGAGATATGGCTGGATGAGGCCGCCTGGACCGGTGCAGATGCATCCGGTGCCCTCTTCTAGGCGGACGCTTTTTCCGCCTTTTCCCTTTCCCCGGTTCTGCTCTCGGATCGGACAATAGCCAGGGCAGTAGACACGAGCGCGCCAATGTTGCCCAGATCTGCCGGGATTACGAGGCTGTTTCCGGCTTTGGCAAGGTTCCCCCATTTTTCAATATAATCCCTGGCCACCTGCATCTGGAGTGCCTCCAGTCCACCTGGTTCGTGGGCTGCGCTACCGACAACACGGATTGCGGAAGCCGTAGCTCCGGCAACCAGCTCAATGGCGCGGGCTTCGCCTTCAGCACGGAGAATCTCAGCCTGCCTGCGGCCATCGGCAATATTGATTTCCTGCTGGCGCTGGCCTTCCGAGGTGTTGATCTGCTGCTGTCGCTGTGCCTCGGATTTGGCAATGATGGCGCGTTTTTCCCGTTCTGCCGTGATCTGCAGTTCCATTGCCCGGATAATTTCTGCAGGAGGGGTAATATCCTTGATTTCGTAGCGCAGTACCTTGACCCCCCAGTTGATGGCCGCTTCGTCAACTGCTCCAGCCACGGCAGCATTGAGCAGCTGTCTGGAAGAAAGTGCCGCATCAAGATGGAGCTTGCCGATTTCAGAGCGCATGCTGGTTTGGGCAAGCTGGATAACTGCAGTAAAAGGATTGCTCGAACCATAAGCCGCCTTCACGGCATCTGTGATCTGCATATAGAGGATTCCATCCACAGTCATGGTTGTGTTGTCCAGGGAGATGCAGACCTGGGCGGGAACTTCCATGGGCAGTTCCCGCATGTCGAAACGGAAAGCGACGCGGTCTACAAAGGGAACAATCAGGTTCAGGCCCGGTTGCAGCACCTGGTAGTACCGGCCCAGTCTTTCTATAACCCATGCCCGCTGCTGCGGGACCACGCGTATGGTGGCCCGCAGGATAAAAAGTACCGCAACGAGGACGGTCAGGATGGTGAAGAGGGTGGACATGATGTAGAAACCTGTGCCGAAGAAGGGGGAATGGGGGCAATATGCAGCAGGCTGCCTTCCCGTCCGACAATGATGGCTGCTTCTCCCGGACAGACAGGCGGTGCGGCATTCTCCAGGACAGCCGACCAGTCGGAGCCACGATAGTGCACGCGATAGTGTCCTTCTGGATCTGGTCCATGGAGAAGTTCTACCGTCTGGCCAATGTCCAGGTCATCAATGCCGGCCTGTCTGGAGGCAAGGGAGTGCCGTAGCAGGGCGGTCAGAAAGATCAGGGCAGCAGATGCTGCCAGAAAAACCCAGTGTAGTATCAGGTGGGGAAGAAAAAGGCCCGAAAGAAGGGTCACAATCGCTGCGAGGGCTACAGCCGCAAGATAGAAGGTTCCGCTGAAAAGTTCGGCGATACCGGAGACGAGGGCAATGGCCAGATACAGCAGCTGCATCTCAGGACCCGGCGATCTGGAGAAAAATGGCCGCAAGGGGCGGAAGGATTACCTCAATACTAGCAGGCTGTCCCATCCAGGGAATACCTTGGGCCTGCATTGGCAGGTTGCCGATGTTGCTACCCCCATAGGCTGCCGCATCGCTATTGAAAATTTCGGCATACAGGCCCGTTCTGGGGACCCCGATGCGGTATCCATGGCGGGGTACAGGAGTGAAATTGCAGAGAACCAGAACAAAGTCCCCTTCTCTGCCCCAGCGCAGAAAGGAAAGAACCGACTGGTCGGCATCGTGGCAGTCGATCCACTGGAAACCTTCGGACTGGAAATCCATCTGGTGGAATGCCGGGAGAGATCGGTGCAGATGGTTCAGATCTCCGTAGAGCTGCTGGATCTGCGCATGCCAGGAAACCTGCAGAAGCTCCCAGTCCAGTGCGCTGCCGCTGTCCCATTCCCGTCCGTGAGCAAATTCGTTACCCATGAAATTGAGTTTTTTTCCGGGATGGGCGAACTGGTAGCTGAAGAGCAAGCGCAGGTTGGCGAACCGCTGCCAGACATCTCCAGGCATTTTGTCCAGTAAGGATCCTTTGCCATGAACTACTTCATCGTGTGACAGCGGGAGAATGAAATTTTCCGTATAGGCATAGAGCTGGCTGAACGTCAGGGAATCCTGGTGATAGCGGCGGAAGACAGGATCCTGCCTGAAATAGCCCAGAGTGTCGTGCATCCATCCCATATTCCATTTCATGGAAAAGCCAAGCCCTCCAATATAGGCAGGACGGGAAACCATGGGCCATGCTGTGGATTCCTCGGCAATGCTGACAATGCCCGGATACTGGCCGTTTAGAATTATGTGCATCTCACGGAGGAAATCGATGGCTTCCAGATTTTCCCTTCCGCCGTACCGGTTCGGAATCCAGTCCCCTGTCTCCCGCGAATAGTCGCGATAGAGAAGGGAAGCCACCGCATCCACCCGAAATCCGTCCACATGGAATTCCTCCACCCAGTAGCAGGCGTTGCTCAGGAGGAAATTCCGGACCTCGTTCCGGCCAAAATTGAAAATATAGGTTCCCCAGTCCTGATGCTCTCCCTCACGGGGGTCTGCATGCTCATAGAGCGGGGTGCCATCAAAACGCGCAAGTCCCCAGTCATCCCTGGGGAAATGCCCGGGTACCCAGTCCAGAAGGATGCCGATTCCATGCTGGTGGCAGTAGTCTACAAAATACCGGAAATCATCAGGGCTGCCGAAGCGGCTGGAGGGTGCATAATATCCGCTGACCTGGTATCCCCAGGATTCGTCGAGTGGATGTTCCATGACCGGTAAAAGTTCCAGATGGGTAAAACCCATTTTCTGGCTGTAGGCAGCCAGTTCTTCTGCAAGGCGGCGATAGCCAAGAAAACTTCCGTCCGGGTTCCTTTTCCAGGAGCCCAAATGCACTTCGTAGACGCTCATGGGCGCGCGCTGCCAGTCACTCTCTCGCCGCTGCCGCAGCCAGGCGGCATCATGCCATGCGTAAGTGCTCCTTGTGACCTGTGCAGCCGTATCCGGGCGTATCTCGAATGCGTTGGCATAAGGATCGGTTTTGACAAACACACTTCCCGAATCCCGGTGGCGGATCTCAAACTTGTACCGGCTTCCTTCAGGGATGCCGGGGATAAAGAGTTCCCACAGCCCAGTGCTGCCTCGTACCCGCATGGGATGGGTACGCCCATCCCAAAGGTTGAAGTCCCCCACAACGCTCACCCGCTCGGCATTAGGGGCCCAGACGGAAAAAAAGACGCCCCCTATACCCTCGGCATGACAGGGGTGGGCTCCCAGTTTTTTGTAGGCATCAAGCCACCGTCCCTCACTAAAAAGGTGCAGATCAAGATCGCCAAGCATGGGAGAAAATGTATATGAATCATAATTCTGAAACTTTTTTCCATTCGGGTCGGCCCACCGCAGCAGGTATGGGGTGGGGAGGCGGGCCAGACTTTGCCCGGAAAAAAAGCCAGCCGGATGCAGCTTCTGCAGGGGATGTATTTGGCCATCTTCCAGCAAAATTTCTGCCGTGGCGGCACCAGGAAGAAAAGATCTCTGCTGCCACGTACCGTTTTTTTCATGCTGCCCGAGCCAGGAGAAGGGGTCATGGTGCCGGGCTGCAAGAATGGCCACGGCATCTGCGGAAAGCGTTTCGATGTTTTCCTCTTCCATGGCAGGCTCCAGTGTCCCCTGGCCGCAGGTGTGTCTAGGGCAGGATAGCACAAAAGCAGTGGACACCGGCGATGGCCTGCCTCTGCTGCTGGCCGGTATGCGGGAGCTGATCCGAAGGGCGGCGGTTCAGTCTTCCCTGTTTTCGTGCCGGAACTTTCTTTCTGCTTCTTCCATCAGGGCTTCGGGATCCGGTTCTTCCTGACCTGTAGAGATAAATTCCCCTGAAGCAGAGCCGTTACGGAAACGGGCAGCGAAAAGGAGTCCGAGTTCGAACAGCATGTACATGGGGATCATGAGCAGCACCATGGACAGAACATCAGGTGGACTCAGGACGGCGGATGCCACTGCGCAGATAAGGAATACATATCTCCTTCCCCGGCGCAGGGAGTCCAGCTGGATCAGTCCGATTTTGACCAGTACCACCACGAGGATGGGAATCTGGAAGGCCAGTCCAAACGCCAGGGAGAATTTGACAATCAGGGAGAGATAATCACTGACCTTCGGCATGGCACTGATATCACCACCCGAAAAGCTGGCAAAAAAACGGAATGCATTGGGAAAAATAACAAAATAGGCAAACAGGATTCCTGCCAGAAAGAGGGAAAGAGAGACAAAAATCAGGGGGAAAAAAATCTTTCGTTCATGGAGATACAGACCAGGTGCAACAAAGGCCCAGAACTGGTAGAGGACCATGGGGAGGGCCAGAATAAAGCCGGCAATCAGCGAAAGCTGCACATAGGTAAGAAAAACTTCCGGGAGACTGGTGTATATCAGGTGGCTGCCTTTGGGAAGGACAGAAACCAGGGGCGCTGCCAGGATTTCATAGATGCTCTGTGCAAAAGGGTAGGACACCAGAAATCCGGCGAAAATGGCAATCACGGAGTACAGTACCCGCCGGCGCAGTTCCAGAAGGTGTCCAATAAAGGTGTTTTCTGCAGAATTGCCAGAATTTTCGGCGCTTGCCATGAATGACCCTATAGGCTTTGACGGTCTACGCAGGAAGGGAAAGGTTCTGGCAGGAACGGGCCCAAAGAAGAACTGCTGGACTTCAATGGAAAGGGTGTTCTTCAGGCGCTGCCGGTGGCAGGAATCCTGGCAGGGATTCCTGGTTTTCCACATTTGCTGGCGGTGGACCAGCGCGACTGTCCTCTGCCATCTCCGGGTCCAGTATGGAGGCAGCTGTCTGGTCTCTCAGGTTCTGCGCTTCCTGTCGCAGCTCGTCAATCAGCAGCTGCTGTTCCATCTCGGTACGTGCGTTCCCCATCATCCGCCGGACGCTGCCATACCATCGCCCCGCCGATCGGGCCAGTCCGGGCAGCTTTTCCGGTCCTACCACGAGCAGGGCTATGACCGCCAGAAGCGCAAGCTCGCCAAAACTGAAGTCAAACATTTTGCATCAGCTGCGGTGCAGCCCTTCCTGTTCTTTTCCTTTCTGGGCATCGACCTCAATGGTATGCCCTATTGCTGCATTTTCCTGGTCCCTGTCCTTCTTTTCTTCCTCTTCACGGACAGCGGAGCGGAAGCTTCGGATGGCAGAACCAAGGTCGGTGCCCACATTCCTCAGCTTGGCAGTGCCAAACAGGGCAACGACAATCAAGAGAATAATGACGAGATGCCAGATGCTGAAAGCGCCCATGTGAAAACTCCTTCCCTGCCGGGATAGTGGCGGTCATTCGACCTTAGAAAAAGCCAGCGGTGCCGTCAAGTGCGACCAGATCTGGAAGCTTTTTCTGCCAGACCTGAAACGCCTTCGCGGCGCCCCAGTTCCGCAAGTACATCCCTGATATGCAAATCCCGTTCCTCCAGGGCAACCAGAAGGTGGAAAATCAGGTCTGCGGCTTCCGAAACAACCGGTTTTCTGTCTGGATTCTTGCAGGCCAGTACAAATTCGGTGGCCTCTTCCCCAATCTTTTTCAGGATGCGGTCCTGTCCATCGTGGAGCAGTCGGGCTACGTAGGAGTGGTCAGGATCAGCCTGACGGCGATGATGGATGGTTTCCTGGAGGGTGTCCAGAAAATTTCCTCCCGGTGGTTGTGCCGGCTGCCAGCCATTTTCTCCGGCCCACTGGAAAAAACAGGTATCCGCACCTGTGTGGCAGGCGGCTCCCACCTGTGTGACACGCACCAGAAGAGTGTCACCGTCGCAGTCCAGACCCAGGCCGACGAGGTGCTGGATATGACCAGATGTCTCCCCCTTGCGCCAGAGGGATTTCCGCGACCGGGACCAGTACACCCCCCTTTTCTCCTGGAGTGTGGCAATGAGCGCTTCCCTGTTCATCCAGGCCAGCATCAGGATCCGTCCGCTAAAGACATCCTGGGCGATGGCCGGCACGAGGCCTTCCGCATTCCAGCGTATGGATTCCAGGAAGGAAGAAAAATTCTGGTCTGGTAACGGTATTTCGGTATTCATTGGCATCTTGGACGAAAAAACAGGATGTTCATGGGGCTAAATGTCCTGCCGGACAGGTATGCCCCTGGAGGCCATGGCAGCCTTGACGCCAGGGATGCGGAACTGCCCAAAGTGAAAGACGCTGGCCGCCAGGACTGCATCGGCATGCCCGGAAAGAATGCCTTCCGAGAAATCCTCCAGATGTCCTACGCCGCCAGATGCAATGACGGGGACGGGCACGCTGTCGCTGATCGCACGGGTCAGCTCCAGGTCAAAGCCCCTGCCTGTTCCATCCCGGTCCATGCTGGTCACGAGCAGTTCGCCTGCGCCGTAGGATGCCATCTGGCTTGCCCAGAATATGGCATCCAGCCCGGTGGGCCGGCGCCCGCCATGCGTGAAGACCTCCCAGCGGTCCCCCACACGCTTTGCATCAATAGCTACAACAATGCACGAATTGCCAAAGCGCTGGGCAGCCCGCTGAACCAGTCCAGGGTCCTGTACCGCCGCGCTGTTAATGCTGACCTTGTCCGCCCCTGCGAGGAGAAGGGTCCGTATATCCTCAACACAGCGCACACCGCCCCCTACAGTAAGAGGAATAAAGACCCTGGCGGCCACCGCTGATACGACATCCGCCATAGTCTGGCGGCCTTCATGGCTGGCTGAAATGTCCAGGAACGTAATTTCATCCGCCCCTTCATCATTATAGCGGGCAGCGGTTTCCACCGGATCACCGGCATCCCGGAGAGACAGAAACCGGACACCCTTGACGACCCGTCCAGCATCAATATCCAGGCATGGAATGACGCGTTTTGCAAGCATTTCAGTCTTCCACCCGGGCGCGGGCAGTGGCGAAATCTAGAGTACCTTCGTAGATGGCCCGGCCGGTAATTGCACCCAGAATCCCGTCTTCTTCATGGGCTTTGAGAGCCAGAACCTGATCCAGGTTTGCTATTCCACCGGAGGCGATTACGGGAACAGAAATGGCCCTTGCCAGCTCTACGGTGGCTTCAATATTGGGTCCACTGAGCATGCCGTCCCGGCTGATATCCGTGTAGATAATGGCCTCAATCCCATCAGCGGCAAAATGGCGGGCAAGATCGGTTGGATCATGGCGGGACAGTTTAGACCAACCTTCTGTGGCCACCTTGCCATCACGGGCGTCTATCCCAACCATGATGTGTCCGGGAAAACTGACTGCGGCATCCGCTACAAACCCCGGGGCCTTCACGGCCTGGGTGCCAATGATGACAAACCGCACCCCTGCCTGGATATAGGTTTCAATCTGCTCTTCACTCCGGATGCCTCCACCGACCTGGATCTCCAGGGTCGGGTATTCTGAACAGATGTTCTGGATGACCCGCGCGTTGACGGGGGTACCACGCACTGCCCCATCCAGATCCACAATATGCAGGCGCCTGGCCCCAGCTTCTACCCAACGGCGTGCCGTAGCCACAGGATCATCAGAGAAAACTGTGTCGTCTTCCATGCGGCCCTGACGCAGACGTACACAATTTCCGCCCTTGAGATCTATGGCGGGAATCAACAGCATGTTCTGTCCTCCTGATCATGCGCACTTCTGGCGCTGTCTGCCTTTCAACGACTGCAGCTGGGCCCACCATTTCCTGACCAGGCCAGGAAATTGCCCAGCAACCGTAATCCTGCCTCGCCACTTTTTTCCGGATGGCACTGCAGTGCAAAAATGTTTTCCGCCGCAATGGCTGCGCAGAAAGGGAAGCCGTAGTCGCTGAAGCCCGCCAGCAGATCGGGATGCCTGGGTTCGACATAGAAAGAGTGCACGAAATAGAAGTGCGCGTTCTGTGGAACCCCTGCAAACATTGGGTGGGGTATGAGCTGATGCAGTTCGTTCCAGCCCATATGGGGAATTTTTCGTCTCTGGCCCTCGGCATCTGCCAGAATTTCTGTGGGGAAAGGCAGAACCCGCCCCGGAAGAATGCCGAGGCCTGCATGCTCTCCATGTTCGCTGCTGGATTCCATCAGAAGCTGCATTCCGAGGCAAATGCCGAGGAAGGGACGGGTCTGGGCAGCGAAGCGGAGAAAGTCGGTCAATTCCCGGGCCTCAAGAGCTGCCATGCAGTCTCCAAAAGCCCCCACACCCGGGAAAATAAGACGGTCGCAACTGGCCAATATGCCCGCCTTGTCGCTGATGCAGGCATCCCCCCCCAGATGTTCCACTGCCTTGGCTACGGAATAGAGATTTCCCATGCCATAATCCACAATGCCTACTCGGGTGGTGCCCATCAGACAAGCGTCCCTTTTGTACTGGGAATGGCATTGCCAAGGCGTGGATCGGGGGAAACTGCCATGCGCAGTGCGCGGCCAAAGGCCTTGAAAATGGTTTCGGCAATATGATGGGCATTGCGGCCGCGCAGGACATCTATATGGAGTGTCACCAGGCTGTGGTTGACGAAACCCTGAAAAAATTCGTGAAACAGGTCCACGTCAAAACCGCCTACGGTTGCCCTTGGGAATTCAGCAGAAAATACGAGCCCTGGGCGTCCGGAGAGATCGGTCACGACCCGGGACAGCGCTTCGTCCAGAGGAACATAGGCGTGGCCATACCGGAGAATCCCGGACTTTTCGCCTGCTGCCCGGGCGAAAGCCTGACCCAGGGTGATACCAATATCCTCAACGGTGTGGTGGGCATCAATCTCCAGGTCGCCGTTGGCCTCTACGTCCAGATCAAAGAGACCGTGACGGGCAACCTGGTGCAGCATGTGATCCAGGAATGGTAGCCCGCTCTTCAGGCTGGAACTGCCTGTGCCATCCAGATCCAGCCGGACTTTAATGCTGGTTTCCAGCGTGTTGCGCGTAATTTCTGCCTGGCGGCCGTTCATAGTAGAGACTCCAGAGCTGCCAGAAATGCCCCATTTTCCTGGCGTGTTCCAACACTGACGCGCAGATGGTCGCTGAGACAGGGGTGGTCTGTAAAGAGCTTGATAAGAATTCCCCGCTCACGCAGTCCGGAATGGACAGCCGCGGCTTTGCCCGGTAGATGAAAAAGCAGAAAATTGGTGCGGCTGGGCCAGACCTTGATCCCAAGGTCCAGCATTTTTCCATATAGCCAGTCCCGCTGCTCCCGGATTTCATCTGCCTGCTGTGAGAAAATTTCTGAATGGCCGAGAAAAAAGAGTGCACTGCGCTGGGTGAGGATATTGATATTGTAAGGCAGGCGCAGCTTGTCCAGCTGCTCTGTCCAAATCCGGGGGCCAGCAAGGTAACCCAGCCGCAGCCCTGCCAGACCCTCCTTGGAAAGTGTGCGCAGAAGCAGCAGATTGGGATGGTGTCCCAGATGGCCAGCAAAGGTTTGCCGGCTGAAGGCATGGTAGGCCTCGTCGACGACAACAAGGCCCGGAGCGGCTTCGACAATGGCTTCCAGGTCTTCTGCCGGAAATAGGCGGCCGCTGGGATTGTTCGGCCAGTCCAAAAAAACGATGGACGGATTGCATTGCTCCATGGCCTTGATGAAACTGGTACGGTCCAGCCGAAAATCGCTGTCCAGGGGAACCCCGACAAAGGGCAAACCCAGATGGCCTGCCAGAAGGCTGTACATGGCAAAGGACGGCTCTGCCGCGAGGACGGGCCTGCCAGTCCCTGCGACGGCGGTAATGAGAATCTGGATAAGCTCGTCGGAACCGTTTCCCAGCACCAGTCCCATTGTGGGCGGGATCTCTCCGTGCAGTTTGAGCTGATCCATCAGCAGGTCCGGGTGTGCATCCGGATAGCGGTTGAGCATCGCTCCGGAAAGGCTGTCCAGCCATTTCCATCGCAGTGCTTCCGGAAGGTCATGCGGGTTTTCCATGGCATCCAGCTTGATGAGTCCCTCGCTCTGCGGAACAGGGTACGCTGTCCCCTGGAGCAGTTCAGGGCGGAGGAGACAGCCCTGCAATTTGCGGATGATGGAATCCATATCTTTCATGGTTTCGTTACGGGATGCGGGCAGCTGCCGAGCAGGCATGGGCAGTGAGGCCCTCACCCTTGGCCAGGGTTTCCGCAATGCGGCCAAGAGCGCCAGCCCCTGCCGGGCTTGCCCATATCAGGCTGCTGCGCTTGATAAAATCGTATACGCCGAGTGGTGAGGAGAACCGGGCACTTCCTCCCGTGGGCAGAACATGATTGGGACCGGCCACATAATCTCCAAGGGCTTCGCAGCTGTGGATGCCCATAAAAATGGCGCCAGCATTGTGGATGGCGGGGAGATAGGCATCTGGATCGGTCACAGCCAGTTCCAGATGTTCCGGGGCGATCTGGTCTGCGACCTGGCAGGCCTCAGCAGAATTCTGTACCAGGATCATGACACCCCGGTTTAACCAGCTTTCCCGCGCGATAGGTGCGCGGTCAAGGGTACCCAAAGCCTGTTCAACCGCGGATTCTACCGCATCGAGGTGGGCGGCGTCCCAGGAGATAAAAATGCTCTGGGCAAGTTCATCGTGTTCCGCCTGGGAGAGCAGGTCCCACGCCAGCCACTCTGCAGGCGCAGTTCCATCGCTGATTACCAGGATTTCACTGGGACCGGCGATCATATCGATTCCTACCCGGCCAAAAACCATCCGTTTGGCAGTGGCGACGTAAATATTGCCAGGCCCGACAATTTTGTCTACCGCTGGTATGGTTTGCGTACCATATGCCATTGCTGCAATCGCCTGCGCACCCCCAATCCGGAATACCCGGTCTACACCGGCTACGGAGGCGGCAGCAAGCACCCACGGATTGACCTCCCCGCGGGGGGTAGGGACCGTCATGATGATTTCTCCGACGCCGGCTACCCGGGCAGGGATGGCGTTCATCAGCACGGAGCTGGGATAGGCTGCTTTTCCTCCAGGAACATAGAGCCCGGCCCGATGGAGAGGTAACACCCGCTGGCCGAGAACGGTTCCATCGGTTTCCTGGAACTGCCACGATTCCTGTTTCTGGTGAACATGGTATGCACGGATCCGTTCCGCGGCCTCGTACAGGGCCATTCTTCCGGCTTCCGGCAGGGCATCAAGGGCAGCGTCACACTGGTTTCTGGAGATTTCCAGGCCGTTTCCCGGGCCCACATCCAGGTGGTCGAACCGGAGAGTATATTCGCGAAGTGCCATATCCCCCTGCTGGCGCACGGCTTCAATAATTTCGCGGACCCTCTGTTCCACTCCCGCATCGCTACTGGCATCCCAGCCATGAAGTGCACTGAGTGCCCCAGCAAAGCCGGCTTCGCGGCTGTCAAGACGTTTCATGCAGGGATTTGCGCCTCCAGTTGTTGGATGATTTGCTCAATGCGCCCGCGCTTGCGCTTCATGGCGGCCCGGTTGACCACCAGCCGGCTCGAAATTGGCATGATCTGCTCCACCTCGGCCAGACCGTTTTCCTGCAGGGTCCTGCCCGTAGAAACGAGATCTACAATCCGGTCGGCAAGGCCCACAAGAGGCGCCAGTTCCATGCTGCCATACAGCTTGATGATTTCGGTCTGTATCCCGCGTGCCTGAAAAAACCCCTTGGTGATACGCGGGTATTTGGTGGCAATGCGAACTCGCTCCCAGTTTGCAGGGCGGTCTTGGGCTGCAAGGGTGGCGGGCTCGGCGACCGACATTCTGCAGATCCCGATTTTCAGGTCCAGGGGTTCATAAAGATCCATATTTTCCTGCTCAAGCAGAACATCTTTTCCGGACACTCCCAGATCCGCTGCGCCCCAGCTGACATAGGTAGGGACATCGCTGGCACGGATCACCAGAAACCGTACTTCGGGTTCATTGCTGGGCAGGATCAGCTTGCGTGATTTTGCGGGATCTTCTGCCAGCCGGATTCCGGCGGCAGCAAAAAGAGGCATGCTTTCTTCCAGAATCCGCCCTTTTGACAGGGCGATGGTGATAGTGTCGTTCATGCCACACTCCGGCTTGTGCGTACTCTTTGGATGTCGGCCCCCAGAGCACCCAGCTTTTCCTCAATAACTTCGTATCCGCGGTCCAGATGGTAAATGCGATCAATCAGGGTTTCCCCCTCTGCGACCAGTCCTGCCAGAACCAGCGAGGCCGAAGCCCGGAGATCCGTAGCCATTACAGGAGCACCCCGAAGTCTGGGAATGCCGCGAATGATGGCCGTTTTCCCGTCAATACTGATGTGTGCTCCAAGACGCTGTAGTTCCGATACATGCATGAACCTGTTTTCGAAGATGGTTTCCGTAACCATTGCGCTTCCTTCAGCGATACAGTTCATGGCCATGAACTGGGCCTGCATGTCGGTCGGAAAAGCCGGGTAGGGCGCGGTCCGGATATCAACCCCCACTGGCCGGCGTTTCATGCGGATACGTAACCCGTCCCCGTCTTCCAGAATTTCGCTGCCCGCTTCCCGAAGCTTGAGAATGACACTCTCCAGGAATGTTGCACTGGTGCGCCGCAGCATTACATCCCCTCCGGTCATCGCTGTGGCTACCAGATAGGTACCTGTTTCAATGCGGTCCGGTAGGACATGGTGTTCAGCACCATGCAGGGCGTCCACGCCGTCAATTTCGATGACGGAGGTGCCGGCACCAGTAATGCGTGCACCCATGGCAACAAGGCACCTCGCCAGATCTACCACTTCCGGTTCCCTGGCGGCATTCTCGATGATGGTTTTCCCCTCGGCAAGGGTTGCTGCCATCAGGAGATTTTCGGTACCGGTAACCGAAACCATCTCCATGACGATCCGGGCTCCCCGGAGACGGGCTGCCTTTGCCTTGACAAAGCCGCCTTCCAGGGAAATTTCAGCACCAAGTGCCTCAAGACCGCTCAGGTGCACATTTACCGGACGGCTGCCAATGGCACATCCTCCCGGCAGGCTGACTTCCGCTGCGCCATGCCGGGCAAGCAGCGGACCCAGTACCAGGATGGAAGCGCGCATGGTCCTGACCAGATCATAGGGAGCAACCAGAGAATGGACCGGACAGGGATCCACCTGAATTCCCAGCTGCTCATCCACCAGTATTCTGGCCCCCACACTGCTCAGCAGTTCCAGGGTAGTAGTAATATCCCGCAGATGGGGAATATTGCGGAGAACGACAGGCTCCCGCGCCAGGAGAGTGGCCGCAAGGCAGGGGAGAGCAGCATTTTTGGCCCCCGAAACCCGTAGCTCTCCACGCAGGGGCCCGTTACCTCGCAGGAGCAGTTTGTCCACGGCGCAGAATCAGCCCTGTGGAGTCTTTGCCCTGCTTACCAGCTTCTGCAGTTCACCCTGCTGGAAGAGGTCAGCCATTATGTCGGATCCGCCGACAAACTCCCCGCCGATGTAAAGCTGGGGGATGGTTGGCCAGTTGGCAAATTTTTTGATGCCATCCCGTATCTGGGGATCGGCAAGTACATCTACGGTAAAAAGATCCTCTGCTCCCGCCTGCTGTAACAGCTGGACGGCACGGGCAGAAAAACCGCACTGGGGGGCACGGGGATTTCCTTTCATGTAAAGGACGATGGCGTGTTTCTGGACTTGATCACGAATGATATCTTGTATGTCGGCCATGATTCACCTCAGCTTGGCATTATTGGAAAGAGGGTATCCCACCTTGGGAGTGGCGGGATTTTCAGGATCGCCCATGGGCTTCTTCCGGGGTCAGCGTCCGGGACAGCTGAAGTGCATGGATTTCCTGCCCCATGAGATCTCCAAGGCAGGCGTATACCAACTGGTGACGCCGGACCAGGGCGCAGTCTCTGAACTGGGGAGCGATGACCACAGCTTCAAAGTGGGCCCCATCTTCGCCAAAAACCTGGACTTCGGAGCCGGGAAGGCCAGCCTCAATCAGCTCACGGATCATCTGGGAATTCATCATATCTGTCATTGTACCTCAAAAAAAAACCGCTGTGATCTTTCCGCCCTCAGGGGCGAAGTTTGTATCCCCGTCCCAGAAGCCACCACGCCAGTCCCCCGGAGAAAAGGAAAAAAGCGGATGCGACCGTGAGGCTTCCCCATACTGGAATGGTGGCCGCGGAAAAAAAACCATAACGGAACCCGTCGATTACATAAAGAAAAGGGTTGATCATGGACAGGTGGCGCCAGAAAGCCGGAAGGGACTGGACAGAATAGAAAACGCCCGCCAAGAATGTCAGAGGCATGATGAGAAAATTTTGGAATCCGGCAATCTGGTCAAATTTTTCAGCCCAGAGGCCTGCCACGATGCCGAGCGCCCCCATCCCTCCCGCCCCCAGAACGGTAAACGCCAGAATCCATATGGGGTGCGCCAGCGGAATATGGAGGTAGAGAAGGGCGAGGGCCAGAATGGCGGTTCCAACCGCGGCACCCCGCACAATCGAAGCGGCAGTCATGGCCAAAAAAATTTCTGTGGGCTGTAGCGGGCTCAGCAGAACAAAAATGATATTGCCGGTCACCTTGGACTGGATCAGGCTGGACGAGCTGTTGGCGAAGGCGTTCTGCAGTACCGACATCATCATCAGGCCGGGCACGATGAACGTGGTATAACTGATTCCAGGGTGGACAGGCACCTTGCCGCCCAATGCATGGCCAAAAACCAGGAGATAAAGCATTGTAGTAACCAGTGGAGCGGCAATGGTCTGCAGCCAGACGCGGGCGAACCTCAGGACCTCCTTGTGAAAAAGGGTAAGGGTCGGCGTCAGCAGGGAACTGCCCGCGGGATCAATGCGGACGGTTATCTGCCCGGGAGAGTCCGGTGATCCGGGAAAATCCGGATTTTCGTGAAAATTTTCCCTAGGCATTCCGGGTGCGCAGCGCCGGGTCGAGAATTTCTACATAGGCGCTGTCCCGTATGCGGCGCTGCCATTCCTGCATGCGCTGGTGCGCGATGCGGTTGAAAAGCTGTATCTTGGCAACAGCAAGGATCTGGGCATCGTTCACGGGCACCTGGCGCTGCTCCTGGGACTGGAGGATATAAATGGCGTTGCCGACCCGGACGGGACTGCTGATGGCCCCTGCATGGAGACCGAGAAGGGTACGTTCCAGGACATCTGGCAGACGGCCAGGTTGTACCCAGCCCAGCTCACCGCCTTTTTCCGCCGTGTTGGGATCCTGGCTGTAGCTGTGTGCCAGTGCTGGAAATGAGGCTCCATTCCCCAGGGAAGACTCAATTTCTGAGGCCTTGGTTTCGGCTTCCTGCAGCTGGAGACCGTTTGCGGCATGCAGGAGAATCATTGCGGCCTTTACCTCAGTAACCATGGGCTGTTGATGCCGGACACCCAGAATCTTGAAAATATGAAAACCGGTAGCGGTAGAAATAATAGGGCTGATCTGGCCGGGCCTGAGGGTGAGCAGTGTCTGGCTTATGGTCTGGGGGAGCTGTGCTGCCTTGACCCAGCCCAGACGGCCTCCCTGCAGGGCATCCTGACTGCCTCCCACCTCGGTAGCCAGCCGGCTGAAACTCGCGCCAGCCACAAGGCGGTTGCGGATTTGGTCTACAGCCGCGCGGGCGCGGCCCAATGCATCGGGAGTGGGGTTGGGTGGCAGGGGAACAAAAATCTGCTGCAGATTGAAACTTACCCCACCTATGGCCTTGAGCTGGTGCGCAAAGGTCCTGATTTCGCCAGGGTCGAGATGGATCCGGCTGTCGACTTCCTGCTGCATGAGGCGGTCTACCAGGATGTGGTTCCTCAGATCTTGCCTGAAATGTTTCCAGGACTGGCCCTGGTTGACCAGAGCCTCCCGCAGCTGGTCTGGGGTAAGATTATTGGCGTGTGCAATATTGGCTACTGCCTGGTCCAGAGAAGCGGAGCTGGCCTTGATACCCGCACGATGGGCCAGCTGGATTTCAATGTCCTGAAGAATGATCTGCTGCAGGACCTGCCTGCGAAGCGCGCTTTCAGGCGGCAGCTGGCCAGGCTCCTGCTGCTGGAGTCTGGCCCTGATGGCGGCAACCTGCTGGTCCAGCTGGACGGAAGTAATAATGCTATCATTGACCACCGCTACGACCTGGTCGAGATATTCGAGATTTCCTGGCAGCGGCGCCGAAACCGGGGCCTGTGAGGACTGCTCGGAAAATACAGTGGCCGTCTTTCCCGTGTTCTGGGGGGGGAGCAGGGAACCGCGCTCAACAAAGGGAGTTCCGCCACAGGCGGAGAGTGCCCAGGTCACCAGACCCAGGAAAAGGATTGAACGGCGAGGATAAGACATTAAAACTCCATGCTGGCGCCGGGCACATACTGGTTGAGGATGCTATTGGAGCTGTTTCCCACGCTGGTCAGGCCGCGCAACAGAATTTCCAGATATACTGCATTGTTGGACTGGCCGCCAAGCAGGATCTGGTGGTACATGATGAGCTGCGCGGACCAGCAGCCCCCATCATAGCCTATCCCCGCCAGCTGCTCCAGAGGCTTGTCATCTGTCACGTCGTACTGGTAGCTTCCAAGCAGGCGCCAGTTGCGGAATATGGGGAATCCTGCGGAGATTCCTGCCTGGTTTACAAATCCGCGGGTATACCGGTAATCCAGATTGAGAACGCTTCCTTTGGCAGGGAACCACTGGGCCCGAAAATCCAGACGTTCAAACCGCTTCCAGTTTGCGGAGGTTTCCGAGCCGGCAGCAAGCTGGAAATTGGCCGCGGGAGCGTACGTTGCCTGCCAGAAATAGCTTGATCGGGAAGCCTGGGGTATGACATTCCCGGCGAGGCTGATCTGGTAACGGTTGAAATGCTGGATCTGGCCCATCGCTGCTTCCCAGATCTCCCGGCCCTTGCTGCCATAACCTGCTCCCTTGAGACCGTACGCCAGTTGGTTGGCCGAATTGATGCGGTCTGCGCCATCATACAGGCTGTTATCGGAGAAGATGGACAGAAAATTCTGGAATGGCTGGCTGCTGTCAAAAAGAGGAATGCTGCTTTGGGACTGTAGCGGAATGTAAAGATATTTAAAGATTGGCTGGATCAGGATGCTCCCGCCGCGGGTGCCATACCGGATGAAATTCAGTGCGCCCCGGATACTCATGGCAGGCAGGGTCCGGTTAATGGCACGGCTATAGCTCCTGCCGTTGCGCTGGATCTGGTAGTGGCTGTAATAAATTCGTGCCTGCGGTTCCAGAAAGCCCCAGGCACGGCTGAATTTCCAGCCCAAAGTCGGAGTAATATCCAGCCGCTGGCCCATGGGACCAGACGATGCGTAAAAATAATTGAAGCCACTTCGCCAGTCCAGATAACCACGGGAGCCCAGCCGCCAGTAGCCATTCGCATAGAGATAGGGCAGCTGGGAATAGGGGGCGGCATTTCCGGGAAGAAGCTCCTGGTATCCCTGCAGGACGGCGCCAGCCTGTATATGCCGGCTTCCATAATACAGGCCGGCGGTGGATGTCAGATAGGGAACGTTCCCGATTCCGCCAACGTATCCTCCGCTGAAGCCGGCAACGCCAGCGAAATCGGACAGAAAATTGTTGTAGCTGACCCGGTTGTAATTGATGTCGAGTGCTATCCCGTCCCCCAGATTCTGCTGGTGCTGCCAGGAAACCGCCCAGACGGTGCTCCGCGTCAGGCGGTCGGCGGGCAGCAGGTCCAGAAAAAACCTTCCGGAATACTGTGGTTCCAGATACCGGAACTCGTTCTGCACCATGACCCCCCGTTTTGTGTATCCGGATATGGTCACGGTATCGTCCAGGTTGGAAGCGATATCAAAATAGTACGGAATGCCAAGATTGAACCCGTTTATGGTGGAGCTACCAACGACAGGTGGCAGAAAACCGGAATGGCGTTTCAGCGGGAAACTCAGATAGGGCAGCCAGAAGACCGGGAGACCAAAAACATTCAGGGTGGTGTCACGCGTTGTGACGTATTGTGTTTTCTGGTTCAGGTACAGCTGTTCTGTCCGGAGCTGCCATGCAGGGACCTGCCCGTGGCAGGTGGTGTAACAGGCCTCATCCAGGCGGTAGTGCCCGCGTGATGATTCCCTGCCGATCAGGGCGTGGCCAAATCCGCCCTGGCCGGGAAAGAGGTACCGGGGATGGAAGACAACCGCCTGGCTGACCCGTATTTTCAGTCTTGCCTCGGGTGCCACGGTGACCAGTGCCCGGCTGACAAGCCGTACATGCCCCAAGGCGACGATTTCATCCTTTTTCTGGTCGTAATGAACCTGGTCAGCATACAGGCGCCGGTTTCCATAGAGTACCTCCACGTTGCCCGAAGCTGTCCATTTGTCGCTGCCTACCCCATGAATCTGGTCCGCGTACAGGGTGACAGGATTCTGTTTTCCCTGCTGGCCAGCAGCCCAGGCAGGGTCGTGGGCCGCCACCATTGCCGTTGCCATGAACCACCACAGGCCGGACAACGGAAAAGCAAACTGCAGTGGGCGGGAGCGCCGGAAGGTGGTGCCAGGATCGTTTCTGGGGCTATGCATAGGGGCGTAAAATCGCACAGAATGCTTCCATGCCGCAATTGTCCCCTGAACCCTGTCTTCCTGTAGAAGGGCTGCCCTGTGGGGCGTCTCTCTGGCTCCAGAATTTGGGGATAGAAGAGAGCCGTCCCCTGAACCCTGTCCCCGGGGATGCAAGCGCGCGCCGCTACTGGCGGCTTGGGGGAGGGCTTCTGCTGGCCCATGTTCCTGACAAGGAAGAAATTCTTCCTTTTCTGCGGGTTGCCCGCCGGTTTGCGCGGGCAGGCCTGCCTGTGCCACATGTCCATGCTGTGTCGATAGCCGAGGGTTTCATGCTGCTGGAGGATATGGGTCCCGAAGACCTGAAATCCTGTCTGGACAGCGCGGATTCGGTGGATGTCCTGTATCCGAAGGCAATGGAGTTGATCCTGAAGCTGCAGGCTGCTGGCAGGGTGTGCAATGCCCGCCCATTTTTTCCGGCGTATGGCGCTGATCTGCTTTACCAGGAGATGTGGCTGTTTTCGGACTGGTATCTGGGCCGCCACCTAGGCCTGGAAATTGTTCCTTCCGCCCAGGAGATGCTGCGCTCCCTTTATGCGGGGCTGGCTGACAGTGCGCTTCGCCAGCCCAGAGTGTGGGTACACCGGGATTTTCATGCACGCAATCTGCTGTTTCACCCTTTTCGGGACGCCCTGACCATGATTGATTTCCAGGATGCGGTATCCGGTCCCTGGACCTACGATTTGGCATCACTTTTGTGGGACCGCTACTGGGATTGGGGAAAAGAGCGGCGTGGGGCATGGATTTTCCGGTTTTATGAAGGTCTGGAACGCAGGGGAGTACGGCCTCCTGCCTTTGAGGATTTTCATCTTCAGGTCCGGCGCATGGCTCTGCAGAGGAATCTCAAGATCTTGGGAATTTTCAGCCGGCTGGCCTACCGGGATGGCCGGAGAGGCTATCTTGATCTGCTCCCACGCTTCTGGGGGTATCTCATGGAGGGTCTGGGAGGTGACCCCCAATGGGACCATTTACAGGAAAGGTTTCTCGCGTGGGCCCCGTCCGGCAGGCCATGATTCTCGCGGCCGGGCGTGGAGACCGTCTGCGGCCGCTCACGGATTTTCTGCCGAAGCCCCTAGTAAGTGTGGGTGGACGTCCGCTGATTGTCCACCATCTGAACGGGCTTGCCGCTGCGGGCATCGAACGGGTGGTCATCAACATCGGACATCTGGGAGAACAGCTGCCAGCACGTCTGGGACACCGGTGGTCGGGGATGGTGCTGGAGTACAGCGATGAGCGCAGCGCACGCCTGGAGACAGGGGGTGCTATCGTCCGAGCCATGGAATACTTGGGAGAGGATCCGTTTATTTTGGTGAATGGGGATGTTTGTACCGATTTCCCTTGGCGCCGCCTTGTAGAACTGCCGTCCGGTGATGCTGCCCTGGTCTTGGTCCCCAACCCGCCTCACCACCCCCGTGGGGATTTTGCGGTTGAGGACGGTCTGGTAGCCCCACCCGTTCAGGATGGGCATACTTACACCTACGCGGGTATCGCCAGATTCCCCGGTGCCTGGTTCCGCTCCTTCCCTCCAGTGCCGGCAAAACTGGCCCCCTGGCTCAGGCAGTGGATTGAGGAAAGGCGGCTGGCAGCCCTCCCGTATTTCGGGCGCTGGTTTGATGTGGGAACCCTGGAGCGGCTGGTGCATGCCCGGGCCGTTTGTGGAGCTGGCAATGCTGTTTGACGAAGAGCTGGTGGAAGAGCTGGTAACGCCGGACGTGGCGAAATTTGATTTTTGGCGAAGACAGTGGGGGCAGATGATGGAAACCTCCCTGTGGGGAGATATCCGGAGCCACCAGATTGGGTCGGCCGGCCGGTTGCGGAAGCGTATCCTGGAGTTGGGAGAAAAGCTCCGTTCCTACGGGAGTGACCGCAAATGGATTCCCCATCCCCGAGAGCGGATTAAGAACTGCCTCGCCAGCGGTCTTCATCTGCGTGAAGCCATGGACCGTGTCGCGGAGAGCATGGCAAGCCTTGAAGGCGGGGAATCTCTCGCTACACTGGAGGCATTGTGGGATACTCTCTCCGGATCTCTGCAGGAAGATCTGGGCCTGCGGGAGGCACGTCTGGTGGCCCTGCTCAACCAGCAGTACGGGGAAGAGCAGCACAGTGAAGAAGTGTAGCTTTGGTGGATCTGGCAGCCGAAAAATATGAAAATTCTCTATGGACTGGTGATTGTGGGAGCCGTAGGGCTTTTTGTGCTGCTGTTCTGGTCCGACCATCCACAGGTGCTTTTGCAGACCGGAAAAGGCAGCGTGGCCTGGTACCGGAAACATCCACAGGCTTTGGCCCGTGAAAATCTCAAGTGCTGGAAGCTGGTCCAGCAGTCCAGCTTTGACAATGTAGACCGGGTAATGGCAGGGCATCCCCATTGTCACAAGGTATACGAAGCCCTGCAGCAGGAACAGGATGCAGAACATGAATAGCCCGTCTGCCTTGGGGGGGGGCTGTAATGGTGGCCTTCTGCTGGAGACCGGACAGGAAACTCTCCGCCTGGAAATTGAGGCGCTCGTATCTTTGGCCGACCGGCTGGGCCCGGATTTTGTCCAGGCCTGCGAACTCCTGCTTCGATGTCCCGGACGGATCGTTGTCAGTGGGATGGGAAAGTCCGGAATTATAGCCAAAAAAATTGCTTCTACCCTGGCGAGTACCGGGAGCCCGGCCCTCTTTCTGCATCCTGCCGAGGGAAGCCATGGCGATCTGGGAATGCTGACCCGCCAGGATATCCTGCTTGCCCTGTCGAATTCTGGAGAAACAGGAGAACTGCTGGCTATCCTGCCGGCCGTGAAGCGCATGGGCGTCCCGCTGGTTGCGATGACAGGCAATCTCCGCTCAACGCTGGCCCGTATGGCGGATGTGCATCTGGATTGCCGGGTGGAACGGGAAGCCTGTCCGTTAAATCTGGCACCGACTGCATCCACCACTACAGCGCTGGCCATGGGGGATGCTCTGGCCATGGCGTTACTGCGTGCCCGCGGGTTTTCTGCGGACGATTTCGCATTTTCCCATCCGGGAGGCAGTCTCGGGAAAAGGCTGCTGTTGCGGGTACGGGATCTTATGCATGCGGGAGACCGCCTTCCACAGGTCCGGCCAGAAACGCTGCTGCATGAGGCCGTCCTGGAAATGAGCGGGAAAGGGCTGGGCATGACTGCGGTAGTGGATATGGAAAACCGCCTTCTGGGCATCTTCACTGATGGGGATTTGCGCCGGGCCTTTTCTCAAAGGCAGGAAATATGGAGTTTGCCGATGGAACAGTTTTACCACCATCAGGCCCGTACCATCACAGCTGACGCCCTGGCAGCCGTCGCTTTGGCACAGATGGAGGAACATCGCATTGGGGTGCTTCTGGTTACTGACCAGGAAAACCATCTGGTCGGGGCCATCAGCATGCACGACCTTCTGCAGGCAGGAATTGCATGAACCCAGCGCTAGATCTCCGGATTGCCCAGATACGTCTGGTAATTCTTGATGTGGACGGGGTCCTGACAGATGGACGGCTGCATTTCGGTTCCGATGGCCAGGAAAGCAAGATGTTTCATGTGCGTGATGGCTATGGCATCCGTCTCCTGCAGGATGCCGGGCTTGAGGTTGCCCTGATTACCGCCCGTTACTCGCCAGCTGTTGCCCACCGTGCCCAGGATCTGGGGATACGGAGGGTCTATCAGGGTAGCCTGGACAAACGGGTAGCCTATACAGAACTGAAACTGGCCATGAGCCTGGAAGATGATGCGGTTGCCTACATGGGGGATGATCTGGTTGACCTGCCAGTTCTTGGGCGTGTCGGACTTGCCACAGCACCGGTCGATGCCCATGAGGAGGTGGCGGCCAGGGTCCATTGGCAAAGCCGTCTGGGTGGAGGAATGGGAGCAGTGCGGGAGTTAAGTGAACTGATTCTGCGCGGACAGGGCCATTGGGAGGCCATTATCGACCGCTGTCTGGGAGAGCACCCATGAAGCCGGGATGGTCCTCACCCGTATTTTTTGTTTTGGTGATTCTGGCCATTGCCGGGTTGTGGTCCACATGGCCAAGTCACCCGCTTGAAATGGTTCATGTGGACTGGCAGGGGACTATCCATCGGGGCGATCAGGCGGCCAGTGATGTTGTTCTCAGGGAATATGGTTCCGGCGGACGTCTGGAACTCCTGGCAACAGCAGGCGCGGCCTACCATGAGCCCGCAGGCAACAGAACGGTGCTGGAACAGGTGCATCTGCAGCGTTTTCGCACTGGGGGCGGCAGCCTGGAGATTCAGGGTCGGCATGCCCTTCTGCTTGATGGAGACCGGCAGGTAATTCTTAAAGGGGATGTAGTTGCAGTGCTCCAGCCGGATAGCATTCTCCGGACCCGGAAACTCGAGTATGTCCCTGCTACAGGTATCATCCAGACGCGGGACCCCGTGCATCTGAGCCGTGGTTCCAGCCATCTGCAGGGCGTGGGCCTATGGGCGTCGGTGAAAACGCGGCAGGTAAGGATAGAGAAACATGTACAAGGCCTTTACGTTCAGTAAGCCGGTCCACCGGCATGTGGCAGCGGTGGGAGTGCTCGCTGCCCTGCTCCCGGCTGCTGTCTGGGCAGCTCCATCTGCCCAGAAGGATTTGGGGAAGGGGCCCATCCAGATCACTGCCGACCATCTGTATGCACAGAACCGCCCTACCCAGCAGGCCGTTTATACCGGGCATGTGGTAATGACGCAGGGAGATCTGGTTGTTCATGCTGCGAGGCTTACGATTGATGCCGTGAAGGGAAAAGTACAGCAGGCTGTGGCGACCGGGTCACCGGTAGCGCTGACCATGTCCAGTGCAGGCCGCCATGGCTATGGAGACAGGCTTATCTACCGCCCTGGTTCGGGCAAGATTGTTCTCCAGGGCGATGCCCATCTATGGCAGAAGAAGAATGAGGTTAGCGGGAAACAAGTCGTATATTTTATCCATAGCCAGCAGACACGGGTGAGCGCTTCTGCAGGCGAGAAAGTCCGATCGATATTCTATCCGGCAGCTACAGCACCTAGCCCCCCGGCATCTGCGCCTGCCCGGTCATGACGTCTTTCCTGAGCGCCCATTCCCTCTCCAAAAGATACCGGAGACGCATGATTGTTCATGATGTTTCGGTAGAAGTCAGGGCAGGAGAGGTTGTCGGGCTGCTGGGCCCCAATGGTGCGGGCAAGACCACCACTTTCTATATGATGGTCGGCCTTGTACGCCCGGATAATGGCCATATTTTTTTGGATGGACAGGATGTCACCCGTCTGCCAATGCACCAGCGGGCGCGCATGGGCCTGGGCTATCTTCCGCAGGAACCTTCGGTATTCCGCCAGTTGACTGCAGCGGACAATATTCTTGCTGTACTGGAGCAGCTTCCGTTTGGCCGGGAAGCACGGGAAGAACGTCTGGAACAGCTGCTAGCCGAGCTTCATCTGCAGGGGCTTCGTGATACCCGGGGGCACAGTCTTTCCGGTGGGGAACGGCGGCGGGTAGAGATTGCCCGGGCTCTTTCCATGAATCCCCGCTTTATTCTACTGGACGAGCCTTTCGCAGGAATTGATCCTATCTCAGTTCTGGAAATCCAGCATCTGGTCCGGGGCCTCCGCGACCGGGGCATCGGCATCCTCATTACCGACCATAATGTCAGGGAAACTCTCGGAATTTGTGAGCGGGCATATATACTACACGACGGAGGGGTTCTGACAGCCGGTACCCCGCAAGAGATTGTTGACAATCCCCTGGTACGGGAAGTCTATCTTGGAGAGCAGTTTAAAATTTAGCCATCACTATGAAACAGGGACTGGAACTCAAACTCGGCCAGCATCTGGCCATGACACCCCAACTGCAGCAGGCGATTCGCCTTCTGCAGCTTTCGACTCTGGATCTTCGTCAGGAAGTGCAGGGAATGCTGGAAAGTAACCCCCTTCTTGATGAGGAGACCAATGAAGAACATGGGGGCGATGCGGAGCTGCTTTCTCCTGCGCCTGCCAGTGCGGATACGGATAGGCAACTGGAGCTGGAGCCGGATATCGCAACTTCCCTGCCGGAAGACCTGCCAGTAGACAGCCAGTGGGAAGATGTTTTTGACCTGGGCAGTGCCGGGGTCCCAGGCCAATCCGGGGCCGACGACGATCTTCCGGATTTTGAGGCACGCAATAGCCGGGAACAGAGCCTCCAGGACTATCTGCGCTGGCAGGCCGATCTTGCCCCCTTCAGTGCAGAAGACCGGGCCATTGCGGAAATGCTTATTGATGCCATAGATGAAAGTGGCTATCTGGCCAGTTCAGTGGAGGAACTGGCCGGGATTCTGGAAGTGGCGCCGGACCGCGTGGAAGCTATTCTCCGGGATGTACAGGATTTTGATCCCCCGGGCGTGGCCGCGCGTGGCCTAGGGGAATGCCTTTCCCTGCAGCTGCAGCAGATACCCGGAGAGCCATCCCAGATACTCTTGGCACGACAGGTTGTTGAAGAGCATCTGGATCTTCTTGCAAAGCATGATTATGCCCGGCTGGGACAGGTTCTGGCCGTCGATGAAGAGGACCTGCGGGACGCCCTCCTGCTCATTGGCAGCCTGAATCCAAGGCCCGGTGGGGAAATTGGCGCTGCCAGTCCGGAATATGTGATTCCGGATGTTACGGTTCGGTGGTCTGGCCGGCGCCTGCGTGTTGAACTCAATCCGGAGGCCATGCCCCGGTTGCGGATAAACCGTCATTATGCCGAGATGGCCAGCGGAAAAGACGCTACCCATCGTTACATACAGGATCAGCTCAACGAAGCACGATGGTTCATCAAGAGTCTGCAAAGCCGCCAGGAAACCATTCTGAAAGTGGCAACAGCTATTGTGGAAAGGCAGCGCGAATTTTTTCTGCATGGCCCTGAGGCGATGCGTCCCATGGTGCTGCGGGATATTGCAGAAGAGGTTGAAATGCACGAATCCACCATTTCCCGGGTGACCAACCAGAAATATATGACCACGCCAAGGGGACTCTTTGAGTTCAAGTATTTTTTCTCTAGCCATGTAGCCACGGATTCAGGTGGGGCTGCCTCGGCCACGGCCATCCGGGCGGTCATCGTCAAGCTTGTCGAATCAGAAGACAGCCGCCATCCCCTGAGCGATGCCGAAATTGCCCGGGTCCTCTCGGAACAGGGGATCCAGATTGCGCGAAGGACAGTAGCCAAGTATCGGGAGGGAGCGAATATTCCGGCCGCCAGCCAGCGCCGGCGCCTCTAAAACCGGTTTTCTTCCGGAAAGGGTTTTTCCTGCCCCATGCTTGGCGTTACACTGAAACTGGATAGAGGCTGCAAGCCATCCGTCAGTAATTCTCACCACAGCGCTAGGAGATTGCCATGCAAGTACAAATTACTGGGCAGCACCTGGATCTTACCGAAGCCATCAAGCAGTATGTGGATGAAAAAATTGGACGTCTGGACCGCTATTTCGACCAGGTTCTCAACGCGCGTGTTGTTTTGAAGCATCTGGCCCATGAAAAACTTTCCAATGTTGTGGAAATCACCGTTCATGCTTCCGGACATGAATTCCATGCCGAGATGCACGATGCAGATATGTATGCAGCCATAGATCTTGTTGCAGACAAGCTTGAATCGCAGGTGCGGCAGTATAAGGACAGGCTCCAGAATCACCGGGCAGAGCGCCCCGGAGCCCTGGCAGCGGCACTTGAGGCGGATTAGGTTGTCATGGTCAGGCTTCCTCTCACACCAGAATCCATACAGCTGGATGTGGATGTTCCTGACTCCGGGACAGCGCTTGCGCTGATTGCCCGGAGTTTGTCCCGGATCTGTGGTGAAGCCGATTCCCGTATCGAGTCGGTACTGCGTAGAAGGGAATCCCAGGGGTCGACCGGGCTTGGCTATGGCGTGGCTATTCCCCATGCCCGGCTTGATGGGGTTTCAGAGAGCGTTATTGCGGTGCTGCGTTCCAAAAGCCCGGTACCTTTCGGTGCCCCGGATGGCACTGGTGTCCGGCTTTTTATTGGGGTGCTGGTGCCCGCTTCTGCTATGACTGACCATCTGGAGATTCTTTCCGCTGTGGCTGCCCGGCTTTCTGACGACAAAGCACGGGAGGCCCTTTTTTCAGTGCCGGATCCCCAGACTTTTATCCGGATTCTGACATTGAACCAGCCTAATCCGGACTGAGAGGACACTATATCCTTATGCAGGGCGGAATCTGGCGTTTCGGGCCATGCTGTGGACTAGGAAGAAGGGGGAATGGACCGGCAAGTATCCTGTGAACGATGCCTGAAAGAACTCCAGACAGATTTAGGCTGGAAGAGCCTGAGTCTCCCGGATCCCCCATGCATTCTTCGACCCGAAGCCCACGAAGGCGATCCTGGGGATGGGGCCGCACTGGTGGGTTTTCTCAGCGCCATCCGGGCCCACCGGGTCCAGGTTGCAGGTGCGGCAGAGCTTGATTACCTGAATGCGCATCCAGGAGACTTTGCCAGTTTCCTTACGGACCGGCTGCAGCTGCTGGTTCTTGCGGATGGTGTGGCTCTGGCAGATGAATTCTGGCGGCAGCTTGAGAACCGCAAAGTGGCCATTTTTGCAACGCAGCAGCCGGCCCTGTCTGTTCTGGTGCGTGTGCAGCATTATCTTCAGGGCGCAATGGCTCCGAAACAGCTGCTTCATGGGGTGCTTGTGGATGTTCTGGGAGTGGGGATTCTGCTTCAGGGAGAAGCCGGTATCGGGAAGAGTGAACTGGCGCTTGAACTCGTTAGCCGGAACCACCGGCTGGTCGCGGACGACAGCGTGCTCTGTGTAAGGGAAGCGCCAGGAGTCGTAACGGGACACTGTCCCCCGGCCCTGCAGAATTTCATGGAAGTGCGCGGACTGGGAATTGTCAATATTCGGGAGCTGTTCGGTGCGGCGGCTATTGTTAACTCCAAGAGGATCCGCCTCGTAATTGAAATCCGCGATATGCGGGAAATGGAAATGGCAGATCTTGACCGTCTTCACGGTCAGGTCGACCACTTCCCCATTCTTGGAGTAGATTTTGCTCGCCTGAGACTGCCCGTGAGTCCTGCACGCAATCTCGCCGTTCTGGTGGAAGCCGCCGCTCGCCGCCAGTATGTCAAGGAATCCGGAACTGATATGCTGGCAGATTTTGATGCCCAGTTCCGCCTGACAGTCAATTCTCCCCTATGAGCCCTGAGCGGGATTTTATCATTGTGAGTGGCCTTTCCGGGTCTGGCAAAACGACGGTGCTGCAGTCGCTGGAAGATCTTGGCTATTACTGTGTTGACAACCTTCCGGCGCCTCTGCTTCTGGATTTCAGCCGACAGCTGCAGGAACTTGATCCTACGCATCTGCTTGCCGCTGTCAGTATTGATGTGCGCAACCGCAATTTTCTTATGGCGCTCCCAAAAGCGCTGGATGAACTGCAGGCGCGTCATGGTCTCCGGCCGCGAATCCTGTTTCTGGAGGCTGATGAAGGAAGCCTGTTGCGTCGTTACAGTGAAACCCGACGACGGCACCCCCTGACCGATGAGGATGCCGGAAGCGGAAGCATTGGGGCTGCTGCCCTCAGAACCGTGCTAAACCGTGAACGGGAGATGGTACAGAAGCTGGCGGAAGTGGCGGACAGACGCCTGGACACGTCCAGCATAAATGCCCACGAACTCCGGCTTAAGGTACAGGCATGGAGCCTTGCAGGCCGAAATTATGGAGGGCTGGTTCTGCTTCTCCAGTCTTTTGCTTTCAAGAATGGTGTGCCATCCGATTCTGATTTTGTTTTTGACCTGCGCGCCCTGCCCAATCCCCATTATGAACCGGCACTCCGTGATCTGACAGGGCGGGACGGGCCCGTGCAGGAATATCTTTCAGCAATGCCGGAAGTAGAAAAGGCATGCAGAAGCCTGCAGGATTTCCTGTCTGCCTGGCTGCCATCCTTTGCACAGGATCACCGCAACTATGTAACTGTTTCCGTGGGCTGTACGGGAGGACGGCACCGCAGTGTCTACATGGTAGAACAGCTGGCCTGCAGGCTTGCATGCCCAGGGCAGCGAATTTTGGTCCACCACCGTGAATTGCCCTGGACAAACCGGAAGCCATGAACGACATCCTGCTGCTGACCCACGCCGGTTTTGCGAGCGCTTTATGGAAAATTGTGGTGCACATATATGGTTCTCCGCCAGAAGGTGTGAGTTTGCTGGAAATTTCATCTGACTCGGATATCGAGGAGATCCGCTGCAGGCTGGGGGAGACAGTCCAGGCATTGGCGCCAGGGAGAGGCCTGCTGATCCTGAACGACATTTATGGTGCAACACCTGCAAACCTGGTGCAGGAATGGGTGTCCGTAGAACGTGTTATGGCCATAACAGGTCTAAACCTGCCCATGTTTCTGCGTGCCCTTTCCAGACGGAATGTTTCGCTTCCAGAGATGGCAGAAGCTGCCTTGGCTGGGGCAGTAGCGGGAATTTTTGTGCTGGATGTAAAGATTTCTGCCCAAAAGTAGTTTCACTCTGGGTTATTTGCATAGATGCATATTGAGTTGTGGTAGAATATTGACCTAAAATAGTAGGGCGGTTGGCCATGTTGCCCCCAAGGGGACAGTTTCCGGTGTGGGATGGCATGGCGTACCGAGGTTTCAGGCTATACTTTAGATGCTCGTTATCTTACCCGAATAAGGAGACTGCTATGAGCAAGTTCACCACCACATTGAAAGTGGCGGCCCTGGTTCTTCCCCTGGGTCTGGCCGGTTGTGCTACCACATCTGCGCTGGACAAGGTCGCTGCCAAGGCAGACACCGCCCAGTCCACTGCCAATGAAGCTCTGGCCAAGGCTAATAATGCCCAGAATACAGCTAACGAGGCCCTTAGCAAGGCGAATGCCGCGCAGAGCACTGCTGATCAGGCTATGAGCACCGCCAACGCTGCAAACCAGAAAGCTACGGCTGCCAACGAAAAAGTTGAGCGGATGTTCAAAAAGTCAATGATGAAATAAGGCTGGGAAGTTCAGCTTTCCGGGCCCCGCTTCGGCGGGGTTTTTCTTTTCCGGGTTCCAGGATGGAAGCCGGGTCCCGTACCCTTTCAGGGAGGGAACGCATATAATGTTACTGAAGGTGACCGGCGCAGCACAAAAACCATCCCAGATTGTCTCGGACGGTTTTTTATAATAGAGGCTGTTATAATTTCCGTGGTCCGGACGACCCGGTTTCATTGTGCTGAAAGTTTCCGGATGATCAGCTAATGCAAGGGATGGATTCCATGTCGCGCCGTAACGGTATTCATGACAATTTTCTGGTTTTTCTGTTGCAGAAACATGAAAATTCCTGGTTCATCTCTTTTCCATGGAGCGGTGCCATGGCGGAGCGCTGGAACGGGGGGATCCGGAACTGAATCTGGCGCCTCCCCATTTGGTTTTCTAGACCTCACGTTGCAGGGAGCTTCTGCTCTAAATGGCGCGTGTTGCTTCAGGGCCGGCCGTTCGGCCGGAATAAAATTTTCTCTATCTTCCCAAAACCAGGAAAACCTGCCCACCACTGCCCTCTGGTCTGGTAGAATTTCAACAGGGGCTGGCCGATAGATGTGATGCACGGAAGTATAGATGATGGCCGTACGCACCACCTGTCCGTCGTGATGGACGACCATAACCGTGAGAGACCCCGTAGGGAAGTGCGTTTCTCCTTCCCTGCAGAGAGGGGGCAGCGGTCCGGCAGGTGGACGTACCTGTCCATCCATACGGAAAAGCGGGGCATTCGTCTGGACTTTACCCAGCCAGGAAATCCGCATCAGACATGTCCATGTCGAGCGGTTCAACCAGGCCATCAGGAACGAATGGCTGTCACAGCCTGTGACAGCACTACCTATAGGAAGACCTGACGGAAGTTCAGAGAAGTGGCCCCGGTTGTTTGAACAGCATTCCCCGAATTATAAGTGGAGTCCGGGCGGGTTGGGACGGTGCAGAGTTGTCCACGGCGGCGGTCGTCGCTTGCGACGAACGACCGGCGCGGTGGGCAACTCGGGGCGCACCACGAATCCATTTCAGGCAGCCTCCTGGCTGGTTGGCAACAGGTTCAGGTAGGCCTCAAGGGGCGTGAGGCCGTCGAGGCTTGAATGTCCCCGGTGCGCGTTGAACCAGTCGATGTAGCGGCCGATGTCGGCCCGGGCGGCGCGGACGCCGTCATAGGTCTTGAGATACACGCATTCGTACTTCACTCTGCGCCACAGGCGCTCCACGAACACATTGTCGCGCCAGGCCCCCGTCCATCCATCGACAGTTGGCAGCCCTGGTCAAGGACGGCGTCCGTGAACTCCCCGGCGGTGAACTGGCTGCCCTGATCGGTGTTGACGATCTCAGGCGTGCCATAGCGGGCGAAGGCCTGCTTGATCACTTTCCTGGCATGGCAAGACTCCAATGTGATGGCGACCTTGTGTGCGAGCACCATGCGGCTGGCCACATCCACCACGGCAATGAGATACACAAGACCCCGCGCCATGGGGATGTAGGTCGTGTCGAGCGCCCAGACCTGGCTGGTACCGGGCTGGGGACACAGCGCCTCCAGACCCATGCGCGGCATGAGCGTGCGCACATGGCACCGGCCCACGTGGATGCCTTCGCGCTGAAGCTGCCGGCGCAGCATCCGGGCGCCCATGAAGGGGTTGCTCCAGATGCGCAGCCCATCGAGCCTTATATGGATGCCTCCGTTTGTGCAAGTCGACTTTTGATTTTTGGCTTCCAAGATCGGGTTACAGCCTTATATCCGGCCTGTGGCGCAGGTTATCACCCTGCTGGCCTTGATGAAATCCGCTGGAAGGGTCCTTATCTGCGCAGCGTCCTCAAAGGACCAGGCTCATTCGGGCTCTCCCTTCCCCGGTCTGACCTGTTCTGCCATCAATCGCCTGTCTACCTGCGCAACTCTTTCTGCTGAACTTCGGTAATAATCACCTTTTGGGGTCAGGCAGCCGCCACGACCCCCTGGTACTGTGGATCGCAGCTCCGCCCCTTAGCCAGCAGCGCCCAGATCATGCGGGCCATCTTGTTGGCCAATGCCACCACAGCCACATTGTGGGGCCGTCGACTCAGCAATTTATCAATCCATGGGTTCCGATTCCTGATCTGGAAGTTCACCACGACCCTGGCTCCATGAGTTGGCAATGTTCGGAGATAGACGTCTCCCCGTTTACTGATGCCCAGCAGGCGGACCTTGCCACCGGTCCCACTCTGGCGGGGAACCAGCCCCAGAAACGCCGCAAACTCCCGCCCTGAACGGAAAGATTTCATGTCCCCCACGGTGGCGATGATGGCGGTGGCCGTCAGTAGCCCCACGCCGGGAATAGCCATCAATCGAGTCACCGCCACCTGGTTTTTCTTCCACAGCGTCAAACGCTTTTCGATATCCGCAATATCCTTGTCCATCCCTTCAAGGCGCTTTAATTGCTGGTGAACGGTGTCCAGCAGCATGGGCGATATGGATTTTCCAGATCAGCCAAAGCATCAGGAACTTCTTTCAGTCCCCTCTGGCGACCTTGCGGAAGATCGGCACCAAATTCATGGAGCAGCCCCCGGATCTGGTTCACCTGCATCGTACGCATTTTGATCA
>JAKARO010000035.1 GCA_021821885.1 Pseudomonadota bacterium
GCCAGCCGTTTCCGGATTTCCTGGGTGGCCTGCACCATGTGCTCCAGGGCTGGAGTGACCTCGGCCCATTTGCGGGTCTTGAGCCCGCAGTCGGGATTGACCCAGAGGCGTTCGGCCGGGACCACTTTCGCGGCCTTCTCCATGAGCTGCACCATTTCCTCCACGCCCGGCACCCGTGGCGAATGGATGTCGTAGACACCCGGCCCGATTTCGTTGGGATAGTTGAAGGTGGCAAAGGCATCCAGAAGTTCCATCTGTGACCGGGAGGTCTCGATGGTGATGACATCGGCATCCATGGCGGCAATGGCCGGAAGGATGTCGTTGAATTCTGAATAGCACATGTGGGTATGGATCTGCACGTCGTCCGGGGCGATCTGGGCCGAGATGCGGAAGGCGCGGGAGGCCCAGGCCAGATAGCTGTCCCAGTCCTGCCGCTTCAGGGGCAGGCCTTCGCGGTAGGCGGGCTCATCGATCTGGATGATGCCGATACCGGCGTCGATAAGATCCTTGACCTCGTCCCGGATGGCCAGGGCGATCTGCAGGGCTGTCCGTTCCCGTGGCTGGTCATCCCGCACGAAAGACCACTGGAGAATGGTGACCGGGCCGGTGAGCATGCCTTTCATCGGCCGGCTGGTGAGGGACTGGGCGTAGCGCGCCCACTCCACCGTCATCGGACGGGGACGGGAAACATCCCCGAAAATCAGCGGAGGCTTCACGTAGCGGGAACCATAACTCTGTACCCAGCCGTGGCGGGTAAAGGCAAAGCCGGCCAGCTGCTCCCCGAAATATTCGACCATGTCGTTGCGTTCGGGTTCGCCATGCACGGGAACGTCCAGACCGAGCCGTTCCTGTTCCCGGACCACGAGGGCAATTTCCGCTTCCATGGCCTTGTGGTAGTCCGCATCGGACAGCTGGCCCTTGCGGTGCTCCAGGCGGGCGCGGCGGATTTCCGGCGTCTGGGGGAAACTGCCGATGGTGGTGGTGGGGAAAGGCGGGAGCCGGAAGCGCGCGGACTGGGCCCTGGCCCGTTCGGGATAGGCCTGGGCCCGGTGGCCATCGTCGCTGCCAAGGGCCTGGAGCCGGGCATCCACGGCCAGATTGTGGATCCGCGGAGACGTGCGCCGGGAGGCTACGGCACGGCGGGCGTCCTCCAGTTCTGCTGCGACCGCTTCCATCCCCTGGTCCAGGGCGCGGGCCAGCAGGGCGGTCTCATCCAGCTTCTGTACCGCAAAGGCCAGCCAGGATTTCAGTTCGGCGTCCAGTTCCGTTTCCTGTTCGAGGTCGACCGGGCTGTGCATCAGGCTGCAGGAGGGGGCCACCCAGAGACGTTCGCCCAGGGCCTGCGCGGCCGGTTTCAGCAGGTCAAGGGCGGCATCGGGATCCGTCCGCCAGACATTGCGGCCATCCACGACGCCCAGGGAGAGGATCCGGTCTGCCGGATAGTCTTTCAGGAACGCGTCGCGCTGGCCGGGCGCCCGGCGCAGGTCCAGGTGCAGGCCGGCCACCGGCAGTGTTTTGAGGCGGGAGGCATGTCCAGCGACCGACTCGAAATAGGTGGCAAGCAGGATCCGTGGGGTCCGGCCTGCGGCGAGACGCGCGTAGGCGCTGTCCAGGGCCTCCAGCCATTCCGCGGGGAGATCCAGAACCAGCGCGGGCTCGTCCATCTGCACCCATTCCACGCCAAGATCCGCCAGTTTTGCGAGGATTTCAGCGTAAACCGGCAGGAGCTTTGGCAGGAGCGTGAGACGGTCGAAACAGGCATTCCCCACCGGAGCGCCGTGGCCATGGCAGGCTTCGCCATCGTGATGGTGCTGGGGTTCCCCGTGCGCTTCCGCGTCGGGATCTTTTTCCTTGCCCAGCCACAGGTAGGTGATGGGACCCACCAGTACGGGTTTCGGGTCGAGTCCGAGCGCCTGCGCTTCCTTCACCTGCTGGAAGAGGCGGTCGCTGCTGAGACGGAACTCCATGGTTTCGTGGAATTCGGGCACGATGTAGTGGTAGTTGGTATCGAACCACTTGGTCATTTCCATCGCCGGCTGGGTGGCGGAGCCGCGGGCCATGGCAAAGAAGGTGGCGAGATCCACCTGCCCGCCCTGGAACCCGTAGCGGGGAGGAATGGCCCCCAGGGTGCAGCTCATGTCGAGCATCTGGTCGTAAAAGCTGAAATCCCCGACGGGAACCAGACCGGCGCCGCAGGTCTGCTGGATCCGCCAGTGGCGCTCGCGCAGCGCTGCGCCCTGTGCCTCCAGTCCGGCGGCATCCAGCTCGCCGGCCCAGAAGGATTCGGTGGCTTTTTTCAGCTCGCGGCGGTGGCCGATGCGCGGAAAACCAAGATTGTGCACCCGGGTCATGATTACACTACTCCTCTATGGAAACTGGCGCCATGATGCCCCTTCTGGCGTCCGGCGCTCAAGGGGGAAATTTTGGCGGAAGGCATGAACGGAATTCATCAGTCGAGACGGAAACCGCGGTGGAGGGCGACGATGCCGCCCGAAAGGTTGTGGACATCTACCCGGCCGAGACCCGCGTCTTCCATCATCATCCGGAAAGTTTCCTGGTCGGGGAAGCGGCGGATGGATTCCACCAGGTACTGGTAGCTTTCCCGGTCCTTCGCGACAAATTCCCCGAGTTTCGGGAGGATGCGGAAGGAGTACACGTCGTACAGGCTCTGCAGTCCGGGCCAGCGGGGGTGGGAGAATTCCAGGACCAGGGCCCGTCCCCCGGTGCGCAGGACGCGGTGGATCTCCTGCAGGGCTTTTTCGGGATGGGTCATGTTGCGGATGCCGAAGGCCAGGGTGACAAGGTCAAACGACCGGTCCGGGAAGGGCAGGCTTTCGGCATTCGCCTCGATAAAGTCCACGCCGCCCAGCATGCCCCGGTCGGCCAGGCGCTTTTCGCCCACCGCAAGCATGTCCGGATTGATGTCCGAGACGGTGATGTGGCCGCCTGGCTGGACCCGGCGGTACAGGAGGGACGCCAGATCGCCGGTTCCGCCCGCAAGATCCAGGACCCGCTGTCCTGGCCGGGGGCGCGCCAGATCGATGGCGAAGCGCTTCCAGAGGCGGTGGATGCCGAGCGACATGAGATCGTTCATGAGGTCGTAGCTTCCGGCCACACTGCTGAACACCCCGCGGACCAGGTGCTCTTTCTCCGGCTCCGGAACTTCCCGGTAGCCGAAATGGGTCGTGGACTCCAGACCGCTGCCTTCCTCGTGCAGGTTTTCTTCGCTCATGGTGGTGCTCTTCCTCTGGTGGTTCTCCGTCAGGCCGTACGCAGCAGCAGGCTGCCTTTTTCGCTGAGACAGCTGTAGAGCTGGGCCGGGAATTCCGCTGTCACCGAACCGGCCACTTCCGGCAGTTCCATGAGCACGGCTGTCCAGCGCCGCAGCCGGTCCAGCGCTTCCCACCGCTGCAGGGGGCGGATACTGTGCAGGATTTCCATGCGCATGAACAGCGGGGCAAAGGCGGCGTCCACCAGGCCGAACCGCTCACCGGCAAAAAAGGGCGGGTCCTGCAGCTCCTTTTCCAGCCGCTCCAGCTTGTCGAAAAGCTGCCGGCTGGCCGCGGTGAAGCGTTCTTCCCCCTGGGCGGACATCATCTGGAACTGGTCGGCCAGGGCATCGCTGCCCATCGCAATCCAGGCCCGGTGACGGGCCCGCTCCAGGGGCGCTTCCGGCATCAGGGGGGGCGGAGTCGTTTCGTCCAGATACTCGTTGATGACCTGGGATTCAAACAGGACCGGGCCACCATTCACGCGGAGGCAGGGCACCTTTCCGTGGGGAGAGAGTTCCCGGAACCAGTCGGGCTTGTGGGCCAGGTCGATGTGGGTCAGCGTAAACGCGATTTCCTTGTGGAGCAGGGTAATGACCGAGCGCTGGACATAGGGGCAGAGCGGGAAGCTGATCAGTTCCAGTGACATGTGAACTCCTTGATCCGTACGGCCGGCTAGGCTCCAGAGGCGCAGCGGTACAGCGCGACTTCCCCGAAAAGGTTGGGCATCAGGCGGTTCGCCCAGGTGCTGCGGCGGCGGTCGTCGAGCACCACCCGCTGCAGGACCCGGACCCCGTTTTCGTGGCAGAGGTTTTCAAAATCCCGGAGCGTGCACAGGTGAATATTCGGGGTATCATACCACGTATGGGGCAGGGCGTCTGTTACCGGCATGCGGCCATGGACGCCCAGCTGCCAGCGGGCCTGCCAGTGGCCCATGTTGGGGAAGCTGACAATGCCTTCGCGCCCCACGCGCAGCATTTCCAGCAGCAGGTCCCGGGGGAAATGCACCGCCTGGAGGGTAAGCGAGAGGACGACGGTATCGACGCTGTGGTCGCCAAACTGGCGCAGCCCGGCATCCAGATCCTGCTGGATCACCGGGAGACCGCGGCGCAGCGCCGATACGACCCGGGCGTCCTCGATCTCGATGCCGTAGCCCTTGACCCCCTTTTCCCGCCGCAGGTAGTCCAGAAGCTCTCCCTCGCCACAGCCCAGGTCCAGCACCCGGCTGCCCGGGGCGATCCAGCCGGCGACGATTGCGAGATCGGGACGCAGGAGGGTGCTCATGCGCCGGTCTCTTCGGCCACACGGTCCAGATAGGCACGGAGAACGGCCATGTACTGGGGAATGGGCAGCAGGAAGGAATCGTGTCCGTGCTGCGCCTGGATTTCGGTGTAGCTGACATCCACGCCCGCCGCGTAGAGCGCCTGGACAATTTCCCGGGACCGTTCGGGGGAAAAACGCCAGTCCGTGCTGAACGAAACGACCAGGAACGGGGCCTGGATGCTGGCGAAGGCGGCGGACAGGCTCCCGTCAAAGGCGGCTGCCGGATCGAAGTAGTCCAGGGCGCGGGTAATGTAGAGATAGCTGTTGGCGTCGAAGCGCTCCACAAAGCTGGACCCCTGGTAGCGCAGGTAGCTTTCCACCTCAAAGTCCACGTCAAAGCCGAAAGAAAAGGATTTGCCACCGCGGGTTTCGCGGCCGAACTTCCGGCGCATGGCGTCGTCCGACAGGTAGGTGATGTGGCCGATCATCCGGGCGAGGGAGAGCCCCCGGCGGGGCTTGGTGTCAAAATGGGAATAGCGCCCCTCATGAAAATCGGGATCGCTCATGATGGCCTGCCGGCAGACTTCGTTGAAGGCAATGTTCTGGGCGGTGAGGCGGGGAGAGGCCGCGATGGCGATGGCGTGGCGCAGGCGCCCGGGATAGTCCATGGCCCACTGCATGACCTGCATGCCCCCAAGGCTGCCGCCGATGACGGCCGCCCAGCAGCCGATGCCCAGGTGGTCGGCCAGGGCGGCCTGGGTGCGCACCCAGTCCTTGACCGTGACCATGGGGAAATCCAGGCCCCAGGGTTCCCCCGTTTCCGGATTGATGCTGGCGGGTCCGGTGGAACCCTTGCAGGAGCCGATGAAATTGCTGCAGACAATGAAAAAGCGCCGGCTGTCGATGGGTTTTCCGGGGCCGACCAGATGTTCCCACCAGCCCGGCTTGCGGTCTTCCGGCTGGTAGTAGCCGGCGGCATGGTGGTCTCCGGACAGGGCATGGCAGAGGAGCACGGCATTGCTGCGGTCCGCGTTCAGCGTGCCATAGCATTCGTAGCGCAGGTTGTAGCCCGGGAGGCTGCGGCCACACTCCAGGGGGAGGGTTTCCTCGACAGTAAAATCCTGGTGGGTGACAAGACCCACGGAATCTTCAGGGATGGCAGAAGGCATGGGCCCTCCGGATAGAACCGGTAACAGGGAAGTCTACTGGTGGAAGGAAGAGACAACAAGAACCGGGCTTCGGGACAGGACCGTGCATTGGGGAAAGGGGAAAGGGGAAAGGGGAAAGCGGCATGGATCCTCCCATGCGGGAATGGTCTTCTTCGGGGCTGGGCGACGAATCCCGGGATTCGTCGCCGGAGGGGTCCATGTCTGCGGGAGTTCTGCTAGACTCCTCCGGAGTTTACCGACAGGCCGAACGTCCATGACCGCACCCCGTCCGACCCCCATCCGGATTTTTCTGCTGGTTTCCCTGCCGCTTCTGGCGTATTTCCTGAGCTGGTACTACAACGGACAGATGATCCCGCTCCTCTCGGCCAGCATGGTGGTTCTGCTGCTCTGGGG
>JAKARO010000036.1 GCA_021821885.1 Pseudomonadota bacterium
ACAAACGTCTTCTCGTCCACGACATGCGAGGGCACCGAAACATGCTGCTCCTTCCCCTTCGTGTCCGTAAACCGGAAATCCACAAACCTCACTTCCTTCTCTTCCAGCAGCTTTACAACTTCCTTGGGGCTATAACCCATTGTGCTTCTCCTCACGCATATCGAGCCAGGGATCCGGTCGTCCGCCATCGTCCCGTGGCAGACACTGGGGTTAAGTGTACGGCGGAAACCGCGCAGCGCATAGCACCTGCCCCGGTCCGCCTGTGCTACCATTTGGGAGCCGACACAACCGGAGGACGCGCTACATGGAAAGCGAGAAAATCCTGCTGGACGCCGCAGCACGCATCGGCGGTTCCGGCCACCACCATGCCGGGGACCTTACCCCGGAAGAGGCCCATACCCTGCTCCGTGAGCATCCGGGGGCAAAACTGGTCGATGTCCGTTCCCATCCGGAACTGGATTTCGCCGGGTTCGTTGAGGGATGCTGCCACGTGCCCTGGAAACTCTATCCGGGAATGACGCCAAACCCCCGTTTTGATGACGAAATCCGTGCGGTTGCGCAGCCGGAGGACCTGCTGCTCCTGCTCTGCCGTACCGGGGGCCGCTCCCTGGAGGCAGCAGAACACCTGGCCCAGCTGGGTTACCGGCATGCCTACAATATTCTGGGGGGGTTTGAGGGCCGGCCAGATTCCGGGGGCCAGCGGGGCAAACTCGAGGGATGGAAAGCCAGAGGGCTGCCCTGGAAGCACCGGTAGGCTGCCCCCAGGCGCCTTCTTTCCTACAACTGGCAGGACGGACAGAACACCGCTGTTTTCCCTCCTACAGCAAGATGTTCCAGCGCGCCGCCGCAGGCGGGACAATGGCCATCCTCGCGGTGACGGGTCAGAAAAGTCTTGGGAAGCAGCGGGATTTTCGCCTGGGAACGCAGGGCCCGTGACAGCACGGCGGGAATCTGGGCCAGAAAGCGTTCCCGCCCCTCGCCATCCAGACTGGTTGCCGTGCGGTCGGGGCGCAGACGGGCCTGGAACAGGATCTCATCCGCCCAGACAGCCCCCACTCCAGGCACAAAACTGTCGTCCAGGAGAATGTTCCGCAGTGCGCTCCGGCGCCTGGAAAGCGCTTCCCTGAGACTGGAAAGGCCCGTTTCCGGCACCATCAGGGGATCGGGCCCAAGCCGGGTCAAAAAATCCACATCGCTGTTCTCATCCAGCAGGCGAAGCCGGCTTCCCAGCTGGGTGCCGTGCATGTGCAGGCGAAGATGGGCATTGACCTGGATTTCCAGACCGGCGCGCGGCTCCTGGCTTCCGCTCTTGCTGGCCGGGCCCCGCTCCAGTTCCATGGCAAGTTCCCCGCCCATCTGGATCGCGAGAATTTCCCGATGGTCCAGCTCCCAGAAAATCTGGGCGCCATACCGGTAGATATCGGTAATCTCCCTGCCCCGCACCGCATCGTCCGCAATGCCCGAACCACTGGGTACGGTCTCCCCTTTGGCATTGCGCAGATGCAGGAAACCCACCCGCCTGTGCATTGCCGCTTTCTGCAGTTTCTGCCTGAACAGTTCGATTTCCGGTAATTCGGCCATGGCGTTCCATTCCCTTGTGCTTTGGTCCATTCTGGACGGTAGTCTATCTGCTGGCACCCCTCAACCCAACCCCTCGCCCTGCAGGGCCTTGGCAGCGCCAGCCCCTGGGGCTAGACTCCAGGGAGAGGAAACCATTCCTGGAGACTGGCATATGTCTGAAACCCCGCCCACCGAGATCCACATCGAGGTGGAGACCCGATATCTCCCCGAGCAGTCCAGTCCGGATGCCGACCATTACGTGTTTGCCTACCAGATCAGTCTGGAAAACCGCGGCCCGCACACGGCCCAGCTGCTCAACCGGCACTGGATCATTACCGACGCCGAGGGGCGAATCCAGGAGGTACGGGGGCCCGGCGTTGTCGGCGAGCAGCCCGTTCTAAAGCCCGGGGAGCGCTTCCGCTACACGAGTGGCACCGTACTGCCCACCCCGGTCGGCAGCATGCACGGCAGTTACGAGTGGGTGACGGAAGACGGGAACCACTTTGAAAGCCCCATCCCCCCATTCCGTCTCGCGGTCGCCACCGTATTCCATTGAGCCGCCACAGCCTCCAGCTGGCCTATGGGGTCTGGGCCCCCATTTATGATCCTGCCATCCGCAAATTCTCCCTTCCCCTGCGGATGGCATCGCTGGCCGCCCTGCCCCCGGATGCCAGGCGTATTCTGGTCATCGGCGTGGGTACCGGCCTCGACCTTCCCCTGCTGCCCCCGGAAGCAGAATGTGCAGGCGTCGACTTCAGCGCGGCGATGCTGGCCCGTGCACGCACCCGTGCCGGAACGGCGTGGCTGGTACAGGGCGACGCCGAACAGCTCCCCTTTGCCCGCGCCAGCTTCGATGCTGTTGTCCTGCATCTGATCCTTGCGGTGGTACCGGAAGCGCATCTCGCCATGGCCGAGGCAGTCCGGGTCCTGCGGCCCGGAGGCACGATGCTGGTCCTGGACAAATTCCTGCGGCCCGGCCAGCACGCGCCCCTGCGCCGGTTCCTGGCCCCTCTGGCGGCACGGCTGGCAACACGCACCGATCTGGTTTTTGAGGAAATCCTTGCCAGCCAGCCCGGGCTGCGGAAGGTCAGTGACCAGCCAGCCGCCCTGGGCGGCTGGTTCCGCCGCATCCACCTCGAAAAATTGGCCCCCTGAAGACACCCTTCAGGTGGCGCTGCCGCGCGCTGCCTTCTTCCGCTCATGCTCCCTGAGGTAGCGCTTGCGGATCCGGAGGGATTCCGGGGTCACCTCTACCAGCTCGTCGTCGGCGATGAATTCCACCGCCGCCTCCAGACTCAGCCGGATGGGAGGGGTCAGAAGAATGTTCTCGTCCGAACCGGCCGCCCGGATATTGGTCAGTTTCTTTTCCTTGAGAGGATTGACCACCAGGTCGTTGTCCCGGCTGTGGATACCGATAACCATGCCCTCATAGACCCGCTCCCCGGGATTGATGAACAGACGGCCCCGGTCCTGCAGGTTGAAAAGGGCATACCCCACGGCTTCCCCTTCTTCCGCTGAAATGAGTACGCCGTTGATCCGGGCCGGAATGGGGCCTTTTATGGGACCATAGCCATCAAAAATATGGCTCATGACTCCCGTACCCGAAGTGGCCGTCATGAACTCCGTGTGGAAACCGATCAGCCCCCGGGCAGGAATGCGGTATTCCAGCCGCACCCGTCCCCGGCCATCCGGCTGCATATCCTGGAGTTCGCCCCGGCGGGTCCCCAGACGCTCCATGATGGTTCCCTGATGGGTTTCCTCGACATCGATGGTCAGGGATTCATAGGGTTCCTCGGGAATCCCGTCCACGGTCCTCTGGATCACCCTGGGCCGGGAGACGGCCAGTTCATACCCTTCCCGGCGCATGTTTTCCACCAGGATGGTCAGATGCAGTTCTCCGCGTCCTGACACCAGGAACACGTCCGCGTTATCGGTATCCTCGACCCGGAGGGCAACGTTGGTCAGCAGTTCCCGGTAGAGACGGTCACGCAGCTGGCGGCTGGTGACAAATTTCCCTTCCCGGCCGGCGAAAGGACTGGTGTTCACCTGGATGGTCATATTCAGCGTGGGTTCGTCAATGGGTTTCCAGGGCAGCGCCTCGGGTGCCTCGGGCGCCGCAATGGTAGCGCCGATGGAAGGATCCTCGATCCCGGTTACCGCAATGATGTCGCCCACGGAGGCCTCCTCCCAGGGAACCCGCTTGAGCCCATCGAATCCCAGCACCTGCAGGATGCGGGTGCGGCCCGGCCGGCTCTCCTGCCCCTGGAGCAGAACCACATCCTGCCCGGGCCGGATACGGCCACGCTGGACGCGGCCGATGGCGATACGCCCAACGTAGCTGGAATAGTCGAGGTCGGCAATCTGCATCTGCAGCGGAGCCTCCGGATCGCCTGCCGGCGCGGGCACATGTTCCAGAATCATCTCGAACAGCGGCCGCATGTCGCCCTCCCGGACTCCGGGATCCTCTCCGGCGTAGCCCTGGAGTCCGGAAGCGTACAGCACGGGAAAGTCCAGCTGTTCTTCCGTCGCCCCCAGCCGGTCAAACAGGTCCAGGGTCGCGCTGATGACGTAATCGGGGCGGGCACCGGGGCGGTCGACCTTGTTGATGACCACAATGGGGCGCAGCCCAAGCTCCAGGGCCTTGCGGGTGACAAAACGCGTCTGGGGCATCGGCCCTTCCACGGCATCCACCAGCAGCAGCACGCCATCCACCATTCCCAGCACCCGTTCCACCTCGGCCCCAAAATCCGCATGCCCAGGCGTGTCGACGATATTGATGTGGGTCTCCCCCCACTGTACCGCCGTATTCTTGGCCATGATGGTAATCCCCCGTTCCTTTTCCAGGGCGTTGCTGTCCATGACCCTTTCTTCCACCTGCTGGTGGGCGGCGAAGGTACCGGACTGGCGCAGCAGCTGGTCCACGAGCGTCGTTTTGCCATGGTCCACATGGGCGATGATGGCGATATTGCGTAGATTGCGTGACACTTGAATTTCCCCAAAGAAAACAGGTAGAGAGGCGACCGCTCAGGGTAGCGGGCTTTCTTATAGCCAGATAGCCGGAAAAAAGCAAATAAAAAACCGCCCCGTAGGGCGGTTCCGGGTCCCGGAAGGACCCGAACTGCTACTGTCCTGCCGGATCAGAAACCGGCCTGGAGCTGCAGCATCAGGGTGTTGTAGGCCATCCCGTTGATCGGGGCGCCAGTGCCGCCAAATACATCAGCAGCGCTGGCGGTGCTGTACGGTCCGAATTTCCCGCTGCGGGCCGTCGGGATGATGTAATCCAGCTGCAGCTCGGCCGCATGGGGGTTGTTGGGGTTGACGTAATAGTTCACCCCGACGGTGGTGTTGTCCAGCTTCTCGTCAACACCGTTGTGGTTGTTGTAGCTGAAAGAATCGAAACGGACCACCGGCTCGATGTCCAGGGAAGCCGGAAGCAGGGTCATTTCGTACAGGTTGGCCCCCAGCCC
>JAKARO010000037.1 GCA_021821885.1 Pseudomonadota bacterium
TTCGTGACTGGTGGCCGGAACGGCTGGATCTCGCGGTGCTGCGCCAGAACTGTCCAAAATCCAGCCCGATGGGCGAGGGCTTCGATTACGCCCGGGAATTCTCGTCCCTGGATTTTCCGGCACTGAAAAAAGATCTGGCAGCGCTCATGACCAGTTCGCAGCCCTGGTGGCCCGCCGATTTTGGGCACTATGGCCCCTTTTTCATCCGCATGGCCTGGCATGGTGCGGGTACCTACCGGATCGGGGATGGCCGCGGCGGGGCCGGTTCCGCCCAGCAGCGGTTTGCCCCCATCAACAGCTGGCCCGACAACGTGAACCTGGACAAGGCGCGGCGGCTGCTCTGGCCGGTCAAGCAGAAGTATGGCCGCAAAATCTCCTGGGGGGATCTGATGGTTCTGGCCGGAAACGTGGCCCTCGAGTCCATGGGGCTGCAGACCTTCGGGTTTGGGGGCGGGCGGATGGACGCCTGGGAACCCGACCTCTCGGTCTACTGGGGGCCAGAAGGGCAGTGGCTCGAAAACCGCCGCCACGCGGAAGCCGGGGATCTGGACAATCCCCTGGCCGCCGTCCAGATGGGGCTCATCTATGTCAATCCCGAAGGGCCGGACGGCAACCCCGACCCGCTGGCGGCGGCGAAGGACATCCGGGAAACCTTTGCGCGCATGGCCATGGGCGACCGGGAAACCGTGGCGCTGGTGGCCGGAGGCCATACCTTTGGCAAAAGCCATGGAGCGGGCCCGGCCTCCTTCCTGGGCCCGGAGCCGGAAGCGGCGCCCATGGAGGCACAGGGCCTGGGCTGGGCCAGCCGTTTCCGTTCCGGCAAGGGCCCCGATACCATCGGTGGGGGCCCGGAGGTGACCTGGACACCCACGCCCACGCGCTGGGACAGTGGATTTTTCGATACACTGTTCGGGTATGAATGGGAACGCACGCGCAGTCCTGCCGGTGCGTGGCAGTGGACGGCGAAAGCCGGAGCGGGGGCCGGTACCGTGCCGGACGCCCACGACCCGGAGAAACGGCACGCACCGGCCATGATGACCACGGATCTGGCCCTGCGGTACGACCCGGTTTATGAACCCATTGCCCGTCACTTCCAGGCGCATCCCGAAGAATTCGCGGAGGAGTTTGCGCGGGCCTGGTTCAAGCTGACCCACCGGGACATGGGACCCCGGACCCGCCTTCTCGGTCCGGAAGTGCCGGCAGAAACACTGGTCTGGCAGGACCCCATCCCCCCCGTGAACCATCCCCTGGTGGATGGCGGAGAGATCGTCCGTCTGAAAGCGGAAATTCTCGCCACCGGCATCCCGGTTTCCAGGCTGGTCTATACGGCGTGGTCTTCCGCTGCCACTTTCCGCGGCAGCGACCGCCGGGGCGGTGCCAATGGCGCGAGGATCCGGCTGGCCCCCCAGAAGGACTGGGAGGTGAATGAACCGGAACAGCTGGACCGTGTGCTGCGCCGGCTGGAAGCCATCCGGCAGGACTTCCATGACCGGCACGCGGCGGATGGCCGCAGGATTTCGCTTGCCGACCTGGTTGTGCTGGCCGGCTGCGCGGCGGTGGAAAAGGCGGCGGCCGACGCGGGACATGCGGTAACGGTCCCCTTTGTGCCCGGCCGCATGGATGCCCTGGCGGAGCAGACCGACGTGGCCTCTTTTGCCGTTCTGGAGCCCCGGGCAGACGGGTTCCGGAACTACCTGCGCACACCCTCTGGCGTCCCGGCAGAGTTCCATCTGGTCGACCGGGCGCAGCTCCTGACCCTGGGCATTCCGGAAATGACGGTCCTGGTGGGTGGGATGCGGGTCCTGGGGGCGAATTTCGGGGGATCGGACGTCGGGGTGTTTACACGGCGACCCGGTGTCCTGACAAACGATTTCTTTGTCCACCTGCTGGACATGGGGACCGTCTGGGCACCCGCCGGAGATTCCGGGAACCTGTTCGGGGGGCGTGACCGGGAAACCGGGGATCTGCTGTGGACGGGCAGCCGGGCCGACCTGGTGTTTGGCGCACATTCCGAACTCCGGGCCGTGGCGGAGGTCTACGCCAGCGCCGATGCCGGCGAAAAGTTTGTCCGGGATTTTGTGGCGGCCTGGGCCCGGGTCATGAACCTGGACCGTTTTGACCTGGGCTTCCGGTAGTGTCCCCTGGGGAGGGTCTGGCCATCCCCGCCCGGGGCGGGTGGATTCCCCTATCCGTGGATTCCATGTCCGAAGGCCCACAGGACCACCAGCAGCAGCACGACAATATAGGCCCGCAGCGCCCAGAAGACGGCTTTCTGCCAGGGGCGGAATCCGGCGTGCCGGATTTCGGGCAGGGGGGCAAGCCATTTTTCCTGGTCCAGGAGCCGGCGGATTTCTTCGGGATCGGCGTTGTGCAGCGGATTCATAGGCCACCTCCGAGCGCATGGGGAAAGACGGTCGCGATGCCGTACAGGGCGTTACAGACAATAAGGGTCACGAGGATCACGACGGACCAGAAATTCCGCTGTGGCGAGTTGACGTGCGCTCCCATGAGTTCCCGGTCGTTCAGCAGCATGAGCAGAAAAAGCATGGCCGCCGGCATGAAAACCGTCGCGATGACCTGGACGGAAAGGTTGAGATAGCCCAGGGGGACGTGGGGAATCAGGACGATCCCGGCGGCGATGGCGGTACCCACGACCGCCGGCGCATAAAAAGCCCAGGCCCGGGATGGACTGGCGTTGATGGAGCGGGGCAGGTCCAGGGCTTCCCCCACCGCCCAGGCGGTGCTCGCCGTCACGACGATGGCAGCGATCAGGCCGGCCTCAATGAGACCCAGGGCAAACAGCCCGGCAATCCAGTGGCCTTCCTTCTGGGACAGGGTTGCCAGAATGACCCGCGGAGAGAGGGATCCGCCGTCCGCATTTCCCCCCATGATCGTTGCGGTCAGCACAATAATGGCGATGGCGACAAGAACCATCCCCGCAACCCCCAGCATCAGATCCCGCCGGCTGGCCTGGATATCCCCGGGGAGCAGGCCCTTGTCCACGACGCAGGACTGCTGGAAAAACAGCTGCCAGGGCGCGATCGTGGTGCCGATGTTGGCCGAAAGCAGGAGCAGGAAGGTGGCCGACAGAAAACCTCCGGGCAGGATCCAGTGGCCGCCCACAAAGGATTCCCCCACGGCCGTCCAGTCTGGATGGCAGGCGACCGCCAGGGGGACGAAGACCATGTTGAAGGCGGCAATGAAGATGCCCACCCGCTCCCATGTGGCATAGCGGAGAAAAACCAGCACGCCCGTCACGAAAACCAGGCCTGCCGGTACGGTCAGCCAGGGAGAGAGCCCGAAGTAGGTGCCGCCCACCCGGATACCGAGAAACTCCGTTGTCAGCGTAAGAATGTTGGCAATGACGAGGTCGACAAGGGAGAAAATGCCCCAGAAGGGCCCATACCGTTTCCAGATAAGCTCCGCATGGCCGCGCCGGGTCACGGCTCCCAGGCGGATGGTCATTTCCTGTACCACATAGGCGATGATGCCCATCAGAAACATGAGGGGCACAAAAATGCCGATCCCGTACTGGGCACCGGTCTGGGCATAGGTCACGACACCGCCGGCATCGTTGTCGCCGAACATGACCAGCAGGCCCGGGCCGAGAAGGGAAAGACCGAGCAGCAGGCGGTTCCAGGGCGTGCGGGGACGCTGGCGCAGTGCATCCAGCCGCAGCCGGTCCCGGATCCGCCAGGCCATTTCCTCGGGGATCTCCAGATCCCCGACCTGGATGGAGGCCTGCGGGGGGGGGATGTGGTGGCTGGCCATCAGTCCCTCCGGCCTTCGGGACGGGGGCCGGGAAGAATGGCCAGATGGACGGGGAAATGCGGGCTGCGGGTTTCCTGGCCGGCACGGAGTGCGGAAACCTCACCCGGCAGGCTCCGGGAAACGGAAAAACGGAAACGGCTGAAAAGGATTCGGATTGACATGACACCCTCCGTGCTTTCCGGTTCGGGAAAGCCGATCATGAATGTTCGGCGGGTGTTTTGGGGGCGCACCCGCCACCTGTGTGTGGCAGGTGGCGGGCCCCTGGGGACCTGGACTACCTGCCCTGAACTGCCGGGTTCTGGATATGGCGACTACTGCTGCTATCCATTGGGGGCAGGTGCCTCCTCTATGGTGCGCCCTGGCGCGGATGCGGCGACTTATAGCGCGGATAGGGATCCTGGTCAAGCCCGGTTCCGGGCCCTGTTTCCGGGCGTGGTGCAGCCGGAACGGACCGCCCCTTCCAGGGGGCTGTCTCCGGAAGAAGTCCCCGGCCTCTTGACGGCGCCGTCCACCAGAAACTGGCAGGACTGAAAATTCCAGCGAAAAACTGGACAGACGACAGGAAGCATCGCGCGGGAAAAGGTGAGGTAACCTGGAGATTGTAGACACTCCTGTTTGGTAAACCTGGAACAGGAGGAACAGATGAGCAGGAATGTATCGCAGAGCTATACGCCGGAGTTTCGGGCAGAGGCGGTGAAGTTGGTTATC
>JAKARO010000006.1 GCA_021821885.1 Pseudomonadota bacterium
TGGTGGAGCGGAGGAGGATCGAACTCCCGACCTTCGCATTGCGAACGCGACGCTCTCCCAGCTGAGCTACCGCCCCATTGCGCAGGAGGATAGTGTCCGCCAGCCAAAAAAGCAAGACTGCCATGCCATGCAGATACTCAGACAGGGCGACGTCCAACAACAACCACATCGCTGCCCACCGGATAGAGTTCGCTCTGGAATCCAGAGGCTTCCAGTGCTGCAGAAATTTCAGGCGGCCGGAGAAAATGGTTGCCCTGAACATGCTCCGTGACATTCTGGAAAGCCATTCCCCTGTATTCTGGCTGTCTCAGGATCCCCACATCCTCGGGCCAGGCAGGCTCCCAGATGACGACCGCTCCACCCGGGTTAAGCTCCCTGTGCAGGCGGTCAAACAGAGTTCCCCGGAGCTCCCAGACATGATGGAGAGCACGGTTCATGACGATCAGGTCAGCTGGTCGTGGCAGCTGGAACTGGTGAATATCTCCCTCTGCAAACTGGAGTCGACCGGACAGTCCTTCGGCTTCGGCCTTTGCGGTCGCCTGCAGGATATTTTCGGCAAATCCGTCCAGACCCAGCCCCTGCAGAAGGCGGCAGCGCCCGAGCAGGGCGCGGAGATACCAGCCATTTCCACAGCCCAGGTCGACCGCCAGCCCGGATTTGTCGTTCATTTCCTGAAAAATCCCAACCCGGGGTAGAATCTCATTCTCGAAGGTGCTGCGAAAATTCAGTTCCAGCATGGCACCAAACCAGGGGAGAATCGTTTCCCGCTCTGCCAGCACCTTTTCTCCCGGCCTCTCCCCTGTACGCATAAGGCCTGCGGCACGCTCCGCCATATGGGCGGACAGTACCGCCCCCACCGCAATGGCCATCTGGCTGTTTTCCGCCTCCGGGCGCATCGCGGCACCATCTTCACTCAGGGAAAACAGTGCACCGTCCCGTTCCAGCCAGCCGAAAGCGTAGGCAGCGTCACACCAGCGTTCCAGGTAACCGCGGTCCATACCACTCTGCTGGGCAAGGCGGTCCACATCTGCCTTCTGCAGGAGGTACAGGGCCGAAAATAGCCCGTTTGCCACTCCGATAAAAGCGATATTGAGGGACATTGCACCCTGGGCGGTTCTGCGAAGATCTTCTACCGGTATCAAGACGGCCTCCTAGATCAGATACTTGATTCCTACTCCCGCCAGGAGAGACAGAGTCGCGAGCATGAACGCCCGCGGCGGGATCCGCAAATGGAGATGGTTTCCTGCCCAGAGACCCACGAGCACCGGAGGGATGAGCATCAGAAACCCTACGGCCAGGGACACATTCAGCAGTGCGAGGTACACATAGAGGAAAAGCCTCAGGACGTTGTCTGTGAGGGCTACCCCCTGGAAGGTCGCCCGGAATGCCCTTTTATCCAGATGCCGCATCTGGAGATAGGCGACAATTGGCGGCCCTCCGCCGCCGTAAAGACTGCCAATCACCCCGCCAGAAACCCCGAGCGGCAGGCCCCAGGGCAGGGAAACGCGGGGTAGACGTTCCGGTTTCAGCAGCAGGGCATAGAGGACATAGGCCAGAACAAACAGTCCAAGGAACCGGGTAAGACTCTGGGCATCGCTATCTGCAAGGACGTAGGATCCCGCCAGAAGCCCAAGAAAGCTTCCGGGAATCAGCCAGCGCAGTTCCGGCCAGCGGATCTCCTGAAAATCGTAGGCTCCCAGAAGCACGGACCCAAGGAGATCCAGCAGGAGTACCACCGGAACCACTTCCTTGATCGGGAAAAACAGGGTGAGCAGGGCCACCGAAATCAGGCCAGAGCCAAACCCGATCACGCCACGGACATAGAAGGCCAGAAACACGATCACGGCCGCGGTTACCCAGAGAATGGGCTCATGCCAGAGGGACTGGAAGGACAGGGACGTCTGGGAAAACATACAGAACATTGTATTATTTTCCTATTCCACCGGCTACTGCCGGGACAGAAAAACGCTGCCGGAAAGCTAGGCAAAGCGACAAAAAATGCCTAATATCATAGGGATCAATTTCGCATGGGTGGGGAAGGCCATGCACCGAACCGATACCAGCACCTGTTTTACTGGACACAGGCCGTCAGTCCTGCATTTTCTTGCCATTTCCCTGCTGCTGTTTCTGGGGACCATCCTGCTGGGTTCTGGTACCGCCAGGGCTAGCACACAGATCGGTCTCCCCCCGATCCAGGCACGGGCCTACATTCTGGTCAATGCCAGCACGGGCCAGATCCTCGCGGCACACCATGCCTATCAGCCCTATGCCATCGCCAGCATTACCAAACTGATGACGCTGTACCTGCTGTTCCAAAACATAAAGGCAGGCCACCTGCGGCTGGACCAGGACTTCATCCCCTGCCCGGCCGCGCTGCGCACGGGGGGGTCTTCCATGTTTCTGCGGGCAGGCCAGCCGTTCACGGTAGCCCAGCTGATTCTGGGAATGACCGTCCCCTCCGGCAACGATGCCGCGGTGGAGGCAGCCCATCTGGTAGCAGGTTCCGTACCGGCCTTCGTCGCCCGGATGAACCGCATGGCCCACCAGCTTGGCATGGTGTCGACTTCCTTCCATGATCCGGACGGCCTGCCCCATCCCAACAACATGGGAAGTCCCTATGACATCGCTCTGCTCACCCGGGCGATCATCCAGAAATTCCCCCGGTTCATGCCCTTTTTCCGGCACGCGCATTTTACCTATGCCGGTATTACCAGTCCTAACCCGAACCTGCTTGTGGGACGGGTACCTTTCATCACCGGCATGAAAAGTGGTTATACTGATGCCGCCGGACACTGTCTGGTCGCCACAGGAACCAAGGACGGCGTCAGTCTGATTGCCGTCGTCTTGGGGGTTCCCTCCTTTACCGTCGAACGCCGGGGTTTCTGGAAAGCCTCCTGGCAAAGCCTGAAACTGCTCGACTGGGGCTTTGCCAGGACACTCTGGCTGCCCGCCCTACCCCATCTGGAACGGACTTCCGCTCACTGAAAGACGGTTTGTCCTCCTAGTGCCTTGGGGAATCCTGCGTTCCCCTGGCATCCTGGGCTCCGTTCCCGGAACGCCGGAACAGGAACACCAGTGGAACCAGGACAAGAAACCCGTAAAAAACCAGATTGTAGGCATCCAGCATCCCCCGCATTCCCGACTGCGACAGCAGGACCACATTGCCGAGTATGTGCCAGAAAACCGGGCCCTGGGCAGTACCCAAAAGTTCCATATAGCGGGTCAGGGCAGGCGAAAAGGCATTGATATGCCCTCCCATCTGGTTCCAGGCCACCTGCTGTTCCTCGGTCATCACCGTCGACACAATGGCGATGCCGATTCCGCCCCCGAGGGTACGCATCAGGTTGAAAATTCCCGATCCCTCCGCCTGCTCTGGCTTTTTCAGTGTTGAAAAAGCCAGGGTAAACAGCGGGATGCTGACCAGACCAAGCCCAATCCCACGAAGAAACGCTGGCCAGACAATCCATTCCACGCTGATGTTCAGGTTGTACAGGGTCGCATACCAGGTCCCGAGCCCGCCAAAAAAAATCCCGAGAAGAACAATATCTCTGGGATTGACATTCCGCCCGAGAAGTTTCCCGGCCACCATCATGGCAGCCATGGCCCCCAACCCCTGAGGAGCCATGGCCAGGCCGGTCGTGAAGGCCTCATATTTCATCAGGTTTTCCAGCATGATGGGCAGAATGACCATGACACCAAAAAGGGCCAGCCCGAAAACGGCAATTCCCAGACTTCCGATGGCGAGATTACGGTCCCGGAGAAGGCGCAAATCCACCACCGGATAGGAAATGGTCAGTGACCGCCACAGGAAAAAAGCCATACAGAGGGCGGACACCAGACTCAGAATGATAATCATCCGGGAACTGAACCAGTTGTCCTGGTTGCCGAGACTCAGAACCGCCTGCAGCCCTCCAAGACCAGCGGCCATCAGTCCGAATCCCAGCCAGTCCACCCGGCGGGGGTGATCGCTGCGCCCCGCATCCGGAACCGCCTGCATCAGAAGAAAGGCAAGAATTCCAAAGGGAATGTTCACATAGAAAACCCAGCGCCAGCTGAGGGTATCGGTAAGATAACCTCCCAGAGTAGGGCCCAGGATAGGGCCCAGCATAATGCCCATCCCCAGTATGGCCATTGCCTGACCCCGTTTCTCCGCGGGATAGGCCCCAAGCATGATGGTCTGTCCCACAGGAGCCAGGGAAGCCCCGAACACTCCCTGCAGAAGCCGCCAGAGAACAATTTCGGCAAGGCTGTGGGACTGTCCGCAAAGCGCCGAGGCTGCTACAAATCCCACGACGCTCCAGACCATCACGGTGCGCTGGCCATAGCGTTCCACGAGCAGCCCTGTCAGGGGAAGAATAATCACGTTCGCAACCATGTAGCTGGTCAGAACCCAGGTAATCTGGTCGCTGTTGGCCTGGAGGGAACCCTGCATGTAGGTGAGCGCCACATTGACAATGGTCAGGTCCAGCACCTGCATGACCACAGCCAGCATGACCGCGACCGTGATGACCAGGGTAGAGCCATTTCCCGTCTTCGTCATTGCGCTTTCTCCGTCACATCAGCCCGAGTCTACTGACCGGCCGGTCGGTCTGCAATGGGATGGACGCGCACCCTCCAGCTGCCGCACTTCCCCCTCCGTGAGCCAGCGCCATTCTCCAGGGCAGAGTCCACCGAGCGGCAGCGGACCAATGGCTACACGGACCAGCCGTAGGACCTCGCTCGGCTGCAGGGCCACGAGTCGCCGGATCTGGCGGTTGCGGCCCTCCTGAAGCACAAATTCGAGCCACTGGGTACGTCCACCACAGCGGAGCTCACGGATGTCCATGGGCAGACAGGGGTGACCGTCCAGGATGGGTCCTGCGGCGAGTGCGGATACCACTTCCGGGAGCAGGGGCGGACTGACCTGCACATGATAGGTTTTGGGAACATGCCCACCGGGCACCAGAATCCGGTCAGCCCAGACCGGATCGTTGGCCAGCAGCAGGAGTCCGCTGCTGGCCTGGTCCAGCCGACCCACGGGAAAGAGCCATGGTTCAGGAGGAATCAGGTCATAGACCGTTTTCCGGTCTCCACTGTCCAGCCGCGTGACCAGATATCCCCGTGGCTTGTTCAGCATCAGGACCCGCCGTGCCAGCGGCTCTACCGGCCGGCCATCCACCTCAATGCGAATCCCATGCAGGGGATGGCGCCGGTCCGGATGGGACTCTACCCGGCCATTCACACATACGCGCCCAGCCCGGATCCATGCTTCCGCCACCGTCCGTGAGCAGATGCCCCATTTGGAGAGGATACGGGCGAGGCCATACGACGGGGAACTGGCTACATTCCACCGTTTTTTTGCTTTATGATCAGGGTGCATGTTCATCCATTGCACAAGGAGCCGGGTATGGCCCATGAAGCCCTGCACGAACCCGCTGAAAAGCTCAGTCCACGCACCCTGGATATCCATCGTGCGATTACTTCCCTGATGGAAGAATTTGAGGCCGTAGACTGGTACCAGCAACGTGCCGACGTCAGCACCGATCCGGAACTCCGGGCAGTTCTGGAACACAACCGGGACGAGGAAATCGAGCACGCCGCCATGGTACTGGAATGGCTGCGCCGGCAAATGCCGCGGCTGGACCGGGAACTGCGGGAATACCTTTTCAAGGGGGGTTCTATCACTGGCCACGAAGAAGAATCCATGGGCAGGGACTAGAACGTCCGGACATTGCCGGTTCCCTGCCATTTTCCTGAATTTTCCGGCAGGAAACGCAGGCAGAGTTCGTTGTGCCAGTTGAGGCCCATCGGGGTGGGTCGCCAGACCCCGTCCTCCCGCTGCAGCAGTCCCTGTTTTTCTGCCTGCCGGAGTCTTCCCTCCACTTCCACGAATGGCAGCCCGGTGCGGAGCTCAAAAAGTTCTGCCCCAAATCCTTCCACCAGCCGCAGGACATTGAGGAAGAACTCAAAGGGACGATCTTCGGGAAGCACCCAGTGGCCATCGCCCGGACTGCCGCCTGTGTCCAGGGCCGAATCCATGTAGGTTTCCGGACGCGGAGTCCTGCGGCTGCGCCAGATGCCCTGCCCGGGCATGGTCAGTTTGCCATGGGCCCCGGCCCCGATTCCCAGATAGTCCCCATATTTCCAGTAATTCCGGTTGTGCCAGCAGGCCTGCCCCGGACGCGCATGGGCCGAAATTTCGTAACGTTCGAGTCCTCCCTCATCCAGGGTGGACCGGAGCATCTCCTCCATTTCTGCCGCACGGTCCGCATCGGGCAGTCCGGCGGGAGGGTGGCTCCCAAAGGGAGTTCCAGGTTCCAGGGTCAGCTGGTACAGGGAGACATGGGGTGGGGCATAGGAAAGTGCCTCGCGGACATCTTCCAGGGCTTCGTCCACCCTCTGCCCGGGGAGAGCAAAAATCAGGTCTACATTCCAGTTCTGGAATCCCGCATGCACCAGGGATTCAATAGCCATGCGGGCCTCTTGGCCATCATGGATTCGCCCAAGACGCTGCAGGAAGCGGTCCTGGAAAGACTGTACGCCCAAGGACAGCCGGGTAATTCCGGCATCCCGGAAGCCCTGAAAAGCACCGGCCTCAACCGCCCCTGGGTTGGCTTCCAGGGTAATTTCCGCCCCCGGGACCAGGCGCAGACGCGCCCGTATGCCAGACAGAAGCGCGTCGATAGCTCCGGCAGGGAACAGGCTTGGGGTTCCACCACCAAAAAATACACTGCTGACAGGGCGCCCCCAGACCCGGGGGAGTTCCCGCTCAAGATCGGCCAGCAGCGCATCCACATAGCGCGCGGCCGGAAAGGTATTGGCGGCATGGGAATTGAAATCGCAGTATGGGCATTTTTCCCTGCACCACGGAAGATGCACATACAGTGAAAGGGGGGGTAAAATTAGACTAGCCATACCGGACAGGGGTGAAAAGCATGGAGCATAATAGCATGGAAACAGACTGGACGGACCTGTTCCTGCTGGGCACGGTGCTATTTCCGGGTGCCCGCATGGGACTCCGGGTTTTTGAACCGCGGTATCTGGACATGGTCAGCCGCAGTTTGCGCAGCCACCACCCCTTTGCGGTCTGCCTCCACCAGGAAGGCCACGAAAATGCCCCGGAGAACGTGGCAACCCTGGCACAGATCCGGGACTGGGACTCCCGGAACGGGATGCTCCTCATTGAAGTAGAGGGTGGCAGCCGCTGCAGCATCGTGGAGTGGCGGAAACGGGCCGGCATTGCCACTGCCCGCCTCTGTCCGTGGGAAGAAGAACCGCATCTGCCCATACCCCCCCGGCACAGCTGGATGGAACCCATCCTCATGGAACTGACAGGGGACACCTGTGCCGGGGGTCTGGATGCTACCACGGCCGGCATGCTTCTCGCCCAGGCCCTGCCAGTCCCCATTGCCAAAAAACTGGAGCTTCTGCTGCTGCAGGACCCGGTCGAACGGCTGGACCACATCGCCCGGTTCCTTTGCGAGAAGAACAGTCAGTAGCGGCCCTTTCCAGATCCTTTCCCGTAGAGGTAGCTGGAAAAATCCGAGTAGTCCTGGGAGAGATGGCGGAACAGGTGGTCCAGGCTGATAATCGCCTGTTCCAGGATGTTGACGGTAATATATGGCCGCTCGACCTTGAGGCGCTGGTACCGCGCGCGGGTCAGCACAAGGACCTGGGTGTCCTCGGAGCGGGCGACGATACGGGCACTCCGGGGCTCCCGGTCAAAAAAGGACATTTCTCCAGCCATCTGCCCCTGACGGACACGGACCACCTCTACCTCGTTGCCATCAGCACTGTGGTGGACAATGGCCATCTCCCCCTGGACACAGAAGAACAGGGCCTCTCCCAAAGTCCCCCATTCCGCGATGATCTGGCCGTTCCGGAAGGCTGCATGGGTCACATACTCGGCAAGCACCTGGACCTCCTCCAGCGTAAGGGACTGGGCCAGGTGGTGCTGCTGCAGAAATTCGCCAATTTTCGCGGGACCGACGGCTGCCATGCTTCCCCCCTTCCTTGTCTCTCTGCGGAATCCTGAAGAAAGCTTGCCACACTCCGCCCCATGAGAAAACAGCCGCCGAATCTCTCCAGAACTGCGTTGACGCAGGGCAAAGGCAGACTGCTGGCCACCCTCCGGTCCGGCGGCCAGAGCGGTTCAGAGGTGGGCCTGCAGGTGTTTCCCGATTTCCCTGGCATCCAGCAGGGAGAAATCCCGGTCGATTTCCGCGGTAATCCTCTCCTGGACCCCAGGGTCCAGGTGCTTGCGCAGGAGACCCAGAAAATGTGGCGCAGAACAGAGATAGAGACGGCCGTACTTTCCCGACTCTTCCCGGAGCACGTCCGCTACCATGCCGGCAAAGCGGATGGCCTCCTCTTCCTTTGGTTCCACGGGCGTTCCCATGCCAAACTTGCCCCGCATGTTCAGGACGGTGCCAAAACCAGGCTCGTCCGACGCCATTTCGTTCTCGTGCAGGCGCGAGGCAGGGTGGCTCATGTCCCGGAACTCCTCGAGCACCACTGGAACTTCTTCCGCCGCAGACTGCGTACCGGACAGTGCCATGGAACCGGGCTTTCCGACCCGGAAAAACCGTGCACGTGCTGCATCCGCCACTACCACCCAGGTTTCCATTTTGCGCCCCTCCAAAAGTACCGCTCCCCTGCCCGGCAGGAGCCAGGCCGTTTCCATCCTTCCCTTATTAGAGAGCCTAGACCATTTTTGGATCCCGTACCCGGGCACCATCAACCGGAGAAGCATGGTTGATTTTCCACTTGAAAGGCATACAATTTTGCACCCTGTCCGCGAAACTGCGGGTACTGCAGGCCCTTTCTTGGAGTCGCCAGCTTTGGACATTCGCTTATCCCACCGTGTCGGCACCGTCCGCCCTTCTCCCACCCTTGCTGTAACCGCACGGGCCGCCCAGATGGTCCGCGAAGGAAAAGATATTGTCAGTCTTGGAGCAGGAGAACCGGACTTTGACACCCCTGGCCCCATCAAGGAAGCCGCCATCGCTGCTATCCAGCGGGGTTTTACCAAATATACGGCCGTAGGGGGCACGCCAGAGCTGAAAGCGGCAGTAGCCGCAAAATTTTTGCGGGACAATGGCCTCGACTACCAGACCGATGAGATTCTTGTTTCAGTAGGGGGAAAACAGAGTTTTTTCAATCTTTGCCAGGCGCTGCTCGACCCGGGAGACGAGGTCATTATTCCAGCCCCATACTGGGTTTCCTATCCCGACATGGTCCTGCTGGCGGAGGCAAGGCCGGTCATCCTGCCTACAGTTGCGGCCCAGCGTTTCAAGATTGGCCCTGAAGACCTGGAAGCAGCCATCACCCCAAGAACCCGGCTTCTGGTTATCAACAGTCCGTCCAATCCTTCTGGAGTGGCCTACTCGCCAGCCGAACTGGAAGCCCTTGGGGAAGTCCTGCGGCGCCACCCCGGGATCCTGGTCGCCAGCGATGACATGTATGAAAAAATCCTGTTCCGGGGAATGCCCTTTGCCAATCTGGCCTATGTCTGTCCGGACCTGGCAGCCCGCTGCATCATCATGAACGGCGTTTCCAAGGCCTACGCCATGACGGGCTGGCGCATTGGCTATTGCGCAGGTCCACGGCAGCTGGTCGCCGCCATGAATACCATACAGTCCCAAAGCACTTCCAACCCCTGTTCCATCGCCCAGGCGGCAGCCCAGGCCGCCCTGGAAAGCGGAGACCACCTGATCACTCCCATGCTGGCCGCCTTTGAGAAGCGCCACGACTATGTCTACCAGCGCCTGCAGTCCCTGCCAGGCGTCGACGTTCTGGCATCGGACGGGACATTCTACAGTTTTCCGGGATTCCAGGAATTCATGGCCCGCAGGGGGATCAGCAGTGACCTGGAACTGGCCGAGAAGATCCTGGAGGCAGGCGTGGCGGTGGTGCCCGGATCGGCCTTTGGAACCCCCGGGCATCTGCGTCTTTCTTTCGCCACCAGCGAAGCCAATCTGGCCCTGGCGCTGGACCGGATCAGCGCCTTCGTGCTGGGCTACTAGGACTTCCGGCCGGCTTCCACCCCTGCAGGGTGGACATGCACGACCGAGGCACAGCGACGGGCACGCTCCCGCGCGGTTTCCACGTCTTCCGCAGATGCCAGGGCAACCCCAAGCCGCCGGAGCTTGCCAGCATTGGGCTTACCGAAGAGGCGTACGGTACTCTCCGGCACCTGGAGGGCCTCCGGGACCCCCGAATACACTGGTCCCCATCCGAGCCCACCCGCCCGAATAACGGCCGAAGCAGCCGGCCGGATAAATCCTGGATCAAGGGGCAGCCCGAGGATCGCCCGCAGATGGAGGTCGAACTCGCTCTGCCTCTGGCTCACCAGGGTTACCAGACCGGTATCATGCGGTCTTGGTGACAGCTCACTGAAGAGGACCTCTTCCCCCCGGACGAAAAACTCGACCCCGAAAATGCCCCGCCCTCCCAGATCGTCCGTTACGGCACGTGCCATCTCCTGGGCTTTCTGAAGAGCTCTCTGGGCGAGTGGCTGGGGCTGCCAGGATTCCACATAATCGCCCAATTCCTGACGGTGGCCGATGGCAGGGCAAAAATGTGTGCCGGAAGCCCCGCGGATGGTAAGCAGGGTAATTTCGAAATCAAACTCCACAAACCCCTCGATAATGACCCGCTGCCCACCTACCCGTCCCGCGGTCTGTGCTTCCTGCCAGGCGCTGGACAGGGCATCTGCCCCCCCCACCAGGGACTGCCCCTTGCCACTGGAGGACATGACCGGCTTGACCACACAGGGGAAGCCCAGCCGGTGTGCAGCGGTTTCCATCTCCTCCAAGGATCCGGCAAAGGCATAGGGTGAGGTGGGCAGACCGAGTTCTTCAGCCGCAAGCCTCCGGATGCCCTCACGATCCATGGTGAGCTGGACAGCACGGGAGGAAGGCACTACCGTCGCCAGACGGCGCTCCTCAATCTCGGCCAGTGCCCCGGTCGCGATTGCCTCAATTTCCGGGACCACAAAATGGGGACGCTCGTATTGGACCAGGGCTACCAGTGCCGCGGGATCCATCATGTCAATCACATGACTGCGGTGTGCCACCTGCATAGCCGGCGCATCGGCGTACCGGTCGGCCGCCACGGTTTCTACTCCTAGGCGCTGGGCTGCAATAAGAAATTCCTTGCCAAGCTCTCCCGAACCGAGCAGAAGCAGCCGGGTCGCATCCCGGGATAGTGGAGTTCCCAGCCGTAGTGCCATATGCTTTTCCCTCTTTTCCCTGTGTCTATACTGAAATGATACCAGCTGTCGGGACCTGATGGGAAAGGAGGAACAATCATGGCGGGCCTGCAGATCGGAATGGCGGGACTGGGACGCATGGGAACCGGGATGGCTCTGCGCCTGCACCGGCAGGGGGCCCAGGTGATGGCCTGGAACCGCCATCCAGGAAAAGCGGAAGATCTGGCCCGGAATACCGGGATAACAGCCGTGCCTACTCTGGACGACCTGGTCGGGGCTCTCGTCCCGCCACGCACGGTCTGGCTCATGCTGCCCGCCGGGACAGTTACGGCGGAGCACGTGACGAAACTGCTCTCCCTTCTGGAACCAGGAGATCTACTGGTGAACGGTGCCAATGCCTGCTACCGGGATTCCATGGCCGAAGCGCGGGAGACAGGCGAAAAAGGGATCCATTATCTGGATGCCGGGGTTTCCGGGGGAGTCTGGGGTCTGGAGGAAGGCTTCGCCTTAATGGTGGGTGGATCCCCGGAAGCCGCCTGTCTCGCCAGGCCCTTTCTGGAAAGACTGGCACCGGCTCCCGACCGGGGCTGGCTGCACTGCGGACCGGCCGGTAGCGGACATTTCGTAAAAATGGTCCACAACGGCATCGAATACGGGATGATGCAGGCCCTGGCTGAAGGTTTTGCTCTTCTGGAAGGACAGACCACCTTTTCCCTGGACCAGGCCGCCATTGCCGGGATGTGGCGGCATGGCAGCGTCATCCGTTCCTGGTTGCTGGACCTCACGGCAGAAGCTCTGGCCGGTCATCCGGACCTGGACAGCATTGCGCCGGTTGTCGCAGATTCCGGAGAGGGGCTGTGGACGGTACAGGCGGCCCTAGAGCAGAAAATTCCCGCCCCTGTCATCACCCTGGCCCTGCAGATGCGCTGGGCAAGCCAGGGGAAAAGCGGCTATGCAGACCGGCTTCTGGCGCTGATGCGCAACCGTTTTGGGGGCCACGAAATCCAGAAGGAAGGCTGACAGATGGAAGAGCACTGCATCTGCCAGTTTGTCATTTTTGGTGCCACCGGCGATCTCTCTTCCAGGAAGCTGCTACCCGCACTGTACCATCTGCAGTGTGCGGGCCGGATGCCGGAAGACATGCGGATTTTCGCCTTCGGGCGCCGTGCCTGGAACCGGGAGGAGTGGGAGGAATTTCTGCGCGGGCAGCTGGAACGTTTTACAGAAGGCTACCGCCCGGAACACTTCCGGCGCTTCTGCCGGCATTTTCACTATATCCAGGGCGAACTGCATGAGCCTGCATCCTATGCTGAGCTGGTCCGCGTTCTCACACACAAGGGTAGCGACCGGCCGGACAGTACCATTTTCTACTTGGCAATCCGCCCGGCCGATTTCCTTCCCGTCATCCAGCAGCTGTCCGCAGCCGGGTTTTCGCAGGACAGCGACTGCCGCATTGTCATTGAAAAGCCCTTTGGCGAGGATCTGGAAAGTGCGGTCCAGCTGAACGAACATCTGCACCGCCATTTCCGCGAAGAGCAGATTTACCGCATTGACCATTACCTTGGGAAGGAGATTGTACAGAATCTCCTGGTTTTCCGGTTTGCCAACCTTCCCATTGAAACCGTCTGGAACCGCAACTATATCGATCACGTCCAGATCACCGTTGCGGAAGACTTGGGTGTTGAAAACCGGGCCGGCTACTACGACCAGGCCGGAGCCCTCCGGGATATGCTCCAGAACCATCTCATGCAGATTCTAACCCTGGTAGCCATGGAACCGCCGCCTTCCCTGGAAGCCGATGCCCTGCGGGACGAGAAGGTCAAGGTCCTGCGCTCCATCCGCTCCATTCCCAAGATCGCCATCCATGCCCACGCGCTGCGGGCGCAGTATGGCCCAGGTACAGTGGACGGAAAGAACGTGCCCGGCTATCAGGACGAACCGGGGGTCACCCGGAATTCCGTGACCGAAACCTATGTGGCCGTCAAGTTCTATATTGACAACTGGCGGTGGCGGGGGGTCCCCTTCTACCTGCGGACCGGAAAACGGATGCCGGCCAAAACCTCGAGTGTCGCCATCCGGTTCCGCCACACCCCGCAGCAGCTGTTCCAGGAAACCCCTATCGAGCGCATCGAGCCAAACTGGATTCTCCTTTCACTGGAAACCGAAAATCTCAACATTGAAATCCACGTCAAGGAACCCGGCCTGGAGATGAAAATGCGGCCACTTCAGCTGAACGCTTCCTACCGCCGGGACGGCGAAAAGGAGCTGGATGCCTATGAGGCCCTGCTACTGGACGTGATGGAGGGAGACAGGGCCCTGTTCATCCGTTTTGACGAGGTCGAGTGGGCCTGGCGGGTAGTTGATCCCATACTCAAGACCTGGTCGCGGGAAATGGACTATATCATCACCTATCCGGCCGGAACCTGGGGGCCCGAAGAGGCTACCCGGATCATGGACAAGGAAGACCAGTACTGGCGTATCGTCCTCTGATTCTGCTGTCGCCATGGGCCGACAACGGGGGAGCCAGCCCGTCAGGCCCCTTCCCCGCGTCCGGGCAGATGCGTAGACATCCGCCTACACTGGCCGCCCACAGCAGAAACCCCGGGAAAATCTTCTATCCCCATGTTTTTCATAAAATTATCTGGAAATAAGAAATTCTGGCATGGATTGTGCTTTAATTTTGTCTACCAAGTGAATGCGACGGAGAAAATACCATGCCTGAACCGGTTCTCAAGGAACGTGAAATCTATCATGTGGCTGGTGCCATCCGCGCCATCGCCCATCCCCTGCGCTACAAGATTCTCTGTCTTCTGGGCAGGGGCGAAATGAGCCTGCAAAGCCTGATACGGTCCATTAATACCAGTCACAGCAATGCCTCCCAGCATCTCGCCCTGCTCCAGGACTCGGGCCTGGTCCTCGCACGCAAGGCCGCCAGCCGGGTGTATTACCGGATCCGTGACCAGCGTACACTCAATCTTTTGGCTGCCAGCCGGCAGGTGCTGACCGGCTGAGTCCTGGATGCTATGGAGCCCACCTTTCCCGGTCGGGCGCCCCTCAGCTTTCCCAGGAAAGCTCCACGCAGAGCCCACTCCCACTGGAACGGTTGTACAGGGAAAGCTGCATGCCTTGGGCTTCAGCAATCTGCCGCGCGATGGCAAGTCCCAGTCCGCTGCCTTCTCCATGCCCCCGTGCGTCATCACGGCGGTAGAAGGGCTCTAGCACTTTCACCAGTTCTCTGGCAGGGATTCCCGGGCCAGAATCACAGAAATGCAGATATTTCCGTCGGCCCTCCTTCCATAACCGTACTTCCGCCTCTCCGCCCCCATGGCGCTGGATATTATCCATCACGTTGCCAAACAGGCGGCGCAGCGCCTCCCGATCTCCCCGGAAGGGAAAACGCCGCGGGAGCACCGCATCCCAGCGCCCCCCGGAACGCTCGAATTCTGTTCCGGCCTCCTGCAGAAGTTCTACCAGATCCAGGTCGTTTTCGCGGGCAATAAGCCCCCGCCCCAAGGCCAGAGACTGGGACAGCAGATCCGACATGCGCCGGGTATCCTGGAGCATGCCTTCGAGGAGATCCTGGGGGATTTCCCCAGACAGCAGTTCCAGGGCCATCTGGATTCTGGCTAGCGGTGAACGGAGGTCATGGGCAATCCCAACCAGCAGGAGGGACTGGTGGTCTATCATCACCTGCAGCCGCAGCCGCATGTGCGCGAACACTGCGAGCATCTCATGGAACTCCTGTGCCCCCCGCGGGGGGAGATCCGGTAGCGGCGATTTCCAGGAGGTCCGCAGGGCTTCCGAGAGCACCCCAAGAGGCCTCAGTACCCGGCGCACCAAAATCGCCGTTAGGACCAGCAGGGCGACTGTCGAGAGGGCAATGATCAGGAGAACCCCCATGGGGAGGGAGCTGGCCAGGCGGCGACGGGCAAAATGCACCCAGACCGGGTGGCCGGCAACCGGAACGGAAACCCAGAATGATGAAGGACGGGCCAGGGAATAGACCTGGACCTTCCGCCCCACGCGCCGACTAAGGGCGCCTTCCAGAAGACGACCATAGAGAGGGCCCTTCGCACGGGAAAAACCCGGTGCCCTGTAAGGGGGCGGGCCGATCTCAATCCCGTCATCCCGCTGCAGATGGCGGACAAAGGCGGGACGCGCATCCGGTCCCAGTTGCCGGTAGGTCTGGACACTCATGATGATGAGCCCGGAAAGATCTTCGGCTGAACGCCGGGCCACGGGAAGGAGAACGGTCTGCACAATGGTCAGCACGGACAGCAGCTGCAGGACCACAATTCCCAGCCCGAGGATCGCCGCGGTTTGCACCGAGAGCCTCGGACGGCGCTTCACGTCCAGAGAACCCACAGCAGCCGCGCCAGGATCACCGGCAGGGAAACGGTCCCTGCATAGCGGCCCAGAACACGGCCATCGCCACCGACCAGCAGGCTCGTGGGTGTCAGAACAATGCCTCCGGGCGGGCCGGCAGCGCTGCCCTGTGGCTCCAGATACAGGGGATACCGGATGTGCAGCTGGCGCACCCGGGCCTTCACCGCTGCAGCGGTGCTGCCCTGGACCGCAATCCCTACCACAGCAAAGCGTTTCCCTCCAAGAAGCGCCTCCAGCCCATTGAGCGCCGGAATTTCTGCAACACACGGCGGACAGCCGGGAGACCAGAAATTGAGCAGCCGGATCTGCCCCTGGCGCAGATCCAGGACCGCCGGTTTTCCCTGTAGGGTCTCAACCGGCAGACGGGCCACCGAAAGCGGAACTGTCCCGCTTTCTCCCCGCCACTGGACGACGGTATAGACCCCGGCGAACCCCAGGATCCAGAGGGCCTTTTTCCAACAGAACCACCGATTTTTTGCTGTCTCTGCCATCCCCTTTTCCGCCCAGTCCGGTGCGCGGACGGCCTGCCGGTAGAGTTTCAGGCCCAATTCCGCTATGATATGCGGAAATATTGGCCCAGCCGACCCATGATACATCTTCGCACCTACGTCTATATCGACTCGCTGCAGCCCCAGCTCGCTGCTTATATGGCCTCGGTTTCCCAGGGCTTCCTTCCCGTTCCTGGAGATGCCGCCCTCTGGATTGAGGTCTCTCCGGGCATGGCCATCCACCGTCTCACGGATATCGCGCTCAAAGCAACCCGGGTCCACCTTTCCCAGCAGGTAATTGAGCGCGAATACGGGGCAATGGTGGTCCATCACCGTGACCAGAGCGATGTCCGTGAGGCAGGCCGGGTCGTGCTCCAGCGGATGGGAGCCGAGCAGAAAGACCGCAGGGCCTGCCGCATTACCTGGAACGAGATCATTCGGGGGATGATGCCTGACCACACCGTACTCATCAACCGGCAGAGCCGCCGCGGCTCCATGATTCTTCCCGAGCAGAGCATGTTTATCCTGGAAACGGAACCGGCGGGCTATGTCATATATGCGGCGAACCAGGCCGAAAAGGCCGCCAACATTACCCTGATTGACGTCCGCGCCGTTGGGGCCTATGGACGGCTGACCATCGCCGGAAAAGAGGCCGATGTGGACGAGGCTGCGGCCGCTGCCATCCACGCCGTGAAAAATCCTTCCTGGACCTGAATATGGACCGGAACGCCCTCCTCAGTGAACTCTGCCACTATCGCAGTCCTTTTCCCGAGGAGGGAGCCCATGCCTGGCGGGGCTGCCAGGCGCTCCAGTCCATGGAATGCTGCTATCACCGGGAGGGCCCGGGGCTGCACATTACAGCCTCTACCTGGGTTATCAACCCCCAGGGAACGGCGACCCTGCTGCTCCTGCACCGGAAAATCGGCGAGTGGTTCCAGCCTGGGGGCCATGCGGATGGGGAAGAAAATGTCCTGAAGGTCGCCGTCCGGGAATGCTGCGAGGAAACCGGACTTCCCCCGTCAGCGCTGCGGGTACTTACCCCCCGCATTTTTGATGTCGATATCCACAGAGTCTCCCCGAGGCGCAGGGAACCGGCGCACGAGCATCTGGATATCCGCTTCCTGCTGGAAAGTGACGACCGCCTGCCCCTGCAGGGAAACCGGGAATCTCTGGCAATCCGGTGGGTACCACTTCACGGCGCCCGCACCTACAACCACAGCCGGTCCCTGCACCGTCTGGTGGTCAAGACACAGGAGTGGTTACGCCGGCGGCGGGAGATCCCCGCCTAGGTCGGCTAACCTTCTCCAGGCCACCAGCCGGGAGCGACTGGTCTAAGCCTTTCCTGCGCCCCATGGAAAAAATGCCCGGATTTCCCTAGAAGAAGGTCCCCACGGCGGCGTCCAGGGCATCGCGCATGTCCGGGTCATCCGTAATGGGCCGGACGAGGGCCACGCTGCAGGCCATAATGGGCTCAATCCCCTTCTGCATGAGGGAGCCGGCGTAGATAAGCATACGCGTCGACAGGCCTTCATCCAGCCCATGGCCCTTGAGATTGCGGGAACGCTCGGCGATGGACACCAGCTTGCCTGCGAGATCCGTAGCCACGCCAGATTCGTGGGCTACCACCTCTATCTCAATGTCCCGTTCCGGATAGGAAAAATCCAGGGCGCCAAACCGCTGCCGGGTCGACTGCTTGAGATCCTTCATGGAAGACTGGTAGCCAGGATTGTAGGAAATGACCAGCTGGAAATCCGGATGGGCGCGGACCAGCTCCCCCTTCTTGTCGAGGGGCAGGGTCCGGCGGTGGTCGGTGAGGGGATGGATCACGACCGTGGTATCCTGGCGTGCCTCCACCACCTCATCCAGGTAGCATATGGCCCCAATGCGCGCGGCCGTCGCCAGTGGGCCATCCTGCCATTTGGTACCATCCCGGTCCAGCAGAAAACGGCCCACAAGATCCGAGGCGGTCATGTCCTCGTTGCAGGCCACACTGATTAGGGGCCTTTTCAGGCGCCAGGCCATGTATTCGATAAACCGGGATTTTCCGCATCCGGTGGGTCCCTTGACCATCATGGGGAGACGGGCCGCATAGGCCGCCTCATAGAGTCCGATCTCGCCCTGTACTTCCCGGTAATACGGTTCTTTTTCGATCAGATACTGGCTGCCAAGATCACTGCTCACCTTGCTGTCCCTCTTCAAATAGTCAGTTTTTGAATTTTACCAGACGGCTGACCTGGATGTCAGAAACGAAAACCACCCCCGTATGCTTCTCAAAAAACGGGGTGAATCCCTCCAGTATCGGCGGGACCAGCTCTTCTGGCACAGCCACAATGATCATGATCAGCACATCATCCTCATTGAACATGATATGCCCTTCGTAGATGCCGTGGCTGCCCTTGCCGGACAGGTTTCCGACAATGGTATAGCCCTTGACTCCCGCACGGTCGAGAAGATCTGTGGCAAAATCCTTGTGGGCTCCTTCCAGGATGATTTCCAGCTTTTTCAGCGGATTGAGATTAAGAGTATTCATGATGCGATTTCCTCCAGCGAATTCTGGGGTCTGCTGCGGCCCGAGGCCGGATGTATATGCAGTGCTCCGTCTTCCAGGACATGGGCCCGGTAGCCGTCTTCCGGATCCAGAACGATGACCCGCATCCATCCACCAAACAGCAGTGACCGGACCTTGGCCAGATTTCCCACGGCACGGAGCACAAAAGGCACAGGGGCTTCCACCAGTGCGATAAGGCGCACCGGTTCATGATAGGGTCTGCCGTCCTTGAGCACCGTCTGGGTGGGCAGGCCGGTACGCAGGTCACTCTGGTTTCCGGTCATGACAGCGAAACGTCCGGCCACGTTATGGTAGACCTTGCTGCCACTACCATAATGTTCCACGTCGACCGTGGAAAAATAATGTTCCAGGTTAATCCATTCTCCTACCACAACCGGACTGGACAGGATGTTTTCCAGCATCCGTCCCTTGGGATCCAGGCGGTAGTCATAGGACTGCAGGAACGCCCGCCCGTCAAGGTCCACTCCCTCGGTGAGAACCCTCCGCCCAATAATGCCATAGAGATTGCGGGAAAGGCCCCACTCCGGGCGTACCTGCGACCAGTCGTGGGCTTGGCGGCGGGCCATAACGGCTGCGGCATAGGGATCTTCGGTGAGCTTTGCAGGAGCCCCCAAGGTCGGCATGCGACGGGCCGCACAGCGTCGGGTGGCAGCCGAGAGGCCATTGCGCAGCCGCTCCAGATAGAGCAGATGACGGGCCGGGAGCATTTCGATGTCGTGCAGATCTACCGCGTCCGTGGTCGTGTTGTGGACCGCCGGCAGAAACCAGGTATCGTCCGGAATAGTGATGCCATTTTCGCGCAGTCGCCTGCGGATTTCCGGCTTGTTCGCCATCGCTGCCAGGGCGCGGGCATTGGGAAGCCCCCTGCCCCCGGAACACGCTCCGCAGTCCAGGGCAGACTCGTATGGATTGTTTTCTGTCTGGCTTTCATGCGAGACGAGCAGGACAAATCGGGAAAAATTGCGGTTCAGTCCCGTGGACAGAAGGGCCTGCGTGACATAGCGGACCTGTTCTTCCAGGCTGAAACCAATACGGCCGAGCCGTTCCATCTGCAGCCCGGTTTCCTGCCGGTCTACACGGTACACCTCACGCAGGCGCGCAATGAATCCTGCCTCCCGGGTCTCACCAAGCCCCAGCCTCAGGGCAAGGGCGCTGGGACCCTGCACGTGTCCCATGGCAATTTCCCGCAGTTCCCGGACTTCATCGTCGGTTACCTGGTCCCGGCCAATCCTGAGTTCCTTGGCCAGGGCCCGAACGATCATCGCCCTCTGCACGGCTCGCAGGATCGAATCTGCCTGCTCGGGGCTGAGCTTGTCCAGGAGCAGTCGGGTCACCGGTTTTTTGGCCTCGAGATGCCCATGCAGCTGGTAGTAGGTTAGCGGGGCCACCGTCCTTCCAATTAGCCCCAGGCTGAAAATGAGCCCGATCGCCTCCACCGCCACGAAAGGAGAGAGGATGGATCCTTTCAGGTCATGGAGGATATGTTCCAGTGCCCCATAGAGTGGCTCCTCTTCCAGGTCCAGGTCTGCGGGAATTTCCGGGACCAGGTTTTTTGGGGTCTGGACGGCAGGGCAGAGATGGCTTTCGCTGCCCTTCCCAAATTCGAGATAGCCGATGGGAATGCCGAAGAATCCGGCGATCCCGAAAGTTTCGTAATCCCCCAGCGCCTCCAGCTGGCGCCGCATAGGTTCTGATCGCACGTCAATGCAGAAAAAAGCCTGGGCAAAAGGCCGTTTCTCAGGCTCCGGATCTGGTGGGGGCACATGGATTTTCTCTACCAGCGCGGCAATGTAATGGGATTCCATGGCCTGCAGCCAGACAAATCCTTCTCCGTGCTCCCAATCCCGCAGCAGATCCAGCAGTGCTTCGATCTCCCCTGTGGACAGGACCTGGAGCGACTGCACTGTACCCTCCCCAACCAGACCCGCAAGACTCTGGAGGGCTTTTGCCTGCAGATCTGCCTCCCGGCGGGATTTGGCGCTGATGTAGCGGCGGGCCAGATCTTCCCGGTTCCTGCTGCGCCGCCGGGCCAGGTCGTCTTCTACCAGATGGGCCCACCCCGGAAGAATGCGCCCCTCGTGGAGTTCCAGGCGAAGATAGGCCCCCCAGGAATCCGACGCCACAAAGCACCGGACAGCTTCCGCATTCCCAGGAGCGCCATGGTGGCGTACGGCTTCCTGAAGCAGAGCCATACCAAGCACCATGCGCACAGCCAGAAAGTCTGTCAGGTCTGCGGGATGCTTTCTGGACCAGTAATAGTGCCTGGCACTGCTGCGGTAGCGGATAAAACCGGCCCAGCCATGCAGCCGGGTGAGCTGGCGCGTAATGTAGGCCTGCCAGGAAGACTCCGGCACTTTCAGGAGCCGCAGGATATGTGCCACCATCCCTTCCGGAGTTTCCTCCACCTGCAGCAGCTGGCGCAGCTGCAGTCCCCGAAGAAGGAAGCGGGCGTTCCGCCGGGCGACCTCCTTCCAGGCCGCGAAAAAACCCTGTTCCCGGTTCGGTGCCTGCCAGGCAGACTGGCCCTCATCGAAAAAGTCCAGGCAGCTTTTCACCAGAAGTTCGTCGAGGGTCGCGCCAAGATCCGTACCGAAGAGCCGGTCCACATTCATATAGACGGGCGCGTCTGCGGCGACCCGGCGCTTCAGGATGGCCTCCAGCCGCACCACCGTTTCCGGTCCCACTCCATCTTCTTCCCGGTTCTGGTCATGGAGAGCGGCGTACAGCCCGGGGCCGGTCAGCCACTCGGCACCGGACACCAGCCGTTCCGCCGGCCAGGAAGTGGCCAGGGTCCAGAGCCAGTTTTCGAGGTCAATGCCAGTGGGGATGCGCCCTGAATTCCGTGCAACAAAAGCACCTATCTGCTTGCGCAGAGCCGCATCATCGACTTTTCCTTCTGCGCGGTAGCGCTGGTATTCCTGCCTGGACAGGTATCCGCGTCCGTGGAACAGGCGGGTACCCTCTCCCACAGCCTTTTCAAAAGGAAGATGCTCCAGGCCAAACAGCGGGTTATGGTGGATGAAGGTCCGCATGGGCCAGAACCTCGGGATCGGTTCACTGGCCACATAGATCATGGACCGGACCCTGAGCCGGTCCCCGAGTGTCAGCTGACTGTCCATGTTGCCCCCCAGAAAAAAAGACCGGTGATCGCAAAGACCACCAGCACCAGCGCACCAGCCCAGGTGCCTGCTGTCCCGAGATCTTCCACGGCAGTTCCCCGGTACACGCCAAACAGCAGGTCCTGGAGAAAGCGTCCAATAGACCAGCCCCACAGAAACAGTACGGGGAGGAGGAACAGAATCCATCCCGCAGGCAGCGTGCCCATGGTTTTCAGCAGGGCAAAAAAACCCGGGAAAACTGGCGTTGCGGTTGCCGCCAGCGCTCCCGTCGCAAGAAGGGCGGAAAGCCTGGGCAGTACCCGTGCCACTCCACCCGAAAGTCCAATGTAGGCCCCGCCCATCCGCCGTGCCAGTTCCCCGGCCCAGAGGCAGAGCAGGGCTCCGGGTATGGACCAGGCCAGCAGGGACAGCTGCACCTGCGCAACAGAGACTCCCGCGAGAACCTGCAGCCAGGCCAGTGCCAGCCCGGAAGTCGCCATAAAACGGGCCCAGATGGTGATTTCACGCACGCTGATAGCCCGGAAAGCATAGAGAATGGCCGTACACAGTGCCAGGGCTGCGACCAGACCGTGCCAGGGATTGGAAATCCCGGAGAACCAGGGGCCGGACGCCCATAGGAGGAGGACCCCCAGTTGGGGCAGAACGAGAATCGAGAGCGCCTTTGCCCACCCGCCGGGCGCGCTGGCGACCAGGCGATTGAACAGCCAGGACAGTGGAAACAGTGGCAGAAAAACACCAGACAGGAGAAACAGGACCAGGTTCATCTCAGCACCACCGCAGCCAGATGTTGAGCCGGCGGGACGCCGATATCAGGATCTGGGACAGTCGCGCATAGAGATCGTTGATGTACAGTTCACGCGAAAGGGAAGCGTAGAGCACCAGATAGGTACCGCGCCAGCGCGCGCCCAGTGAACCCCATAGATCCAGTGTGTCCGCAAAAAAAGTTAGCGCCCAGCCACCCACGAACAGGAGAGCCAGTACCAGCATCAGCGCCGCAAAAGGGAAGCTGCCGAGACTTGCGGCCTTATAGAGCCGTTCCCCGCGACCGCCAGGATAGAGAAAATTCCCGAAATAATGGCTGATCAGCGTGTAGCCCACCACAATCAGCACAAACGAGACCAAGATGCCACCCATCAGCCGCCACGGATTGGTCCGGGTCATCTTGTGGGCGGCAAACAGGGCTTGGGCACCGGTCACCCAACCGAAAAACAGGAGGATAAGGACACCCTGCTCATAGAAGGCATGGGCCGCCACAAAAAAATGGGAGAGCGCCAGTACGGTGATGGGAACCAGAATGGTCAGTGCCGCTGCCACCATCCACGGCAGGCGGGAAGGCCGGCGGGGCCGGCGCTCTACGACCGACGTATAGACAGGATCTGCAGGCACACCGTCCTGGCGTCGGGCATCCCCGATGACATTTCCGGCACTCAGGAACAGGGATGCCTTGAAGAAGCCGTGCGCAATCAAGTGGAAAACCGCCAGGGGAAAGGCCCCGACACCACATTCCATAACCATGAACCCCATCTGTCCCATGGTGGAGTATCCCAGCGACCGTTTGACATCGTTCTGGATGAGCATGAGGGCAGAGCCGGTAATGGCCGTGACCAGACCGACCAGAAAGGCCAGATGCAGGACATCGCCGGCATGTTCAAATACCGGAGCAAAACGGTTGAACAGGAACCCGCCCGCATTGACGATGCCGGCATGCATCAGTGCAGACACTGGTGTTGGACCGTCCATGGTATAGGGCAGCCAGCCATGCAGCAGGAACTGTGCAGAGCGTGCGAAGGCAGCCAGTGCGACCAGAAAGCCGACCACTTCCAGAACCGGAATGCCCCAAAGCGTGTGGACAGCCGGGGCCATCTGGATGCGGGAAAAAATCACCGGAAGGGAAAGACTGTGGTAGGTTTCCCCCAGTAGAGCCGCTGCCATCCAGAGGGGCAGATCGCCAAAACGGTAGGTGATCTGGGTCCAGAAAGCATAGCGGCCGGCGGCCGGCCGGTCCGTATCGTGGCCCAGAAGAAAATAGAGGAGCACCCCCACGAGAAACCAAGCAGCGAGAAGGGTGAGCAGGTCCGCAGCCGAAACCATGAACAGGATGGTGGCCGTCATCAGGTCCAGCAGTGCGAAAAAGCGCGGATAGCCGGGCTCCTCTACCATGTAGCGCACCGAGTAGATGTGCACAAGCAGGCTGATGCCGGACACAAACGCCCACATGATGAGACTGAGCGGATCTATCCACAGGCTTCCCCAGTCCACGCCGATGGTTACGTCCTGGGGCGTCCCGGAGACCAGATAGCCGCCCAGTTCAGCCAGTGCAAGCACAAAAACAAGGAAGGTAACGCCCACACTGGTTCTGGCCGATGCAGAACGGCGGTGGCGCGCAAACAGGAAGATCACCACCGCTGACAGCACCGGCAGAAATGGAATGGCTACCGCCAGAACATCCATGGGATTTCCACTCATGAAAACGCCCCTTCCTAACTTCTGGTCATGGAAATATATAGCTGCGGAAGCTTCTCCGGCAGGCGGTCGACATGATCCAGAACCAGATAGTTACGTGCCCCGAAAATCCGCGACACATATTCATCGGCATAGGGATCCAGGGAAAGGCAGAAAGTACGGATCCCCCTGCGTGCCAGTTCCTCCACCGCTTTTTTGGTGTCATGGCGGAGATACTGGGGATCCCGCACGTCGTTATCCGCTGGCTCGCCATCCGTCAACAGCAGTACCAGCTTTTTCTGGCTCCGGCGCTGGTCCATGAGATGGCCGGCATGCCGCAGCGCTGCCCCCATGCGCGTGGAAAGCTGCCCTTTCATGCCCGCCAGACGCCCCTTGACCTTGTCATCGTAGGGAGCCTCAAAGTCCTTGAAGCGGTAAAATTCGACGTCGTGGCGACCATTGGAGTCAAAACCGCAGAGCGTGAACGGATCCCCGATTTTATCCAGGGCCCCAGCCAGCAGGGCAGCCGACTCCTTGGCCAGCTGCAGTACTGTCACGTCCCCTTCCGTACGCGAACGCAGCCGGTCGTTGGTCGATTCAGAAAGATCCACCAGCAGCATCACCGAAAGGTCCCGGACGTGCAGGCGGGTACGGATACCAATGCGGGGATCCGGCTGCCGGTCCATACGGATATCGGTCATGGCCAGTATGGCAGCATTAATGTCGATTTCATCGCCGTCCTCTACTTTCCGGGTCCGGACAACGCCCTGGGGCTGAACCGCCTCAATGAGCCGGCGCAGACGCTGGACCATGGGCTTCCGCTGTTCGAGAAGTGCCGCGATTTCACCAGGATCTCCCATGCGGGGACGTTTCTCGTAAACTGTCACCCACAGCGGCCGCTCCAGCTGGGTCTGGTAGTCCCATTCCGGATACTGCTGCGGCTGGGACACCGGCTCTTTACCCTCCTTCTCATTAAAGGTCAGGCCATCGTCATCGTAGAGCTCAGTCGGAAGCACCCAGATTTCCTGGGCATCATCCCCCGCATTCTCCACATCAACCGCATTGACCATTTCCATGAGACTAACGTATTTTCGGACCTGTGGCTGACCGCCCGCCAGCAGGTCCCCTGCCAGTCCGTCCGGAGGTGCGGTCCAGAGGTAACGGTTATCATCCCGGTAGAGGCTTCCCGAAATTTCTCGGACCGCCGATTCGACGAATCCGGAAGAGGCGGTGAGCTGCGCCAGCTTCTCCGCTCCGGCCAGAACTGCGGCGTAGGGATCATCCTCACCAGATTCTGGTCCGACCGGAACCGTTGCAAACACTGCGCGCGCAGCTCCGACCAACGGGTGCTGGTCCATATAGCCATCATCCAGCAGGGCCAAGGAGACCCGGTCCAGCAGATGGGCCATAGCAGGAAGAGGCTCCTGTTCCACGCAGGCCGGCAGCTGTCCAAGCTTCTGCCAGAGAGGGAAAAGACCAGGAAATTTCTGCAGGGCCAGGCGCTCAACGCGCGCATCCTCAAGAATCCCAATCCACAGTTTCTGCGGGGGGGTTGCAAGATCCATGCGGACATCGTAACGGGAATAGACTATGTGTGCCGCCGCATGCGCGGCGGCAGCGCGGTAGAGTTCCAATGCGGCCATCTTCTCTCCGCGCGCATTTTCGGCGTCGTCATAGGCATCGGGCAGATGGATGAAATAGTGCTCAATGTAGGGCCGGTACCCCTCACGGGTTTCATAGTCGCCCGACGTCGGGCGCAAAAAAAAGTCCCTTCCCCACAGGGCGCGCAAATACATGTTCAGCCGCCGCTGCACATCAATGAAGAGCACACCACGCCGTTCTTTCTGCAGAACCGCCAGGGACTGCGGGGTCACCAGGCCAAAGAATTCGGCCTGGGCGGAAAAATCGGTGCGGTAGGCAGACACCCCCCACATGGACCACCGGCGCAGTCCACCCAGGGTCATCTGCTCCAGCAGGATCTCGATTTTGCCCAGCATGGGGCGGACCCCTCTGGGTGCCTGGGCCAGAAGCTGGTCAAGCAGGAGTAGATAACCACGGAAGAGTTCCATCTCTCCGAGACGCCGGGCAACGATGGGGGCAGTAGAAAAAAACAGTGCGAGCACTTCGGCACTCGTCTTGGAGAACATGCGAATGGCGGTCGACAGCATCTCGAAAACCGCCTGTTCTCCGATCTCCCGAGCCACATGTGGTGCCGACTCAATAAATGCGACGACCAGATCCGTCCCCCGGCCAAGGGCCTTCAGGCTGCTGGCTCCCTGAAGATAGGCTTCCAGACCCCGGGGGGTGAAAACCCGGGCCGCCTCGTGCCAGTTGGCCTCCAGCACTGGTAGGGCATGCTCGCCAAGGTCTTCCAGAATGTTTGGATAGTCGGTCAGCTGGATAGCCATGTCACACGTTTTTCCTGTTCACGCAGACAGCATCAACCCGGAGAGCCAGCAGGCTCCCTGCAGGGAGGACGGCAGAGACGGAAAACTTCAGTCGGGCCAAATACGGGAAGGGTTGATTTCCCGCCCACCACCCGCATTAAGATCCGCCAGTGCAGCGGGTTCACGACGGCTGGAGACCGTCGCTGCAGACCGGGGCTTGTTTTCCGAACGCGCAGCAGCCTGGGCCTCTGGGGCCGTTTTGGCTGAACCGGCAGCGCGACGTCTTGGAGTCTGGATGCTTGCGCTTAATTTGTCTTCCAGGTTGCTCATTTCAGGACCTCCTCGATTAGCCGTTCGATTTCGTCTACGGCAGCGGTGCCACGCCGGCCCGTCTGGTAGACACTCCGTCCTTCCACCGCAGCACTCCGGTAGATGGCCCTTCTGCCAAGGTAGACCGACATCAATGGCAGGCCAATGGCCGCCGCCGCAGTCCGGGAGGCACGGGACAGGGCACTCTGTCCCTCAATCTGGTTGAGCAGAAAATACGCCCGAAGACCGGGGCGAGTTTCCCGCAGCCGCTCCAATGCTTCGACACTCCGCTGGCTCGCCCAGAGATCGAGGGCAGATGGCAGAACCGGCAGCAGCACGATATCTGCGCAGGCCAGAACGGAGCGGGTATGCGGATCTTCCAGCGCGGGGGAACAGTCGGTGACCCAGTAGGCATAATCTGCCTGTGCGTCCGGACCCTTCTCGGCGGGCCACTCGCCGACAGCGATCTCAAAACCTTCTGCTTCTGTCGCCCAGTCGGCCCAATGCTGCAGGCTCCCCTGCGGGTCGGCATCAAGCAGAAGGGTAGGAGCGCGCCGGGAAAGCCCCATGGCCAAATTCCATGCAATGGTAGTCTTCCCACAGCCCCCCTTGGCGTTAAACAGCGCGATATGGCGCATCACGATGGAGCCTTTTCCGTAACCTGCTGGGCACACCGGTCCGCCGCAAGGGCATATTCTTGCAGACGAGCCTCCTTTTCCCCGGATTCAAACTGGATGGCCACCACCACGTGCGTCCGCGCAAAGTTGAGATTCGGGTAATAGCCGGTCTTTTCTGACAAGTCGGCCAGAAGATCCAGAAAACTCCTGGTTTCGGCGTAGTCGGAAAAATCGTACCGCCGGTTCCAGCTCAGGGGTTTTCTGCGCTCCTCCCAGCCGTCGGGACAGGCCATTCCGCCCCCCGTATCAGACATTTCCGTGTCCTCCGGTTTCCAGTCGGACAATTACGCTGTCCAGATGCTGCAGATGGTCCTGCTCGTCCTGTAGCAGCCGGCCAAACAGATAGGCAATCTTTTCTTCCCGGAGCCGTCGGGCAAAAGCCAAGGCCTCCGCGTAAAGATCCACTGCTGCCGCTTCAATATCCCGGTCCTGTTCCAGCATTTCCAGGATGTCCCGTCCAGGACGTGGTGGACGCATCTGCCCCGCTCCAGGAGCAATCCCCAAGAGCAGAAGGTGCTGGGCCAGCATCCCTGCGTGTTCCAGTTCCTCCCGCGCCTCATTCCGGAAGGAACTGGCCCATTCCGCCATTCCCCACAGTGTACAGAGACTGGACTGGGTCAGATACTGCTGCACGGCGGTATACTCGTGGGTAAGCGCCTGCAGGAGAAAACCCGTGATGCGAGGGTGATTCCGCATCCGTGGGGTCCCGTCAGCTGAGGGCACCGGTCACGTCCCCGTCCCGTCCACTGCCATCAGCAGTAGGGGCCGCGGGCAGAATGTTCTCCACCTCGGAATGTACACGGGCAATAATGTGTGCCGCCACCAGGCCGTCACCCACCCGCTCGCAGGCGTCCGCTCCAGCGCGCACCGCCGCATTCACCGCACCCGTCTCGCCACGGACCAGAACGGTCACATAGCCACCGCCCACAAACTGGCGGCCAATCAGGCGCACTTCCGCCGCCTTGGTCATGGCATCCGCCGCCTCAATGGCCGGCACCAGACCACGGGTTTCGATCATACCCAACGCAATACCACTATGCGCTGCCATTGCGATCTCCTCCTAAATTTCCTGTTACGTTTGGGGGGCGCAGGAATCACGCCCGTTCACCCCCGGAAGCCGCCCGCCCCCAGCGGCCTTCTCAGGCGCTGGGGGCCTTGGGCAGAATGTTCTCCACCTCGGAATGTACACGGGCAATAATGTGTGCCGCCACCAGGCCGTCACCCACCCGCTCGCAGGCGTCCGCTCCAGCGCGCACCGCCGCATTCACCGCACCCGTCTCGCCACGGACCAGAACGGTCACATAGCCACCGCCCACAAACTGGCGGCCAATCAGGCGCACTTCCGCCGCCTTGGTCATGGCATCCGCCGCCTCAATGGCCGGCACCAGACCACGCGTTTCAATCATTCCCAGCGCAATACCCGTTACATCTGCCATTTCTCAGTCTCCTTAAAGCACGTCCAACAAACCGCATCCGGATGCCCGGTCCCAGCGGCCTTCTCAGGCGCTGGGGGCCTTGGGCAGAATGTTCTCCACCTCGGAATGTACACGGGCAATAATGTGTGCCGCCACCAGGCCGTCACCCACCCGCTCGCAGGCGTCCGCTCCAGCGCGCACCGCCGCATTCACCGCACCCGTCTCGCCACGGACCAGAACGGTCACATAGCCACCGCCCACAAACTGGCGGCCAATCAGGCGCACTTCCGCCGCCTTGGTCATGGCATCCGCCGCCTCAATGGCCGGCACCAGACCACGCGTTTCAATCATTCCCAGCGCAATACCCGTTACATCTGCCATTTCCGTCCCTCCTTGCCAGATAATCCGAAAAACCCAATATCAGGGTTCCCAAAAGTCAACAATCCCGCCAATAGTGAGATCCGTCAGGATCTCGAAATCACCTGCAGCGTAACGCGCCGCTGAACCGCTTACCGTAAAAACCCACTTTCCGGGTGGCACGCCCACTGGATCCGTTGCCACATTCAGCTTTCCTGTGCTATCCGCAAGAACCCGCAGCGAACTCTGCTTGAGCCCGGAAATCCGGCGTGTCACGACCATTTCGGACACCACCTGCATAATTTCCATGTCAGACCGGATTCCAGCTGTCAATGATCCCGATGATCGTCAGATCGGATGGGTAATCCTTACTCCCTGCCGCCTCACGCGCCGCAGAAGAACCGACGCAGAGTACCCAATCCCCCGGGATGCAGCCAACGGCATCCACAGCCACGGATCTCACCCCACCTTCCTTTTCCTGGACAACCAGCAGTGGCCTGTGCCCCATCTCGGCGATACGGTTGGTAGAGACCAGTGTTTTTTCCACACGCATGATCTTCATGCCAGTATCACCTCCTCAAGCGGACTGCCCATTGGCCAGTCCTGTATGCTTCCGTGCAGGACCAGAAGCCCGCGTCTGTCCAGATCGGCATAACGCAGCCGGACGGCCTGGGCCACGCGGTTGAGCTTTTTTACGACCCGGTCCCGGTCACCCGGAATCTGGGAGCGAAAGCGGTAGTGCACGGCCATGGGAATGGGGAGGCCACGCTCCACATTCAGATGACGGAAAATCTTGACACCCACATCAAGGTCTGCGGCACCCTCTTCCACCGTATCCAGTCGGGCAAAATACGCGAGATTGCGCACCTGGATCTCCTGAAATCCGTCACCGACGCTCACAAAACGTTCTCCGTGCCCGCGGTCTGGATACCACCCTCCATACCGTTCCGCCACATACTCAATCTGGCCTAGATTGCTGATGAGCAGCGTCGCAATGAGACGGCGCATGCCATCGTGTGGCAGTCCCTCGCCCTGGCCCCAGCCGGAGACCTCGCTCGTCTGGCGGATGGCTTCGTACACCGAAAGCCGTGCGTGATCCGCATCCATACCCACCGTTTTCCCGTATAAATCTGCATTGTCGACGTACCGGAAAGGACTCAGCTGTCCTTTTGCATCCGGGACATGGATACGGATCGCATCCGTATCCGTATCCACACCAATCAGGAGGATATCGGTGCTGGCCCCACAGCAGAAAGCATTTTCAATGGCACTGCGGAACTGTTCCAGACGCTCCAGCGCTGCCTCCACTGCCACCTTCTCATTACTGCCGTGGGCAGCACAGCCCTCATGGTTAGGATCCAGGGAGCTCCTATGGTACACGGCCACCTTCAGATACCGGGTGGGTGCATCTGCAGTGGTTGGATATCCTTCCCGGAACCTCCGGAGTTCCGTTGCCTGCCAGTCCTGGACATCCGCGTCCACATCAAAAAGGGTTCCGGCATACGCGCTGCTGCGGAGCAGCCGTGATTCCGGAAGACGGAGGACATAGGGAAACAGCCCCTTGAGCCTCCCATCCGCACAGGCCGATATGTTTACTGCATGAAATCCGCACTCTACGAGCAGCGCATCCAGGCTGTCGCCAGCGGACTGCTCGGCCTGGATCCGTGCGGCAAATTTACCCACCGACACTCCAAGAGCCGAAAAAATCGCTGAGGCATAGAGCGTACCCGCATCAAGCCCGCGGACCCATGCATTTTCCAGTGGACCTTCCGGGAGAAGAAAACCCAGCCGCCGCCTGAACAGTTCCTGCGCCTGCCGCGGAAAATCGGGGCCAGGAAGATATCCGGCGATTTCCTTCAGTACAGGCACGATCTGGTCAAACAACTCCCGGATCCCGTCCTCGTACTGTCCCAGTCTCGCATTAGCCTCCAAGTCCGCCAGCGGGTGCCTGCAGCCAGCCGCAGGCAAACCAGGGCAGGCTGGATGGACAGCCGGACTGCCATCCTGAAGCGCCGGTGCCCGAAGCGCTCCCATCATGGAAAACCGGCGGGCCATCGGAACCATAATCTGGGGCGCACCACGGTTATGGCGCAGCTGGCGGGATCGGCGCGTATCCATGGTTCCGGCCTATCCTCGCGCGCCACCGGAATAGGTAATCAGGGAGCCACGGCGGGAATTGCCACTACTTCCGGTAATCGGGGACTCCCCGACTTCTGCTGCCAGAGGCAGCCCCCGGTTGAGGGCAGCAGACATGACGCAGCTCCGGACCTGACCACGCTGGGTGGGGTTCCTTGTCTGCGCACCTCTACCTTCCGTACCTGTAACCCTTGAATTACGGCTCCAGTCATCTCCGGTAATCTGCCAGCCGCCACGAACTGGGCTGTTCTGGGATTCGCCCCCGTCCACGCCAGTAGCAGCCGGTGCAGCCACAGCAGATGGAGCGGCCGGAAGAATATCTCTGGCACGAAACTCCGGTGTACCGGTCACCAGCCCCCGGGCCAGATTCACCGGCCCAGTGATGCGGGTGTTCTGCTCCCAGGTATTACCAGTAATGCGGCTGCGACCCTGGAGGACTGGTGCAGCGATGCTAAAGCCAGCCGGGACTGCTTCCGGTACTGCAGGCGCCGGGGATGGCTGCGCGGCGACAAACCGGTAGCTGGAGGCGTTAGGCGCCACACCCGCCACTGGAGAAACAGTCTCCTGCGCGCCAGCCATAGCCTTGTAGGCACAGCTGTCACAGCAGGACCCAGAACAGGCAGAGACAGCAGGGGACTGCGCTACCGGGGCCAAGGGGTGTGGTGCTTCGGGGATTTCAGCAGCGGCATACGGAGTCCCGGTAACCGGCATTCCCAGCCCGGCCTCGTTGCCTGTAACCAGCGCGGAGGGATCCATCAGCGGACCGGTAACGGGGAGTCCGCTGTCCGTCCGTGTCAGGCCCACCTTGGCCGATTCCGCCTGCGGGGTGCTTTCGCAGTGGGCATACTGTTCCTGCCCATAATACTCAGTTCCGGTGACGGGCCAGCACCCTCCCCGCCCATCACCGGTCATTTTTGGGAGATGGTCGATCCCGGTCCCTGTCACCGTACCCCCGGCAAGGCTGGTCATGGTCTGCACCTTGTCCACACCACCACCGCACAGCCCTGGCGTGCTGTAGCCCGTCCCGGTTACCCTCTGGCAGGAGCCGGGCTCATTTCCGGTCACCTTCTCCGAACGGTCTACCAGATTTCCTGTAATCCGCTGCCCGGACTCCGTACTGGTCACGCCTGAACGGGTCGGAACAGGCGCTGGGGATGCGCTGCACACTGAACGGAACGTTTCCTGGCTCAGATATTCCGTACCCGTGACGTTGCGACATTCTCCAGCCTCTGTCCCGGTAATCCGGCCACTGGTATCGACTGTCGTCCCAGATACGGGCCTGCCAGCCAGAGTATGGGACTCGTCCACTTTCCGCGGAGCCCCATTAATGGTCATCCGTGCGACACCGGCATCCGAATACTGGGAGCCGGTAATCGTCCGCTGCGCCCCGGGTTCATACCCGGTCACCCGGGCTACCCGGGCCTCATCACTCCCCGTTACCGGCAGGTTTTTTCCTAGCGTAGCCCCCACTGCCACTTTCTCCGGCCGGGCCGGGAGATCAGAACGGCAGAAAGACTGGAAGCTCTCATTCCCGAGGTATTCCGTGCCAGTCACCGGACGGCAGGCACCGCTCTCGTCTCCGGTTACGGAAACGGCACGTCCCACCATTGTTCCAGTTACAGCCTGGCGGCCAGAAGTACTTGTCACCGCCACCTTGGCCGGGCCGGCAGAAGGCCGGGTACCACAGAAACGGTCAAACTGCTCACTCCCGACATATTCCGTTCCGGTTATGCTGCGACAGGAGCCCTGCTCGTTTCCGGTGACGGCTACCTTGCGGTCCACCTGGGTACCGGTAATGCCCGTACCGGACAGGGTAGTTCCGCTCTCCACCTTTTCCGGGATCCGGTACTTCCGCGAACGCTGCTGGCCAGTAGCCCGGGCGGCGGGCTGCTGCCCTCTGCCATTCTGGGCCACCTCCCCGCGCCGGAGACGGGCGAACTCCCGTCCGTTCCCGTTCTGCAGGTACCGCAGTCTGGCTGCGGCCGAACTGAGTCCCCGCATTACGGTCAGGGCGACCTTTCCCTTCTGGGAAAGCGTCTGCCTGCGGGCACGGCACAGCTGCCGCACCGAGCTCTCCCGCCACCCGAAAATTTCGGGCTGCGTTTCGGAAATCCCACAGACGGAATCCAGAAACGATTCCTCGACGCCAGGCACCAGCGGTGGCGCCAGGGAAATCCCCGGTTCCGCAGATGCTCCAGCATCCGGCACTGCCGACGGACGGCGACGGCCACGCGGACGCCGCTGTTCCGGATCAGACCAGCACTGGGCACCCGCACAGCGCATTGCCCGATAGGCCAAGGCAGCTTCCCGCCCCTGGGAGCGGGCCGCGAGATTTTCCGTGTGCACGGCAGGCACCGGAGCCGGAGAGGCTGCAGTGACCGTACGGGCGGCTGGCGCAGGAACCGCGGCCCGAGTGGCTACAGGCGCTGCCGCCCTGCCCCCCTGCTTGCGCACGGCCTGCTGGCGCCGCCTTTCCTGGGCAAGCGCCCGGCCACGCGGGTGGCCGGATGTGGATGAATCAGACATAGTGCCCCCCTGTTCGGCTGCCCCGCGCCGGGCGCGACAGCCTTTTCCGTCAACCCTGACCTCAGGAACCCCGGTATACCACGAACGCCAGCCCCTGGCTCTGGGTATAGTTGTCATAACCGATCAGCCGGACCAGATGGTTGGGGTATTCCCTGCGGCAGGCCTCTAGCTCGGCCAGAACTGTGTCCACATTCCGCTCGCCAAACATGGGCAGCTTCCACATGTACCAGTAGTAGCTGAAGGAACGCTGGGGCTCCACATGCTCAATCGCCGGATTCCAGCCCTGGGCCACGATGTACTGGATCTGGGCCCGGATCTGCTCGGCAGACATGGGGGGAAGATATGAAAACGTCTCATACCGGCGGACCTGCTTGTAGTCTTGTACTTCGGCCATGATGACCTCCTTCCTGAATTTGGTAACGGTTTCCGGAAATTATCGGTTCTGCACGTCGAGCTTGTCGACGGTATCGAACTCGAACTTAATTTCCTTCCAGGTTTCCAGGGCAATCTTGAGTTCCGGAGAGAAGCGGGCGGCATTCGTGAGCACTTCCTTACCTTCCCTCTCCAGTTCGACGCCACGGTTACGGGCTTCCACACAGGCCTCAAGGGCCACGCGATTGGCCGCTGCACCAGCTGCGTTGCCCCATGGGTGACCCAGGGTACCACCACCAAACTGCAGGACTGCATCATCGCCGAAAATGGTGACGAGGGAAGGCATGTGCCAGACATGGATTCCGCCAGAGGCAACCGCAAAGGCGCCAGGCATGGAGCCCCAGTCCTGGTCAAAGAAAATTCCCCGGCTTCGGTCTTCGGGAATGTATGATTCACGGAGCAGATCAATCCAGCCCAGCGTGGAAGCCCGGTCACCCTCCAGCTTGCCCACAACGGTACCGGTATGCAGGTGGTCGCCGCCGGACAGGCGCAGGGCCTTGGTCAGCACGCGGAAATGGATGCCATGGTGCGGGTTCCGGTCGATGACCGCGTGCATCGCGCGATGGATGTGCAGGAGCACGCCATTCTTGCGGCACCATCGGGCCAGACCTGTATTGGCGCAGAACCCCCCGGTCAGGAAGTCGTGCATGATGATGGGCATGCCCAGCTCCTTGGCAAACTCGGCCCGCTCATACATATCTTCCGGCGACGGCGCCGTGACATTCAGATAGTGGCCCTTCCGCTCACCCGTCTGCGCTTCCGCACTGTGAATGGCATCGGCCACAAAGAGAAAACGGTCCCGCCAGCGCATAAAAGGCTGGGAGTTAACATTTTCATCGTCCTTCGTGAAGTCGAGACCACCACGGAGGGCCTCATAGACGGCACGGCCATAGTTCTTCGCTGACAGGCCAAGTTTTGGCTTGATAGTACAGCCAAGGAGCGGACGACCATACTTGTCCATCTTGTCGCGCTCGACCTGGATGCCATGGGAGGGGCCATTGCACGTCATCACATAGTGCAGGGGGAAACGGACATCTTCAAGGCGGAGGGCACGGACCGCCTTGAATCCAAAGACGTTACCCACAAGAGAGGTAAACACGTTGACCACCGAACCTTCCTCAAAGAGGTCGATCGGATAGGCAATAAAGGCATAAAAGGCCGTGTCGTCGCCCGGGACGTCCTCGATGCGATAGGCGCGGCCCTTGTAGTAGTCCATGTCGGTCAGCAGGTCAGTCCAGACTGTGGTCCACGTACCAGTAGAGGATTCAGCTGCCACTGCCGCCGCAGCTTCTTCCCGGTCGACGCCGGCCTGCGGAACAATCTTGAAACACGCCAGAAGATCAGAATCCAACGGCACGTAGTCCGGAGCCCAGTAAGTGTGGCGGTACTCCTTCACGCCGGCTTCATATTTACCAGCCATAGTTCCCTCCTAAAGTATCAGTCCAACTTGACCTGCGAAATTGCAATCGTGGCCGAATGTACAAAGATAGATTCATAAGGTAAAGTAAAAAGAAATTAACGTTACCTTTTACGGAAATAAAAAGTTGTCCATCCGCCACGTCACGTTACACCAGCTGAAGATATTTACGGTGTTGGCCGAGCATCTTAACATGACCCGGGCAGCAGCGGAATTGCACCAGACACCGTCTGCCCTTTCCATCCAGGTTAAACAGCTGTCAGGGCATGCCGGAGCCCAACTGTATGAGCAGGTAGGCAAGAAGCTTTACCTGACTCCAGTCGGAGAGGCTGTGGACCGCGCCGGACGCGACATTCTCCGGCGTCTGGAAAGCCTCAGCCAAGAGCTGGACGCCCACCGCAACCTGGAGCGGGGTCTCTTGCGCCTGTCCATCATCTCTACGGCAGAATACTTTGCCCCCCGGCTAGTCGGATCCTTCTGCAACGAACACCCCGGCATTGAGGTCCATCTGGAAATCGTAAACCGCGACAGCGTCCTGGAACGGCTCAAGCAGAATCTGGACGACATCTACATCATGGGCCAGGTCCCAGACGACATTGACGGGGTTGCCCGGCCCTTCCTCGACAACCCGATCGTGGTTCTGGCCCCCGCACGCCACCCTCTTGCCCGGCAGCCGGCCATTCCCCCAGATCACCTGCGGGATGAGCCTTTTATCCTGCGTGAGGAAGGATCAGGAACCCGCCTGACCGCAGAGAATTTTTTCCATGAGCGAGGTATCCGCCTGCGCGTGCGCATGACCATGAGCAGCAACGAGGCCGTCAAACAGCTGGTTGCCGGCGGGTTGGGCCTGAGCGTTCTTTCCCGTAATACGGTTGCCGCCGAGGCGGCTTCAGGCGATATTGCGATTCTGGATGTTCAGGGATTCCCAATACTGCGCCAGTGGCACGCCGTCTACCGGAAAAACAAACGGCTTTCAGCAGTAGCCGAGAAATTCATGGAATTTCTGCTGCAGGGAAAAAATCTTACCCACTCGGGAGAATTCGGGCAGGTACAAGGGGCGTAAGCGAGCCCCCAAAGGCATTGTGCCGGGATATATAGACCGGATGCTCTGCCATCTGCAGCATTTCCCGGTCTCCCCGGCTGTTCCCATAGGCATGGTCAAGCGCCCGGATCCGGCATTCCTCCTGCAGGCGCCGTGCCTTTTCCGGACCAAAACAGTTTTTCCCGGCCAACCGGCCGGTAATCCGCTGGTTGCAGTCACAGTCCAGGCGAGTAGCAACTACCGCATGGAATCCTGCCGCTTCCGCCCAGGGCCGCGCATAAACCCCGAGGGTCGCGGTCACCAGGACCAGACGGTCCCCCCGGTCACGGTGCGCGAGAAACCTTTGCCAAACGGACGGCCGTAGCAGACCCGGCAACACCTCTTCCGCAAATGCAGCCCCACGGGCTTCCAGTTCCTCCAGAGGCATGCCCGCAATGGTATGGGTCAGAACCCGTTCCTTGACTGCGTAGTTGGGGGTGGTCCCAAACGCATAACCAAGAAGTTCAGGAAAGGACCGGAGAAGAGCCCCGGTATAGCGGCGCGGCCCCAGCACAAAACGCAAAAAATGGGGCAGGGTCTCTCCAGCCGTCAGTGTCCCGTCCAGGTCAAAGGCCACCCATACGGGCGATTCCGGCATATGGCTGTCCATCACACCTCCATTTCCGCCGGAGAATTTTTACGGGAAAGGCACAATATCACCCTGCGCAGAAAATCGGCCGCCGTCTCCTGCGCCGCAGCGGTCGACAGCAGACGTCTCCAGTAGCCGGCGCCCGGCCGGCCATGGTACAGGCCGTGGAGATGGCGCGCCAGCCGGGGGGCGGGCAGCTTCTCTCCCCAGCGAACAGCATACTCCTCCAGTTGCTGGAGCAGCCAGTCCACTTCCGGCAGCCGGTCGCGCCGGCCCAGGACGACTTCGGCCTCGGCCAGAAACAGAGGCTGATTGTATGCAGCACGGCCGATCATGACCCCATCCACTTTCTGCCACTGCTGTGCAAGATCGCCCGCGTTCTGGATGCCTCCATTCAGTTCAATTCTCAAGGCAGGAAAATCGGTCTTCAGCCTGGCGACCCAATCCCAGCGCAGAGGGGGAACCTGGCGGTTACGGGCTGGGTTAAGCCCTTTTAGCCAGGCATTCCGGGCGTGCACGATAAAATGCTGGCACGCTCCGGCCGATACGGTCTCGACAAAACGCGCCAGCAGGTCATAATTTTCTGTCCGATCAAGACCCAGACGGTGCTTGATGCTGACCGGAAGGCCGCTTTCCGCCAGCGCACCCGCCAGTTCCCGAACCAGCCCGGGTGTCTGCATCAGACAGGCCCCAAAACGTCCCTTCTGGACCCTAGGGGAAGGGCACCCCACATTCAGGTTCACTCCGGAATACCCATATTCCCGCGCCAGGATGGCAGACCTTGCCATTGCTTCCGGCTCATCCCCTCCCAGCTGGAGCACTACTGGCTGCTCCTCGGGAGAAAATTCCAGGTACCGATGGGGATCCCGCCCCAGGAGAATGGCCGGCGTCGTCACCATTTCGGTATAGAGTACACAGCTTGGGCACACAAGCCGTAAAAAATAGCGGCAGTGGCGGTCCGTCCAGTCGAGCATCGGGGCTACAGAAAGATATTTATCCGCTTGACCAATCATCATTATGAAAATTTGACCATTTTAATTCCCATGTATGACCCTGCTATTATCCACATATTCGGGGACTGCTGAAAAAATCCGTGAAGCGGGGAGATTGCAGAAAATCGGTGAAAGCGCCGCACGGTGGGCCTGTCCGGAAATGGATGAATGCATGCGGCCATCGTGCCTGTTTCTGACCTTGTGACGGCCTCACCCTGGCCGTGGCCTGACGCCCGTTACAGGTTCTGCAATGGAAATCCGTGTGGCACTACTACGCTCTGGCCCGTGCGGAGACGCCGCCCCCAGCCGGAATTCCGGTAGCAGGTGACTAGCGGAAAAGCCCAGCCGATCCAGGAACTGCCAGGAACCATCAACAGGCATGATCGGCTGGGGCTGGTCCCGGCGGGGGATCCGCGAACCGGATGTACCCGCTCCACGTGGAAGGCACAGATGACTTTTTTGCGACGGTCCATGGTCCTGGGCTGCAGCACTGGAAGATCCACTCCCGATCCGGTCTAAAAACAGGCCCGTTCCGGTGGAGGCCGGCCGGAAGGCTGTGAATTCCACTCCACACCACAATAAAAAAGGCATCCCCATAGGGGGATGCCAGAATCGGGGTTAACACGAGGAGGAAAAACAGGGTACTGCGGAAATGCATTCTACCCCCGGAATGTTGCAGCTTGATGACATGGGTGATCCTATGCTGAAACGCGCTGTTATATGCCCAGCACTGAGATCAAAATCCTGGAACTCGACGGACAGCCACCATTTCCTGGCTGCGCGCGAAATTCTCCCCCAAAAAATTCGTACCAGGGTTCCCTGACAACTTCAGGCTTCGCAGGTTGCAGGGGCAGAAGGCCTATGACCCCGGAACACAACGGACATTCCTGTGCGGCATATGGCATACTGGACGGGAAAGCCGCAGAGACTCTGCCGGGAACTTGGCCAGAACCAGAAGGAACCGGACATACAGGGCACCTGCAGCAGGGCCGCTTCTGGCGAAAAGAAATCCCTGTCCAAGATTGGGCGGCTGGTATGGGAGTGAGAGGAGAATGTTGCACACTGCAGGAAAAAACATAGCTGCTTCTTCACGGCAGGCAGGTTCTACGAAAGATCGGGCTTGCCTTCCCTGCAGGCTGGAACAGCTTCCCGGGTTTCGATGCTGCCCTGCGGCAGGCATATCCCGGGAAGAAAAGTTTCAGAGTTCTTTTGCGTGCTGAGCGAGGTATTCTGCCACACCTTCCGTGGTGGCCTTCATGCCAGGCTTGCCCTTCTCCCACTGCGCCGGGCAAACTTCCCCATGTTCCTCAAAGAACTGCAGGGCATCGACCATGCGGATCATTTCATCAATATTCCGGCCCAGGGGCAGATCGTTCACAACCTGATGGCGCACAACGCCCGCGCGATCTACCAGGAACGATCCCCGAAGAGCAACCGATTCATCAAGCAGGACATCGTAGTCGCGTGCGATCTGCTTGGTGAGATCAGCCACCATCGGCATCTGGATGTTTCCGATTCCACCCTTGTTTTCTGGCGTATTTTTCCACGCCAGGTGCGTGAAATGGGAATCCACGCTGCAGGCGATCACTTGGGTATTCCGGCTGTGAAACTCCGGAAGGCGGTGATTGAATGCCAGAATTTCCGACGGACAGACGAAAGTGAAATCCAGGGGATAGAAGTACAGTACCGCATATTTTCCCTGGATGTACTGGGAGAACTGGAATTTTTCTTCAATGCTGTTATTGGGCATGACCGCCGGGGCAACAAAATCAGGGGCCTTCTTACCAACCAAAACCGCCATGGCATCCTCCAGATCTAACAAATAGTCCAAAAGTGGAAGCTGTATAGTAGCGCACCCCATCCTGTCTGTCTCCCCTTTATCCCGGGCCGCAGGAATATTACCATTGGGTAATCCTCTTCTGACTGGAGATTTTCCATGGCCCACTTTTTCGTCAACATTACCCACGGCGCCAACGATCTGGACCGAGCTACAGTTGGTCTGGTCCTTGCAAAAAACGCCGTGGACGCCGGACACCAGGTAACCCTGTTCCTGAGCCTGGATGGTGTGCATCTGGCGCGTGCGGACAGCTATCTTCTGGGGTTGCAGGAACCCACCTTCCCACCCCTGGATGAACTGCGCCGCCACCTTGTAGAGCATGGAGCAAAAATCTGGGTGTGCGCCGGCTGCTACAAGAAGCGTGGCCTCGAGGAAGGGGCCTTTATTCCCCATGCCCAGTTGGTCAGTGCCGGAGAAGCCATACAAATCCTCGCGTCCGGAGTCGTCCCCGTCTACTACTGATCCTGTTGCCGCAGGCCCCGGCAGACCCGTCCTGGAGGTACACCCGGCGGCACCCATAGGGTAGAATAGCCGGCCACGCGCGGCGCGCTGCCCGTCAACACCATCCAGATTCCTTAGGAGCCCCTGTTCATGACCTATGTGGTGACAGAATCGTGCATCAAGTGCAAGTACACCGATTGTGTGGATGTCTGTCCGGTGGACTGCTTCCGGGAAGGTCCAAATTTCCTGGTAATCGATCCCGATGAATGCATCGATTGTACTCTTTGCGAACCCGAATGCCCCCCGGGAGCCATCTTCCGGGACGACGACCTGCCGGAAGGACAGGAAGGATTTACCGAAATCAATAGTCGTCTGGCTAAAATCTGGAGCCCGATCATCCAGAAAAAGGCGGCGCTTCCCGATGCGGACGAGTGGGCTAAAGTCCAAGACAAGCGCGGTCTCCTAGAAGAGTGAAACCCTCTGGACGGACCCCTTTCCAGTCCGCAAGTTTCCGGCGGCTTCTGGGGCTTGTCCGTCCGCATTCCCGTACCGTCCTTCTGGCCATGTTTTTCATGGCCCTTTCCGGTTTCGCCACAGGCGCCCTAGCCTACTACATCAAGCCGGTTCTGGACCATATTTTCATCGCCCGCCAAGCGCGCCTGCTGGCCCTGCTTCCGTTGGGGGTAATTGGTATCTACGCCGTCAAGGGTCTGGCGGACTACCTCCAGTCCGTCCTTCTGGCACAGATAGAAGAGCAGGTACTTATGCAATTACGGGAGACATTGCATGACCAGACTCTCCAGTTGCCCTTGGCCACACTGCTGTCCCAGAGCCATGGCAGTACCTTATCCAGAATGAGTCTGGACCTGACCCTGCTGCAGCAGAGCATTACCGTTCTGGCCAGATTTTTCCTGTCCGGTTTCCAGATTCTGGCCCTGATCGGGGTAGTATTCTACATGAGCTGGGAACTGGCACTGATCAGCCTTGGCACTCTTCCCCTAGCATTCTACCCGCTCATCCGCTTTGGCCAGAAACTCCGCAGGCGCGGCCATGAGCAGCAGGAACAGATGGGAGACATTTTGAGCCAGTTCTCGGAAAGCCTGCATGGCGTGGAAGTCATCAAAACCCATGGAGCAGAGGCATTTGAGGCACAGCGTTTCCGGAAAATGGCGTGGCAGTACTATACGCTGATGATGCGTATCGTCCGGGTACAGAAGGCCAATACGCCGGTCATGGAAATGATCGCAGCTCTTGGTATCGCCGCAATTATCTATCTGGGGGGCCAGGAGGTCGTTTCCGGCCAGATGTCCACAGGCGCCTTTTTCAGCTTTCTCACCGCCCTGGGCATGATCTATGAGCCCCTGCGCCAACTATCCTCAGCCAACAGCCAGCTCCAGCAGGGCCTCTCGGCCGCAGACCGGCTTTTCGACTGGCTGGACCAGCCGATGGAAAACCCGGAAGCGTCCCGTGACGGGGAACCTCCCTGCTGGGGAGAATGGAGCTGTCGGGGGCTGACGCTGGAGTTCGGCGGTGAAACCATTCTCGACCATCTTGACCTCACGATTCCGGAAGGCAGCATGACAGCCATCACGGGAGCAAGTGGCAGCGGAAAAACCACGCTGGTACGCGCCATTCTCGGCCTGCTCCCGCCTTCCTCCGGAGAGATCCGAATTTCCGGCCAGTCCGTGGTCGGCATGCCTCTTTCCCGCTACCGGAAGAATTTTGCCTTTGTGGCCCAGGACCCGGTGCTGTTTTCCGGGACAGCGCTTGAAAATATTGCCTATGGCGATCCCGATCCGGATCTGCCACGCGCGGAAGCGGTCGCCCGGGCGGCCTACTGCTGGGAATTTCTGGCGAACACCGGTGGGCTAGAAAGTCCTGTTGCGGGACACGGCAGCAATCTTTCCGGGGGACAGCGCCAGCGCATGGCCATCGCCCGGGCACTCTATCTGGACCGCCCCGTCCTTGTCCTGGACGAGGCAACCAGCAGTCTGGATACCGCCAGCGAGGAACGGATCGCCGAGGTACTGGAAAAGCTCCGTGGCTGGAAGACACTCATTCTTGTCGCCCACCGGCCGCGGACCATTGCCCTGGCCGATCAGCGTATCCATCTGGACCATGGCCATCGCGTTCTGCCGGGAGGCAGCCCGGATTCCAGCAGGGCCAAAAGTTCCTGGTGACCTGCGGCTCCCGGGTGCGGCGCATACCGCTGCCGCTGGATGCTGGCCCAGAGTGCTCCACGTTCTTCAGGTGATAGTGAAAGACGCTCAAGCCATGCCGGTTCAGCCCCCGCACGCAGGTCCCGCAGTCCGGCCTGCCGGAGGGCCTGCACGGCACGTGAGCGCCAGATTTCCTCCGGATCCTGGTCCTTCCTCTTTTCAGGAAGTCTTTTTCTGGAAACCGCCAGCAAAATAGCCACCAGCAGGCTCCCTGCCGTAAAAACAAGGACCCACCGGAGATCATGGTTTTTCCTGTGCTGTCCTGGTAGCTGCGGCAGTCTGGGGAGAGAAAGGTGCAGATGCACCAGGGCAGAACCCCAGAACCGGGGAATTTCCCAAACCTGCCGCTGCCGGGACGGACTGAAGTTGATTACCCATCGGAGCCAGTTCCACTGCACCCAGTTCCAGACCCGCTCCCCTTCCGGAAGCAGGTCCGTACCCCGTGCAGTTCCGGTCCCTGTGCCTGGCACCATCGTAGCAGTACCGGCAGGTGTGGCGTCCAGCCGTGACCATCCCAGCCTGGGCAGCCAGGCCTGGACCCACGCATGGGCCATGTTCTGACGAACCACCCAGAAATTGCCGAGAGGATCATATTCTCCACCCCGGTAACCCACTACTACCCTGGCGGGCACTCCGTCCAGTCGCAGCAGCGTCGCGAGGCCGGCAGCGTAAAACTCGCAGAAGCCCGAATGGGTTTTCAGGAGAAAATCCTGCAACGTCTGCCCATGGGGATAGCCCGGCGGAGTTTTCAGGCTGTAATGGAATGAGGTTCCATGAAACCAGGCCATGATCTTCCGGACGGTGGCGGCCGGAGCGACTCCTTTCAGGGACTCGGCCAAGGCATGCAGCGCGGGGGAGATGTGGGGTGGAAGCTGAAGGGCAGACCGTCGCCAGACCGGTCCCAGACAGCCGGACACCCTGGAGGCAGACCAGACAGTGTAACGGAAAGGGCCAGTGGGGATGGATTCCAGCTTCCAGGTCCCGTCGGGAAGGTGCTGGACGGGATCCGGGGATTCCAGGGCGACAGGTGTACCTAGGCCAAAAAGATGGCGAGTATTTCCAGGACTGACCAGCATCTGCTGCTTCCACAGTACCCCCCCCTTCCTGCGGCGGGGCTGGCAGACTGGCATTTCCTGCAGCGGGCCAGTCTGCCAGCGCGTTCCTCCCATGTCGTACCAGAGAATGGCACCAGGCCAATACATGCGGGCGCCCGCCAGGGAAGGTCCCACGATCCGGACCCGAAAGGCAATGGCCGGATTCCGCACCAGCCGTTCCAGGCCGGATGCATCAAGGCGGGGGGAAAAGCCGGTCATCGCCCTGCGCTCCAGGGTACCCCACTGCCAGAGTGGTTCCGGCGTCCGCGGAAGAAGGACAAACAGGACCCCCATGGCCGGAACCAGAGCCACCGCCAAGCCTAGGGCAAACAGTACCAGCCGGATAAAATCATATCTGTCTGGCGCCACCGGCTGCGGCTGGTCTTCCAGCGCATCCAGATAGCCCTGCCAGAGAAGGGATAGGAGGGCCAGAAACACTTCCAGCAGCAGGTAGAAGGCCAGTGTGGGGTCCACCCGTTCCCAAGCGGCAATCCCGAGCCCAAGGAGCAGCAGAACGGCCACCTGGTACATGTCCCGCATTCTCCTGAGCTCCAGGGCCTTTACGGCCAGAAGCACGAATAGGCTTCGGGCACCCATGGAAAGCCAGTTTCCCCAGCCAGCACTGGCCACCGCAATGACCAGAATGGCAAGCGCCAGCGGAAAACGGAAGCGCTCCGGCAGACCAAACCAGGGCCGCCGCAGGGAATAGAAGGGTGCCAAGGTGCTGGCCCCCAGCCAGAGAACCAGGGGCCACCCAAGGGCAAGTTTGCCCAGAGCGAAGACCAGAACGAGCCCCATGGCAAACGCCAGGGCAGAGGAAATCCATGCGCGGTTCACCATCGGCCTAGCCTTCGGTTCCACCATCGCGCCTGCGGCTGTTCCAGAGACAGATACCTGGGGTAAGGCCGGTGTTGTGCCAGCGCCATGAGGGCCCCAGGCTTTCCGTTTTTTCCGTGACCGGCTATCTGGATGCCACCAATCCGCAGCACCCAGGCGATTCCTGCTGTCGCAGCGCCATCCAGTGCTGCCCGCAACTGCTCTAGACGGGCTTCGGAATCCAGACCTGCCAGAGAAAGACTGTCATAGTCGAGGATCTGGACCGGACCGGTTTCACTTTCCCTTTTGAGGACCGACAGGCGGGGCAGGGCATAGTCTCCCCGGCTCCAGTCACTTCTGCGCCAGCAGATCCTCAGCAGGGGTTCAGGAGAATTCCAGGGACGGGTACCCAGTACATCTCCGGAGTTCCCTACCCCGCGGTCGCCGTAGATAGGGCCTGGAGCGTCGTAAGAAACCATGGAATCTTCCTGGAGGGCCGGAGCCGGAGCCACCCAGGGGCCCGCCGTTTCGCCGATGGGGGCCAGCGTCCGTCCACGCCAGACAAAGGCAAAGGGAAACGAGGACCCTATTAGAACCGGCGGCAGGGGAGGAAGTCCCCGGCACAGGGGAGGACAGGGAACAGGCAGCAGTACCGCAGTGTGGGCCGGAAGATGGGGAAGCACCGCACGTTCCGGTCCAAGATGCAGTTCCAGCAACCAGGAAGACCAGACCCTGCGATTTTCCAGACGGAAGAGCAGCGGGCTCCCGGTCTGGGCGTCCAGAAGCTGCCCGGGCAGAAGCTCGACGCGGATCCCTCCCACGTTGGCAAGGGCAGCAAGGCCGGAAAGGGACATTAGCGCCAGCATCATGGATACCAGCAGGAAAAGCATGTTGTTGCCGGTATTGACGGCTGCAAATCCAACAGCGAGGGTAAACCCCACGAAAAGCATGCCGGCACGGGAAAGCCGGACGACCCGCCGGCCGGGTTTCAGGGAACGAAACCCCAGCATTCCTGCATCAGCCGTGCCACCCGGTACCTGCCCCCCTCACCATTTTCCCGGTCAGCCAGGCGGTGGCCCAGCACTGGCACCGTCACCCGACCCAGGTCTTCCGGCTGGACAAAATCCCGGCCTTCCAGACAGGCCCATGCCTGTGCAACACCCCGAAGGGCCAAAAGTCCCCGGGGGGAAAGACCTGTCCGGAGTTCCGGATCCCTGCGTGTCCGTTCCGCAATATCCAGAAGCATCGCACGGATTTCCGGTCCGAGAAATACACGGGAGGCCTCTCCCTGCCAGGCCGCCAGTTCCTCTGCCGCTACGACCGGTTTCATCTGCCCGAGATTCAGGCGTTCACCGAGCAGGAGGCGTTCTTCCGCCATGCGGGATGGATATCCCAGGGAAATGCTGATGGCAAAACGGTCCAGCTGATTTTCCGGTAAGGGATATACGCCGCTGTATTCCATGGGGTTCTGGGTTGCGATCACAAAAAATGGCTCTGGCAGGACATGGGTCGTCCCTTCAATGGACACCTGCTTTTCCGCCATCGCTTCCATAAGTGCGGACTGGCTGCGGGGAGGGGCACGGTTGATCTCGTCCACCAGAATCACCTGGTGGAAAATTGGGCCAGGGCGAAAGACAAAGGCACGCTGTGTGGGATCGTAAAAATTGCCGCCGAGCAGATCGCCGGGAAGGGTATCCGAGGTCATCTGGATACGCCCAAAATCCATCCCCAGGGAATTGGCCAGAGCCAGTGCCAAAGTGGTTTTTCCCACTCCTGGCAGGTCTTCCAGCAGGACATGGCCCCGGGCCAGAAGGGCTGCCAGAACCAGACGGGTCTCCTGTTTCTTGTCCAGGAGCACCCGGGACACCTGCTCCAGCAGGCGCTCCTGCCCAACTCCGGACATTACCCTGCGACTTCCAGGCGACGGGCGGCCAAAGCTTCATCCAGGCGTTTGACCGGCAGATGGTGAGGAGCCCCGAACAGGATCTCCGGAGTTTCCATCGCCTCACGGCGGATTTTGGCCATCACTGCAACGAACCGGTCCAGGGTCGCCCGGCTTTCCGTTTCCGTAGGTTCGACCAGAAGACATTCCGGAACCAGCTGCGGGAAATAGACCGTCGGTGCATGTATGCCAAAATCCAGTAGACGCTTGACGACATCCAGGGCCCGGACGCCGGTGGTCTCGCGCAGGTCCTGCAGACTAAGCACAAATTCATGGCCTGCCCGCCGCTGCGGGAACGCGGCCAGATAGCCGGCCCGCTGCAGTTCCTTCAGGAGATAGTTGGCATTGAGCGCAGCGTAGGCCGAGACCCTCCGCAGGCCCTTGGCACCCAGGCGGCGGATATAGGCATGAGCACGCAGAAGCACGGCAACGCTGCCCCCATAGCCGCCCAGCTGGCCAATGCTATCTGGATGGTTACGCCTAGTTTCCCAGCACCACCCGCAGCTGTCGCGGCCTACCCGGGGAACGGGGAGATAGGGTTCCAAGGCAGCGGACACGGCAACCACCCCTGATCCTGGTCCTCCGCCCCCATGGGGGGTCGCAAAGGTTTTGTGCAGGTTGAGGTGCATAGCGTCAAAACCCATGACCCCGGGTTTTACCCGACCGAGGATCGCGTTCAGGTTGGCACCATCGTAGTAGAGCAGTCCCCCTGCGGCATGGACGCGTCTGGCCACCTCTGCAATCTGGCGTTCGAATGTCCCCAGCACCGAAGGATTGGTCAGCATAATACCAGCAACATCGGGGCCCAAGGCACGATCAAGGGCCTCCAGATCCATATCTCCCTCTGGACCACAGGGAATTTCCGAGACATCAAACCCGGCCATGCGCGCACTGGCCGGATTGGTGCCATGCGCCCCTTGGGGAATCAGGAATCGGGTCCGCCCTGAATCACCCAGACGCCTGTGGTACGCCCGGATCATGGCCACACCCGCAAGTTCCCCCTGGGCTCCGGCCGCGGGCGTCAGGCTGGCTGCCGCCATGCCCGTCAGGGCTGTCAGCCATTCCTGCAGCTCCCAGAGACACTGCAGCAGTCCCTGCTGCGCCCGGGCCGGTGTGGCGGGGTGAAGTCTGGAAAAGCCACGCTGAACCGCCAGTTCATGGGCAATACGGGGATTGTATTTCATGGTACAGGAACCCAGGGGATAAAACTGGGTATCAACGGAAAAATTCTGCTGGCTCAGGCGGGTGTAATGGCGCAGCACTTCCAGTTCCGAAGGATTGGGCAGGGGGAGCCGGCCCTGGCGCAGCAGGGACACTGGAATCCCTTCTGGCGGTTCCCGTTCTGGACGCTTGTGATCCAGGCCGAAGATCAGTTCCATGCCAGCCGCCCCTCCTGGAGAATCTGCCGTATCGCAGCCGCGTACTCTTCAAGGTCCTGGTCATCCAGCAGTTCGGTGCAGGCGACCAGCATATCTCCGTCTTCTCCCATCCCCCAGTCCTGCAGCGGGATTCCGGCCAGAATCCCTGCTTCCAGCAGCCGATCCTGCAGGTACCTGGCCGGAAGGGGAAACCGGACAGCAAATTCCTGGAAAATGGGACCCGGACAGGTCCCCTGAACCCCTGGAATATCAAGAAGCAGAGACTGGAGCCGCACCGCCAGACGGTGGCTCTCCCAAGCCGCCTGCTGGAGGCCATCCGCGCCCAGGGCCCCCATATGGATGGTGGCGGCTGTCACCAGCAGGCCCTGGCTGGTGCAGATGTTGCTGGTGGCCTTTCCCCTCCGGATATGCTGTTCCCGTGCCTGCAGGGTCAGACAGTACCCTTCCCTGCCTTCCCGGTCCACGGTTTTCGCAACCAGACGACCTGGCAGTTGCCGGACATGATCCCGGCGGCAGGCCAGAAAGCCCAGATAGGGCCCTCCACCGGACAGGGGCACCCCCAGCGGCTGGGCTTCCCCAACCGCAATATCCACTCCCCGCTCTCCCCATTCCACCGGAGGTTTGAGCATAGCAAGGGCATAGGGGCTGCAGACCGCGATACGCAGAAGCCCCTGCTGTTCTGCCCACAGGCTAAGGGTATCCACATCTTCCAGCACGCCGAAGATGCCGATCTGGGGAATGATCATGGCCGCAGGCTCCCGTTCATCCAGCCCCTGTTCCGGAAGGATCAGCCGGCCGGTTCCAGGATCCATGGGCAGCAAAACAAGCTGGATATCCTGGAGGCCGAGAATGGTTTCGAGGACCGCCCGCCAGTGGGGCCAGAGGGTGGCGGGTACAAGGATGGCCCTGTTTCGGTCCTGCCGCAGGCGGAGGGCCATCAGACAGGCTTCTGCCAGAGCGGTAGGGCCATCGTGCAAGGAGGCATTGCTGATGTCCATTCCGGTCAGGCGGGTTATGCAGCTCTGGAATTCATACAGCGTCTGAAGCGTTCCCTGGCTGGCTTCTGGCTGATAGGGAGTATAGGCAGAATAAAATTCCCCCCGGCCGGCAATTTCCCAGACCAGGGCAGGGATATGGTGCGCATAGACCCCTCCACCGGCAAAGCACCGCAAGTCCGGCTGCTGCGCCGCCCGATGCTCCATTTCCCGGCGTAGGGCCCGCTCGGAAATCCCATCCGGGATTTCCAGGACATCGCACTGCAGGGCGGCGGGGATCTCATCGAACAGGGCGTCCAGGGAATCCAGACCAACGGTGGCCAGCATGACCGCCGTTTCATCCGGGTCGTGGGGGATATATGGCATTGCCTACTGCCCTGCCAGGGCTAGGTAGGCTGCAGAGTCCAGTAGCCTGTTCCACGCCTCAGCCCCCGTTTCCACCACAAAAATCCACCCCTTTCCATAGGGATCCTCATTGAGCCACTGCGGGTTCCCGGCCACTTCCGCGTTCTGTTCGATCACCTGTCCCGACAGTGGCGAAAAGAGATCCGAGGCCGCCTTGACGGATTCGAGGACTCCACAGGGTTCTCCGGCCACAACGATTCGGCCAGGTTCCGGCCCCTCGACATAGACCACGTCGCCCAGAAGTTCCTGGGCGTGATCGGTAATCCCGATCCGGAACCGCCCGTTTCCTAAATCTTCCACCCATTCATGGGTATCGCTGTACCGCAGATTTTCGGGAATCCTGCTCATTGTCCTTGCTCCTGAGGGTAAAAAGCCTGTGCCTGGCCGTTACGCCAGAAGGGAGGATTCACTACCATGGCCCGGTGGGCCTGTCCGCGGATAGAAACCTGGACCCGTGCTCCCGGGCCGTATCCCGCTACAACTCTGGCCAGGGCGATTCCCCGCCGCAGACTGGGTGAGAAGAGACCACTTGTGACGGTACCCAGGAGTTCCCCGCAGGCAGACAGAACAGGATAGCCATGCCGCGGGATGCCCTCCTCCAGCACAAGGCCTACCAGTTTCCAGGCAATGCCCTGCTGCCGCTCCCAAAGGACGGTTTCGCGTCCCAGGAACTCCCTCCCGGGATCATTCAGATCCACGGTGGCCGAAAGAGCGCTCCTGTCCGGTGTGTCTCCGCTGTCCATATCCTGTCCATACAGTTTGAGACCTGCCTCAAGGCGCAGGCTGTCGCGGGCGGCCAGACCGGCGGGCTGGACTCCGGAGGAAAGAAGGGCATCGGCTAGCGGAAGCAGTTTTTCGGAAAATCCCAGGATTTCCACTCCATCTTCCCCGGTATATCCAGTACGTGCAATAAAAAGTCCTGGCCCGGCTGCCATGCCCGTAAAGCGCGGAAGTACGTCCAGGTCCGGCATCCCCAACAGTCCGGAAAAGCGGGCGCACGCTCCAGGACCCTGGCAGGCCAGGATGCCCCAGTCTGTCCTGGGCCGAAATCCAGCCTCCCATCCCCGGACCTCTGCAAGGTGGCGCAGATGGACCTGGTCTTCTGCAGACTGGGACGCATTGAGAACCAGGCGGTACCTGTTTCCGTCCAGGGCATAGACCATGAGATCGTCCAGGATGCCGCCGTCCTCCTGCAGAAGTGTCGTGTAAAGCGCTTTTCCCGGACGCCCGTCCAGACGCGCCACATCGTTTGCCAGGGCAAGGCGGAGCAGCCTCCGGGCGTCCGGTCCCTCCAGATCCAGCACCATCATATGGGAAACATCAAAAAGCCCGGCATCCTGACGCACGGCCGCATGTTCGGTCAGGGCAGAACCATAATGAAGGGGCATTTCCCATCCGGCAAAAGCCGCCATCCGGGCACCGTGGGCCAGATGCCAGCCGTGCAGGGACGTTTCCTGCAGCGCCCCACCAGTCATGATCGGGGGCCGGTATCCACCGCCCGGTGGGCCAGGGTCGCCAGAGTCTCCCGCCAGCCCCGGGGATTCTTCACCGGCTCCGGAAAGTCAAAGCGCAGACGCCGGTTTTCCCATTCAAGGTCTCCACCCTCACTGTCCAGGGCCAGCAGCCGCACCCCCTCTCCGGGATCTTCTCCGGAAAACAGCTGCCAGTAGTGGCGTAGGGCCTCTACGTGATCGGCATTCATGTGCGCAACGGCAGCGGCCTCCTCCAGGGCAAGGTCCCGGGGATTGTCTTCGAGCAGGACGCTTCCCTCTGCGGTAATCCATCCCATTTCCCCGAATCCGCCAATCCAGCGGATGCGCCGGATCTCCAGTCGGTAGAAATGAAAATCGGGCATATCCAGATAGACCTCCGCGGACGGCAGCAGACACATGAGCCGGCCTTCCAGGGCAGGATCCGGTTCCTCGCGCCGGATCTCGCCCATAAAAGCGGCACGGGAGCATTCCATAAGATCCGGTCCAGAATCCCAGACCAGCAGGGAGGCACGGGGGTCCTGGCGTAGATAGCGGCTATGCACCGCCAGATCCGAAAACAGGAACCACGGAGAGCCCTGCTGGTCACAGGCGTAATGGACCACAGACGCATAGGGAGTCCCACCCTCACCGAGGGTACTTACGGTTGCCTGATAGTGGCTACGGAGAAAACGGCGGATAGAACTGCTGCTGCCATCCATGGCCATCAGTCCCGGAAATTGGAAAACTGGAGGGGCAGCCCAAAATCTTCACCCCGCAACGCAGCAATGGCTGCCTGAAGGTCGTCCCGGCTCTTCCCGGTCACACGAAGCTGCTCACCCTGGAGGCTCGCCTGCACCTTGAGCCGCATGTCTTTCAGGACCTTTACCATCTGTTTCCCTGCATCGGCTGCAATGCCAGCCTTCAGCACGCAGACCTGGCGTTCCAAGCTACCTCCGGCCGGCTGCACGCGACCCACTTCCAGTGCCTTCAGGTCCACGCCACGTTTGACCAGCCTTGCAGAGAACAGGTCCAGCATCTGGCCGAGCTTGTACTCGTCTTCGGCCAGCAGCGTCAGTTCATGTTCTTTCCGCTCAATACTGGCCCGACTGCCCTTGAAGTCATAGCGGGTGCCAATTTCCTTGCGGGTAGTGTGCAGGGCATTGTCGACCTCCTGCAAGTCAACTTCGGAAACCACATCGAAACTGGGCATGGGCTATCTTTCCTCCAGGACGCCGGGATGGACATGGCCGTGCCGGGTACCGGCACGGCAACCGGGGCAGTCGGTAACCCACCTGGCGCCCGCGGGCGTAATTTCTTTCTTCCAGAAAGGGGCCGACACCTTCAGCACATCAATCAGGAAGCGGCAGGCATCAAAGGCAGCAGCACGGTGCAGGGACCAGACAGCCACCAGAACAATGGGATCTTCGGGTTCCATATGGCCATACCGGTGAATGACCAGCGAATCGAGTATGTCGTAGCGCTTCATGGCGGTGCGGCTCACCCGCTCCAGTTCTTTCTCGGTCATGCCAGGATAATGCTCAATTTCCATGGCCAGAATATCGCTGGCGTCACTGTAATCCCGGACCGTGCCCACAAAAGCGGCCATAGCTCCAGCGCCCCTCGGGCCTGACTTCCGGAGATCGTGATCAAGATCAAAGGGTTCTACCTGTACCCTGACCGCCACGTCAGCCTCCGGTCACTGGAGGAAAAAAGGCGATCTCATCTCCCTCAGCCACCGGTTCTGAAAAGGGTACATGGACCTGGTTGCGTGCGGCTAGAAGATGGCCTCCCGAAATGGCAGTTCCGCTAACCCTTTCCACCTCCGAGAGGATATCCCCAACGGTCACCGTCCCTTCCGGAAGGGGCAGTTCCATACCCGGGCAGTTCAGAAGCTCCCGGACACTTGCAAAAAACTTGACGTGGATCATGGGCTCGCGCAACCTTCCCGACTCTACCGGATGATGGTAGACGCTGCCTGGCAGGCTGGCAAGACTGCCAGGCAGCGGGTTACGGATTACGGACCGGAGGCGCACCCGTATGCTGCAGCACTATTTTCTGTTTCTGGCAGAAACAGCCACCCTCGTTGTGGCCCTGCTGCTTCTGGCTGCAGGATTCGTGGGACTCGGCCGACGCAGGGGCCGGGGCGGTGCCAGCGGGATACAGATCACAGATCTCCGTCAGGAACTGCACCAGCATGGCGCCCAGGTGCTCCATGCCCGACTGGGGCGGAAAAGCGCCAAAACCGCGCTCCGCAAGCTGAAAAAACAGGACCGGGACATTGCAAGGACTGAAGGCCCCTGCACCTATGTCCTGGATTTCCGGGGCGATCTGCGGGCATCAGCCCTCGGCGCGCTGCGGGAGGAAATCAGCACCCTCCTTGCCATCCGCCAGAACGGTGACCGGGTGTATGTCCGGCTGGAAAGCGGGGGTGGCATGGTCAATGCCTACGGCCTGGCAGCAGCCCAGCTCCTGCGCCTGCGGAATGCCAGTATCCCTCTCACGGTGCTGGTGGACAGCGTGGCAGCCAGTGGTGGCTACCTGATGGCAGCTGTCGCAGACGAGATTGTCGCCAGCCCTTTCGCTATCCTGGGCTCCATAGGTGTCATTGCCCAAGTCCCGAATTTCCACCGCTGGCTCCGGGAACGCCACATTGATTTCGAGCAGTTTACCGCCGGCCGGTTCAAGCGGACCGTAAGCCTCTTTGGAGAAAACACCGAGGCCGGAAGACAGAAACTTCGGGAAGATCTCGAAAACATCCACGCGCATTTCCGCGAACTGGTTGGACGGTTCCGCCCCCAGGTCGACCTGGAAAAAGTCGCCACAGGGGAAACCTGGCTGGGCAGCCAGGCACTGGAGCTGGGACTTGTGGACAGACTGGCCACCAGTGATGCTGAGATCCTGCAGGCCGCAGAAACCGGACGGGTCCTGCGGTTGCAGCACTTCCGCCGGCAGAGCCTTACCCAGAGGCTCGGGATGCGGGCCCAGGGGGTCTGGGAAGGTCTCTGGAAACCGCCGGTATTCTAGCAGGTCCCGAGCCGTCGGGCCTGCCAGCAACCCCATGAAAATCCCAGCCAACCGAGGATCATGCACCCACCACCCAAGGGCACCAGAAGCACGACGGCATGGGTCCGGGCCAGCACCGAAACATACAGCCCCCCACCAAAACAGAGGATCCCCGTCACCATCAGCAGTCCGGAGCCAATCCAGACCCGCCGCTTTCCCCATACCCCCATGGCCAGGCCCAGAAGTACAAGTCCAATGCCGTCGAGCATCTGGAAACGGTTGGCAATCTGGTAGATGCGATAGGCATGCCGGGAAAACTCCCGGGATACCACATGGTCCCCGGCAGCGGCCATCATGACGGCCGTACTGCAGGCCAGCGCACCCAGCGCAGCGAAAATGGCTCCCCAAGAACGCCCTGTGGACTGCTCCTCTCCGGTCATTTCCTTCTCCATGGACTTCCCAAAAAAAAGCCCATCTTTCCACAAATGGGTTCCATAGCCAAAGCCTACTGGCCCTATGTTATGCTTCCCCCAAAAGCTAGGGACAGGGGAGAACCACCATGCCGATCCATCGCATCGCCATTCTTGGCGGCACCGGCTTCGTCGGACGCCATCTGGCGGAAAGGCTTTGCCAGGATGGGCACCACGTGCGGGTACTGACCCGCAATCGCGAGCGGCACCGGGAAGACCTGCTGGTGCTCCCCGGTCTTGAGCTGGTCCAGACCGACGTGCACGATGCCGCCGCATTTGAAAAGCAGATTGCGGATCGGGATGTAGTCATCAACCTGGTCGGGATCCTGAACGAGCGTGTCCCCGGACGCACCGATTTCCCCCCCGGACGTCACGGGGACTTCGAACGCAACCACATAGAACTGCCGCGGCTGGTCGCGAACACCTGCGCTCGGCTCGGGATCCGGCGTCTCCTGCATATGAGCGCACTGGGAGCCAGCCCCCTGGCACCCAGTGCCTATCTGCGGTCCAAGGGGATCGGCGAGGAAATCGTTCGCCAGGCTGGTGAGGATAGCGCCCGTCTGGGGCATTTTGCCTATCTTGATGGTCCCAAGCTGGTTTGGGGACGCGGCCTGTGGGTCACGGTATTCCGGCCATCGGTGATTTTTGGCGAAGGCGACAGCTTTTTTAACCGCTTTGCCAGTCTTCTGCGCCGTATACCCGGCGTCCTGCCATTAGCGCAGGTGCAGGCCCGGATGCAGCCCGTCTGGGTGGAAGATGTGGTGGAGGCTTTCGCAAAGTCCATCGATAGCCGGTCAACATTCGGCAAGGCCTACTGCCTCTGTGGCCCCAAGGTTTATACCCTGGGTGAACTGGTACGCTATACCCAGACTCTGACCGGCACCCACCGCCTTGTCGTCCCGGTCTGCGATTCCCTTGCTACCCTCCAGGCCTCGCTTCTGGAAAAACTGCCTGGAAAACTCCTGACCCGAGACAATCTCCGCTCCCTGTCCGTGGCCAGCACATGCAGTGGCAGCGACCTGGAACAGGCGTTCGGCCTGAAGCCCGCCTCTGTGGAAAGCATCGTTCCCACTTACCTCGGGCGGCAGGCAGATCGTGCAGGCCGTCTTTCGGAAATCCGCAACCGGCGGACAGCAGAACGCTAGTCGCGGATCAGGGCTGTCCAGAAGGCGGCCGAACGGAACTAGGCCTCTCTCTCCCTAGGATCCAATTCCTGCAGTACGGCCTCAAGACCCCTGCGGGCCCGCAGGTCCCCCTGGTGGGCAGCGGCACGGAAGAGCTCACAGGCATAGGCCAGATTGCGCTCCAGCCCATGTCCCTGGTAAAACATGAGGCCAAGATTGAACTGCGCGGACGCATCTCCCTGATCGGCCGCGGCACTGTACCAGCGCGCGGCTTGCAGGAAATCCTGAGGAACCCCCTGCCCTTCAGCGCATTTCACCCCCATATTGAACTGGGCAACCGGATCGCCGGCCTGGGCGCGGGCAAGCAGAAGATCATGGCTATCCCGCAGCCCGGCCATTTCCATGAGATCAATTTTTCCCGAACTACCTGACATCTTTGTTCCTCCTGCATTTCCTGGAGGGTTTCAGCTCCGAGAAACTCCCGGAATCCCCCACGCGGCGGACTTGTCCGGGTCGGACAGGGACCAGACGGCCCGGTGCAAGGCTAACATGGACTGGCGGTCGCTCAGGAGTATGTTCCGTTCCCGCCGGGACAGTTCCTGGGGACCAAGAGTCAGGGCCTTGTGGCAGAGTCCGGCACTGATGCGCCAGAGCCCGGAGCGGTTCCGCTGCAGACCTGCATGCACTGCGTTAAAATGGGGATCGACCACGGCATGAATGAAAGGATCTCCCGCCAGCTGTGGAAGAAAATCCACATGTTCCCGGGCCAGTTCGCGCAGTTCCTGGGGCTGGTGGACTTCCTCCGGAATAACGAACAGTCCCCAGCTGCGTGCCCTGCGCCCCCAGGCCGGCCGGCTCGTCAGGACCGCCAGCGGAACCGAGGCGGCTAGGCCACCAAAGATCGGCAGCAGCCAGGCATAATGCCAGAATCCCAGATATGGTTTCAGAAAAATCACAAAAACCGCACTGGCAAGCGTACAGAAACCAAACGTCTGCCACGCGGATTTCCAGCTGGTTTCCTCATCACCCCGTACCTGGGCTCCCCAATGAACACCACGGCCGCGCAGGGTCTGGATGACGAAAAGACTATGAAAGACCATGCGCACGGGAGCCAGCAGCACAGAGACCAGACTTTCCAGAAACAGGCTGGCGGAAAGTCCGGCCGCACCACCGAAGCTGCGGCTCTCGCCACGCAGCAGCACCCAGAGCATGGCAAGGATTTTTGGGCCCACCAGAAAGACGGCCGTGATGGCAAAAATCCAGACTGGCAGGGGATTGCTGGCAGAATACTGGAAGACAGACAGGGATTCCCCAATACCGGGCCCCCTCCGGAAATGCCAGGAAGCCAGTGCACCCAAGATGAGAAATAGTCCCCACAGGGGTGCTGCCAGGAAGGACATGGCACCATTGACAAACAGGTAACGGTGGGCCGAACGCAGGCCATCTGCAGCCAGCAGGCGCAGATGCTGGAGATTGCCCTGGGCCCAGCGCCGGTCCCGCTTCAGGTCATCAATGAGTGTGGGGGGAACCTCTTCCCAGCTTCCGGGCAGGCTGGGAAGAAACCATACTTCCCAGCCTGCCCGGGCCATGAGGGAGGCCTCGACAAAATCATGGCTTAGCAGCTGTCCCCCGAGGGGAGGCTTTCCCGGGAGCACCGGGAGAGCGCAGAATTCGGTAAATGGCGCCACCCGCAGCATGGCGTTGTGCCCGATAAAATGCCCGTCGCCCAACTGCCAGAATCGCAGCCCCATACTGAAGAGGGGACCATACAGCTGTTGCGCAAATTGCTGGATGCGCGCATAGAGGGTTTCACGGTTCACCGCAACCGGCTGGGTCTGGAGGATGCCCACATGCGGATTGCCCTCCATCATCTCCAGCATCCGGTATAGGGTTTCCCCCTGCATAACGCTGTCGGCGTCCAGTACAACCATATATTCGTACTTGCTGCCCCAGCGACGGCAGAAATCAGCAACATTTCCGCTCTTGGCATGGTTGTTGACCGGCCGGCGGCGGTAGTGAATACGGCCGAAAGCATCCAGGTGCCGGCAGAGGGCAGACCAGGCCTGCTCTTCCTGGAGCCAGACCGCAGGATCCCGCGTGTCGCTCAGCAGAAAAAAGTCAAAATGCTGGAGGGCGCCGGCCCGCTGCAGGGAACGGTAGGTGGACTGCAGCCCTGCGAACACGCGTTCCACATCCTCATTGTATATGGGCATCAGGATTGCTACGCGTGCATCCGCCCTCGGGGGAACCAGGTGCTGTTCAGGGCATCCTGGGGCTGTATCGGGGCGTCCCCGGAGCAGCAGCAGGAAACCGACCAGGGCGGTCCAGAAACCGGCTGAAATCCAGGCAAAAAGCAGCACGAAAATCACGAGGGTCACGATTTCCAGCCATAGGGGAAGAAACCGGTCGAGAAAACTCTGCAGAAGAAGCCCCAGACCTGCAGCAGGCAGTACGATCAGGGCCGTGAGCCAGCGTCGCCGGCTCTGGCTGAACACCTCCCAGTACCTGGGGGAAATCTTCACCGTACCCCTCCCTGGAAAGCGGCGGCAGCCCGGCTCTTCCGCCACAGGCTACGTACATGCTGCCAAACCCTGGTTCCGGCCGCAGGCAGGGATCTTTCCATGGGCCGGGAGGCCATGGAACTGCGCTTGGGAATGGGCTGGCAGCGCTCCCGGAGCCAGCGCGAAGGCACGGACTCTGGATCTGCATGGGCGGCATTTCCCAGGGAGAGTGCCAGGCGGGTTTCCAGCTCATCCCCGCTACTAAGGGTGGCAAGGGCTTTCTGCAGCCCAGCAAAGGCCTGTGCCAGCAGGTCCTGCTCCTCTCCTCCTGGAGTGGCCCGGCCCAAATGGACCAGAATCTCGGATCTCAGCCACAGCCGTTGGGCATCGCTCAGCGCCATGCGCCCCAGATAGGCATCAATCCTTGCCATCACGGCCAGATGGACCACCGCAACGCCCTCCGCCTCTGTCTGGCTGTCGGCATTTCCCTGAAGCAGACAGGGCCCGTGTCCCCACTGGTCCGTATACATTTAATGGCCTCCTTGCGCAGGATGCAGAAGATAGGTCCAGGTATCGGTTAATGCCTGGCCGTGAAGGCTGAGATAGCAGCGTAAATTGCTGGGAGTATTCCCTAGGGGCTGGACCCGGGCGATCACCCGCCAACAATGCCGTCCGGCATCCCACTCCAGCTTGCTGGACAGTACACGGGCCCCGTTGGCAGCTGTGAAATGCGCTGCAACCGGCATTTCACCGGGCAGACGGGTCAGTGCGCCGCCGCGGAAATCGATCACAACCGTACGGATGCCGGGATTGTGCGTATCGTGCCCAAGAAAAGTAGCCTGGGGATGCCCAAAGGGTACCAGGTGCGAATTGTCCAGAAAGAAGCGGACCGTGTAACTGAAATGGTAAGCGGTGCGGGGCTTGGGGGCATGGTCTGGAACCCAGAACGCCACGATGTTGTCCATGTTGGGATTATTGGTAGGCAACTCAACCAGCTGGACCTGCCCCTTGCCCCAGTCTCCGTCGGGCTGGACCCAGACGCTGGTCCGCTTCTGGTATTGGGTAGTGATACCCTGGTAGGCGGAAAAATGGCGGTTCTGCTGGATCAGTCCAAAACCTTCAGGGTGGTCCATTTCATAGGTGGTCGTCTGGGTATAGAGCGGATTATCCAGAGGGCGGGTAATCCATTCGCCGTTGCCGTTCGCCATGACCAGATCACTGGAATCGTGCTGGGCCGGATGCCAGTCGCCGGCAACCACTCCGCGGCCCTGTCCATGCCAGAACATGCTGGTCAGGGGGGCCAGTTCCAGCACCTGGACCGGCTTGCGCAGAAAAATTGTGGCCCGGACGTGGACCGCAGTACTTTTTCCCGGAACAATGTCAAATCGGTAGGCACCAGTCACCGCGGAACTATCCATGAGGGCATATACCTTCATGCTGTTTTTTCCCGGGCCCGGTTTCTCCAGCCATACATGCCGGAAATAGGGAAAGATTTCGCCAGACGGCTGGGCCGTATTGATCCCGATCCCGCGCGCGGACGTACCATAAATTCCTCCCTGTCCCACGGCACGAAAGTAGGTGCCACCAAGAAAGGAAATAAATTCATTGTGGTGTGGCGGGTTATCCAGGGGATAAAGCAGACGGAATCCGGCGTAGCCGAGATTCTTGGGAAGCCCCTGCGGATGCAGGCTGCCAAACGTAAAATTCTGGAGACGGAAGAGGACCGGACGCACCTTGCTATCCACAATCTCAGAAATTTTCTCGGGCCGAGGGAAAAACCGGCCCGGCAGATAGAACTGGACCCGAAAATTCCCGCGACTCGTGGACCAGTAGGGATTCACGTCCTGAATCTCACCATATTGCGCTGGACCCAGGTGTTTCAGGAATGCGGGGATACGGGGCATCCTTGCATCATAGGGTTCCCGCGCCAAATGGCCTGCCCTTTTCTCCAGCGCAGAAAAATGGAAGGTCTCGGCAGGTGCCTGGACAAACCCAGACAGGGCCATGGCTGCGGCAGTGATGGCCACACGGTAACGGAAATTTGGCGGAAATTTTTTCATGCCTACCAAAAAGCAAAAGATGTGCCAAAATCCAACTAGCTGTTTTTGTTTTATTTATTTGTATTTATGCCGAAAGGCTGTCGCTACTCCCCGACGCAGGCAGGGACTTTTTGGGAAGAGAGGTCGCCGGGATCCCTCTTCCTGGATACAGTTATGGAAGAAATTCCACAGGAAAAGCTAATCTTTTCATATTGCTTAACAGCCGGTAATTTTTTGCCGGGTCTAACCCGGGAGGCGATGTTTTCTTTCTTTCCCGCAGAATCTTCCCCTTCCCTTCTGTCGCCAGTCTGCGACAGAAAAGGGGAATGTGCCGGGAACAGGGACAGAATGGGGCAGGATAGCCCCATAGGCATATGGTGGCCTAGCCGTTCGCGTCCAGATGGTTTCCGATAATGGAAAGGACTGGAAGCAGCATGATAAACAGCACGAAAATCAGGGAAAAACTGGAAAGGAGGACCGCAATCCAGAAATCAAACGCCATGAGAAAATAGGCACTCGCACCTATCCAGACCAGAAAGCAGGCCGCCAGAAGTAGCCAGAACCAGTGCCGGACCCCGGCCAGACGGGGAGCCTGAATAAACGGGTAAATCACCTGCCTGTTCCGGTTTTCTGCGTCTTCCATGGCCAATGCCTCCCAGAATTTCTAGTGCGGACCAAAACCCCGGGGTCCCCCAAGGCCACCCGGACCCTGTCCATGACCTCCTGTGCCTGGATGGGGATGGAAGTTTCCCCCTGGCCTGGGGTACCCAGGCTGCCCCCGGTTTCCGCCCTGCGGGCCATACCGCTGATGCCCATGGCCGTACCCCTGATACCCTTGGCCATATCCCTGCATGGGGGGATGTCCACCTCCAAACCGGGGCGCGGGACTCACCTCCTGCCGGGGGCCATAACCCTGCATAGGCTGCTGGTAATAGCCGTCCATGCCCTGTCTGCCTTCTCCAGGGCCCCCGTATCCCGGACCTGGCCGATACCTGCGGTCGGCCCGGAAATGGCGCCAATGGGGATCATGGCGGTAGTGTTCCATATCCCCCTGAAGTTTCGGCCATTCGCCAGGCCGCCAGCCCTGAAGGGCTGGCGGCGGTACCCCAATGGGGCGCCAGGGTCCGCGGAAATCCGGCCCGGCATACCAGCGGCCTCCATACAGATAATAGTAACTGGACCCATAGTAAAAAATGGGGTACGAGGAACCGTAGGCGGCATACATGCCGAGTCCTGGCACCCAGAACATGGAAGGCGGAGCGACCATGGTAGGACCATAAAGCGGAGGATTGCCCAGGTTAAGCTGGATGCTAAAGGGCAGCCCATCATCGGCCCGTGCCACACCACCCATTGTCAGCAGCACCGTGAGTGCTGCCAGAAAAGTCTCTTTCGTCATAAGGGTAGTCTCCGCCTCCTGGTACCATGGGAGAGAGAAAAACAGCCACAGCCGCCTCCCGTTTTCCTGACTTTATGATCCGCCGTACAGGCCAGACCAGTCAACACATTGCAACGCAATGACAAGAAGGAAAAAATGGAAATTCATGTATCTACGAAACCAGAATCTGGCAGGGTCCGTCAGAAGGCTCAGTCTGTCACATTCGGGTTCCAGGAATCTCAGGGGTGGGCGGCAATATAGACGTCAGCCAGCTCACCGGGGTACAGGTGCAGATTTTTAGGAGGGGAAAACCGGAACAGGATGGGAAGCACCCGTACATCCACTTTTTCTGTCCGCTGGTTGGACAGCTCGATTTTAGGCACCACATAGGGCTGGATCCGGACAAATTTCAGAGGGATGGAGACGCCCGGAGCGCCACGGATGAACATCGTCGCGTCAATCCGGGCAGATACCGGCAGTCTCGGGACGAGAATTTCATCCAGGTAGGCCTGGACCTCCAGTTCCGGGCTTTTTTCTCCCATAACCACTACCGGATTCATGCCCTGGCTGTAGGTACCATAAATTCCCTGGGGAGAGGCATAGGCACCGGCCGCTGTCCCTCCTGCCCTAAGGATAGTTCCGCTGACCGGGGCATCCACCTGGTACAGCGCCAGCCGGTCCTGGTCTGCCATCAGGGTCCGGACCGCAACCTGAAGATTTTCCCGGGCAATCCGCAGGTTGTCCCTGGCACTGACGACCGTTATGCGGCTCACGGAACGGGGATCCAGCCGTACTTCCTGCTGGAGAAAATCCAGCTGGTGGCGCTGATAGGCAAGAGATGCCCTGGCCGCGCCGATTCTGGCCCTGTCTTCGGCCACTACCCCCTTCTCAACGGAATCATCAAGCGCAAACAGTGGGGCTCCCTTTACGACCATCTCGCCATTGTGGACAAATACTTTTGTGACTGTCCCGCCAACCTCTGGATAGATGTTGATGTTTTCACCATTCTTCTGTGTGCTCTGGATGATCCCCTCCGCATAGATGCCATCCCGGTAGGGATTCCGGCTGGGAGCCAGGGGAGCGGCAGCGGCCGGTTTCTGGTGGTAGAGATAGGCACTTACGATCCCGGCCACGATGCCAAGAAAGGCCACGGCAAACAGAAGACGTTTTTTCATGGGATCTTTTCCTGTTCACCGGTCATCTGGCCATCCTCCATACGAAGGATCCGCGAGGCAAATTCATATATACGTTCATCGTGCGTGACAATGATGATGGCACGCTGCCCGCTCAGAATATTGTCCCGGACAAAAGTAACAATCTTTTTCCCGGTATCCCCGTCCAGGGATGCGGTCGGCTCGTCAAAAATCAGCAGGTCCGGAGCTGCTACAATGGCGCGGGCGATAGCCACCCTCTGCTGCTCACCTCCACTAAGCTTCTTCGGGGACAGCCCCTCCCGGCTGGCCAGCCCCACGGCTTCCAGGGCCAGATGCGCCGCTTCCAGACCCTTTTCCCACCGTTCGCGCCGCAGCACCAAGGGAATGGCCACATTTTCGAGGGCCGACAGACGTGGAAAGAGGTGGTAGTCCTGAAAAACAAACCCTACCGTCCGCAGGCGAAAATCCGCCAAGGCATTGCTGTCCAGATTCCAGATATCTACACCATTGACCGTCACACTGCCGGAATCCGGGCGCAGAATCCCGGAAATAATGCTGAGCAGGGTGGTCTTTCCCGAACCGGAGGGGCCAACGATGTAAAGCATCTCGCCGTGGGCAACAGAAAAGCTCGCGTCGCGTACGGCACAGGTACGCGCGTGCCCCTCCCCAAACCACTTGCTGATATTATGGACTTCAATCACGGTCAGCTCCGGAAAACATCAAAGGGGTCAATCCTGATAACCCGGCGGATCCCGATATAGCTGGAGATAACAGAGATCACCAGTACCATGGCAAAAGCCAGCAGGAGATTCTGGTAATTGATGACGGCGGCATAGTTGGGAATCCTGAGCCGGCTGAAGCCGATCAGTGCAGAGGAAAACAGCACACCCAGGCCATATCCCAGGAATCCTACGACCAGGGCCTGGAAGACGATCATCCGGATGAGATCACTGCCCCTCGCACCAATAGCCTTGAGTGCGCCAAAACGTTCCAGATTGTCAAGGACAAACATGTAAAATGTCTCTCCTGCAATCGAAAGGCCGACGATGAAACTGATCAGGGTCATAATCAGAATGTTGATGCCCATGGCAGTCTGGAATTCATAGAACCGGTCGTTACGACGGATGAATCCCTGGTTGGTCAGCGCCAGATAGCCCAGTTTCCGGACCTGCTCCTCAATTTCCGGGATATCCTGGCTCCTTTTGGGCTGCACCAGAATATAAGAAATGGAATAGCGGGTCGGAGGCAGGTCCTCGGTTGCCCGGGTATAGGTCGTGTAGAGTGTCGGGATTCCAAACAGGCCGCCCAGAGGAACCTGGGCAATGCCCGCGATTATTCCCCGGTGGTCGTTGATTTCAAAAGTGGCACCGATGCCAGGATTGCCCAGCTTGGCATAGTTTCCGTCCTTCACTACAAAAAAGGCATTGGTCCGGTAAATGTCCAGAACATTTCCAGCTACCAGATTGGGCCTGCCCATGAGGGTGGCATCGTCGAGACCAATGATGGTGACCGGCTGGTACGTTCCGTCCTCCAGATGGACCAGCCCCGCACCCATATAGAGGGGCTCCGCGTATTCCACCCCGGGAATACTGCGTACGGCATCCAGGATGTAGCTGGGCATGGGAATGCTGTTGAGCGGGGTGCGGATGGCCGGATCCATGACCCACATCCTGGCGCCAATATTGATGATGTTGGCCGCAGAATGCTGGATGATGCCGAAAAACATGGACGTCATCTGCATCATGAGAAAAACGGCGAAACTGATGCCAATGACCAGGGTGGCAAATTTCCCGCGGTCTCCAAGGAGAAGCTTGAGCGCGAGCAGGAACAGCCCCTTCATGGACGGCCGCCCAGTGGAGCCCGCCAACGCCGGTTCTGGCAGGCAGACGGACCAGCCACTGCAAATCTGGGAGCAACGCCTGCACTGGGGAATAATACCATTCCTGGCATAGCGGTACGGGTGCACAGACGCCCCATCAGGCTCCCGCTCCGGGATAGGCTCCGTCTGGTTTCATCCATGTTTTTCCCATCACATTTGTCTTTCATAGCATAGCGCCATTTGCGGGCTTCCGGCATCTGCCCCCGCAAGGGCATGGCCAAAGAACTCCGGGGTTGCCCGCGGGAAAACTCACAACGGCAGCATATGGTCCGGGATCCTGAGCAGCTCATCCTTCCTGCAGAAGCCTGGGGCACACAGCATTCGGGAGTGTTTTCCAGGTGTTCGGAACAGGCCATTCCCGGCACGCCAGGAGATGGGCGACCCGGGTTCTGGAACGGCTCCGGCGGCGGAAACGAATCCGATCCCGGACTGCCCGGCGAACCGGGCATGTCATTGGCCAGAAAGAGATATCCGCAGGAGGACCGTAAATCCTGCTGCCCCCTTAGATGATCCAGACTCCCAGACCCACTCTGCGGCTTCTGCCCTTCTTGTTCCACAACTCCCGGCCAGCGTTTCCGGACCACCACCGGAGGCATGCGGGCCTAGGACTAGGCCCGATCTTCAGGCCCCTGTGCGGGCTTGTGTCTTTTCTCCTGAGACCCAAAACATCCGACCACTTTCCCCAAACCAAGGATATCAGGGGCCCCAGCCAGAATGCCCAGCACCTCTTCACGATCCGGGAGCCGCGTGGCGTTCTGGCAGCCAGACACCGGCTGCCCACCCGCGCATCCAACCGGATCACGCAACTGCAGCAGCCAGAGCACACCAGAAGATTCGTCCCGATAAAAGGCCAGGCGCTGCTCCCGTCCGGCCTGCACCGTTTCCCTGTCCAGAAAAGATACATCAAGCCGGACCATTCCCATGGGATAGTCCTGGGGCTGCTCCAGCAAAAATACCGGGATCCCACAGACGGAGACATGTGTATCCCCGAGATCCAGACGATGGGAAAGATAGGCCCAGACTTTCCGGCAGACATCCGGATTGCCAGACGCATCCTCTCCCGGAACCGCCTCTCCGTTTTCTTCTTGTATGCCGGTCAGAAACCAGCTACTGGTGTCTACGTGGAGGGTCTGCCGCATCCAGCGGGCCCATTCCTCCAGATCGGGGGCCAGCAGCCCTTCGGTTCCCGGACTGACAAACCACTTGCTCTTGGTTTCCAGCAGAACGGGGGGCTGATCTTCCCCGAGTGATGCGTGGATTTTTTCGATTGAAATCCCTTTGCCAAAAAGCCACAGCTTATGATGCCTGAACAGCCCTGGACGGAACGTCCGCAGAAAGGGATACCATTGGGGTCTCACCGACAGCAGCACGGGAAAATTGCCATCACCCAAGGCCAGCGCATGGATCCACTCCCGGCCAGGCAAAGGGGAAGAAACTACCAGATCCCAGCTGTCTTCCGGCTGCAGGGCAGCGGGAAGGTTCCGGAACGCCTCAACGTGCTGCTCCGACGCAATCCGCCAGACCAGAAGTCCGGGAAGCCTGCTGGGCTTATCGTTCGTTATCTGCAGCCCTACCCACTGCAGCAGATCCATGAACCGGGCCTTGCCAATGGTTCTCCGGCCGTGCAGCAGACCGACCCAGTTGGCTCGGCCAACCCCGAAGCGTTTGGCCATCTCTGCCTGGCTCCATGGGGACAGGGCCAGAAAACCGGAGAGCAGTTCAGGATCTACAGGATACTCTTCCGAAGGACGGGGCATGGGGTATTACCTGGGTGTGTTTTGGCCAGAGATAGATAATACATCTGCTTCAGGCCATTTGTATTGGCCGTTTTGACGTAGGGAAGCCTAACCGGCAAAGCGTTTCTTGTTAGTATTACATTAAATTTGACAGATATGTAATACAAACTATATCCTGTTTCTCGCCTTTACACTGTCCACACAACAAGGAGTCCGACATGCTTGCCTGCTATCTGGACCTCAAAAGCAGTCTTTCTGAACTTTCAGGGAAAATGGAAGCGCTCTGCTCCCCAGGGAAACTCACAGAACAGGAGGAGGAAGAGCTTTCCTCTCTGCCGGAGTTCCGCAAGCAATGCGAGAATCTGCCCAGATGGATCGCACGGTCGAGGGAGCGCATTGCCTTTTTGCTGAAATTGTATGGCAGGAAAGACTGGTATGACTGGCCTGCCCCAGCCCTGTCGGAAATCGGCAGCATTGCGCTGCAAATGATGGTGGCCACCTTGCCGGGAGCCAAAGGTGATCTTGAAGGGGTTCTGGTTTTCGGCCCGATGGGAGATGGAGAAATTCTGGAACTGTCATGGAAGTGGGCCATGGTGGCTGCGCAGTGTGGCTGTGCCATGGGGGAACTAGGCGCCATGGTGCTGCTGGGAAGAATGCAGCCCTACAACAGTGGCCGATTTTTATGGGAAGCCTTCGAGTCCTGGGAAAACCGTTTTCAGGGCCCGGACTACCAGTTCCACTTTGCCGGAAAGATGAGGAAAGACCTGTGCTGGGATCTCACCTGCGAATTGGGACTTCAGGCAGCGCTTCAGCTCCGTGATCCTGCCATGGCCACCCGGGTAGTCCACGGTTTCTGTATGTCCGGGGCAATTTGTCTGCCCCTCTCTCCCCTGTATTTCCAGGTGGCCCGCCTCTGCCAGCAAGACGCAGAGGCAGTGAAACCGGCCACAAAAAGGATTCTTGTCAGCATAACCCCAGGGCAAAAAAAAGAGGACCAGGACCAGCTGGACCGCTACCGGCCGCTATTGCGGCCGATCCCGCTTTCCCCGTGGCCAGGAACCCGGGATTGGGCAGATGTGCTGCGAAAAGAATTTCCATGGATGCGGGAAGCCGTAGATACCCTGGAGCGCCAGCAGTTGCTGGGGTTCCGGTTAGGGCGGAAAACCCTTGGTATCCGCCCCCTGCTCCTGCTCGGACCAGCCGGTGTCGGGAAAACAAGATTTCTTCGGCGTCTGGGAGAAGTGTGGAATCTTCCTGCAGCCTTTCTCCCCCTGGCCGGCATCAGCGACAATTTGCTGCTCAAGGGATTGGCCAGAGGATGGTCTGGAGCCCGGGCCGGCTATCTGGCAGAACAGTTTCTGAACTTCGGAGTCGCCAACCCGCTGGTCATTCTCGACGAAATCGACAAGATCGGTACCGCCCGGCAGAACGGACGGGTCTGGGAAACCCTGCTGACCATGCTCGAACCGGCCAGCAGCACCAGTGTTCTGGATGAATTCCTGATCGCCCCGGTGGACTGTTCTGCCGTAAACTGGGTAGCTACAGCCAACAGTCTGGAAGAGGTTCCCCGGCCGCTCCGGTCCCGCTGGGAGATTGTCTGGAGCGGAGAACCGCAGGGGGATGCCTTCGATGAAATCCTGGAAAACCTCCTTCAGGAGATCTCCAAGGAAAATGGTGTGGCAAAAACCGGCCTGCCGCAACTGGATAACCGGGTCGTGGGCGTTCTACGCCGCAGTTTTCAGAAAAATCCCCAGTCGATTCGGGTGCTCCGGCGGATCCTGTACCGCATGATGGAACTGGAGGCCATGGCAGCTGCAGAAATGGCGGAGAAACAGTGGCTGCAGTAAACCCGGATCCCCCTTCATACCCGCGGCGGCTGGCCGGCACGGAACCGGTCTTCGCCCTCCGGAGATCCCGGAATACCGCCAAAACTTCCCGGACCGGCTGCGGATCCGGAAACGATAGGGGATTTGGGGGCAAACTGCTCAGGTTGCCTTCCCTGCCGTACGGCCCTCCAGAGACTGAAGGCGCGTAAAGTGCCGGTACAGGTCCGACCGCACCAGCAGCTCCTCATGGGTACCCACCGCCGTAATCCGCCCCTGCTCAAGAATGACAATCCGGTCTGCGTCCCGCACGGTCGCCAGCCGATGGGCAGCAACAAGCGTCGTACGTCCCCGGATCACGGTACGCAGGGTTTCCTGGATCCGCCGTTCGTTTTCGGCATCGAGCGCACTGGTAGCCTCATCCAGAAGGAGTATACGGGGATTGCGCAGCAGGGCCCGGGCAATAGCAAGGCGCTGGCGCTGGCCACCGGAGAGGGTAATCCCTTTCTCTCCCACATGGGTGTAAATACCTTCAGGCAGATTTTCCGCAAATTCGTCCACCCGCGCTGCGCGAACTGCCTCCCGGAAGGCGGCCTCCGTAGCCTTTGGGTTGGACAGCAGGATATTTTCGGCGATGCTGAGCGAAAAAATGCTGGGCTGCTGGGGAACCACGGCAATCTGCTGCCGCAGGTCGTGTACCCGAAGGTGGCCAGTATCCTGGCCATCCAGCAGAATACGCCCCTGACTGGGCGCATAATGACGCATCACCAGGTCAAAAAGGGTACTCTTGCCCGCCCCGGAAGCTCCGACAAAGGCGACATGTTCCCCCGCCGGTATTTCGAGCCCGATGTCTTCCAGGGCGGCCCTGTCCTGGCGGCCCGGGTAGCGGAAGGATACGTTCTGGAAATGCAGGTGTGCTGCCTTCCTGGAAGGGAGGGAACTCACCACGCCCGATCCCGCCACTTCCGTCACCCGTTCCTCGACCGGTTCCTCCAGCAGGGAAAGCAGGCGCTCTACAGCCCCCACCAGCCTTCCAAGCTGTCCCCAGAGACCCGCAAGTGCTGCAAGCGCCGAAGTAGCCATGAGGGCATAGATCAGAAAGGCCGTCAGGCTGCCAATACCTGTCTGGTGGTGAAGGATACGCCACCCTCCAAGATAGAGCATTCCGGCCAGGAGCAGAAAAACCAGGAATCCGCTGGCAAAGGAAGCCACTGCCTGGATCCGGATGCGCCTGCGCACCTGTTCGAGCAGTCTGACAATTCCTTGGTGGTACTGCTCCTCTGCGGCCGTCTCCCGGGTCAGTGCCTGTACGGTTCGGATGCCGTTGATGGACTCCTCGGTATAGGCCGAAAGATCGGCCAGACAGTCCTGTTCCCGACGGCTGTAGATACGTTGCAGGCGTCCTGAACGGAGATTGAGCCAAACAAGGAGGGGAAGCACCGGCAGCGCAGGAAGCACCAGCATCGGAGCAGTCGCGAGCATCATGGTCAGTGCCCCCGCCAGGGTAAGGCCATGCTGAAGGGCCCCACCCAGTACCCCAGGCAGGCCGAAACGGAGGATTGTGACATCGCTGCCCAGCCGGGAGACCACCTCACCAGTGCGAAACCGTTCGTAAAACGGGGCGGGCAGACGCAGGGCATGGGCAAAAACACGATCCCGGAGTTCCGCTATGATCTTCTGGCCGATCCAGGTAGCCAGCCCCTCACGGGCCGCACGGGCGGCAGTAGTAAAAATTCCCAGAAACAGCAGGGCCGCACAGGCCAGCAGCAGGAAATGGGCGCTGTAGAAACCGCGGTCAAGCAAAAATCTCGCCCCCTGCGGCAGGGCCAGGGTCCCCGCCGCGCCACACAGCAGGGCAACGGCATAGGCCAGGAGCTGCATACGGTGAAGCCGAAGGAAAGGATAGAGACTGATCAGAACATGCCAGTTTTTGCTGGCTGGCCGCTGCCAGGGATTGCCCGACATCTGGTGCTCCTTTTATGGTCCGGGAGCGGATCATAGCGCAGGCGGTACCTGGCTGCCGAGTTCCCGGGAGTACCATCCCCGGCTTTTGCGCAACTGGCCGGAAACCGCTATCTTCCAAGGAGGGGGACGGATGGAGCGGGGATGTGACACTAAGCCTCAGGGGTGTCGGCAGACGGACTCCGGATGCACCGGACCACTGGCTTTTCCAGAATGTCGACCTGCAGATGGATGCTGGCGCATTCGTGGCCATCCGCGGGGAAAGCGGCCGGGGAAAAAGCACTCTCCTCCATCTGATCGCCGGACTGGAACGCAAGGATGCTGGACAGGTTCTGCTTTGCGGCCAAGACATGGACAGTCTGGACGATAACGGCCGGACCCTTCTGCGACGCCAGAAAATCGGTTTTGTCTTCCAGGCATTCCATCTGCTTCCCCAGCTTTCCGCACGGGAAAATATTGCCTTGCCCTGGCGGCTGAACGCCCTGCCCCACAAAGACCTACCCGGCCGGATTGCTGCACTTGCTGAACGGCTCGGGATCACCCACCGTCTGGAGGCCCTCCCCCGGGAACTTTCCGGGGGCGAACAGCAGCGGGTCGCTGTTGCCCGTGCACTGGTCCACCGCCCTTCCCTCCTGCTGGCTGATGAACCTACCGGCAGTCTCGATCCGGAACGCAGCGAAGAGGTTCTATCGCTTCTGGCGGCCCTGGCTGCGGAAGCCCAGGCGGCAGTCCTCATGGTCACCCATTCCGGCCGGGCAGCCTCCCTCGCCGGCCAGTGCCTTGAACTTCGCCGCAGCGGCCTCCACCCCCTGTGAATTCCTGGCGCATTCCTTGGCGTGCCACGGTCTGGCGGCCTCTACTGGCCCACCCTGCAGAAGCCTTCCTGGCCATCCTGGGGGTAGCGCTAGGAGTGGCACTGGGCCTCGCCATTGCCCTGATCAATGTCCAGGCCGTGCAGGATGTGTCTTCCGGTCTTCGCCGTCTGGCAGGACAGGCCGATCTGGTGCTTTCCCGTCCCGGCACCCATCTTGGTGAGCGCTGGTATGCCCGGCTGGCCATGGCACCGGGAGTGGCAGTGGCTGCGCCACAACTCCGGGTCAACGGCATCCTGCCCAACGGCAGGCCACTGCCCGTCTGGGGAATCGACGCCCTGCAGAGTGCTGCGCTCGGACAGCCAATTGTGCCTCCGGATTCCGGACATCCCTCCAGTCTCTTCAATCCCCTGCACCTCGTCCTAGACCAAAGCGCCCTGCGCCTCCTGCACCTGCGGCCTGGTGACCACCTGATACTCCGGGCAGCCGGCGTCCCCCGCCGTTTTACCATCATTACTGCCATTCCCGATCCCATCCCCGGAAAACCCCTGGCGATCCTGGATATCGCTGCTGCCCAGTGGCTTTGGGGGGAAAACGGGAAAATTTCACAGGTGTCCCTACGACTCGGGAAAGGCATGACTCCGGAGCATTTCCGTTCCAGGTGGCTCACGCTCCTCCCTCCCGGTGCCACGCTGCGCACTCCCCGCGACGAGGGCAGTGTCAGTGCCAGAGCCTCCCTGGCCTATCGCACAAACCTCCTTGTGCTCTCTCTGGTAGCCCTCTTTACCGGTTCCTTTCTGGTCTATACCACCCTAGCATTTACTGCTATCCGCCAGCGGCGCAGCCTAGCCATCCTGCGGGTTCTTGGCCTGTGTGAGCGGGAAGTTTTCGTTGCCATACTGGTCCAGGGGCTACTTCTTGGCATCCCCGGCGCACTTGTGGGTGTCCCGCTTGGCATTCTGGCCGCCTGGCTTGCCCTGGCGAAAATGGGCGCCAATCTGGGGGCCGGATATTTTTCAGCCACCGGTACGGACCTCTCGGCGCATCCCTGGCTGTGGTCCATTTTTGCGCTGGCGGGGATCGGTTCAGCCCTGCTCGGTACCGTCTGGCCTGCATGGGAGTGCCGGTACCTGCCCATCGTCCGTCTCCTGGGACCCGGTAGCGAGGAGGAAGAAGGGCATGCACACGTCCTCTCCGGATTCATTCTCCTGGCCCTGGCTGGCGGCATGGCGGCGATGCCGCCGGTCCGCGGCATCGCCTACGGGGCCTATTCCGCCATCGCCGTGCTTCTCCTTGCAGTACTGTTCCTGCTACCGCAAGGAGTCCGCCTCTGCGGACGGGTAGCACCCCGAACAGAATTACCGCTACCACGGCTGGTAGTCGACCAGCTACGGGGAAGTCCTGGCCGGGCCAGCCGCAGTCTGGCCACCATCGTCGTGGCCTTCAGCCTGGTAGTTGCGATGGCGGTGATGGTAGGCTCATTCCGGGAATCTGTTGCCGGCTGGCTAAGAGACGTTCTGCGTGCAGACATCTATCTCCAGGCAGGTACCGGTGGCCAGCGGCTTTTCCCGTTGGCCACAGAAACCAGGCTCTGCCGCCTTCCCGGGGTCCGGCGCTGCTCCCTTCTGCGGGACAGTGTGCTGCAACTGCTGCCCCATCGGCCTCCTGTCGAACTGCTGGCCCGGGGCATGAATCCGCAACAGCCCGGCAAAACCCTGCAAATCCTGCGTGCCGCAACACCAGATCCCACAGGTCCACCCCCGGCCTGGATTTCGGAAATCCTTGCAGCCTTGGGCCACTGGAAGCCAGGCCAGACCATTGACCTCCCAATAGGGCCTAAAGGACACTTGGTGCGCATTGCTGGCATCTACCGGGACTATGCCTACCAGCAGGGAGCGGTTACCCTGCCATTTTCCGAATATCGGCGCTGGACTGGGCACCGCCGGGCAAATGGCCTTGCCCTGTGGCTAAGAACAGGGGTTCCGGTGCCCAGAATTCTGGAAAAAATCCGCCAGCGGTTTCCCCATAGCAGCGACTGGCAGATTGCCACCCCAGGAGAGATCCGCCAGCGGAGCCTGCGGATTTTCGACCACAGCTTCGCGGCCACGTATGCCCTTGAAGCCGTCGCCATGATCATCGGACTTCTTGGCGTAAGTAACGGTTTTGGAGCCCAGACCCTCCTGCGCCGCCAGGAGTTCGCGCTGCTGCGCTGTCTGGGCCTCCGTCGCCGTGATATCCGTTACCTTCTCTTGGGAGAAGCCGTTCTGCTCTCGCTCCTTGGGGTACTCGCAGGTCTGGCCGTCGGGCTGGAAGTAGCCTTTCTGCTGATTGAACGTGTAAATCCGCAGTCCTTCCACTGGCATATGGGAATTCACATCCCCTGGAGTGAGATTTTTCTTCTCGCACTGGCCCTCGTGTTGGCCAGCACCTTTACCATCCTCTGGTCGGCCCGGAAAATTCTGGGCCGGGATACGGAACCGCTGCACGATGATGGCTAAAAAATGGCAACTTCTGGCCATTCTAGGGATTTCTGCCCAAGGCGTGGTCCTGGCAGCGCCATTACCCCCGAACATTCTGCCCAGACTGCCCACTCCTGCTGCAACTGTCGAATCCACCCATCCCATGCGGTTCCCAAACGCCTTCGGCAGCCATCCCAGATTCCCCCTGGAGTGGTGGTACATTACCGGCTGGCTCAAGAATTCTGGCGGCAGCCCCATAGGCTTCCAGCTGACTTTTTTCCGCCTGCGAATGGCAGAAATCTGGGCAAATCCATCCGCTTTCAATCCCCGCCAGATCTATTTTGCCCAGGCCGCACTTGGCGACCCGGCGATTGGCCATCTACTGACAGCACAGCGGGCCGCCCGTGCCGGACTCGGGCTGGCCGGGGCCAAACGGGATACCAGTAGGGTCTGGATTAACCGCTGGCAGCTCTGCCAACAGGGGCAAGGATACATCGCATCTGTCCATGCCCGGAGACTCGCCTATCACCTGCATCTTTTCACGATCCAGCCGCCTCTCCCGGAAGGCCCTGAGGGGATCAGCCAGAAAGGCCCCAATCCCGTAAATGCGAGTTATTACTACAGCATTCCCCAATTGCGGGTCGAAGGCGAAATCCGTATCAGAAATCATCCCTGGCAGAAGGTTTCCGGACATGCCTGGCTGGATCACGAATGGTCCTCTGCCTATCTCCCGGAGGGAGCGGTGGGATGGGACTGGACAGGCATCAATCTGAAAAATGGTGGCGCCCTGATGCTGTTTCGCATGCGTGGCGCGAATGGGAGCGTTCTCTGGCAGGCAGGCACCTGGCGCCATGCGAGCGGCAGGGTACAGTACCTGCCAGGTTCGGCCATCACCATGCAGCCCCTGCGCCACTGGCAGTCGCCCGAAAGCGGAAACCGCTACCCCGTAGTCTGGAAAATCCGGGCTGGATCTCTGGGTTTTACGATTCGTCCACTCATGAAAAACCAGGAATTCCGTGCCACCCGCAGTACCGGGAACATTTACTGGGAGGGCGCGGTCACTGCCATGAGAGCCGGACACAGCATCGGTAGTGGATATCTTGAACTTACCGGCTATGGGGAGAGGCTCCACATGGGCATCGGGGGCAAACGCCGCAAACCGACACATGCCGGTCCGCGTACAATTTTGGCCAAGTAACAGCGTCTGGTGCCAACCATGGAGCCAGACGTTTTTCCTGCGCCGTTTTGGGCCGCGGGACCATTTCCTGCGGGATCGTCCCCGATTTCATGAAGTTCGATGGCATGAGCCAGTCCGGCATGGCCTGACGGCTTCATGATTTCCCAAAGCGCCTGCTCCAGGGAGATGGGCTTGCTGTCCCCGCACTGCCAGGCTCTAGAACCAGCAGGGTACAACGATCTCCACCAGCCGGTGCCGCAGCACCCACCGGTCTATCTCCCGAAGAAAACGCTCCGGCCCGGTCACCTTGTCACGGCGCGACGGGCCCAGTCTTCCCAGACATCTACTGACCGGTCATGGCTACTCCCGCCTGCAAATGCCCCTGCATACCGCCAGTCTGGCCTGCGTCGTGTTTCTTTGGCGGGTTGAGCGTCTCGTCTGGTGCCGACATAATGGAATTCCCTGTCAGGCTTTTTACTATGCAAGACACTCAAAAACATACAAACCAGGAAACCCGACCAGAACACCATGCGCTGGTATCCCTGATCGTTCCTTTCCATAATGAATCCGCGAATGTGCCTGTCTTCTATTCTCGGGTACAGGCCGTCATGACCGGCCTGCCACAGGGGCAGACTCGTGGATCCATGGAATGGGAGATAGTCTGCGTCAATGATGGGAGTACTGACGATACCCTGGAACAGCTCGTAAGACTTCACAATCAGGATCCTCGGGTCTGCGTTCTGGATCTTTCCCGTAATTTTGGAAAAGAAGCGGCGCTGACTGCCGGACTGGACCATGCCAGAGGAGACTGCGCTATCCCGATGGATGCCGACCTGCAGGATCCGCCCGAGCTGATCCCGGAAATGCTGTCCCGCTGGCATGCAGGCTTTGACGTGGTCAATGCGGTCAGGCTGTCACGTAGCGGAGAAAGCTGGCTGAAGAAAATCACGGCCCTTTTTTTCTACCGCCTCATCAACAGCATGAGCAGTGTACCCATTCCTACAGATACAGGTGATTTCCGATTGCTTTCCCGTCCCGTACTGGATGCACTCAAAACCCTTCCGGAGCGCCGGCGCTTCATGAAAGGACTTTTTGCCTGGGCGGGCTTCCGGACGACAGAAATATATTACCACCGCCAAGGACGGAATGCCGGGGAAACCACATGGAACTACTGGAAGCTCTGGAATTTTGCCATTGAAGGAATTACCTCTTTCAGCCAGGCACCCCTGAAATTTTCTTCCTGGATGGGATTCCTGGTTTCGGGGGTCGCCTTCCTCTATGGAGTTTTTTTAATAATCAGGACATTGATCGAAGGAAGCCCCGTCAAAGGATACCCTTCCCTGATGGTCACTCTTCTTTTTCTGGGAGGAGTCCAGCTTATGGCACTGGGTGTCATTGGCGAATACCTGGGGCGCATCTATGAAGAAACCAAGCAGCGGCCCATCTATCTCATCCGCCGCTCATGGATGGAGGCTGCACAGGACAGGCCAGGCATGGGGAAAAGCGCCCAGGAACTTTTCCAGGAACTGGCGAAAGAACAGGAAAAGCCTATTTGAGCCGGCTTCGGAGATATTTGCATTTCGGACTAGCCGGAACGGTCGGCTTTCTGCTAGACGCCGCCGTGGTGACGCTGGCCACAACGGGATTGCAGATTTCGCCCGTTCCAGCCCAGATCATCGCTTTTTCCGTCGCTGTGATCGCAACATGGAACATCAACCGCCGATGGACCTTCTCCGAGCATGCCAGCCAGAACTGGATCCACGAACTGGCCAGGTACGTGGCTGCCAATTCAACTGGCGCAGCAGTCAACAACGGTACCTATCTCCTGCTGATTTACTCCTTCAGCCTCTGTGCCTCTGAACCAGCTCTTGCCGTAGCGGCAGGATCCATGGCCGGGATGATATTTAATTATTGGGGATCAAAAAAACTGGTCTTCAGAAACTAAAGTTCTCAGGCCTCCGTTTTCCAGAAAATAAATTTCTAGCCATATTTAAAATTTATTTTATTTCTATTAGGGAAATATATTCATGACTGTACAATTCATACGAAGTCATGATTGTTCTCACCTGCGTACCTGGTGAAACTGCAGCATAGACTGAACTGGTGTTTTTCTTTGGACAAACCAGAAACAATGGTTCAGTTCCGGTCAAACCAGAAATCTGGCTGGCGTTTTTCAGCCGGTGAATAGGCATGTTTCCACGACCGGCATAAAACAGGAAACTTGGCTGAAACCATTTCCACGAAGCCAACCTATAGGGAGAACCACCCTGGACCCTAGCTATTTCAATCCCCATTCGGCGAGATGGTTTCAGCTTATTTATTGGCGGAATAATTACAAATACCAGCATCATGGAAAGAAGGATGCTGCCCACACCCAGAGCAGTCAGGGACTCTTTCCAGCGGCCTCCATGAATGGCCAGAACAGAAATTGCGGCAGCAGCCATATAGGGGATTCCAAGCTCCGGCATTTTCGGCAGATGGAACTCTTTGAAAGGAAGAAAAAAAGTCCCAAATATGCTGAGAGCAGCCCCGATAACAAAAAGGAAAAAAATTGAAAAATACAAGAGTCTTCTTTTCTCTGTTACATCATTGTAACCATATTCTTCAAAATATATGGCAAGAAGAAAAAATAGCGGCGGGTAGGCCTCCAGAACATAATTTGGAAGTTTTGTGGCCGACAACGAGAAAAATGCGATCCATGCAGCGGCCCAGACCAGAAAAAATAGCCTCTCCGGGTTCCCGGAGAATAGATTTTTTCTTGAATCCCATATGACATAGAACATCTCAGGCAGAAAAATTGACCATGGAAGCATGCCGAGAAACGTGCTAACAAGATAATACATCCACGGGCCCTTATGTCCCTGCATGCTATTATCAAAACGTCCTATGTTTTGCTGGATGATGAAAAGCCGATCCCAGTTCCAGCCCGTTTCCAGACCAACCGCCATGTACCATGGAAAACAGATCAAAACAAAGAGTAGAACTCCGGTAATTAGATATCCATTTTTCCAGAGAAAATGTATCTGTTTTCTCAACATCAGGAACAGCACAATGATAAGCCCAGGAAGAAGGAAACCTATGGGTCCCTTATCAAGGGTGGCAAGGGCCATTGCAACATAGGAAACATGAAGCTCACGGCTCCTTATTTCTGGATATAAATAACCGCGCAAATAACTTAACAGAGAAACGGTTACCGTTAAAACCAGCAACGGATCCGGTGTAGCACTGCGAAAAATAACAGTGCTATGGAGGGCAGTTGCAACCAGCAGCCCGGAAAGAAGAGAAACACCTTCTCCACAAATACGGCGCAGGGCGAGTATAATATACAGGCTCAATAGGGCGCCAACCATTGCAGACCCGATACGAAGCCCCCATGCGTTCATGCCAAGAAGCCGGACACCAACCCACATCAGCCAGTAATTAAGTTCTGGCTTGTCCGGTAGCAGATGACCATTATAGAGGGGCACAACCAGATTATGCTCGGCAATCTGCTCCTTGAGGCTTTGGGCATAGATGGGTTCGTCAATATCCCACAGGCTTGAATCACCTGTACCACAGAAAAAAAACAGGAAAGCCGCAAAAAAAACGGCGATCGCCCTTATCGCAAAAGAACGGTTAGTACCGCTAACTGAAGAAAGCATAAAAATGTACCAATGCTGGAGGCTTCCTCAATGTTTCACGTCTGCAGCTGGAAATCCAGCTTACCCGGCATGAGGCAGGCCATATGGATGATATTATGCAGGTGCGGGGTGCCGCTCGTACTTTGGTGGAGGGAACCACCGCAGAGGATACCGACACGGTGGTTCAGGATGGTGCAGGCCACCCGGACGACGGACAGCAGCCCGATTTCCCTGCCCGGTTCGATCCTGTCCTCCGGCTTGCAGTCCTAGACGGGGAAGATTCCGGGGAAAGCCACGGCGGCCCTGAGACCGCCGTCCCGGAGGCTTCGAGGCCGGCCTTTCCGCCTGTGCTTGCCGCAGATAGGGTTCTTTGGCCAGCGGATCTGGCAGACTTTTGGGGGAAGCGCCTGAAGAGTTTCTCTGCGCGGCGGGCCCTGTCCACCGCCTTGCTCAAGGACAAGATCATATGCAGGCGGTAGAACGTGATAAAGAGGGTGATGTAGTCATACCCCAAGCGTTTGGCGGTTCTATCCGGACCACAGGTGTGAATGCCAGCTACAGCCACCTTCTGGCAGGTATGGGTCCCATAATGGCCGATGTTCTGACAGTTGTGGCTATCGTGTTCATCAGTGCCTCGCGCTACGGTCCGCACAGGCATTCTGAGGGCCAGAATTGTGGGCACGGCCCCGACGCGGGGCATACTGCCACCCAGTCCTCCCTCGGGCGCCTGGCAGCCGGCCTTGATGATCTGTTGCTTGCGGCAGAGGGTATCATAGCCAAAAGAGGGGCGTGCCGGCATGCAGGACGGCACCTTCCAGAAAAGCCCTTTTGCAGGCCATGGTGAGCTGGCCGGTGGTCCACCATTCTCCCAGGAACAGCCAGATGTAGAGGGTGATACAGGAGACTGGCACACCCGTCTGCAGGAGGTATCGGCTCTCATTTTCCAGACCATGGCCTGACCGCGAATCAGGTTGCCACCCCTGTCCCTTTGCTTGAGGAAACCAGCCATCTGTACACCTTTCCAGACATTAGAGCGCGGGGGAAGTTACCGCGTTTACCAGTCGGATGTCCAGAAAACCTCCAGAAAAATACAATTTTCCGTAGAACCAAAGCAAAAACCGTCAGCACACTGCACCCAAATTATATGGTTCATGGCGGATTGCCCTGATTGCCTGCTGTTCCCTATCCATCGGGCCGTCACACAGGATATAACCATTCGTCCAGCAGCATCTAATAGTGCGGTATTACCATAAGCTGGAATCTGGAGGTGCACATGGCGACGGTCCCCTTTTGGGAGATCCTCTTTCCGGCCACAGACGACAACCGACCAGAAGCGGACCGGCAGAGAGGGAAATATCGGGCAAAGGATGTGGGTTTTCCAAAAGACAGACACTTTATTCGAGCAAAAAAGTCAATAAGGCGCAAAAAAGACCTAGCAATTCGTGCTAAGTGGTTGTTTTATATGGTGGGCCCGGCAGGATTTGAACCCGCGACCAAAGGATTATGAGTC
>JAKARO010000024.1 GCA_021821885.1 Pseudomonadota bacterium
ATGCCGCCATTCCAGGAACAATGAGCAGGTAGCTTAAAAATATTGGAACATCATATATTGGAGATGCCCGCAGGGGTCCGATAACCTGTGCACCGGTATCCGGAGAAAACCAGAACAGGATCTTGTCTGCCCAGATCGCGGCGTTAAAGAAAAGGCCAGAAAGAGACAGTGACCAGAAAATCTTCTGACGCTGGAGAATCTTTTCAGGATAGATGACAAAACCTGGAAACTGGCGGATTACCATACTGCCGAGGCTGGCCAGAAGGACCATCTGTCCAACATCAAACGCCAGAAGATACCCTTCAAGACCAAAAAATTTACCAAGATAAATGCCCGAGACCAAAATTGTTGCGTAGGCGGTGAAATACCAGAAAACGAGTGAGCGATAGTCTTTCAGGCTGGTTCCCATTATCGTCAGGATCCAGACGCCGCAAAGCTCGACAAACCCCGTTCCCATCAGCCACTGGTATTCCGGACTGGTCCCCCGGAAAAAAAGATACGCCACAGTCACCGCAACGGCCGCCCCAGAAACCGTTACCGTACCCATCATCAGGAGAATCAGGGAAATTACGGACTTTTTTGCCCCGGAAAACAGAACATCCGCGAGATATCTTGTAAAGACCAGCTGTACGGGTCCAGTAAAAATTAGAGAAGATCCAATAAGATAGGTAACGGAAACCTGGAACTCTGCCACAGGTCCCGGCTGGTATTTTTGGGATAGTGCAATAAAACCCAGAAGAAGAATGCCCAAAATGGAAAGCAGCCATGGACCAGCCGATACAGCGCCGGCGTAACCGTAGGCCTGCACCAGGGAGAAATACGTTCTTGGCCGGAGAATTTTGCGGAGCTCGAACCCTATACCGGCCATATCTAGCCCGCCAGACAGTCTTGGTAGAGCTGCCGATAGTTCGCAACCATCGTTTTTTCCTGGTAATTTTTTTCGACCCTATCAATCGCATTCATGCTCAATTTTTCCCATAACTTCTGGTCAGACACCACCGTCCTGATTCCCTCGGCGAGTGCCTCGGGATCGGCAATAGAAACAATCTTCCCGGCCGCTGTGCCATCCGCATTGCCGTCTTTCTGACCATACAGAAGTTCCCTGCAGGCGCCGACATCGGTCGCGACTACCGGAACCCCGGCAGCGAAGCTTTCAAGCACGGAGAGTGGCAGTCCCTCACTTATGGAACTGAGGACTGTCAGCCTTACCTGTGCCAGAACACTCTCGACTGACTGGTAGCCGGTAAAGCGTACCCGATTCTCGAGCCCAAGATGCCTGACGAGCAGCAGACATTCCTCATAATATTTTTCATCCTCTTCCGTCGGCCCTACAATCCAGAATTCCGGACATTCTGCCCAGGCAGAGAGTATTTTGGCCGCACGGATAAATGTTTTTATGTCTTTGATGGGAACCACTCTTCCAACCAGGGCGACTGCATTCTTTCTGCCTGCATAGGAACTCCTGCTGGCCAGGAAATTTTCTACGCATATGCCATTAGGTATTGTTAGAAGCTTGAGTGGATCCGCTCCGTCCAGAATCTGCTGTTCCATGGCGCCGGCATACAGATTGGTAACATGCCTGGCCTGCTGATAGCCCATCCTGCCAACAAATTCGAAAAACCTTATCCATAGCTGGCGAAGATAGTTTATCTGGTTTCCCTTTTTGAGAAAAACCTGGTCATCGCTGATCCACCGCGCCAGCATCAGGTCTATCCGCCGTTCTTTTGTATATATTCCGTGCTCAGAAACAATCAGGGGCGTCCCTGCAGAACGGCTTATCAGTGCAGCGAGGTATCCCGCATACCCTGTGGACGGGCTGTGAAGAAGCCTGCATCCTGGCGCTTTCTCGATCGCGGCCTGAATGGTCCACAAAGGAGCATGCATCCCTCTTATTGTCCAGAAGTAGTCAACAAAAGCAGGTTTTTCCTGAATTTCCGAATAATTCTCGAGAAGATATTCCCAGGACTCCCGACCATGAAGAAAATCTTCCTTGGATACCCCAAAATTTCCGTTGCATCTTCCAATATCCAGCTGGAATGAATTATCCAGAAACGAATGCTTTATTTCCTCATGAAAAATCTTTGCTGATCCATAATCTGCCGAACGCTGAAATTTTTTTGCCTTCTCTTCTTTCCCGGTACTTCCGTACAGAAAATATTCTGAATAGTAGACGACATTCTCCGGAATATCGTAGAAACTCCCCTGATAGTCTTCTTTTGCGCTACCAAGGAAAATCACCCCAAACCGGTATTCCGGAAAGCTGAGTATCAGGCGGTACACCCACGAGGAAACACCTCCACGCACATATGGGAAAGTCCCTTCCAGAACAAGAAGAATATCGACCTCAGAAGCTTCTCTCATGCTGGATGTCATTTTCTTATACCCGTCCAGAGACCAGCGGATGCCGCGTAGCGCGGAGACAGCGCGAGCTCCGGAACATGCTGGTAAACATCCATAATTTTGTCGTACCTCCTGACAAGGAAGTATGCAGCCGCCAGTGGTGGTGCAATGATGGGGGCAGCCACGCCTGCTTCCATTGCCCGTTCAAGGTGCATGATGGCCGCCTGTGCCTCTCCTTTTTCAAGGCTCTCCAGTCCCTGCAGGAGACTCATGGACGGAATCTCCTGGCCAGCCGCCGTCTGGGGGACCTCTTTTCCTGGCGAGGCTGCAGGGTGGATTTCCGCTGCCGGGCGGCCGGTTTCCGGTTCTGCCGTATCCCTGGAAACAGCATGTGCGATGTTCCAGTCCAGCCATCGCCGATACTGGCGCAGCCGGCCCAGCATTTCGGGGGATTCTGCAGTCTGCATCTGCTGCTCCAGCTTCATTACAAGTCCGGCATTTTCTTCCTCTCTCCGGTCCAGTGCCGCATAGGCCAGTAGCCGCACTTCTTCAGCACTATCTGATAGTGCGCTTCGGAGAATCTGGTGCTGGGCCGCGAGACGGGAGTCAGAGATATGCGTCAGCACCTCCATCCTCCGCCGGGGATCCCTGGATCCTTTAAGCCGGGCTGTTGCGCTGCCTGCAGTCGCAGAAGACTGAACCAGCCGGCTGTCCCTTGCATGTTCTGGCACGGTAATATTTTCGAGATCCGGTTCCATGGCACGATGCTGGATGCCACGCAGCACGAAGGCGTATACAACGCTTACCACTGGACCGAAGAAAGGGATGGCGGTAGCAATAATGGCCAGCATCAACCCCGCAAAACCCTTTTTCCCCTCCGCTCCGGCGGGGCAAATCAAATAGGCGGAGGCTATCCCTACCAGCCAGTATAGGAAGTAGTACTGGTATAGCGGGTAAGAGTGGGCCAAAAGATTCATTCCGCTACCGTTCCCATGTCCAGGAAACGCCGAACCTGTACCTGGACACTCTCTTCTCCAATCGGGAACAGCCGGTATTGCAGGAAGCCCTCTTCCCAGTCATGGGAATAGCATTGCTGGATCTCAGACTGCATCCGCACGTAATGCCCTTCTGCCGCTGCAGTACCTGCAAAGGGCAGCAGCACAATAACCTGAACTGTATTGGCTACGCGATGGATCCACAGAAGATCCATCCCCCGCCGCAATCGCTGCAGCTTTTCAATTATCCTTTCTGAAGCATCACAGGCCCGGAAAGTATAATTCAGGACAATCCCTGACCTTGGAACATCCTGGCAAAGGCTCTGGAGCTGGATGAAGTCAGCCGCAAACTCTGCGGGGCAGTCTGGCCAGAGTTCAAGAATCTCAAGCCCTTTCCGGTAAGAATCCCCAAATCGGCAGAGATACTGGAAAACGACCTCGATCACCTGAAGATTTTCTTTGCTGATCGAAAAAAAAGAAAGATCCTCGATGGCCAGCACATGGCACTGTCCCCTGCCATCCTTATAGACGTGGACGCTGATATAATGCTGGATCTGCGTTATCTCAAGGTCTGCAAGAGTCTGGCTTTTGCATGTTTTTACCGCGTTTTTCCATATCCTGTCATCACCGTACCATTCCTTTGTAGCGCCAAAGGAAGCCAGAAGTTCCGGAGCATCTCCGTTTCCCAGACGGTAAAAGCTCGCAATCTGGACTCCGGAAAGCTGGTTGAGAAAATAAAGAAAATTTTGTGCCAGTCTGGAATCCACCTCGCCCCTGGTCTCTGCGATCCTGCCCCTGAGCTCTCCCAGGACACTCCGCACAGATACAGGCTGGTAAAGGAGACTCTGTTCCAGCCGGTCCAAAGATATCTGGGTTGTATACAGGTCGTCGGTCAGCTGGTGGAGGCGGGTGGATGCAATTTCTTCCTGAAGAACTTTTCCCTGTTCCTGGCGCGCCCAATATCCGGCGTATTCTCCTGCGATCAGGGCCACAAGCAGAAACCCGGCCGCATATTCTATTGTGGTGTCCATGGGATATGCATGCCAGAAAAAGACGGTTCCCAGAACAGCGATGGAGAGAAGGGCCGGCATAAATTCATACCGCAGGGCAATAAGCAGGGGAATCAGCAACAACCACGGGAAAGGCTGGTATACCAGCAGGGGATCCTTTGGGCTTACCATCCAGCCCAGCAGAAGCCCCAGAACGGGCAGGACAAGGGCCTCCACCCACCCTTCTCCCACCCGGGGAACCGCTGTTAACAGCCGACGCTTGGCCATGCCGTACGTCCCTATTGTTTCAGCGCGCGGTGGATCAGCCGCTGCATCAGTCCCTGGGCAATCCCGCCTGTACCGCTCCGCCCGAGGGTGCCTCCATGCGCACTCCCAAGACCAGTCCATATGGTTTCCCCGGTAGGCACGTCAACAACCCAAAGTGTCATGGTTACCACTGGTTCGGCATTGATGCCGGCTCGGTAGGTCCATTCATCAACGCTCCCGGCAAGGGCATACCGGACCCCATCCCTGCGCGCGGCAGAAAGGGCGGTCGTATATTCTTTTTTCCAGTCCCCGCCAAGAATGGCCCAGGTCCGGCTGCTAATTGGCAATGTACCAGTGACCCGCTGCGAATCCGTCTGTAATATGGATGCCCCCATTGCTGCTGCCCGCTCATTAGCCATCGGGGTCTCGGTATTGTTTGCGAATGGCAGAACCGCCCATTCCGCTCCGCTGCCCGGGGCTATCGGCCTGGCCGACTTTATGTCCATCCCTGCACAGCCAGACAGGGCCAGAATGGTGATGGAAATGCTTAGAGTTTTACGCCACATGTTCGTTATCTCCCCCTTGGCATCCTAAAAAAAGAAACGGTATCCCAGTTCGACGGTACGCTGGTTGAGGGCAAGGCCATTTCCTCCCTGTCCCTGGGAGAAATCAAGGCTCAGCTGGTCAGGACCCAAAACCGGCGTACTAATTCCCGCATCCAGCTGGTACTGAAAACCAAACCGGGTATTGTCGTAGAGACTGAGTCCGAGGTGTGGCATCCAGACTGCCTCTGGTCCCCAGGGCCGTGCACCCCAGGACAGGCGCACCCCGTAATCGGCGTACGTTGGCGGAAGGACAAAATCCATATTCCGTGCCCCGGGCTCAAGCAGGCTGTTCACAATCCCCCGCACTTGCCCGCTCCGCTGCATTGCATGAAAGCTGGCAAAGGGGCCCAGCCGGATCCGCCATGGCCCCAGGCCACCCTGCCAGAACACTCCAGCCTCCACATAGCGGTCGCTCCCCTGCACCAGGCCATCCTGGCCCTGATACTGGGTCCAGCCACCGCCAGCATCCAGAATCCAGTCCCCAAGCTGCTGTGCAACCTGCAGACGGGTACGGTCGGCCATGCCTCCCACAGCCATTACCGGGCTCTGGAAACTCTGGTCGTGGTAGTCGAGGGTAGCAGAGACCTGGGTGTCACGGGTCATCTGCACAAAGACTGCAGCCCTGGCTGTCAGGGTATTCCTCAGGGCCCTGTACTGCCCAAGTGTCAGGCTGGACTGCCAGCTTCGTCCTTCCCTGAAAACTCCAGCTTCCAGCATATTCATGATTCCAGGGAGATGCTGCAGATAGGCTGATGCATTTGCTGACGGCCACAGGGTTCTGTTCTTGACCTGGAAACCCCATCTGGAATGCTGGAAATGCATTCTCAGATCAGCCTTGGGGCCATATAGCTGCAGACCGCCAAAACTTTGCCACATACCAGTCAGATCCGCAGAATCTGCTGTAAGACGGACGGCCTCCAGGTATTCTTTGCGAATTTTGCGGTCGTCCGGCTGAACCTGCAGACGGTGTAAGGCAACTGTCCGGGCCTGCCAGTATTCACCGAGATCCATGTAGCTGCGAAAAAGATCCCGGGATGGATATCTTCCCGGACGGGATACAAGATGATGCAATTCCTCCATGTCCCGGTTGTGCAGGGCCAGGCTCATGTACACCCAGCCTGGCACATGCCGGGGATCGGCGTGCACGAGAAATTGTGCCAGGCTCCAGTCCCTCCGGGAAAGTGACCACGAAATCGCGGGAAGATAGTCACCCCTCCGGGCTGCAGATAGCAGGGCACGACGCGTTACATTCCCTTCCTGTGGATCTGCAGCGAGTGCTTCTGCTAGTTCCTGCACCGGCTTCTGCAGAGGGGCGGTTTTCCGGCGATGAAGAGAATTGCCGGTGACCGTGGGGAGCCCCGCCTCCGTTGTCACGACTTTTGCCTGCATGTCAGGGCCATGCTGCGGAACATCACCGCCCATTCCCTGGTTCCGGGAGAAAAAATCCCCCCCCAGAGCCTGGGCGGCAGGCAGAAATGCCACCCAGAACAAAACCACACCGATTCGGACGTGGATTTTCCCTGGAACGGTACGCTGCGGTGCATGTCCATGCGGAAGGCCCGTTCCTTTCTTCATGGCTGGCCTCTATGACCTGTAATTCCCTGCAGGGAATGGAGGCTTTTCTGTATGGCCTTCTGCCTGAATGTCCAGGCCAGCCCATGATCGCCCGCGTCCCCCAAAAGGTAAGACTGGTCCAGCATGGTCCGGGTATCCGGCTTTTTAGCCTGTTCCTGGGCCATCACAAAAAGTGCCTCCCGCGTTCTTCCCACGAACCCCAAAGCATTCCGGACTGCCCCTGCCACCGCCGGCACTGGATGCTGGCTATTCCCGGTCAGCAGGGCAGCAAGGGTCTTCTGTTTTCCTGAATCCATAAGCATCCATAGCAGATCGTTTTCAGTACCGGGATCTCCGGGGTTGAGGCGAAGAGCCTCGGCATAGGCCAGACCAGCAGCCGGGTAATTGCGCATTGCGCTGGCCCATTTACCCATGGCCATCCAGTAGGCCGGAAAGCTTTTCAGATCCCTGGGATCCTTTTCCGGAACCGAGTCCAGAAGCCTGTGCATTGTCCCCCACTCCCTGGCCTGGCCTGCGTAATAAAGGGCTTCGAAATAAAATAGGGGAAGTTGATATTTTTTCCACCCTACCTGCGCTACAGCAAGGGAAGCCTGCGGATTTTTTAGCCCCGCCAGAACCACAAGGCGCTGCAGGTCGTACTCGCTCGCCGCACCCAGAAGATAGAGTTTTTTTTCTGCATCCAGTGCTGCAGGATTGTTGTGGATCTTCCAGGCCAGTACAGCGTAGAGCTGCCAGAACGGTACATCTTCCAGAGTTGCTTCGGGACGAACTCTCTCCATGACGGCGAAGGCCTTCCCGTATTTCCCCTGCATGGATAAGAGACGTGCCTCTTCTTTGGCAATCTGCGGGGTTGGATGGAAATTCCGGGAAATGGATTCCAGAGCCAGCAGGCTTTTCTGGAGCTCACCCATCTGGTAGGACAAATACGCTTTCTGCTCTAGCAGATAGCGACTCTTTCGCTGACGCAGGGCTGCATCAATATCGGAAACGGCCTTCTCGGGCTCACCTAGCTCTCCATAGGCAAAAATCAGGGTTTTCCAGTCCGTCCTGCCCAATTCCCCCCGGCGTCCCAGCGGCGAGAGCAGTCGGACGACAATTTCCGGATGCGACAGCTCCGCAGCAAGATGGAGCGATTTGGCCATGGCACCAGCCACCCCCTTACTGGCAAGCCATTGCCACTGGCGCATGGCTTCTTCCCGCTGGCCAAGCCACAGGGATACCTGGATCAGCCTTTTCCTCCAGAGGAAACTGTCCGGACGCTGCTGAACGGCTCCATACGCAAGGCGATAGGCCTCCTGCAGATGGTGGGTCTGGACAAACGCACGGAAGGCAAGATCGTATAGCCCAGCGGAGAATGGAGCCGGAAATGGCCGCACCACGATGGGAGGCTTGTACCAGGCAGGCGAAACCCCTCCCTCCTCCAGATAGGCCATCCCCTTCCCCGTACGGAGATTTCGTGCAAGTCTCGCAGCAAAAGAATCTGCATTCTGGCTCAACTGAAGCTGCCGGGCCCGCCATCCGGTGTCCTGGGAGGCAAGGCTTCCTGGGGATTTCCACCAGGGAAGGGCAGCCCTGTCCGCATGGGACAGGCCGGACATCGCCAGGAAAACACAGCAGAAAAGAACAGGAGCGCGGATGCAGGTCATGATGTCAGATCCATCGGTTTTTTCTCCAGCCCGGCTTTCAGCCACTTTGCTGCCAGTCGGGGCTGGTCTGCCGCAAATGCAAGGCTCGACATATACTGGATAACAGATGGGCTGCCTAGCAGCGCAGGCATCCTGGACAGATAGGCCCTGCCAAGATCCAGGGAAAGCTGCGGATTGTCCCCACTCACAATCCACGCCATTCCTGCCATGAAATCCCGTGTCTGCGATGCCGGATTGCGGTCCTTCTCTGCCATGGCAAGACGGATCTTTCCAGCCTCCACAACTTTCCCGGCGGCAGCCATGGCTCTGGCAGCCGATTCCATGTCCAGACGGGATCCTTTGGGATTCTCCCGGGCGGCAGCCAGCCAGGCCTGTGCACTCAGGTCAAAAGCCCCGAGACGCCAAGCATCCAGGGCAAAAGCCTTCCATTGCCCGGCTGGCCACGCTCCCTCCGACAGAAGTCCCCGGAGTTCGGCGGTGATCCGGTGGAGGGCCTGCTGATAGGCCACGGATCCCCCAGGAAGGGCCATGGTCTGGCTCCAGTCAATGCGCCATTGCAGCAGCTGGGCAGGGCGATAGAGCGGGGTCCCGGCCTCTGCAAGGATCGGCCGGAGCTGCGCCTTTGCTGCAGCATATTGTCCACTTTTCAGCAGCAGTCGCGCAGTCTGGATACGGGCTGTACCGTCTGCCTGTGAGTGCAGAAAAGAAAAATCTCCCCGCCACCCAGAATCCCAGGCGATGCCGGCTACCGCTAAAACCACTGCAAGCACGAATAACAGCAGGCTTGCAGGTTTCAGAACCCCCGAAAATCGTACCCCACTTTTTCTTTCAGTGGCAGGAAACATGTATGGAAACCTCCCGCCTGCTCATTTGGAGTCTCCCATCAGGAGGCACAGCTGCCGGTTTTCCTCTTCCCGCCATAACCTGGCAGCCCTGTGCGTCGCCCAGCTGGAGCCGAAGGGGAACGGTACCGTCCAGTATGGCAGAAAATCCCCTCCCCTGGACTGAAAATTCTGAGATGGATGCATTGGCTGTGCGGATATAGGGAAAAACTCCTCCCCCGGCATCCAGCGAAAGATATGCCGGCGAACGGTCCGCCACATGAACATAAAGTCGCCCGTTAGGGCTGGGGCTATATCCGGCGATGCCGTGACTGCGGGCTATATTGGGTCGGCCAAGCTGGACTGGCATGCGCAGTTCCTGAAGGGCCTTTGCTCCCCCAATCCAGAACCCTCCTCTTTCCCTCGCAATACGAACCGTATAGAAATTGCTGGCGATCTGGGCGTACGTGGAAACATAGACTGGCGTGACCGCCTGCTTTTGTACCCAGCGGTACACCCTATCCAGCGCTGCCAGTGATGCCCGTTTTGTGGCCGAATACCAGTGGGTATAGATGTCAACCGGTTTCACCCGGTGAGGCCTGTCCGTCATATCGAAGGTCTGGATAACGTTTTCATAGCCCCAGTACGGACCATGCCACTGGTTTGTGTAATAGTCCTCGTTGGCATCTGGCGCGAAAACCTGTAACCATTTCCCCCGGAAAATGCCAATGGGGGGGACGGCAGTGATGCTGGGATTCTTGTGGCTGATCGTGGTTTCTCCGCCGTTGATATTCTGCAGGCCTGCCCCATACGCCAGTCCCACCACCTGCGCATCCGGCTCGCAGTCACCTGACCACTGGTCAATCACCACCCTCTTTCCGGCAGGAGCGAGAAACCTGTCGATCCATCTGGCAGCCCCCACGGCTTCCATGTATGGACTAAAGTGATAGCCGGGAACCGGGAGATTGATTCCCGGGAAATTTTTCCCGGCCTCAATTTCAGGCCAGCTGAAAGGATGCGACCAGGTGTGGGAGCCAATCTCCACGTAGGGCATGCGGAATATTTCTCTGGCCACATGCATGCCCAGCCGTGCCATGGCTGGATACAGCCCTTTTTTTCCGGGAAGGAGATCACCAACAATTACTGAACCAGTAAATGGCAGCCTGTATCTCTCCAGTATGCGGTGCATGTAGACTTCACCCGCGATATGGTATGGCGGAAATTGTGCTCTACTGAGAAAGCCATCCCCGTCTGTCTGGGCCATAAACAGCCTTCTTCCGCCCTCCGTTGTCGTATCGGGTACTGGCATGGGCGGAAGCCTGAAAGCCTCCCTGTACAGCCGAAACGGATCTGTTTCCCATCGGTTGTCCTTGTTGGGCAGGGTCGTCAGCAAATAGGGAGACAGCACATAGCCACCCCATGCGGTCACCGCTGCCGCGTCTTCACGGTCTCCACGGGAATTTTCAAGGCGGAGCCAGATCGTGCTGCCCGCCGGGGCACGGAACTTCATGAAATCCCGCGAATCCGGGGTCACAGGAATCTCGTATCCCATCGCCCGGTTTTGGGCCTTAAGAACCGGGGATAAAGAAATTTCGGATTCTGGTTTCACCATGCCCAGCTGCTGGTACAGCCCACTGTCCAGATCGTTCTGGAAACTGCCCAGCAAGAGAATGGGAACTCCCTGTTCTTTTGCCGCGCGGAGCCAGCGGGACAGTCCCTGCCGATTCTGGATGGGATTGCCATCACTCCAGAGGATGACCCCCGCATACTCTCCAGCTTCCGGCAAACCGGGAAGCTCCCGGGAAAGGCGGTAAAAACGGGGGGCATAACCGAGATATTCCAGGGGCATTGCCCCGTCTGCGAAAGCAGAACTCGCCTGCTCTGTGCTGCTGCTGTTGTAAAACACGGCCACGGTCCGTGGCATGGGTTCGAGCACTCCCGCACCCACTGCCGTCAGTGTGGCATCTGTCACATACGGAACAAAACCGAGCCTGCGTATTTTTTGGGCATCCTGCCACCAGCCCGCACGGTTTAGCCGGGCAGGAAGATAATCCAGGACGATAGCCGGCAGCCCCAAGCCCTGCGCACCGCGCAGTTCGCCTACCAGCGCTTTTCTCTCTGTTTCTGGTACGGCAGAATAGGCCCTAGTAGCCGGATTCCACTGTCGAAAGAGGGATTCAGCCGCGACGGCCACCAGATCATGGTGGATTTCTGGCAAAACCGAAAAGCCCCGGTTCGCTATAAGCCTTGCATCCGGATGGGCCGTCCTAATGGCCCGGACCATCCGGACCAGACCCTGCTGCTGCACCTGCCTTGCAGAAGGCGACTTTGCGGCAAGCCTGTACGAATCCAGGGTATCCAGGAAAAATCCCCGGTAACCCTCGTTCCAGGCAGGATCAATTACATGGCCGAGGATATAGGCCCGGCAGACCGGCTTGGCCAGGTTGATAACCGTTCCACCCCAATTGGGGTCGGTTCCCATGCCACAGCCTTGAGGAAGGTTTCTGTACGCCGGATCACCCGGTGTTGTTTCTCCAATACTCGCATAGGCAAAAACGTCATGTCCGGCTGGCATTTTTCCTGGCAGCCGCTTTTTTCCTGGATTGACCACCAGCCAGTTAAAATCAAGAAGACCGGAAGGTACAGGACCCGATCCATAATAGAACGCCACGCTGGGAGCTTTGGGACGCGGATACCCGGCGCCCATGGTCTGGGTGGCCAGCATTTGCGAGAATAGCAGGACAGACGCACTGAATATGGCAAACCCGCAACGCATTGCCCTTCCCCTGGTGCACTATCAGTATTTTGCGAAAATACGGCAAGAAAAAAAACAATGCAACTTTTAATTCATATGTAACAAAAATATTACAATCAATGTGTAACAGAATAATTACAAAATTAATATTTCCATAAAACAGTAAAAATTTATAAATTGACAGAAAAACCAGTAGCAGTTCCGGTAGCTCGGCACGGACCCGTGCGGCTTTAGGGTCTGTTCCGCTCACACCATCCCGGGGAAATTTTCTGCCCTTTGCCCTTCAGCACCAGATGCAGCGCTTCCCGGAACAGCCGCTCTACCAGACGGTCACGGCTGCCGGAAACGGTTTCCGTCCCTGACCGGATTGTCCGGTTCCCCCTTCCGGCTGGACTGCCACCTGCGATTCCCCCCGGTTGATGCAACTGGATAACACCAGAGGCGTTGCCGTATGGAAAAAGCAGACGCGCCAGCGGACTAATCGGGCTTGAGGCTAGAAAAACCGGGGTATTCCCAGATGGGCACAAGGCAGGCCATGTTACGCATGGCATTGACCACTGCTGCCCTGCCAGCGGCACGGGTTGGCCGCCATTATCCAGCCTGGGGGCAGGACTTGCATCCGTTGGAGCGGGCACGTCCGGACACAAAAAAGGCCGGAGAGAAATCTCCGGCCGGAAAAACCTGAAATCCAGTGGCCGTCAGCTTACTGTTTTGCGCGCTTCCAGCATTCTCTCGATCCGTGGGCCAAGGATCAGTTCCATGGCGTATCCCATCTTTACTCCGGGCACAACAATGGTATTGGTCCTGGACATAAAGCTTCCCGGGATCATCTGGAGCAGGTGGGGGAAATTCTCGGCGCGATATTCCCGGAAACGGATAACCACCATACTCTCATCTGGTGTCGGGATATCCCTGGCGATAAAGGGGTTGGATGTATCCACAAGAGGGACGCGCTGGAAGTTGATATGCGACCGGCTAAACTGGGGCGTAATATGGTGAATGTAGTCGGGCATCCTGCGCAGGATGGTGTCGACGATGGCTTCCGCAGAGTAGCCGCGCTGTGCGTTGTCACGGTGGATTTTCTGGATCCACTCCAGATTTACCACAGGCACCACGCCCACCAGAAGGTCCACATGGCTTGCGACGTCATGCTCGGCCGTCTTCACGCCACCGTGCAGACCCTCGTAAAAAAGCAGGTCCGTGCCTGCGGGGATTGTTTGCCAGGGCGTAAAAGTACCCGGGGCACTTCCCCGCAGTTGTGCTTCTTCTTCGTCGTGAACATAGTAACGCATTTGTCCGCTACCGGTGTTCGCATATTCGCGGAAAAGAGTTTCAAGCGCCCCGAAATCATTGCCTTCCGGACCAAAATGGCTGATGGTCCGCCCTTCTGCCGCAGCCTGAGCGATGGCCTCACGCATCTCCGTCCGGTTATAGCGGTGAAAACTGTCCCCCTCGATCACAACTGGACCGACTTTAAGGCGCCGGAAAATATCGTGGAAAGCGTGTTTGACAGTAGTCGTCCCCGCACCAGAGGATCCGGTCACGGCAATGACGGGGTGTTTCATGGACATTGGACTTCTCTCCTGTGACAATTGGGAATTTTCCGGCGCTGCAGACAGATGCTCGCCATTTGTGGGGAGTGTACCATCGCCAGCACCTCGCTCAAATACTGAGATTCCGCCAGATGGCCAGGGTTGTCTCGGCCTGGTTGAGTGTATAAAAATGGAGTCCAGGCACGCCTTCACGCAAGAGCAGCTGGCACTGGCGCGACAGGATTTCCACCCCGGTCTGCCACTGCGCAGCCGTATCGCCAGCACAGGCTTCCATCGCCATCCGCAGATACCGGGGCACCTCGGCGCCACACTGGACAGAAAACCGGGAAATCTGCTCATAACTCACAAAGGGCATTACCCCTACCGTTATCGGGACATTGATTCCCCGTCTGGCCAGCGCATCCCTTAGATGGAGATAGGCATCCGGGTTGTAGAAATACTGCGTGATCAGTGCCGAAGCTCCGGCTCCGACCTTCGCTACCAGATAGTCCAGGTCTGTAATTGCACTGCTGGCTTCCGGATGGACTTCAGGATAGGCCGAAACCAGGATTTCAAAACCGCCAAAAGCCTGGACATAAGCAACAAGATCCGATGCGTGACGGAAAAATCCGGGGTTTTCCATTCCTTCCGGAAGATCCCCTCTCAGGGCAACGATGCGGCGGATGCCCCAGTCACGATAATAGCCCAGAAGCTCCCGGACACCCTCTTCAGTCGATCCGATACAGGTGAGATGGGGTACCGGCTCAAACCGGCTTTTCTGCTGGACCATCTGCACTGTTGCCAGCGTCCGCTCCCGGGTTGACCCGCCCGCACCATAGGTCACCGAGGCATACGCTGGCCGCACAGGTTCAAGGGCAGCCATGGCCGCAAGGAGCCTTTCCCGGCCTGCCGCGTTTTTCGGTGGAAAAAACTCCACCGAGACTTCCGGATGGGCAGCCATCAGTAACGGTAGGTGTCAGGCTTGAAAGGTCCGGCTGCAGGCACTCCCAGATATTCTGCCTGCGCATCGCTCATACGGGTAATGACCCCGCCAAAACCTTCCACCATGTAGCGTGCCACCTCTTCGTCCAGGGATTTGGGCAGCACATCCACAGTGATGCGGCCTGTCTTCGCCGGGGCTGGAAGATCTGCAAAACCACCCTGATAGAGATGGATCTGGGCCAGAACCTGGTTGGCAAAAGAACCATCCATAATCCGGCTGGGGTGACCGGTAGCGTTCCCCAGGTTGACCAGCCTTCCCTCTGACAGAAGGAGAAGATAGTCGTCACTCGCAGGATCAGGACTGCCCCCTGCAGGGGTACCCCTGTATACCTTGTGCACCTGGGGCTTGACCTCTTCCCAGGCCCAGTTCGACCGCATGTAAGCCGTATCTATCTCATTGTCGAAATGGCCAATATTGCATACTACAGCCCCTTTTTTCAGGGCAGCCAGCATGTGCGCGTCACATACGTTCAGATTGCCCGTAGCTGTTACAAGGAGATCGGTCTGCCCAAGGAGCTGCCGGTCAACGCATCCCGCTGTGCCGTCGCTGACCCCCCCCAGATATGGAGACACCACCTCATAACCATCCATGCAGGCCTGCATGGCACATATGGGGTCGATCTCCGTGACCCGTACGATCATCCCTTCCTGACGGAGTGAGGCTGCAGACCCCTTGCCCACATCCCCATAACCCAGCACCAGCGCCTTTTTTCCGGCCAGCAGGTGATCGGTGGCCCGCTTGATGGCATCATTAAGGGAGTGCCGGCAGCCATATTTGTTGTCATTCTTGCTTTTGGTAACCGAGTCGTTAACGTTGATGGCCGGGATCCGGAGAGTGCCCCTGCGTGCCATTTCCCAGAGCCGGTGCACGCCTGTGGTTGTCTCTTCAGAGACGCCATGAATCCGCGCCAGCAGTTCCGGATATTTTTCGTGGACCAGTCCGGTGAGATCTCCGCCATCGTCCAGAAGCATGTTGGGAGTCCAGCCCTCCGGGCCATGGACCGTCTGCTCGACACACCACCAGTACTCTTCCTCAGTTTCTCCCTTCCAGGCAAAAACCGGGATACCAGCTTCCGCGATGGCGGCGGCCGCCTGGTCCTGGGTTGAAAAAATATTGCAGGAAGACCAGCGGACTTCCGCACCAAGGGCCACAAGCGTCTCGATCAGAACAGCCGTCTGGATCGTCATATGGATGCACCCGGCAATTCTGGCCCCACGCAGAGGCTGCGCTGCCTCATATTTCCTGCGGATGCTCATAAGGGCGGGCATTTCAGTCTCGGCAATACGGATTTCCTGTCGGCCCCAATTGGCGAGAGAACAGTCCGCAACGCGAAAATCGTTTCTTCCGTGCAGCACAGCGTTCATGGTCATAACACTCCTGGTCATGAATGCGAGCGCGGTTGTTGGAATGGAAGGCTCCGGCCGAGCCTGACCCCATGCCTGTTTGCACCAGAAAGCAGGCATGGGGCTGCAGCGCCCCTCGGTGGAACCCGGTTCCGGGAAAGCACTCCCCTAGCGCAGGCCGGCAGCCTCCCGAAGCATGGCTGCCCGGTCTGTACGCTCCCAGGTAAATTCCGGCTCTTCGCGCCCGAAATGGCCGTACGCGGCCGTTTTGCCGTAGATGGGACGAAGAAGATCCAGCATCTGGATGATGCCCTTGGGGCGCAGGTCAAAGTGGTCGCGGACCAGCTGTGCGATACGGCCATCCTCAATCGCACCCGTACCAAACGTATCCACCATAAGGCTTACCGGCTGGGAAATACCTATGGCATAGGCAATCTGCACTTCACACCGCCTCGCGAGACCGGCGGCCACAATATTTTTGGCCACATAGCGCCCGGCGTAGGAGGAAGAACGGTCCACCTTGGAGGGATCCTTGCCCGAAAAGGCCCCGCCACCATGACTTCCCTGTCCACCATAGGTATCGACAATAATCTTGCGGCCGGTCAGACCACAGTCACCCACCGGCCCACCAATCACGAAGCGCCCTGTCGGGTTAATGAAATAGCGGGTATCCCTGTGCAGCATTTCTGGCGGAAGCACCGGCCGGATGATTTCTTCCCGGACAGCCTCCACCAGATCCGCATACGGAATATCCGGGGCATGCTGGGTAGAAAGCACCACGGCATCAATAGCCACCGGCTGCCCGTTCTCATAGCGCACTGTCACCTGGCTTTTGGCATCAGGCCTCAACCAGGGCAGGCGGCCGTCCTTGCGCACCATGGCCTGCCGCTCGGTAAGCCGGTGGGCAAAGTAGATCGGACTGGGCATGAGCACATCTGTCTCGTCACAGGCAAAGCCAAACATCAGGCCCTGGTCTCCGGCCCCCTGGTCCAGGTCAATCCCGGAACCCTCATCCACCCCCTGGGCAATATCTGGCGACTGCCTGTCAAGAGTCTGGACAACCGCACAGGATGCCCAGTCAAAGCCCATTTCGGAAGAATCGTAGCCGATCCGGCGCACTGTCTGCCGGGCGGTGTCTGCATAGTCGACCTGTGCCTTCGTGGTAATCTCTCCAGCCAACACCACAAGGCCGGTAGTAATGAGAGTTTCTGCTGCTACGCGACCGTGGGGGTCCTGCGCCAGGATAGCATCCAGAATGGCATCTGATATCTGATCAGCCACCTTGTCAGGATGGCCCTCAGAAACAGACTCGGAAGTGAACAGGTAATTTTTGGTCATGCAGACGGCTCCTCACGCAATTCTGGTGATCCGGATAGAAGTCGCGCACAATATAGCAGACTCGGAGACGGTACAGAAAATGAATGCGTTTCACGAAAAATGCGAAAACCCTTCATCCACTCCCCAGCGAGATTTCAGGACCTGGAAGGTCCAACAACGGGAAAACCATGGCGATCACCACTTCCCCAGAAATAGGAAATTCCGCCCGTCACCTGGATATCATTGAGAGTTCCCGGCCCTGAAAGCGGGGGGTGGAAAAGCATCTGGTCCCGCACTCCAAGATGCAGGCCAAAATGTCTGCCCAGCCTCTGCTCATAGCCAACACCAAGAATCCCCATCAGGGAGCTGCCGCGCCCCACTTGCGGACTGAAGAGATTGCTGGCGGCCCCGACACCCAGCGAGAGATAGGGGCTTGAGCGGCCTGAAGCATAAAGACGGCCAACAACCGATCCACTGTACTGGTTGGCCGGCCGCCCCCCTGGGGTCTGCAAGCTGGAAAAAGCCGACGCAATCTGGGCCTCGACGCCGAAATGGTGGCCAAAACGGTGCCCAACCCCTAACCCGACGGTTGGATGTCCCCCTGCAAGACCACTGCCCGCAGCGAAAAAGGTCTCCCCCCCCGAAACATCAAAATAGGACCGCCCAGGATCCCGGGCAGCCAGGGCCAGCACCGGAACCGCCAGGCCGGCCAGCACACCAGCCACCTTCCGAAGCAAAGACTTTCGCATCCGAGGTTCCAAATACCGCCCCCCTGAAAAACTGGTATGATGGTACCATCTTTAGATTAAAATACCACATTTTTGACATCTTATTTGCAAAAAACCAACAGGAGTTGACATGCCCACCCTCATCTGCGGTTCCCTCGCCTATGACACCATCATGGTTTTCCAGGATTATTTCCGGAAACACATCCTGCCCGACCGCGTACACATGCTGAACGTCTCGTTCACGGTACCCGAGATGCGCAGGGATTTTGGGGGATGCGCAGGAAATATTGCATACAACCTGAAACTGCTGGGAGGCAATCCGGCCATTGTGGGCACTGCCGGACAGGATTTTGGTCCCTACGCCGAGCATCTCGGCAACCATGGAATAGATACTTCCCTGATCCGTATCCTCGGCAGCGAATATACCGCCCAGGCGTTCATCACCACCGACCTGGATGACAACCAGATCACCGCCTTCCATCCAGGAGCCATGTTTTCAGCGCACACCAACCAGCTTGCCGGACGGATCCCCCCGGAAACCGGATGGGCCATCGTCGCGCCAGACGGACTTGCCGCCATGACCCAGCATCTTGAAGATCTCCGGGAAACCGGCATTCCCACGATTTTCGATCCCGGACAGGGACTTCCCCTTTTTGATGGCGACGCCCTGCGCCAGATACTTGAAAAAGCGGAGTACCTCAGTGTCAACGATTACGAATGTGAACTGGTTCTCTCAAAAACCGGCTGGTCCCTGGAAACACTGCGCGACCACCTGAACGCCCTGATTGTGACCAGAGGGGAACACGGATCCGTGATTTATACTTCTTCTGCGACATTCGATATTCCCCCGGCAAAACCGGATGCGCTTCTGGACCCGACAGGCTGTGGAGATGCTTACCGGGCAGGTCTTCTGCATGGACTGGAACAGGGCTGGGACTGGGCAGTTTCCGGACGGGTCGCCTCCCTCATGGGCTGTTACAAAATCGAAAAGGCTGGCACACAGAACCACAGCTTCACTCCTGCGGAATTTGCGGAGCGCTTCCGGCAGAATTTTGGCATCACACTGCCCGCCTGAGTCTTTCTATCGAGATGCGCGGAAAACCCCGTCGTTCAGGGGGAGGTCAGGAGCGCGGCGGGGGGCGGCTCAATGCCACCGCCGCCCTTGCGTTATGCGTACCAATCCGGCGTCTGCTGCTGCTCGATGTACTGGCGAATTACGAGGGGGACCACAGCGCTCCACCCCACAATTTCTTGCTGACGCTGGGGTGGCTCTTTTTGCGGATCAGACGGCTGGAAACCCCCTTGAGGCTGTTCACCAGTGCCGAGACAGCTATCTTCGGCGGGTAGTTCACCAGCAGATGCACATGGTCATCCTCCCCGTCGAACTCCACCAGTTCCGCGCTGAAGTCCTGGCAGACGGCGGCGAAGATGCCTCGCAGATCGGCCAGCACCTCGCCAGTGAATACGCCACGGCGGTATCTGGTCACAAAGACCAAGTGAACATGCAGGTTAAAAACACAATGCCTGCCATGTCTTATATCGGTTTCTTCTGTCATCGGCCAAATATACGGTAGAACCATGCTGATCCGCAAAGCCGTGCGCTTCGTCTGGAACCGCGCTTTAGCTATCCAGACGAGCTGTCTGGAGCACGGTTGCGGCCTCCTGTCTTATGTGGACATGGCCAGGTGCCTGACCACCTGGCGGAACGGGGAATCTTTCGGCTTCCTGTCCGAATCCCCGTCCACCCCCAGCAATGGGCGCTGAGGTTTCTGGACCGGGCGCTCAAGGAGGCCTTTGACAAAAGCAGCCCCAGGCGGTTTCCGGAGTTCGGGAAAAAGGGGCGGCACGACAGCCTGCGCTATCCCGATCCGGAGCAGACCAGAATCGATCTGCGGCCACGGGACGAAGATGGCAGGCAGGTGTTCCCCCGTATTTTCCTGCCGCGTATTGGCTGGGTGAAGTTCCGCAGGTCCTGCATCATCGGCGGCGAAATCCGCAATGTCACCGTCAGCCGGTCGGGCGGTCACTGGACTGTCGCCATACAGACCGGAAAGGAAATCCCGGACCCTGCGCCTCCATCCGCCACCGCCGTCGGCGGCGATCGGGGCGTGGGGAACCTGCTCACGTTGTCCGATGGCACCATGTTCCTGCCGGTGACGGCTTATCGGGATCTGCAAAAGAGGCTGGCGCGGGAGCAAAGAAAGCTCGCGCACAAAGTGAAGTTCTCGGCTAACCGGAAGCAGCAGAAGGCCAAAGTCACGCGGCTGCATCAGTCGATCCCTGCGATTCGCAAGAACGTACTGCACCAGGTCAGCACCGTCCTCAGCAAAAACCACGCGGTGGTGGTGCTGGAAGACCTGAAAGTACGGAACATGACCGGCTCTGGCCGGGGCGCGGCGGACGCAGGGAACCGCAAAGGGGCCGTGTTTCGTTGCCTGCACTGTGGGCACGAAGCGCACGCCGATGTGAATGCGGCAAAGAACATCCTCGCAAGAAGATTGCAGTCAACGACGGGGCACGCCGGGGTAGCCTGTTTCGCGGCATAAGCCGTGAAGTTGGCCGGAACCAAAGGGAACCGGCCAATCAAAGTGGCTGAAGTAGGGCCGCTACTGGCAGGAAGGAA
>JAKARO010000038.1 GCA_021821885.1 Pseudomonadota bacterium
CCAAAGAGGACCAGAAAGCCACGTTTGGGCCCTTTTCTGGCTGGATTTCCGATCATTGGACGGATTACGCCTGTAGCCAACAGGGTTCTCGCCGCAACAGATACAGGTTGGCCAGCGCGAACAGCGTGGTCAGTTGCGCGCCATTCCTGGCCAATCCACGATAGCGGGTCCTGCGATAGCCAAACGGGCATTTGAGTACCCGAAAGGCATGTTCCCCACGCGCGCGCAGACGCGCCACACTGCGGTTGAAGCGTTTCAGTGCCTGCAATCCGGTTTTCTGCCCGGGATGGCGTCGCCGTGCAACGGCATCCTGAATCCCACGCTGTTCCAGTAGCGCGTGTACCCCAGGGTAGTCATAGCCCCGATCCGCCAGCAGCACGGTTTCTGCGCCACTGGGCAAAGATTCCAGCACCTGGTGATCCGGCACATTGGCAGCAGTGACCTCCACGGCCTCAACAATGCCCTGCGGATCCGTCGCTGCATGCGCCTTCATCCCGAAATACCACTGATTTCCTTTCTTCGTCTGGTGCATTTCGGGATCCCGTTTGTGCTCCCGGTTCCTGGTCGGGCTGGGGGCGTGAATCAGGGTGGCATCGACCATCTTGCCTTCCGCAAGGACCAGACCGTTTTCTCGCAATACCGCCTGCACCTCGGCAAAGATGGCCGCTGCCAGATCCTGCCGTTCCAGCAGGCGCCGGAACTTCAGAATCGCCGTTTCATCGGGGACAAAGTCGCGCCCCAAATCGATACCTGCAAATTGCCGCAGCAGCGGAATTTCGTAGAGGGCATCTTCCATGCCGGGATCCGGGCAGGCGTACCACTGTTGCAGAAAATGGATGCGCAACATCCGCTCCACGGGCATCGGCTGGCGGCCACGACCGCCACGAGGATAGTGCGGCCCGATCAACGCCACCAGGCGCGCCCAAGGAACGACCGCGTCCATCTCTGCCAGAAACTTCTCCCGCCTGGTCAGCTTCCGACGACGGGATAGCTTCTGGTGCTCCGCAAAAGTCATCTGCCCGGACATGTCCTGCTCCTCCTGCCTACCGAATGCCTCCAGTATACCAAAATGCCCAAATCAGAGGTTTCTTAATGGCCCTATAAACTGACCAACCCGGGTGCGGCGGAAATCTTGGACTGGTTTTCGATGTGAATCCGAGACTCTCCCTATACTCCAGGGGGATGACTCGTGAATGACAGAAAACAGAAACTGCGTCGCACCGCCGAAGAAAAGCTTCTGGATCTTGGAACAGAAGCAGAGGGATTTTGAGGAGGCTGCTGGAAAAGAGGCGGTTCGATGAAAAGCGCCAGCGGGTGCGGACAGGAATCTGGTTCGCGCAGATCCTTGCCACCCACCTTTTTGTGAAGGCGGCGCAGGGAAAAAATCCGGTTGCAAAAGAAACATAAATTGTTATAATTATTTCATAGCATAGGAGGCGCCCCATGACTCAAGCAGCGGTCACGACAGACAAAGAAAGCAAAGTCCATGACCGGTCCGTCCTGGCAAAAATGCTGATGAAGGCTTTCGACCTCTGGATGGTGGGCAATGAAGATCAGCTTGCCTTGCTGGGTTTGGCAGTCGACAATCGGGCCGCTCTCAGCCGGTACCGCAAAGGCGAACCACTGGGCGCAAACAGGGATCTGCTGGAACGTGCTGGCCATTTGCTCGCCATACATAAAAATCTGCGACTGCTTTTCCCTCATGACAGGGACCTGGCTTATCAATGGATGACTGCGCGTAACCGCGCGTTCGATAATCGAACCCCCGTGGAAGTGGTCCGCGAGTGGGGATTTGCCGGATTGTTGATGGTACGGGCCTATCTGGACCGTGCCAGGGGCGGGTGACTGGTGGAATCCTTCTTTGACGGTCTGACGCTGGCAGACACGCACCGGACGCTGATTCGCAACATCATCAGTTTGCGGGTGTCTGAGGATCTGTTTAACGACCTCTCGGACCACCATGACGACTGGCTCGTGGCACAGCGGTACGAAGCAGCCGCCAGGCCGCACAATTATTTCTCCCAGGTGCCTGCCATTGACCGCCCCTTCGAGGAAGCCGGGTGGTTCGCGGCCATCGGGTTCCCGTTCAGAAACTGGGCGGCAAGCCGGTACAGTGATGGCTCTTTTGGCATCTGGTACGGCGCGGATACGGTGAAAACATCCGTTCATGAAACCGTATATCACTGGAAGGCCCGGCTGTTACGTGATGCCGGATTTGAGCAGATGGTGATTTCTGGAGACCGGGAAAGCATTACTGGAGATCGTTTGATATATGGTGTCCGTTGTGACGCCGCCCTGGTGGACCTGCGCCCGCGTGTCGCCGATTACCCAGCGCTGGTTGATCTGGAGAGCTACCATTTTACGCAGCCTATGGGCGCCCGGTTGAAGTCGGAGGGGCACCCTGGGCTGATTACTCTCTCCGCACGATGTATCGGGGACGTGTATGCCGTGCTTAACCCAGACGTGTTATCCAGCCCCAAAATCCAGTCTTGTCTGACCTACCGTCTTACCGGACATGGGGTACTGGTGAGCAAAGGACCTCGCGCTCCGCAAGGGGCGAACGAAGCGTGGATGTGTGTAACCTGAGCGTCTGTTCGCGCCTGCTCCCATTGACCCTTTTGCGGTTCTGCGTGCGCAGCCACCCGGCTGGCGACCGGGATACATCCAGCAGCATCTGCAGGCTGCAACCTGCTGTGCTGGTCCACCTATTTGCTTTTCCACTCAAGCCTCCAGCCTTGCCCGTTCTGCCGGAACCTCGCGGTACACCAGCCCAGGACTCACCAGGAACTCGCCACGACGAAGCTGGGCTATCGGAAAACTGCCGTCCGGGTCAGCCTTGGCGACTGCTGGCAGCGGCTGGAACCTTCGGGCCTTTGCCCGGCATGATCCCCTCCTTCCAGTGTCCGGGACTGGGGAAGCATCCCGGAGTGGGTCTCAACGACCTGTTGCAGACGTCTGCCGGATTACTCCGGCCCCCTGGTCAACCCAGCCTGCGTACTGCCTTGCAGGCTCCGCCCTTCAGGGCGGGGTAGTTGACTGGCATACCAGTCCGGGATTCGCTCTTCACGGTAATCAAGGAACAGTTCCGTTCCGTCCGGTATCCCGCCGGGAGAGCAGCAACCCGTTGGACAAAACTTATGGATTCCATATAATATTGCCCATGGAGAAACGGAAAGCCCACTATTCCCTGCCAGAGGTCAAGGCATCCGTTGCCCGCCAGGGGGTTGGCGCCTTCACGGCCACCGCCTTGCAGGGGCTGGATCAGATGGGGCTTTCCCCGGCGGGCGGATTGGCGGTCGTGCTGGGCCTGCAACCGGTCAAGATCACGCTGCGGCCAGGGACAGTGGTTATTCAGTTTAAGGAGCTTTGACATGACTGAAAAACGGTTTTGTCTGCAATGTGACGACGGCACGGAACTTGTCCATGAACGCAAGGACGTGACCATTTCCGTGGACACGTTGACCGGCGCCGTGCCGGCGGTTTCCGGATGGCACTGCCCGGTCTGCGGAGAATGCGAGTTTGACGAAGGGGAAGCGCGGCGGTATGCGGACGCGCTGGCGGGCTTGCGGAAAAGTGCTGCCATACGCCAGGGCCAGGCGCTACGGGCGGCGCGCAAGCGTTTGCGCTTGACCCAGAGGGATGCCGGGCTGCTTTTCGGGGGGGGCATATCCGCGTTTTCCGAGTACGAGCGCGGCAAGACGCGCCCGCCGAAATCCACGGCCATTCTGCTGGATCTGCTTGGGAGGCACCCGGAATTGCTGGATGAGGTGCGATGCCTGGGTTGAGTCATCGCACGCTCCTTTTGTTCCACACCCACCAGCCCGCGCCGGTGACCACGATTCCGGCCACCGCGATGATCAGCACTTCCCCCAGCGGCATTCCCCGGAACAGATGGAAGATGGCCCCATGAACTGCTCCCGCCAGGCCTATACGGCTATGGCGTGAGTTTCGTGCTTCATCGCGGCGAAACTTCCACCGCTCCACACCCCGGACGGTTCCCGCCCGGAGCCGGAACCACCGGCCAATCTCATTT
>JAKARO010000039.1 GCA_021821885.1 Pseudomonadota bacterium
CATCCAGAAAATCCCGGCTGACCTCCAGGTTCCCCAGCTCCATGCGGGGTTCCTTCTGCCGGAAATGGCGGACAATCTTGGGCACCAGAAACTGCCCGTCCTGGCCGATGCCCGTGTAGTTGAACGGACGGGCAATCACGACCGGCAGGCGGTCAAACCAGTTCCGCACCAGGTGCTCCATGGACAGCTTGCTGCAGGCGTAGTGGTTCACCGGGGCCGGGCAGGTCTCCTCGGTGAGGACTTCCCGGTCCGGCCGCCCATACACGTTGGCCGAACTGGCAACCACGACCTTCTCCGGCCTTTCCGCCAGCGTGTCCAGCGCCTCCAGCAGGTTCAGGGTGCCCAGGACATTGACGCGGTAGAAATCCAGGGGATCCCCGTGCCCGACAAAGGCCAGGGCCGCCAGATGCACCACATAATGCGGCCGGACCGCCTGCACCGCGGCCCGCACCGCTCCGGCATCGGAGAGGTCGCAGACCTGTTCCACGTCCGCCGCGGAGCCGGTCCCCTGCCCGAGTCCGGCCACCCGGAAACCTGCCCTCTGGAGCGCCGGCACCAGATAGCGCCCGGTAAAGCCGGAGGCCCCGGTCACCAGAACCGTTTTACGGGACATCAGAACGAATATCCCGCCGCCACGCGGCGCTGGTCGGCCTCCACCATCATTGCGCAGAGCTCTTCCAGCGTCGTGCGGGGGGCCCAGCCCAGACGGGTTTTCGCCCGTTCCGGATCGCCCACCAGCAGGTCCACCTCGGCCGGACGGTAAAAAGCGGGATTGACCCGGACCCGGACGTGCCCGGTACGGGGGTCCACGCCCTCTTCCGCCTCGCCCTTCCCGCGCCATTCCAGCGGGAGGCCGGCCGCGGCGGCCGCCATGGTGACAAAATCCCGCACCGTTTCCGTACGGCCGGTAGCCAGCACATACGTATCCGGTTCTCCGGCCTGGAGCATGCGCCACATCCCCTCGACGTATTCCCGGGCATACCCCCAGTCCCGCTTCGCGTCCAGGTTGCCCAGTTCCAGAACCTCCTGCTTCCCCTGGGAGATCCGGGCCACGCTGTCGGTAATCTTGCGGGTCACGAATTCCAGTCCGCGCAGGGGGCTCTCATGGTTGAACAGGATCCCGCTGCTGGCAAAAATGCCGTAGCTTTCCCGGTAATTGACCGTCATCCAGTGCGCGTAGAGCTTCGCGACCCCATAGGGGCTGCGTGGATAGAACGGGGTGCTTTCGTCCTGGGGAATGGCCTGGACCTTCCCGAACATCTCGGAGGTGCTCGCCTGGTAGAAGCGGATTCCCGGATGGACGGTGCGGATGCCTTCCAGCAGGTTCAGGGCCCCGATGCCCGTGATCTGTGCCGTCGTCTGGGGCTGGTCAAACGAGACCCCCACAAAACTCTGGGCGGCAAGATTGTATACCTCTTCCGGCCGGGCCTTCTCCAGCAGGCGGAGCGTGGAGCCCAGGTCCGTCAGGTCGTATTCCACCAGATGGAGCGCGGGATGGTTCCGGATGCCGAGTTCTTCTATCCGCCAGAAATTGGTGGAGGCCGTGCGCCGGTAGGTGCCGTACACCGTATAGCCCTTCTCCAGCAGCAGTTCCGCCAGATAGGCCCCGTCCTGCCCGGTAATGCCGGTCACCAGTGCTTTTCTGCTCACAGTTGCTCCTTATTTATCCGAATATAACAATCTCAGGACTGGCAGGAATTCCCCCCGGACCCGCACTTCCGGCCGAAAGGAAAACACGCGCTTTCCAGACTTCTTCCAGGACCAGCGGGTAAAGCTACCTGATCTGGTTCCCTGCAATTATACCGCATCCGGTTGAAGGCATTCCTGCACCCTTCATGGGGAGCAGAATTCCCGTTTACGCTGCCGGATTTCTGGCGGTTTCACTTTTCTGGACGCTGCCAAATTTCCGCAGAAGCTCGACAGCAGGCAGAAAGTCCGGATTGGACCTGAGACTGCCCACCAGTGTGCGAATTGCTGCCCCCGGATTTTTCTCCAGAGTCCATTCTTTTTCCGCAATCACCCATTCCAGAAGGCTTCGGGATTCCGGAAACAGGGGCCTATCCAGTCCGGCTTTCAGAAAAGAGAGGCCTTCCTGGATCTGTCCCTCGCGGAAAAAGGCGTTTTGGGCAATTTCGCTGCGCAAATTGACACTTTCAGGGTCGTAAGCCAAAGCCTGCCGCCAGACAAGAACCGCTTTCTGCAGCCGCTGTCCGGCATCCAGCCCAAGGAACTTGCCCTGCTGCAGGTAAAGACTTCCCATGGCATTCAGCACACCCGATTGCCGGGGGATTCCGGCCAGGGAATGGCGGTATTCCGCCAGGGCGGCCCGGATCAGCACCCGGTGCTGCTTCTGGCCCAGGGTGTTGTCCCGCTCTGCCAGATTCTGGTACGCATTTCCCAGATAGACGTGGGGCTGGGTCGCCTGGGGCCGGGCCGCCACCAGAAAGTTGGCCGCCTTCATCAGGAATACGGCGCGGGTCTGCTTTCCGGAGATCACCCGGTCCAGCCATCCATTGCTGCTGAACAGGGCGTACACCGCACCATCCAGCATCAGGCACCAGATCGCTGCTGCCCAGACGAGAACCAGCGCGCCCTGCACAAAAACCGGGTGATGGATCTGGAGCCTGGGCAGCACGGGACCTGTTTCCCCCCTGGACAGGGACTGCCGCCAGGCCTGGCCCAGCAGGAGGCCGGCCAGGAGACTCAAGGGGAGATTGTAAAAAATAAAGTTGCCGAGAGCATGGCCCGTAATGGCGAATACGCCAAGCACCAGACCTGCATCCAGGGCACGGCCGGACTCCAGCAGTGGGACTTCTGCCGTATTTCTGTATGACAGGAAACGGTACAGCGCGTAGAACAGCGCACCCGCAAAAGCCAGCAGGAATCCCAGGTTAAGGATTCCACCCTCGGCAAGAAACTCCAGGTAATCATTGTGGGCATAGGTCCCTGCGGATGCCAGTTCTCCCGGAAGCCGGTAGGCCGGGTAAAACAGGAAATAACTGCCGATCCCTGTTCCCTGCCAGGGGTGATCCAGAAATATGTGCCAGGTCGCAAGCCACATGAGCCCACGGGAAATGGTGTCCACACTGGATGCAAGGTATCCAGGTGCCAGATGGAGGATCATGTCGTAGTGGTGGAGATAGCCAAAAATGGCGTAACTGGCTACCAGAAGACCCAATACCAGCACCATCTGGCATTTTATCCCCGGATTCCTGCGGAAGAGCACCAGGGCTGCCACCATCGTACAGATCCAGGCCAGAGTGCCCCCCCGGCTGTAGGTCGCCCAGAAAGCAAATCCCAGAAACAGCAGGGTAAGCAGATAAAACAGGCGCCGAAAATCCACTTTCCCGGAAAAAAATCCTGTCCGTGCACGTCCGTCCAGATATAAAAACCGGGCCAGCACCGGGAAATACAGCAGGTTCATCCAGGCCGCAAAACTGTTGGTATCGAGCAGGGGGCCACGGACCCGCAGATTGCCGATGGGCTGGCCCGTATCCATGGCATGGAAATATTCCCACAGCGCCATCACGGACAATACCCAGGCACTGGCCAGAATGCCGGCCCAGACCCAGGGCCAGACAGCCCTGGACTCTTCTTCTGGCATCAGCACCCAGAACAGGAAACCCATGGGCAGGGAACCCAGCACCCAGAAATAGAACCAGCTGCTGTAGGGCACCTGGCTCCAGAAAAGACTGAGCCAGAACCAGAATACCCAGAGCAGCATGAACAGTGGCAGAAACCCCCTGGGCCAGGGCAGCCCGGCCCGAAGGCGTGGCCAGACCGCGATGGCGCCCCAGAGCAGCAGAACCACCATGCTGGCCGAGAGGAGCGGGATCATCTGTCCGTTGTAGTACCAGCTCAGGAAATACGCCAGAAGCGGCAGGGAAACCAGCAGAAAAATCCGGATGGGGGTCGGAC
>JAKARO010000040.1 GCA_021821885.1 Pseudomonadota bacterium
GGAACTCTTCATCCAGGGCAGAAAGACTCGCCAGAGTGGCCAGAAGCCCTTTGCGTTTTACGGGCTCAATGATCAGGCGATCATCCTCGCGCCGCATGATGGCCTCTTTCGCGTCCATCTCGAACTCACGGGGAATACGAGCCGCTTGATTGTGGCCATTCCGAAAAAAACGTACATGGCGTTGCGTATGCATGGTAACGCTTCCTTTTGACATAGGTTTCAGCATAGGCCGCACGCCATCGACCCGTCAATGGATGCAACCACCGCCGTCTGCCGGTCGGCCATGGGCGACCCCCTGGTCGCCACCTCGTCCAGGTCTTGGGCGATGGCCCGGGCCTCGCCCAGGGTGAACCTTGTGGGCACCGAGAACATCCCGTACTTGCGGATGGCCCCGGAGATGCGCACCCAGAACTCGTGCGTTTCCTCCCGCCCGTACATGCGGGTCACCCGTTCGTCCTGCAGGAAGGCCGCCACGTCGGCTGGGGATACAAAAACCCACGGCGATGGCTGGAAATTTCATGCGGGAGAGACAGGCAGGAATGGCCATCTGTACCTGTTGCGAATTTCCGGCAGCACCTCGTGGGTGACCCATCGCCTGAAGGGTTCCGCTTCCGGTTTGCGGCTGCGCAGGATGAGGGAATAGAGGCCAGGCTCGTTGACCAGATTGAGCAGCGTACCAGGAGTGGTGCCACTAAACCACTGATCTATAAGGCCCTCATTTAAAATGAGGCCCCTCCTTTCGTCGTCCGACAGTTTTCTCATGGCCATGGTGGGGTTGGCCATTCCCAGTATTTTGCACACATCGGCCGCCACCCACCACGGCTCTCCCCGTTCGTCCCGGAGCACCCGCACCGCCCTGCCTTCGTACCGGAACCGGAATGGAACCATTTTCCCGATCAAGATCATCTCCTCCTGCATCTGTGGTTTGCGGCTTTTGCGGACAGCCTGTCCCCTGGCGGACGCCCGGTCAGAAGCGGTACATCAGCCCGATTCCCATGACGGGCCACCACTGGTATCCGCTGATCCGGCTGTCCAGGGACTGCCGGGCCTGCTGCAGGCTGGACGCGAGCTGGGGACTGGCCGCGGCGCCGGTGGCCGCGAGAGAGACGTTTGCCGCCCCTTCATAGATGGCGCCCGCGTTCATCATGAGGGTCAGGCGTCCGCCATCCATGGGGTCTCCCCATCCCAGTCCGACATAGGGGGCGACACCGCCAAACGTCGCGTTCCCGGAGAAGGTGCCCACCTGGGAGGCGGTGTAGCTGGTGCCGTTGATGGTATAGGTTCCGGCGTCCGGCGTTCCGGTCAGGTGAAAACGGTTCTGGTTCACGAAAATCCCGCCCGTCAGGCTGAAATTGCCATGGAAGGGGAACCAGCTGAGGGTAACCGGTTCTCCCTGCAGGCGGACCCTGGCCCGGTAGTCCCCGCCTCTGGTGTGCAGGGTGCCCGTCGACAGGCTCAGGGTGCTGAACCCGACGTTGAGGTTGAGCGTCCCGGGAATGATGGCCGTGGTGCCCTGCAGGCCAACCCCTTCGGTGCCGACCCCGGCTCCCAGGGCGAAGCCGTGGAAGGGCAGGATTCCGGGGCCAGGGAAATCCTGCTTTCCGTGGGATCCTGCATATCCTGCACATTTCCATGCCGCATTTCATACAATATTTTGTACCTGTTTGCGGTTTTGCAAGCGAAAGAGAGGCGCCCGTGTCCAGGAGGGGCTTCCGGGATGCCCCAGGACTGTGGCGGTCCATGAGGTGTTCCGGCGAGGTCGCGGCAGGGTTCCCCGGCGGTTTTTTCCGGTGCCCGGAGCGCGCCATTTCCGTCTGGTCCAAAAGCGGGAACCGGTACAGGACCGGCGATAGCCTTTCCTGATGGAAGTGCCCTCCGGTCTGGCGTCCAGGCGGGGCTTTCGGCAGACTGGACCGGGCCGGTTTCCGCAGTCCTCCGGAGTGGGCCTGGACAGGGCGTGCTGCAGAAGCCGCCCGGGGGATCCGTCCGGGACCAGTCTGCCCCCTTTCTGGAACCATCTGCCCGGACCCGGTGCCGCCCCGGAGTCCCTGCTGCCGGACCGGCCCGCCGGAAAAGGAGCGGCTCCGGTACACACACCCGCCAGACGGCGGTCGTGCCCGGAGGCCGCGGGCTGCCGCTTCAGTCGGTTAGTTCCAGGCGTCGCTCGATCCGGTCCAATCGCTCCCGGATGCGGTCAATGGCGTGTCTGTCCTGAATGATTTCCGCGTAATTGCCAGCCTCATCCCTGGCGATGCGGGCAAGTCCGGTCCCTATGCCGCTCAAGCGCGCCATGATCTCGTGATCGCGTTCACGGGCAGCATCCAGCTCCGCCCGGATCTTCCTGAGTTGCTCCAATACCAGATTGTCTTCCGCCATATCTGAATCCCTTTGCCGCATGGGAAAATTATGGATGCAGCAATGGGAAAGAGCAACGCCTCCCATCCTCGTCATTGTGGCGGGTGGTGGGAAAGAAGAATGGTTTTCCCATCACACCACTTCACCGCATCGGAAAAACAGCGATCAGGCTCCCCGGCGTCCGCATAAACGGTCCTGCCGCATTCCTTCCGGGATCTGCACGCTGTCCGGCCATGGAGGACGCATTTTCGGGACCTGTCTCCGCCTGCGGTATTCCAGCGTCACGGGTTTCCGCCGTCCTTCCGGAGATCCGTGCGGCCCATTGCCGGATCCTGCCGCTGCTCCCGGATGCCGCGGGCTGCCCCAGAGGCTTCGCCACTAGTTGTACGGGACAGAATGCAAAACTCCGGAAGTCCGGACAGCGCCACCAGGTCCTGCGTCCTCCGTACGGGTCCGTTTGCGGACTGCCGGATCTGGTCTGCCGTCCCGGTCCCGATCCTGCGCCGCCCAGGATACCCCCCGGACCTCCGCCGGGATCCGTCTGTACTCACGGACCTGCCGGACCGGGGAGAGACCGGCACCGGCACAGGACCGGCGATAGCCTTGTCCTGTTCTTGTTCGTAGCCCGCGTTCAAGAGGCGGACTTATCGCTGGCAGGCGCTTCATCCGCGCCGCCTGCGCGACAACCCCCCTCGCCCGCATCCTCTGCCAGAGCTGCCTGATTGGGCAAAGACAATTCTTCCGAAAAGTCTTCCAACGGCATCGCCGTCTCGGCCCACGCCTGCTCTATGGCATCGAAAACCGGCTCAGGCACCGTCGCGGCAAATTGCCTTCTGCGATTTTTCGAGACCACGCCCGCATTCTGCAGGCAGGAACGGATTAACTGGGACAGATCGCTGTTGCGCACATCATGAATGGCGTCCACCTTGCGATAGATAGCGTCATACCGAACCAGGGTATTGACTTCCGCCTGCAAATCTTCCCGCAACGCCTCTTTCGCCATCTGCAGACTGAAGCGCACCGCATCGGTAGCATCCCAATACCGATAAGGTGTGCCGCTTCCGTTTAGCCTGAAATCAAACTGTTCCTCATCGATCCACCGGACCTCCCAGAGATTTCGGGCCTGGGTCGAGAAACTCTGTAACGCGCGGAGATATTCCGGTTCGTGCCTTTATCCCCAAAGGGAAATATGCCGGAACCCATACTGGACGCATCGCCATCCGCTTCCGTCCCTCGTTTGCACTCCGGACGGCAGCGGGAATCTTCGACGTCCACCCGAAACATCTGACGATTTTGCAGAGGAGCGACGGTTATGTGTATGACTAAAAAGGAGGGGTTGCACCCGGCAGGGCTGCTCCCGGCAGGGGCGCTTCCGCTCCAGCCAAACGCATCGCGTTCTGGCTGGCAGTACCCGCGCCGGATTCTGATGGAACCGGAACTCACCAACGAACGCGCAATGCGCGAATGGCAGTGGCTATGCAGCGAAGTCGGCGAGACTGTGGCGCGAGCAACGATCTCAACTCTGCCCGGCAATCGCCGACCGTATCCACTAA
>JAKARO010000007.1 GCA_021821885.1 Pseudomonadota bacterium
AAATAGGAAGATACTCAGTGATTCGGCCGGCCGGGTGACTTCTGATTGTGTCTTTATAAAGCGCGTACGGCAATTCAAGCTGTTCGCGAACAGCCGCATTGATGTCAGCAGAAACAGCGGCTCCGTGTCCGATTCCAAACTCTTTTTCAGACATGACAAGCCGGTACACACGAGGATGCTCGTCACGCTGCCAATCCCTTGGATTGTCCACCATCTCCGGATCTTGAACGGCTCTCACGACTTCTCTGTACAAACCAAAGCTCAAAAGCCTGGAAAGAGCCGCGTTCAGCTCACCGTAGTCGCCAAAGCCTGACGGCAGAATCCGGGCTTCAAGAGCCGACCTTGCCTGCCTTGCCTGCATTGCAGCAGCCACGGCCGGCTACTCTCTGCTTGCAGCCATCCTGGGGCGTCCGCGCTTTCGTCGTTCTTTCTGAGAAACGGGCGGGTTCATGATCTGTTCGACGATTCCGGGCGAGAACCGGGGGCCGACAAGTGTGCGAATCGGACGCGGCAAACGTCCGGCAGACACCAAATTTTGCAAAGTTTTTGGGGAGCAGCAAAAGAGTTTCGCGAGCTCAGAATACGAGAACAACAACACGTCAGCGTTTTTTTCTGAAGTCATGATTTTTTCCGATTTCCCGTCCCGCCACTATTTCCGCCGCACGCATTTTGTGCGGGCGAGGTGACACCAGGCGGGAGCCAGGCCGGAACACAAGCGAAGCTTGTGCGTCACCTCTAGAAACAATACTAGCACGTGGCTCCGGCGCGGTCAAATTAGGCTACACACGATAGCGTTCGAACTTGAGCCCAGATTTTCGGCTCTGGCGCGACAATTCCGCGACACTCAGAGCGGGAAAGACCGGGAAACGGAAGGAATCATAAGGAAACGCTTGACGGCAAGTATCTGATTTTGCGAGAATAAAAAAACGCCGGAAACGGCGCGGAACCCCAAAAATGCCCGTTTTTGGCCTTCTAAGCCGTAGGTTGGGGGTTCGATTCCCTCTGGGCGCGCCAAAAAATCAACATATTAGACGAGTCCCCAGGCCATCATAAACCCATTGTGGGGCACTCTTGGGACACCAGGCCACAAACCGTAGGCACTCTTCAGCACCATGACCGCCGCCGGCAAGCTGGCCTTTGGCATCTTCGCGGCACTGCCCGAGTTCGAGCGCGAATTATGGCTGCGCGACCTGCTAGGGAAACTCTGGGCTGGCAGAAAATAGTCCCCAGCTTCGAGCGAAAAACAGGCCTGGCATCCATCTGACGACAAAAATCCCGGGTTTTTGCCCTCGGAGGCACAAAAAAGCGGCTTTTTGCCCTTTTTCTAACCGGATTCCCGACCGTTGGACGGACTCTGTCTGTAGACAGCATAACTTTCGTCGCAACAGATAGAAGTTGACCAGGGCAAACAGCGCGGTCAGCTGGGCACCGTTCCTGGCCAGTCCCCGGTAACGGGTCTTGCGGTAGCCAAACGGACACTTCAGCACCCGGAAGGCATGTTCCCCGTGCGCCCGTAAGCGCACCACACTGCGGTTGAAGCGCCTGAGCGCCTGCAGTCCCGTTTTCTGGCCCGGATAGCGCCGCCGGGCGACGGCATCCTGAATCCCCCGATCTTCCGGCATTTCATGGACTGGGGGCAATCGTAGCCGCGGTCCGCCAGCACCGTCTTTTCGTCTCCGGTGACCAGGGCTTCCAGCACCGGATGGTCCGGGACGCTGGCCGCCGTGACTTCCACCGCCCCGATAATGCCTTGCGGATCCGTCGCCACACACGCCTTCATCCCAAAGTACCACTGGTTGCCTTTCTTCGTCTGGTGCATCTCCGGATCCCGGTTCCGATCCTGATTCCTGGTGGAACCCGGCGCGTAAATCACGGGTGGCGTCGACCATTTTGCCTTCCGCAAACACCACCCCCTCTCTCCCAGAACCGGTTGCACCTCCGCAAAAATGGCCGGGGCGAGTTGCTGCCTTTCCAGCAGGCGCCGGAATTTGGGGATGGCCGTCTCATCCGGGACAAAGCTTCGCCCCAGACCAGAGGTTCCCTAGCCAAAAGCCAGAACCAATTACGGCACGAAGAGAAGAAGGACCGCCCTTGGTGGCGATTCTGGAGTGATTCTTGTGTATAAACCAAAGCCCGCCTAGGATAATGCCATTATGCCCACCATCGATCGCATAGACGCAACGCGGGTAGTGATCTGCCTCAACGATCATCGTCCCGCTCATGTGCATGTGATACAAGGGGATTGTAGGGCAGTATTGATATTGCATTGCCCGGACGGGCCACCGGAGCTATGGGAGAATATCGGCTTTTCCAGAACGGAGATGCGTCATATTTTGGAAGAAAGCATATCCCGATTGGCGTTATTCTGTGGAGAGTGGGAGAGGCACCATGGACCAGATAGACAAAATTCTTGGGCGCGACTGGAAAGCGGCAGATCAGCGTGGACAGGAGACGCTTGCCGCTGGCCCACTGGCGGAGTCCGCCTACTATGACCAACCCACGGGAAAAATCGTGATCGAGCTGAACAACGGCGTTGGCCTGCATATCCCACCGGCATTGATTCAGGGCATGGAGAATGCCACCCCCGCAGATATGGCAGAGATCGTCATTGAAGGGCATGGCATTGGGTTACACTTCCCGCGACTGGATGCCGATCTGTACGTTCCTGCACTGGCGCGGGGGGTTCTCGGCACATCGGCCTGGATGCGCAGCCTTGGACGGAAAGGGGGTATATCGAAAAGCCCCGCCAAGGCAGAGGCAGCCAGAAGAAACGGACGGCTTGGCGGGCGTCCACCATCAACAGAAAAGAAGGCTGAATCGTAATACCCCGAAATAGCCTCTCAGTGATGCCAGAAGAACCAAGCAGAATCAGTAGATTGAGACTTCACCGCCCGCCGCCCACGGGACGGAACGATGCAAAAGGTCTCCTGCACGTCCTCACAAATCCAACCAGCTCGATGATCTCTAATCATTCCACCTGACCTGCGCAAAAAGCCGCGCAGGTCAGTGAACTCAACCATCAAATTAAAGAGTAAAATCAATGTTAATACAGTTCGGAACTCCAGAGCAGCTAAGTTCGTTAGGTCAAGGAGTCTCTGATTTGGCCCCCTGATATAATAGGCGAAAGAGCAGGCCCTTTCCAGGCGGCGCAAGTTGACCAAACGGGAACGCTTCCTGAACGGGATGGATGCTGTCGCAGGCGCGCGACGCCTGGAAAGGCACGTTGATGGCCGTCTTCCAGCCTGGGGAAGAAACAGCACAAGGCGCTCAGGCCATGATCGATGACGGCCTGTCAAAGCGATTCCCGACCCCCGAGGTTGTGCTCGGGCAGCACGTCATGGTCGGTCCCTCCGGCAGCGTCGCGGGAAGCTCTGGCCCGATCACATCGGCGGCGGATAGCTTGCAAATCCGCCTGTTCGACCGTGGTGCGCACGGATCAATGCCGCAGGCAAGCATCGATCCCATTGTCATGGCAGCAGCGGTCGTCCTGCGGCTTCAGACAATAGTGTCGCGTGAGGTCGCTGCAACCGACGCGGCGGTTGTCACCGTCGGCGTATTGCAGGCCGGAACAAAGGAAAACATCATCCCCGACGAGGCTATTATCAAGCTCAATGTTCGGACATTCGATGCGAACGTGCGGAAGCATGTGCTTGCGGCGATCGCAAAGGGGGACTGTCGGGCAGCCCGGACGCAAGGTCCGGAAAAAGGCGGGCCTCAACAGGGCCATTCTGGACCAGGGCTGGGGCACGCTGCTGCGCCTGCTGGAGTACAGGCTCCGGTGGCACGGCGGGATGCTGTTGCGGGTTCCGCCCGAATACACCTCGCAAACCTGTCCGGCCTGCGGCGTGGTGGATGCGGAAAATCGCAGGACCCAGGCCGTGTTCGCCTGTCAGCATTATGGGCACATGGACCATGCCGACGTGAACGCGGCAAAGAACATCCTCGCAAGAGGATTGCAGTCAACGGCGGGGCACGCCGGGGTAGCCTGTTTCGCGGCGTAAGCCGTGAAGTTGGCCGGAACCAAAGGGAACCGGCCAATCAAAGTGGCTGAAGTCAGGCCGCTGCTGGCAGGAAGGAATCCTCGTCCTTCAGGGCAAGGAGGATGTCAAAGGATTGCTGAGATAGACCTCATCCGATACTGGCTCCATCCAGTCGACGGCTTTTCCATCCAGATATTCATTGATCGCCACATGCTGCATGGCAGTGGTGTCGGTCGCACCGTGCCAGTGTCGCCGACCGCAGTTGCACCAGATCAGATCGCCGGGACGAATCTCGGTTTTTGGGCCATTCTCGCACTGGGTCCAGCCCACACCCTGCGTCACTAGCAGGATCTGGCCCAACGGATGTGTATGCCAGTTGGTACGGGCACCCGGCTCGAAGTTTACGACTGCGACACCCACGCGTGCGGGAGCCGGTGCGCTAAACCTCTTGTCGATGCGGACATCCCCTGTAAACCAGTCGCCAGATCCCTTGACCGGTTCGGCCGAGCCGGCACGATAGACCTGCATATACCCAGCTGCTTTGTCTGTCCCATCCATGCTGATTTCCTCCTGCCTGTCCTGCCTGCCAAAACAGGCATTCTCACAATATCGGCATGTCGATGCCAGACTGGTACTTCACATCGCCTATGCCCCGGCAGGACAGACTCCGGTGACCTGTACAGTTGGTGGCACCCGCCAGAAACTGTCAATGATCGCGAGCGTCACCAATCAGGGAAAAGCGCGCTGGATGATCATTGACGGGGCGTTCAGCGCGGACAGGCGGATTGAATTCATGGGCGCCCTGATCAGGGATGCTGGCAAAAAGGTATTCCTGATCCTGGACAGCTTGCGAGTCCATCACGGCAGGCCGGTGAAGAAATGGGCTGAAGAGCATAAAGAACAAATCGGGCTGTTCTACCTGCCGTTACAGTCCCGGACTGAACCCGGAGGAGCGTCTGAATGCTGACCTCAGGCATGCCATCAGCACCAGGGTTGGAGCCCGAACCAGGGCGAAGCTGCACAATGCTGCCACTGCCCATATGACGGAACTGGAGCCATCACCTGAAAGAATCAAATCGTTCTTCCAGGACCCAAAGGTTCGTTATGCGGCATGAAGACTTATTCGGGCCGGATCAATAGTATCAGGACGCTCCAGACGTACTCCGTCCAAAAAGATGGACATCCTGCTGCTGGTGGGCCAGACGGAGGCCTTTGCGGAAAAGGGCCTCTACAGCCATCGAACGCAGTTCGGTCTGCACCGTGTAACTGGCGTTGCAGTCTGGAATATAGACCCGCAGGTAGAAAACCAGGGCATTCTCCGTAACATCCAGAAGCAGTGCCGTGGGGGGGAGTCCGCGGGGATCGTCCTGGAGGACCCCCGGGTGCTGCTGTCCCGCTGCCTCCAGAACATTCCGGACCGTATCGATATCGGCTGAATGTGCCAGCCGGAAGGGGATCATGAGCCGCAGTATACTGCTGGAATACATCCAGTTGGTAACCTGTCCCGAAATGAGCTCGGAATTGGGGACAAAAACCTCGGTCCGGTCAAACGTCTGGATGAGGGTATAGCGGATGCCCAGTCTCTGGACATAGCCTTCCGCGGTTCCGACCTGGATCCAGTCTCCAACCCGGATTGGGCGTTCCAGCAGCAGGATGATCCCGGACACAAAATTGTTGACGATATTCTGGAGACCGAACCCGATCCCCACCGAAAGCGCACCGGCGACAATGGCGAGATTCTGGAGTGCCACGCCTGCGGTTGAAAGTGCCACGATAAAAGCAATGGCAAAACCGAGATAACGGAGAATCGCAAGCAGCGAATGGCGTGATCCGGTATCCATGTGTGCCAGAAAAAAGGAGTCACCTGAAAGTTTTTTCTGGACCCAGTTGTTCAGGTTGACCAGCAGGGCCATGAGAGCCAGGGCGAAGATCCACCGCACCGGCTGGATACTGAACCCTCCGATAGTGTAGCCGCGGGCCATATCCTTCCAGAGCAGGTGGAAAAAACTTTGCGGGACACCCCAGACCACCAGCAGAATGAGAAGCGCCGCCAGCCAGACCAGGACATGGGCGAGAATCCGGATCCAGTGCAGCCAGGGCGCCACTTCCATGCCGGCCAGTCCAAATCCCTGGAGGACGCTGTCCAGCAGTACCGGCTTGCGGGCAGTATCGCCGTGACCCGAAGACTGGATCATCCAGGTAGAAAACAGGGCTGCCAGAAGGGCCAGCAGCGTAACGGTTCCCCCGGTGAACAGATAGTCTGCAAGATTGCCAAAGCCGGCCAGGTCAAGACAGGGAACCGCAACCGCCCAGACCGCGACCGGCAGTTCCAGGATCCGGCGCCTGGGCAGGGATCCTGCGCCCGCCATCCGCCACACCAGCCATGGCACTACCGGGACCAGGGCCAGATGGATAAACAGTGACAGCGCAGTTCCCTGGAGCAGCACTACCGTTCCCCGGGGATCCAGCCACTGGTAAAGCTGCAGGGAAAGCACTGCGGACGCCAGCAGGCGGAACGGATTCCGGGAGGCGCGGATCCTTTGCAGCTGTTCCCGTTCCGGTCCGCCGGGATTTTCCATCCGCTGCAGGAGCTTCCCGAAGCCCAGGGCAAGCACGGCATTCACCATCCAGATGGCCAGAAGCAGGGTTACCAGCGGAGACCAGGCGCCACCCGCCCAGACCACCAGTGTGGTGACCAGAAAGGCAGACAGGTGGGACAGGGTCCGGCTGGCCGGCTGTTTCGCCGGGCGGAGAAACCGGACTCCGGCAAAGGTGGCGGCTCCCAGGGCAAGGGCCAGCAGAAAGATCGGGTTCTGGGGCAGGGGAGCGCCCTGGACGGTCAGCCAGAGCCGGTTTTCCTGGCCCCAGAATGCCTGGGGCAGATCCGCAAGATTCTGCAGCTGCCGGAGTATGCCGGCATTTTTCTGGAACAGCTGCCGCGTATCCAGTGCAGCTTCCTGGCGCTGGAGAGCTGACAGGAGACGGGTGCCAGATGCCAGGAGTACCCGGCACGTGGCCGAACGTGCATCGGCTGCCTTCTTCTGGGAAGCCAGCGAATTGCGGAGTGCCGTCAGGCTTCCCGGTTCTCCCGGTACCGGCTGGCCAAGCATGTGCAGCGAGCGGTTGAGACTCCCAAGAACACCTGCCTCTTCATGAACGCAGGCCGTGGACTGCCGGACGACATGCCGTGCCGAAATGGACCACTGTTTCAGCTGGAGGGACGAAGGAGACGGACCCATCAGGTGCTGGTGGATGCTCCTCAGGAGGGTGGCGTTTTCCTTGAAGGAAGTGCTATCTACGCTGGCGGCGTGGACGCTGCAGGGAAGACCGAGAAACACCAGAAGCAGGACGGTCGGGACGCGGTTCCATAGGATGGCCATCAGACAGTTCTCCTGATTTCCGTGGAAATGGGGAATGGACATGCCGGTGAAATCCTGCAGAAACCGGCTCCGGGTCCGGAAGACATGCAACGCCCGGGGCCAGCGGGTATTTCCGGAGACAGGCCTGTTCTGGCCACTGCTTTCAGGCGGGCCATACCGCATTTTGACCATCGCAACCCCACGCAGCGGCGCACAGGGATTTTCCTGGCCCTCCGGAACGGCGCCCGGAAACACTGGCGCTTGTTCCAGGAAAACGCCAGGCGAACCGGCAACCCGTACCCTGGCGACGACCGGTCCCCGGCCTCCGGGGAATCAGTTCTGGCTGCCCGTCACTACCAGCCGTGCCCCACGGATCAGTACCGGCATGGCCAGCCGGTTCAGGACAGGCGGCAGTGCGGCCGGCTTCAGCAGCATTTTGACGGCCATTTCGAATGGGTAATGCTTCCGGATCCATCCGGACATCCGTTTCCGGAACCCGCCGAAATCCCGGATGCCAAACTCCTGGCCGGGGTGGCTGGTCTCATAGGCGCATTTGACCGCCAGATAGCTGTCCTCCTGGTCAGCCTCGCTCACGCGGCGCCACAGTTCCCGCAGAATTTTCCAGCGGGAAATCCGTTCTTTTTTCTGGTATTCGCGAAAAAACCGCAGAAAGTACTTGTAATGATGCACTTCGTCTGCCCGGATGCGTGTGGCCAGACGCGAGAGAACAGGCTCGGGACTGGCATGCTGGATCATGGTGTAGAAGCTGGATGTGCCGGTTTCCACAACGCAGCGCGAAGCCATTTCCAGGGCCGGGGTAGGGCCAAGCAGGTCATAGCGGCAGAGAGGGGAATAGGCTTCTACAAAACGGGCATAGGCCTCATCCCAGCGGAATTCCGGCCAGACACGGAGCACATACTCCCGCAGGGCACGTCCATGCTGGACTTCTTCCGGTTCCCATTCCTCGCCGAGCCAGGCGCTGGCCGCAGCATTCTGGCGGTAGTATTCCCGGAGATTGCGGGTATAGAGATCCGAAAGGGATTCCACAAAGGAGGCACCGGCCAGCAGATAGAACCAGTCCTGGCTGCCTGCGATGCGGGCGTGCTCGATATGGTCATACGGGATGTCCTCAAGGGACCACCGCGGATGGTGGGCGACGGGGGCCTTTCCTGCCAATTTTCCTCCCTTGCTGTCTCCGGCGCTAGCACGCCTGGCCAGTGCCCAGGCCTCCAGTCCGGCACTGGCAAAAGCGCTGTGCCGCTTCAGGCACTGGGAAGCACTGGACACCCGGTTTTCTTTTTCCAGGGGACAACTGTACGACATTTTCCGGTAGACGCCCAAATTCCCATCCGCAGCACAGGACTTTCCACGGCTGCTGGGCAGCAAACAGGACGGGGCGCCCCGTCCCGGGAGACCCGCCATTTCGGGTATTCCAGCGGGCCGGGAGGCGCTGGCGCCAGGGACCGGAGGCACCACCCTTCGTGCCGCCCGGTGGCCATGCCCGGTACGCCCAGGAGGTCCAGACCAGTCTGGCCACCCTGGGCGGCGAAACCGGATGGCACGCGCCGCCACGGGCTGGAAGACGGTATTCCGGATGCCGGATGTCTGGTTACAGGCTCCCGGGTTGGGGTATCATTTGCCATTCTTCCGCATGGGTACATTTACCGGACGTGGCCAGCTGCCTGCACATCCATCCAGACAATCCCCAGGACCGCCTCATTGACCAGGCCGTGGACATGGCCAACCGGGGAGGGCTGCTGGTCTGTCCCACCGATACCTGCTATGCACTTGCCTGCAGGATTGATGCCCGGGCCGCCCAGGAACGTCTGCGGCTTATCCGCCAGCTAGATGTCCAGCACGATCTTTCGCTCATGTTTTCCAGCATTTCCCAGCTGTCGGACTATGCCAAGCTCGACGACCGGTCCTTCCGCCTCGTCCGCCGTCTCCTTCCAGGGCCCTATACCCTGGTCCTCCCGGCAACCCGTGATGTGCCCCGCCGGCTTTCCTGCCCCCAGAAGCGCAGCATCGGGGTACGCATTCCGGGGGATCCCGTCTGCCAGGCCCTGCTGGCGCGGCTTGGAGAACCCCTCATGGGGTCCACCCTCCAGCTTCCTGGCATGGAACTTCCACTGACAGATCCGGATGAGATCTGCGAGCGGACCCGCCAGCGCGTGGATCTGGTCCTGCTTGGCCGCGAGGGAAGACAGGAATGTTCGACGGTCCTGGACCTCTGTGCCTGGCCCCCCCGGGTGCTCCGCCATGGGGCCGGGGGGCTGGAACCGCTGGAAGACACGGGAGTCCCGCTCTAGGTCAGCCCGGACGCCTCTGGTATACTTGGCCCATGCCAGACATCGACAGCTTTCTCCGCCAGTTTGCGATCTGGGCTCTTCCGGTCCTTTTTGCCATTACGGTACATGAGGTGGCGCACGGCTGGGTGGCCTGGAAGCGCGGCGACCCCACCGCCATGCTCATGGGCCGGCTGACCCTGAATCCCCTGCGCCACATTGATCTTTTCGGGACCGTGCTGCTGCCCGCCGTCCTCCTGCTGTTCCATTCCCCGTTTCTCTTTGGCTACGCCAAACCCGTTCCGGTCAATTTTGAGGGCCTGCGGAATCCCAGAAGGGACATGGTACTCGTGGCCGTGGCCGGCCCTCTGGCAAACCTGCTGATGGCCCTGTTCTGGACGGCCATCCTGTGGCTGGGTGCGCACCTGCCGGGGGTAATCGCCTATTTTGCCGAACCGATGGAACTCATGGGCCAGGCAGGTATCATCATCAATGTGGTTCTGTTCCTGTTCAACCTCATCCCCATTCCACCGCTGGACGGGGGAAGGGTAGCGGTGGGGCTGCTGCCCCCAAACGCCAGCGATATTCTGGCCCGGATTGAGCCCTACGGCTTCATCGTGCTGATCGTCCTCCTCTTTAGCGGTGTTCTGGGCCTGATCCTGGGCCCGCCCTTCGTCTTCATCCGCGATTTCTTCCTGCATCTGGGGGGGCTGATATGACCAGCACCATTGTCTCGGGAATGCGGCCCACAGGGCGGCTGCATCTGGGACATTACCATGGGGTTCTCAAAAACTGGGTGCGGCTGCAGGATACCCATGAATGCTACTATTTTGTTGCGGACTGGCACGCTCTTACCACCCACTACGAGAATCCCCGGGATACCGGGGGATTCTCGTGGGATCTGCTGGCGGAATGGCTTGCGGCCGGCGTTGATCCGGACAGGTCGGTCCTCTTCATCCAGAGCTGGGTGCCCCAGCATGCGGAACTGGCCCTGCTCCTCGGCATGATGGCCCCCCTGTCCTGGCTGGAAAGGGTGCCCAGCTTCAAGGACCAGCAGGAACAGCTGCGGGAGAGGGATCTTGCCACCTACGGTTTTCTGGGCTACCCGCTGCTCATGACCGCGGACATCCTGCTGTACGGTGCGGACCAGGTCCCGGTGGGTGCGGACCAGGTCGCCCATCTGGAGATCAGCCGGGAACTTGCGCGGCGGTTTAACAGCTTTTATGGCCGTACGCCAGCAGATGCTGGCCGGCGGGAGGCAGGGCTCAGGCAGATGGGCAGGCGCGAGGCCCGTGCCTACGGCCATCTGCTGCAGCGTTTCCAGGAACAGGGCGATCTTCTGGCCCTGGAGGAAGCGGAGGTTCTGCTGAAGGATGCGGCGGGACTGGACAGCGGGACACGGGAACTTCTCCTGGCCCATCTTGCCGGAAAGGGACGCAGCATCCTCCGGGAACCGGAAGCCCTCCTCGCCGAAGCCGCCCGGATGCCCGGCCTTGATGGACGCAAGATGAGCAAGTCCTACGGCAACACCATTGGCCTGCGGGAATCCCCGGACAGTGTGCGCAAAAAGCTGCTGACCATGCCCACCGATCCCGACCGCCGCGGGCGGAAGGATCCCGGCAATCCGGAAAAATGCCCGGTATGGCCTTTCCACCAGGTCTATTCCGGACCGGAAACCCGGGCCTGGGTCATGGAAGGCTGCCGTACCGCAGGGATCGGGTGTGTGGACTGCAAGAACGCCCTTGCGGACCGGGTTCTGGAAGACCAGGCTCCTATCCGGGAGCGGGCGGAATACTGGGCCGGACAGCCGGAAAAACTGCGGGAAATTGCCTGGAACGGGGCCCGCCGGGCCCGCCTCAGGGCGGAGGAAACCATGGAGCAGGTCCGCTCTGCCATGGGCCTGGATGCTGCTGTCCACCCCTGAGGAATCCGGAATCCGGGTCGAGGGGGAAAGGCTGGAACATCTGCCCGACGGGCTGTACGTGCCTCCCGATGCCCTTGAAATCTTCCTGGACCGTTTTTCTGGGCCACTGGACCTGCTGCTCTGGCTCATCCGGCGCAACCGCATGGATATCCGCAACATCCAGGTTGCGGAGGTCACCAGCCAGTACCTGGCCTATCTGGAAGAGGCACGCCGCCGCAATCTCGAACTCGCGTCGGACTATCTCCTCATGGCCGCATGGCTGGCGGAGATCAAGGCCAGAATCCTGCTCCCGGTTCCGCCCGCCAACGGAGACACGGACATGGATCCCCGTGAGGAACTGGCGCACCGCCTCGAACTGCTTGCCGAAATCCAGGGCCAGGCCCGTGCGCTGGACGCCCTCCCGCTCCTCGGACGGGACTTCTGGCTGCCGGCCGCGGTCCCACACGAGCGGTTGGCCGCGCCTACCCCCCATGCCGACCTGGCCATGCTGGCGACCGCCCTGCAGGTTCTCGCCCGACGTCCCCGGCCCGCCATTCCCGCAGGACACCAGATTGCCAGCCCGGCTTTCAGCCTGCGCCAGCGCATGGGAGAACTGCTGGCCCTCTGCCAGTCTCTCCGCCGCCCGCTGGGAATCCTTGAGCTTCTGCCGGACCAGCCGGACCGGATGCTCCTGGGTCTTTCCCTGCTGGCCGTTCTCGAACTGCTCCGCCAGCGGGCCCTCCGGCTTCTGCCGGGAGAGGACGGCAGCTGGGAGGTAATCCGGGTCTAGCGCCATGCAGAGCCTGCCTCCCGTCCAGGAAGCCCTTCTCGCCATTCTCCTTGCCGCGGGCGGTCCCGTGGAACTTCCGCGTCTCGGAGCCATCCTGTCCAGATTCCATCCCGGCGTCCACTGGGAAGAGGCACTGGAAGAACTCTGCGCGACCGGCTGGGGGCCCATGGAACTCCTCCGGACAGGGACCGTCTGCCATCTCCGGATCCGGGCCCGCCACGGTGCGCTGCTGGCGGCCATGGAGCTGCAGAAACCCCGGCCGCTCAGTCGTCCTGCCCTGGAAACGCTGGCGGTGATCGCCTATCACCAGCCGGTCACCCGCCCGGAAATCGAGCACTGGCGGGGTGTAAGCCTGAGCCCGGGCATCCTGCAGCAGCTGCAGGATCTCCAGTGGATTGAAACGGCCGGTACCCGGGACAGTCCTGGACGGCCGGCGCTCTGGACCACCACCCCGGAATTCCTGCGGCATTTTGGCCTGCCGGACCTCGGGGCACTGCCAGCCGGCCTTTCTGGTCCGGAAAGCGCCCCGTAGCGCCCCGATTGTGCAGGCCGCCCCTGTGGTGGCGGCCTGCCTCCCGGGCCACCGGCCCGGCCGGCGCCCAAAGGCCAGGCACTGGCGGCTGGCCATAAGAAAAACTTCATTTCCGGTATGGGCAGCCGATTTGACCTTGCCGCTTTCCTGGCGGATATTTGGCAGGGTCAGGGATGGGTCTCCTGCTGGGTACTGTCAGGAGTAGGGGTGCTGTCCCGGCTGGCGATTCCGGGCATGGGCTACATCAACAAGGAGCTAGCGTATGGCGCATGTGGTGATTTTGGGTGCAGGCACTGGTGGAATGCCGGCCGCGTACGAGATGAAGCAGGCCCTCGGTCCGGGCCATCGGGTGACCCTGATCAGCAGCAACGAATATTTCCAGTTTGTGCCCTCCAACCCCTGGCTCGGAGTTGGCTGGACCAGCCGCGAGGATATTACGTTCCCCATCAAGCCCCATGTGGAGCGGAAGGGCATACGGTTCATTGCCCAGTCCGCGGAAAAAATCGATGCCGATGCCCGGGTAATCCACCTTGGGGATGGCAGCACGGTCGACTATGACTACCTCCTTGTTGCCACGGGCCCGCGGCTTGCGTTTGAGCTGGTGCCCGGCTCGAATCCCCACGAGGGTCCCGTCCAGTCCGTCTGTACCACGGACCACGCAGAACTGGCCTATGGAAAATACCAGGAACTGGTCGACAGCCCGGGACCCATTGTCATTGGGGCCATGCCTGGAGCCAGCTGTTTTGGGCCAGCCTATGAATACGCCATGATTGTTGCTGCCGACCTCAAGCGCCGCGGCATCCGCGGCCAGATTCCCTCCTTTTCCTTCGTGACCAGCGAACCCTATGTAGGACATCTGGGCATCATGGGCGTGGGCGATTCCCAGGGCATTCTTACCAGCGGGCTGGCGGAGGAGGGCATCACCGCCTATACCAACTGCCGGGTAAACCGCGTGGAAAATGGAGAAATGTCCATTACCCAGGTCAATGAAAAGGGCGAGACAGTCCGGGAATTTACCCTTCCGGTCAAGTTTGGCATGATGATTCCGGCATTCCGCGGGGTGCCGGCCGTGGCCGGTGTCGAGGGGCTCTGCAATCCCGGAGGTTTTGTCCTGGTAGACGACCACCAGCGCAGCCAAAAATACCCGGAAATCTACGCAGTGGGGATTGCCATCGCCATACCTCCCGTAGAACAGACCCCGGTACCCACCGGGGCGCCCAAGACCGGCTACATGATCGAATCGATGGTCAGCGCTGCGGTACACAATATCAAGGCCGACATCGAGGGGACCGGGGGACGGCGCAGCATGGGCACCTGGAACGCAATCTGCTTTGCCGACATGGGCGACCGTGGCGCCGCCTTTGTGGCCCTGCCCCAGATGAAGCCGCGCAAGATTGACATTTTTGCCACCGGCCGCTGGGTACATTTTGCCAAGATTGCCTTTGAGAAATATTTCATCCGCAAGATGAAAATGGGCGTACCCGAACCCTTTTACGAAAAGCTGATTTTCCGGATGATGGGCATCACCCGGCTCAAGGAGGAGGAGTCCGGGCAGCGCAGGACCTCCTGAACCGCCGCCTTTCCCCCGGTACCTTCCCGGGAGACCATGGCCCCGCCCTGGAGCGGGGCCATGGTTTTTCTGCCCTGGACCCGGAGATCCTGCCACAAAGTGGAGAAAGCAATGGATGAAAAACTGCAGAAGGTCCTGGCCCGCCAGGGCGTCGGCTCCCGGCGTCTCATGGAGGAGTGGATTGTGGCCGGACGGATTACGGTCAATGGCCAGATGGCGAAGCTGGGTGACCGGGTCACCAGCCAGGACAGCATCCAGGTGGACGGGCAGCCGTTGCGCGTCCCGGCCTGGGTCCGTCCACGCCTGCGGGTCCTGCGCTACCACAAGCCGGAAGGAGAAATCTGCACCCGGAACGATCCCGGAGAGCGGCCGACCGTGTTTGACCGCCTGCCAAGACTGCGGGGCAGCCGCTGGGTTTCTGTCGGACGGCTGGATATCAACTCCGAGGGACTGCTTCTGCTGACAAACGATGGCGATCTTGCCAATATTCTCATGCATCCGCGCAACCAGATGGAACGGGAATACGCCGTCCGGGTTCTGGGCACGCTCTCTCCGGAACAGGAGCAGAGCCTGCTCTCGGGAATCGAGCTGGAGGATGGCCCGGCCCGCTTCCTGCAGATTGAGGAAGCCGGAGGCGAAGGGGTCAACCACTGGTACCGCGTTACCCTGGCAGAAGGCCGGAACCGGGAGGTACGGCGGCTGTTTTCCGCTGCCGGGCTGACCGTGAGCCGGCTGATCCGGGTCCGCTATGGCCCCATCACCATGCCACGGCACCTGAAGACCGGCTATTTTGAGGAACTCCCCGATCCGGAGCGGGAAGCCCTGCTCGCCGCTGCCGGCTGGACTCCGGAGGCGCGGCCAGAAAAAAACGGTGTTCCCGGGAGGGGCCTCCGGAAGGAGCCATCCCGCTCCCCGGCCTCCCCACGCCCCCATTCCGGGCGCAGAAGGCGCTCCTGAGCAGCGCCATGCCGGAAAACTGGTCCGTCGTGTACCAGACCCTGCTGGAAGCTTTCGGTCCCCAGCACTGGTGGCCGGCCGATACCCCCCTGGAGGTGATGGTCGGAGCCATCCTGACCCAGAACACCGCCTGGCGGAATGTGGAACAGGCCATTGCCCGCCTGAAGGCCTCGGGGAGCCTGGAGGTGCGGGCCATTCTGGAACGACCGGCAGAACAGCTGGAACAGGATCTTCGTCCAGCAGGGTATTTCCGGGTCAAGGCGGTCCGTCTCCGCGCCCTCTGCCGTTTTCTTGAGCAGCAGGGCTGTGCGGAGGCGCCGGCATCCCTGGCGGAGAAAGGAGATACGGCTTCCCTCCGCCAGCGGCTCCTGGACGTGCACGGGATCGGGGAGGAAACTGCCGACTCGATCCTGCTTTACGCCCTTGAAAAGCCCGTCATGGTGGTGGACGCCTATACCCGCCGGCTATCCCAGAGGATGGGCTGGAGCGGACCGCGGATTGCGTACGCCAGCCTGCAGAAGGATGTCGACGCCGGACTGCCGCCAGGAGACACCGGGATCCGGAAAGAGCTGCACGCCCTCATCGTCCAGCTTGGCAAGGAATTCTGCCGGGCCCGGCCCCGCTGCCCCGGCTGTCCCCTGCAGAAACAGTGCGCCCATGGACGTCCGGTTTCCCACTGACCCCAGAGCCGCACGCCAGGCCCAGGAGCAGCTGCGTTCCCGGGTGTGCCTGTCCCCCCTGCCGGGATGGCCGGAACTGGTGGCGGGGCTGGACTGTGCCTTTCGGGAGAAGGGCCGGCAGATTGTGGGTGCCGCGGTCGTCATGGACCGCAGGACGCGGAGAACCGTCGCAGAAAAAACCCTTTGGCTGGAAACGCCTTTTCCCTATGTCCCTGGCCTGCTTTCTTTCCGGGAGGGCCCGGTTCTTTATGAGCTGGTGCAGGCCCTGCGCCCGCAGCCGGAACTCCTGATGTTTGATGGGCAGGGTATTGCCCACCCGGCACGGCTCGGAATTGCCGCGCATCTTGGCGTGCTGCTGGATATTCCCAGCGTCGGGGTGGCCAAAAGCCGGCTGTACGGGGTGGCGGAGGAACCGGGAACCGCTGCGGGATCCTGGACCTCCCTGCATGGCCGGGAAGGAGAACTCGGGGTGCTGCTGCGCACGCGCGAACGGGTCCGGGCGGTATATGTGTCCCCCGGGCACCGCTGCAGCATCGACGATGCCCGCCGCCTGGTCCTGGACTGGAGTCTCGGGTGGCGGCTTCCGCATCCGCTCCATCTGGCGGACCGTCTGAGCCGCCGGGACCGGACCGCCTCAGCCGGCGTGTCCGGGAAGATGTCCCAGCAGATCCCTTGACGCCTCGCAGAGCGCCCGCCGTTCCAGCAGGGTTTGGGGGAATGTCCCGCCACTCTGCCGCCACAGTACGGCCGCCCGTACACCGGACAGCAGCAGGGTCCGGATTCTTGCGGTGTCCTCGTCCCGGGTCAGGAACCGGCTGTCTCCCGTGACAATGATCCGCGGGCGCAGCGTACCGATTCCCTCGGCATAGGTTTCGGCCAGTCCGGCCAGCACGCTCGGGTGGAGCATGTCGCCAAAATGGTCAATCTGCCTTCGGGCCTGTTCGACCCCCCTGTGCAGCCGGTCGAGGGACGGGGGAGTCTGCAGCAGGCGTTTTCCCAGCCGGCCCAGGGCAAGGGTGTAGCGGAAGATCTCGGCCTCCCCGGCATGGCCTGGACCCCGGTGCAGGAAAGGACACATCTGCCGCAGGGGCCGGTGGAGTCCCAGGAGACCGCCCAGGGCCGAAATGCTGTCCGGGGCCTGCAGGGACAGGATACTCTGGATGCACAGGACCAGAAGGTGGCTGTCCGTGCGCCCCCGGTGGGCCATTTCCTGGACCTCCATGGCCGCACGGAGCATGCCGGCCAGGGCAAGGCAGCGGTCCTGGCGGCGCGCGGGAACGGGAAACAGCTGCATGACCGCGGGTCTACCCGTGTCCGTGCGGGGGCTGGAGAACTTCCCGGAGTGCCGATTCCAGGGCTTTCCGCTCGGAAAGGGCGAGCTTCTTTCCCTGGCCGTTGCGGATAAAGAAGGTATCTTCCACCCGCTCTCCGAAGGTGGACACCTTGGCTCCAAAAATGCTGAATCCCAGCTCCCGCAGCGTTCCCCCAACCTGGTAGAGAAGCCCCATGCGGTCGGAGGCCCGCACTTCCAGCAGGGTATCCTGGACCAGTGCCCCATTATCAATCCGGATTTCGGCTGGAACACGGGCGAAGAAACGGTGCCGCGCATCCGGATGCCGCAATCCGAAACGGGGCTGGGCCGGGCGGCCCCCGTCCAGGACACGGTGCAGTTCCGTGGCCAGGGCCGCATGGGCGGCACTGCTGCGGGCATAGGCATGGGATTCGTCGAGCACAGTGAACGTGTCGAGGGCGTGGCCAGTGCTTCCCGTATCGATGCGGGCATCGACAATGTTGAGGGAATGGCGGTCCAGTACGCCGGCTATGTCCTCAAAAAGGCCGGAGCGGTCGGGCCCGTACACCAGGATCTGGTCGCCCTGGAGGGGATGGCGCCGGATGGCCACCAGGTAGTCCTGGCCGCCGTGTCCCAGAAGGGCCTCCGCCTGCCAGAGGAGTTCGTCCGCATCGTAGCGGAGGAAGTAGCTGCGGGGGAGCGCCTTCCAGATTTTCCGGAGCGGGGAGTGGCAACCCGGGGCGATGCGGGACAGGACCCAGGCTTCCCGCTGCCCCGCCACATTCAGGTCTTCTTCCTGGCCGGTGCCGGGTTTGGGGCTCCCGTCCAGGAGCTCCCAGGAAGCGGAAAACAGCTTGTAGAGCAGGCTGGCCTTCCAGGTGTTCCACAGGCCGGGATTGGTGGCCTGCATGTCGGCCACGGTCAGCAGGAGCAGGTACGCGAGCCGCTCACGGCTGCCGGCCCAGGCGGCAAAGCTGCGGATGGTCTGGGGATCGTCCAGGTCTCTCCGCTGGGATACGGTAGACATCTGCAGATGGGATTCCACCAGCCAGACAGCGAGGGCGGTACCGTCCGGGGAAAAGTCCAGCGCATGGGCAAAACGGCGGAGGGCATCTGCCCCGATGCGGGAATGGTCTCCCCCGCGGCCCTTGCCGATGTCGTGGAACAGTCCCGCGAGGACCAGCAGGTCCGGGTGGCCAATGGCGGCCCACGCCTCGCGGACAGCCGCCGCGGGTGGATTGTGCCAGAGCAGGGCCATCTGCTCCAGGAGGAAAAGGGTATGCTGGTCGACGGTATAGACGTGAAAAAGATCGTGCTGGATCAGCCCGGATACCCGGGCAAAGGCCGGAATCAGCCGGCCAAGGATGCCACACTGGTGCAGCCACGACAGGATCCGGGAGGCCCGTGCCGGATTTTCAATGGCCTTTTTCCAGGCCTCACGGACTGCCGGATCCCGAAAGGCGGCGGAACTCCACTGCTGGCGGCGGGCGTAACTGCTGCGCAGAACCTGCGCCGGCAGTTCTGCCCCAACCTCGGCCAGTCCGGTCCATGCCTGCAGGAGGCCGGCCAGGCCGGCCGGTCCGGGGGAGGGGAGGGCGGGTGGCCGCCCCTCCGCCAGAAAGTGGGCAATCCCGTCCTCCACTACCGCAGAAATCCGCAGAACGCTCGCAAACACCTGGTAGAGCCGCTGCATCATCCGTTCCGCGGCACTCCGGCCACCTTCCTCCCGGAAGCCCAGTTCCATGGCGGCCACTTCCTGCATTTCCAGCCGCAGACGTTCTTCCGCCCGGCCACTATGGACGTGGAGGGCGATCCGGAGCCGGCCCAGAAAAGCCTGTGCCTGGGACAGCTGGCGCAGTTCGCGGGCATCGACCAGCCCCGCTTTCCGCAGTGCCGCAAGGACGGGATTCCCGAACAGGCTGCCCGCCATCCAGAGCAGGTGGTGGATGTCCCGCAGGCCCCCTGGACCTTCCTTCAGGTTGGGTTCCAGATGATAGGCGGTATCCCGGAAACGGCGGTGCCGCGCGTCCTGTTCCGCAAGCTTGGCAGCAAAAAAAGCGACCGGAGTCCAGGGAGGAGACGCCACAAGCGCTCCGCGCAGCGTCCGCAGCAGCCGGCGGTCCCCGGCGATAGGGCGCATTTCAAGCAGTGTGGTGGCGATGCCCTGGTCCGACCGGGCGGCCGAGAGGGTGTCCTCGACGGTCCGGACGGCATGCCCGAGGCGCCGTCCACTCCCGTCCCAGGCAGCGGTAAAAAACCGCTGGAGAAAACTTTCCTGGGCCGCATCCGGCGTTGCGGACGCAAGGACCAGGAGATCGATGTCCGAGTAGGGAAACAGGGCCCGGCGGCCATATCCCCCGACCGCGAGCAGACAGAGACCGGTTGTGGCCCCCTGGGCCTGCCAGAGCGCCACCAGCCAGGCATCCATCTGCCCCGAAAAGCGGTGCAGCCGCGCCTCGACGCCTCCGCTTCCGGGAAATCCGGGCAGAGGGGGCATCCGGAAAGCGTACGGCAGGGCGCCGGCCCCTGGACCGCACCCCGGAGGGACAGGGTTCTCCGCGGCGGGAGTCCTGTTCAGAGAGGCTCTCCGGGAAGCCGGGTCAGCACCTCATGCCCGGTTTCCGTAACCAGTACCGTGTGCTCCCACTGGGCAGATGGGCTGTGGTCTTTGGTAACCACCGTCCAGCCGTCTGGCAGGGACTTGATGTGGCGCTTGCCGGCGTTGATCATGGGCTCGACCGTAAAGGTCATCCCCGGCACCAGGACCATGCCTTCTCCGGGGCTGCCATAGTGCAGGATCTGGGGCTCGTCGTGGAAGAGGCGGCCAATTCCGTGGCCACAGAATTCCCGGACGACAGAGCAGTGCTGCGCTTCGGCATAGCTCTGGATGGCGTGGCCGATATCGCCCAGGGTTGCACCGGGCCGGACTACGGCAATGCCGCGGACCATGCTTTCATGGGCCACCTCCACGACCCGCCGGGCCCGCAGCGGGGGTTCCCCGACCAGAAACATCCGGCTGCTGTCGCCGTGGAACCCGTCCTTGATGACGGTAACGTCGATGTTGAGAATGTCCCCGTCCTTCAGTACCCGGTCGCCTGGAATGCCATGGCAGATGACGTGGTTCAGGGAGATGCACACCGACCTGGGAAAGGGTGGATATTCCGGGGACGGCTGGTAATTGAGCGGGGCCGGAACCGCATCCAGTGTATCCACGATGTACTCATGGCAGATGCGGTCCAGTTCGCCGGTGGTAATGCCGGCCCGCACATGCCCGGCGATCATTTGCAGAACCTGGGCGGTCAGCTGGCCGGCCACCCGCATCTTTTCGATTTCTTCGGGGGTGTGGATATGGACCGGGGGTCTGGCTTGGGCGCGTCGCAACATGGCAAAACTCCTGCAGGAATTCAGAACAGCAGCGTCTCTGGAACGGTTACCGCCATACTATCAGGACTGGTCCGGGTCCGGTAGGCAAGGACCTCCACCCCCCGTTCCCGGGCCTGGCGCAGGGCCGTGCCGTAGCCGGGATCGATGGCATCCGCGGGGGCAAACCCGCGGCCATCCTCGCGGCCCACCAGAAACAGCATTACCCCCCGGCCCCCGTGGCGAACCACCTCTTCCAGGGCCTGAAGGTGGCGCAGGGCACGGCGGCTGACAGCATCCGGAAAGCGTACCACTCCGTCCGCCTCGAGCATTGTGCAGGACTTGACCTCGACATGCGCGGGCGGCAGAAAGGGATCTTCCAGCAGAATGTCCACCCGTTCCCGCTCGCCATAGCGGACCTCGCGGCGCAGCCGCCCATAGCCGGCGAGTTCCGGAATGTTCCCGGCGGCGATCGCTTCGGCCGCTATGGCATTTGGACGCTGGGTATGGACACAGACCCAGGACCGGCCACTCCAGTACAGCTCCCACGTCCAGGGAAGACGGCGCCCCGGCCGGTCGCTGCGCGAAAGCAGGACAGGGTGGCCTGGCTCCGCACAGCTGCGCATGCTGCCGGTATTCGGACAGTGCGCGGTGACCACCTGGCCCCCGGCCAGTTCACAGTCGGCCAGAAAACGCTGGTAGCGCCGCAGCAGGGTCGCCTGTACAAGCTCCGGAAAATCCATGTGCGGGAGCGTACCCTGTTCACCCGCCTCCTGTCTGCCCCCGGGAAGGGATGTCTGCAGTACTTCCGGAAAGGCCGACCGGACGGGCAGAGCGGTGCCGGAGCGGAATGGCGTGAAGCCGTGGCTCCCGGAAATCCGGAAAACTGGTCTATAAATAGGTATGCACCATTAGAGTCCATATCCCGTCCCGTACAGTCTTGCCAGAAATCCCTGCAGGGAGGATTCTCGATGCCGTTCCTGTCGGCCCTTCCCGGACGCGATCCCCGTGAGGTGGTGCGCCGGTTTACGCCCAACTGGTTCGCGGCCTGCATGGGTACGGGGATCCTGGCGCTGATGCTGGACGTTTTTCCCTATGGAGGGGGGCTGCAGGTACTGGCCGCCCGGGGACTCTGGAGCCTCAACATCCTCCTTTTCCTGCTTTTCAGCCTCCTGTTTGCCGGACGGGCCCTGTTCCACCCAGAAGGCTTCCGGCGCCTGTTTGGCCATCCTGTGCAGTCCCTGTATCTCGGGGCCATTCCCATGGGCCTGGCCACGATTGTCAACGGCCTTCTGCTGCTCTGGCCCCCGGAGGGGTCTATCCTGGTGGCCGCACATCTCCTCTGGTGGCTGGATGTGCTGCTGTCCGTGGCCTCCGTCCTCCTGGTCCCTTTCTTCATGTTCACCAGCCAGCGGCACAGCATCGACCAGATGACCGGAGCCTGGCTTCTGCCCGTGGTTCCCCCGGAGGTGGCCGCGGCCAGTGGCGGTCTCCTTGCGCTACATCTCCCGGCCGCCGCGGCCCAGGACACCGTCTATGCCAGCTATGTCCTGTGGTCCGTATCCGTACTGCTGGCCATGGGAATTCTGGCGATTCTCCTCCTGCGCCTTGCCCTCCACAAGCTTCCCCACCGGGACATGGCCGTTTCGGCCTGGCTGCCGCTGGGCCCTCTCGGTACGGGAGCCATGGGAATGTTGACCCTGGGAAACGCAGATGCCGCCGTTTTCCCGGAACGGCTCCACGCGCTGGCCCAGTTTGCCCAGACGGGCGGCGTACTGGTGGCCCTGGTGCTGTGGGGGTTCGGCCTCTGGTGGATGGCCATGGCCATTCTTTTTACCCTGCGCTACCTGCGGGAGGGGCTGCCCTTCAACATGGGGTGGTGGGGATTCACGTTTCCGCTTGGGGTGTTCAGTGCGGCCACCTTCCTGCTGGCGGGAAAGACCGGATTCTGGGTATTTTCCCCCCTGGCCACGGGCTTTACCGTCCTGCTCGCGTTCTTCTGGATCCTGGTGGCCTGGAAGAGCTTCCCTGGCCTGTGGACGGGCAGCCTCTTCCAGGCGCCCTGTCTCTCCCCGGAAACCGGCATGCTGGAGCCGGAATGTGCCGCAGCGGCTACGGTTCCCCCCGGTGGGGACGGTCCCTGACCGCCGGCTCCGGCAGGCGCGGGACACAGCCTGCGGACGGAAAGCGCTCCAGGGCCCATTCTTTCCAGTGCTGCGCTGGGGCGCCCCGCAGCGTCCCCGGCACTGCCCATCCAAGGTGGCGCAGACTGGATTCCCAGGCGCCGCCGGGATCCGCTGCGGTCCAGCCAGCGGCACCTGCACTTTTGGAAAGCTTGCGTCCCTGGCCATCACGAACAAGGGGCAGATGTCCCCAGACGGGGTGCGGGAAACCCAGCAGCGACTGCAGATGGCGCTGCTGGGGGGTCATGGACAGCAGGTCCTCGCCGCGGAAGACCTCGGTCACCCCCTGGGCCGCATCGTCCACTACCGATGCCAGCAGATAGGCGTGATATCCATCGGCCCGCAGCACCACCGGTGGTGTCTCCGGGAGCGCGGCCGCACAGATCCCGAGACAGCGGTCTTCCCAGGGACCAGGGTCCATGTCCCCGAACCGCAGCCTCCAGGACCTGGGCCGGCGCACGTTCCGGCCCGCACAGGGGCAGATGCCCCGGCCTGCGGCCAGATCCCGCCGGGTACAGGCACAGGGGTAGACGGCTGCCTGCCGGACCAGCTGCTGCAGGGCCGCATCATAGGCGTCCCGCCGCCCGGACTGCCACAGGACGGGGCCATCCCATTCGAGCCCGAGGGATTCCAGCTGCTGCTGTATGGCCGTGGCCGCCCCGGGACGGACGCGGGCGCCGTCCACATCCTCGATGCGCAGAAGCCAGGACCCTCCCTGGCTCCGCGCACTGAGATAACTGCCGATAGCCGTCGCAACCGATCCTGCGTGCAGGGGGCCTGAAGGACTGGGCGCGAAACGTCCCACGGCACGCACACGGTCCGGGTGGGACTGCCTGTCTGGGGTTTCAGAATCTGTCGCCTGCATAGGGGGACCGCCTGAGGGACCGGCACCCGCTCCGAAGGGAAAATTTCAGACCAGCAGTCCGGGATGGAGTATACTGCTGCATTTTACAGGCAGACAGGACATGACCGCAAAAGAATTTGCCCTGATCAGCACGCTGCACCGGATCCTGAAGCCGGCCGGGGACGATATCCTGACCGGGATCGGGGACGATGCGGCGGTTGTGGCGACCGGCGGCCATCCGCTGGCCGCCTGCACCGACACCCTGGTCGCCGGCCGGCATTTCTTTCCGGAAGTGCCGGCTTCCGATCTTGCGTGGAAAAGCCTCGCGGTCAACCTGAGCGACCTGGCGGCCATGGGAGCCGCGCCGCAGTGGGCCCTGCTGAACCTGGTCCTGCCTGCCGGCCTGCCGGCAGCCGAAAACTGGGTGGAGGATTTTGCCCATGGATGGGAGTGTCTGGCCAGACGCTGGAATGTCCGTCTGGTGGGTGGAGACACTGTGGCGAGTGATGGCCCCCTCACGGTGACGGTTACGGCGCTGGGACTCCTGGAGGGGCCAGCGATGCTGCGCTCCGGGGCGAGGCCCGGGGACGAGATCTGGGTCAGCGGATGCCTGGGAGACGCCGCCATCGCCCTGGATCTGGAGCGCCGGCGCCGCCCCGGAGGGTCCGTACCTGCTCCAGGAAGCCCGGAAGCATGCCTCGAGGAACGGCGCCTGCGGCCGGTTCCCAGGATCGCCCTGGGGATGCGTGCGCGCGCCCTCGGGGTCCGCTGTGCCCAGGATGTCTCGGACGGTTTTCTCGCGGACCTCGGCCATATCCTCAGGGCTTCGGGGGTCAGCGCCGAAATTGATGCCGGAGCCCTTCCCCTCAGTCCCGCGGCCGCCTCCTACTGTGCCGGAAACTGGGAGGCAATCCTCCAGTACCCCCTGACCGGAGGCGATGACTACGAACTGCTCCTCTGCCTGCCTTCCGCACTGGGGCCACGTCTCCTCGCCGAGGCCGCGGCCTGCGGAACCCGGGTGACCCGGGTAGGACGGATCCTGGCCGACCCCGGACCTCCGGCGCTGTTCTGGCAGGGCCGGGCGTATCCGCTGCCGGAATCGGGCGGGCACGAGCATGCATTCTGAGCGGGGCGCTCCCTTCACCCTCTGTCTTCCCTACCGGCCGGCCGCGCTGCCCATGGCCCAGCGGCTTGCCACCTGGGGGAGGCTCGCCGGCGTGTCCGTCCGGATTGTCCTGGCAGAATCCCTTGCAGAAATCCCCGCTCCTGCGGTGGCTCTTGGCGATTTTCCCGGTCTCGACGCCTGGAGAGGAGACGGGAAAGAATTTCTGGACCCGCTGGACTGGCCGGCCCTTTCACGGTGGGCCAGAACGGCCTGGCCGCTGCCGGCCTTCCCGCGCACGCGCTTTTCGGCGGACGCCCCGCTGACCCTGCCGGGCGAAGAATGGACCGCGCCGGACGGCCCGGGGCTGGACCTGGAACTGGCCCCGCCCGAATGGGCGCTCCTCCAGGCCGCCCGTGCGAGAGGGCTCAGCCTGTCGACCGCCGAATCCTGTACCGCCGGTGGCGTCGCTGTCCGCCTGGCCGCCCTGCCGGGGTCTTCCTCTGTCCTCTTCGCTGGCCATGTGGTCTACAGCAACCTGGCCAAGGAAAAAATGCTCGGGGTCCGTCCCCGTACCCTCCAGCAGCATGGAGCCGTCTCCGAGCCGGTCGTGGCCGAAATGCTGGCCGGAGCCCTGTGCCACAGCGATCTCGCCATCGCCATCAGCGGCATCGCCGGGCCGGGTGGTGCAGTTCCCGGAAAGCCGGTCGGCACGGTCTGTCTTGGGTGGGGCTTCCGGGACCAGGCCCGGGAGGTCCGGACCCTGCATTTCCCGGGAGACCGCTGGGCGGTGCAGCAGGGTGCCGGCACCATGGTCCTCGGGGGACTGCTCGGACTGCTGGCCCCGGACGGCCACATCCCGGGCATTCCCGCCCATCCCCATGGCCGGTAGCGCCGCCTGTCCCCAAAAGCCGGGGCCCGGTTTTTTGGCCATTGCCCGATCCTCGGGTAGAATGTGCGGGCAGACCACCCCGACGGAGGAAGTACAGGATGGATGAGCACCGCAGCAAGGCCCTCGCAGCAGCCCTGTCCCAGATCGACAGGCAGTTTGGCAAGGGAGCCATCATGCGCTTCGGCGAGCAGAACGCCGTCCGGGACATTTCTGTCTATTCTACGGGTTCACTGGGGCTGGATCTCGCGCTCGGGGTCGGTGGCCTGCCCAGGGGGCGCGTGGTGGAAATCTACGGGCCGGAGTCCTCCGGCAAGACTACCCTGACCCTCCACGCCATTGCCAGCTGCCAGGCCGCGGGCGGGACAGCCGCCTTCATCGATGCCGAGCACGCCCTTGATCCCGGCTATGCCCAGAAACTGGGTGTCGATCTGGAAAATCTGCTCATCTCCCAGCCCGATACCGGGGAACAGGCCCTGGAGATTGCGGACATGCTGGTACGGTCGGGTGCGGTCGATCTCATTGTGGTGGACTCCGTCGCGGCCCTGACACCCAAGGCGGAAATCGAGGGCGAGATGGGCGACTCCCATGTGGGCCTGCAGGCGCGCCTCATGAGCCAGGCGCTGCGCAAGCTGACCGCCAACATCGCCCGGACCAACACCCTGGTGATCTTTATCAACCAGATCCGCATGAAAATCGGCGTGATGTACGGCAGCCCAGAAACCACGACCGGTGGCAATGCCCTCAAGTTCTATGCCTCCGTGCGCCTGGATATCCGGCGCATCGGATCCATAAAGAAGGGCGACGAGATCCTGGGCAGCGATACCCGGGTCAAGGTTGTCAAGAACAAGGTCGCTCCCCCTTTCCGGGAGGCCGAATTTGCCATCTACTACGGCGAGGGCATTTCCCGGCTGTCGGAGCTTGTGGATCTGGGGGTCCGGTTCGGGATTGTCGAGAAAAGTGGCGCCTGGTACAGCTACCGGGGCGACCGCATCGGCCAGGGGAAAGAAAACGCCCGCCTGTATTTCCGGGAACATCCGGAACGGGCAAAAGAAGTGGAGGAACAGGTCCGTGCGGCGGCCAGCGGCCAGCCCCTGGCCTTCACCGAAGAGGTGGCCCCTGCGCTGGAGGAAGCCGACTGAAGCCGGCCCCGGGGGACGCCCGGTCCGCCGCGGAGGCGGCGGCGCTGCGCCTGCTGGCCCGGCGTGAATACGCCAGGGCGGAGCTGTACCGGCGCCTCCGGGAGCGGGGGTTCGACTCCGGGACGATAGATGCCGTGCTGGAAGACCTGGCGACCCGCGGGCTGCTGAGCGATGCCCGCTTCCGGGAGGCCCGGCTCCGTACCCGGGCAGGCCGGGGACAGGGACCGCTCCTGGTCCGCCGCGACTGGCGCATGGCCGGTGCCGACGCCCAGGCGGGGGAGGCCCTGCTGCGGGAAACGGACTGGATGGAAGTCGCCCGCCATACCCTGGAACGCCGTTTTGGCAGGAACCGCCCGGACAGCCGCCAGGAACTGGCCCGCCAGGCCAGATTCCTTGAGGCGCGAGGCTTTCCGCCAGCCATTGTCCAGCGGGTTCTCCGGCTGTCTGCCAGCGAGGACGGATCCGTCTGAACAACCGGAAACAAGAGTTTTGACCAGCGCACAGGGAGTGCCATGAAGTCTGCAGCCATCCGAACCGCCTTTCTGGATTTTTTTGCCCGGCAGGGGCACACGATTGTGCCCAGCAGCCCCCTGGTGCCCAGAAATGATCCTACCCTGCTGTTTACCAATGCCGGAATGGTCCAGTTCAAGGATACGTTCCTGGGCCTGGAACCGCGGCCCTACACGCGTGCCGTTTCCACCCAGCGCTGCATGCGGGCGGGCGGCAAGCATAACGATCTCGAAAATGTTGGCTATACCGCCCGGCACCACACCTTTTTCGAAATGCTCGGCAACTTTTCCTTTGGAGACTACTTCAAGCGCGATGCGATCCGCTTTGCCTGGTCCTTCCTGACCGGAACCCTCGGTCTGCCTCCCGAAAAGCTCTGGGTAACCGTGTACGAGAGGGACGACGAGGCGGCCGCCCTCTGGCTAGATGAAATGGGTATCGATCCCGCACGGTTTTCGCGCTGTGGCGAAAAAGACAACTTCTGGAGCATGGGGGACACCGGGCCCTGCGGGCCCTGCTCGGAAATTTTTTACGACCACGGTCCGGACATTCCGGGAGGACCTCCCGGAAGCCCCGATGCGGATGGCGACCGCTACATCGAAATCTGGAATCTGGTCTTCATGCAGTTCGACCGCGACCGGCATGGGACGCTGACCCCCCTGCCCAAGCCGTCCGTAGACACCGGCATGGGGCTCGAGCGGCTGGCCGCGGTACTGCAGGGGGTCCACAACAATTACGATACCGACCTGTTCCTGCCGCTGATTTCCGCTGCCGCAGACCTCGCCGGCATCCGCTATGGAGCCGGTCCGGACCAGGATACCAGCCTCCGGGTACTGGCAGACCACATTCGGGCCTGCAGCTTCCTGATCGCGGATGGCGTGCATCCCGGCAATGACGGGCGCGACTATGTGCTGCGGCGGATCATCCGCCGTGCCGTACGCCACGGACGCAAACTTGGCCTGGAAAAACCCTTTTTCCACCTGCTGGTCCCGCCCCTGGCCGAAAGCATGGGAGACGCCTATCCGGAACTGCGCCAGTTCCAGGCAGAAATCATGCGCCTGCTCCAGCGGGAAGAGGTCCGTTTCCGCGAGACCCTGGAGCGTGGACTCGAGCTTCTGGACGAATCCGTCGCTGCCCTTTCCCCGGGAACCCCCATCCCGGGCACAGTCATCTTCCGGCTTTCCGATACGTATGGATTTCCGGTCGACCTGACGGCCGATATTGCCCGGGAACGGGGGCTGGAAATGGACATGGACGGGTTCGGGGCAGCCCTGCAGGAGCAGCGGGAACGCTCCCGTTCCGCCTGGGCCGGCAGTGGGGCGGTACGGGCGGAAAAGGTCTATCATGATCTCGCCATGGAGCTGCCGGCTACCGAGTTTCTGGGCTACGGTGGCTGCGATGGCGCCGGACGCGTCCTCGCCCTCATACGGGACGGGGAAAGGGTAGAACTGCTCGGCGAGGGAGAAACCGGGGCCATCGTTCTGGACCAGACCCCTTTCTATGGCGAGTCGGGGGGCCAGGCCGGGGACCGGGGATGGCTCTGGCATGGCCAGGAGATCCGTTTCCGGGTTGACGATACCCGGAAGCCCGTGGGGGGACTGCATGTCCACACCGGCGTCGTGGAAAACGGTGCGATTTCCCGTGGGGACATCCTGCAGGCCGGAGTCGATGCGGAAGCCAGGGCAGCGACAGCCGCACACCATTCTGCGACCCACCTCCTGCATGCCGTTCTTCGCCATGTCCTTGGCAGCCATGTACAGCAGAAGGGATCCCTCGTCACGGCCGAGCGCCTGCGTTTCGATTTCAGCCACCCTGAGGCCCCCACTCCGGAACAGCTGCGCACGATTGAATGGGAGGTCAACGCGGCTATCCGGTCCAACGTGACGGCCGAAACCCGTATCCTGCCCCTGACAGAAGCCCGGGCGCTCGGTGCCATGGCCCTCTTTGGCGAAAAATACGGGGATGAGGTACGGGTAGTGGCCATGGGTAGCCATTCCCTGGAATTTTGTGGCGGTACCCATGTGCAGGCGGTGGGGGAAATCGGCGTGTTCCGGCTTCTCTCGGAATCGGCCGTGGCCGCCGGCATCCGCCGGATTGAGGCGGTTGCCGGCGGCGTAGCCATTCACGCCATCCAGGCTGATGAGGATCGGCTCCGGGTGGCGGCCGGAATGCTCCGGGCGGCACCGGCAGAACTAGACCAGCGTCTGTCCCAGACCCTGGAGCGGCTGCGGCAGCTCGAAAAAGCCCTTGAGCAGAGCGGTCGGGAGCGGGCCCAGGCCGCAGGAGCCAGCCTGGCGGAAAGGGCAGAGGACATATCCGGCGTACGGGTCCTGCTCCAGTCCCTGGATGGCATGGACGCCCGATCCCTGCGCGACGTCCTGGACCGGCTGCGCAGCGAACTGCCTTCCGGCGTGATTGCCCTGGCCGGCGTGGATCAGGGAAAGGTCGCCCTTGTCACCGCGGTGAGCCGGGATCTGGTAGGGAAAGTCCACGCCGGGGAACTGGTCAACGTGATTGCCACCCCCCTGGGAGGCCGGGGAGGAGGGCGCCCGGACATGGCCCAGGCTGGTGCCGGGGACGCCTCCGGACTGGCGACCGCCCTGCAGAACGCCCGCGAATGGCTGGGCCAGCGTTTGGGCGCCTGAATGGAACCGGCCACGGGGATATGCCCGGGGAATCTTTCCCGCCGGATCCGGCGGCTGGCGTGGGCACTGCTGTCTGCGGTGCTGGTGACCGGGATTCCGGCTGTCCAGGCCAAACCGGCGCCCACGCCGGCGCAGCTCTGGAACCGGATTCTTCCCCACCGGCTGGCCTACATCCAGATCGGCCATTCCGGCCCGGTCATCTACGACTTCCAGGATCCGGACTGTCCTCCATGCCATGCCCTGTATAAAAGCGAAATGCCGCTGGTCCGGGCACACCGGCTGACCGTGCGCTATGTGCCCGTAGCGTTTCTCACGAAGGCAAGCGCCGCCGAGGCGGCTGCATGGCTGCAGGCCCCGGACCCGCAGCAGGCACTTGAGCACTTCGAGACCCGGATCGGCGCAGCACTGCGAAAGCAGAACTTCCGGTCCATGCCGCAGGCAGCCCCCACCAGACGGACCCGCAGGGCACTCAAACACAATCTCCGGATGATGGAACAGCTGGGCTTCGAGGGAACCCCTGCCATACTCTACTTTCTCCGGAACGGCAGGATCGGCGCCTTTCCGGGATATGTTTCAGAAAAGGAGCTGGCCGCAAGGCTTCCCCGCATGAAACCCTGAATTCCCCTGCTCCGCACAGGAGAACGAGCGATGAATGCCGGCATAATCCTCGAGTCCGTGCTGACCTGTCCGCACTGCGGTTTTTCCCGGGGATATCCGTTTTCCGTGATTGAAATGCCGTGTCGTGGCATCGATGGCCTAGTGGCGCAAAAGCGTGTTGAGTGATTGATGCAAGTGTCATGTATTGCTATCATAAAGCCGTGTTCAATGATTGTTGGAGTGCAGCAACATGACCCTCTTTGATGCGCTTGGCTTCCGATGGGACAGATCGGCAGTGCCGACTTCCGCACCGGCTCACTCGCTTGAGCGGGTCTGCTTCCGCTTTCACAAGATGCTGCCTGAGTTCGTCTGGGATGCTGCGGTGCTCGAAGGCAATCCCTTGACCTTCCCCGAGGTCAAGACACTGCTGGACGGCGTGACTGTCGGTGGCCGCAGGATTTCCGATCAGGAGCAAATTCTGAACCTTGCGGAAAGCTCCAGGCGCCTTCTGGCGATGGTCAAGAGCGGTCAGTTCTCTCTTTCCAGGACTGTATTCATCGAACTGAACGGCATCGTTGCCCGCAAGGAAGCCCTGGAATGGGGCATGTTCCGTGGCGAAGGGCAGGAGACGAACTACACGCCGGATGTGGGACTCGGCGAGCGTGGACGCTATACGCCGCTGCCGACGCTCCCTGGCGCACCGGAACTGAACCGGGTATTCAGCGCAGGCGTGACAGTCCTACAGGAGTGCGAGCCATTCGAGCGTGCAACAGCCTTCTTTCTGTTCGGAGCTTTGCAGCAGTTCTTCTTCGACGGCAACAAGCGGACTTCACGCTTCATGATGAACGGCGTGCTCATGTCGCATGGCATCGACGCCATCAGCGTTCCTGCTGCCAGGGCGCAGGAATTCAACGAGAAGATGGTGCGCTTCTATCTCTCGAAGGACGCCACGGAGATGATAGATTTCCTCGCCGGGTGCCACCCGGATGCAGAGGCAATTCTTCTGCCGCCCGAAGAAGATCGAAACCACGACAGTGGAATGGAGCCGCAATCATGAACTTGACCAGGTTTACTGACAGAATGCCGAACCCCATGAGCATGACCAGGTATTGATCTACCAGAACGCGCCGCAGTGCTCCGCCTGTAATCGCGTAGCGATTTAGGGGGTGGTGAAGCGGCGCTATCGCCCACGGGGCGGTCATTCCGGTCTCTCCTGCTGCGCGATGTATTGTTTGAGCATGGACAATGGCGCTCCGCCAACAGTCAAAATGCAGTAGCTGCGGCTCCAGCTCCAGAATGCTGGCTTGCTCCAATAATACTGTTTCAGGTGTGTGGCGAACTCTTTGCGCAGCAATCGGCTGGTGACAGTCTTAAGATTGTTCACAAAGGCAGATGGCAACACCTTTGGGGTCAACGCCAGGAGCTGATGCACATGATATGACGACTGATCTCGAACTGACGAAAGAGCAGGAGGCGATGTTCCAACCGGGCTGCTTCGTGGCCCTGCATCCTGACAGCAAACACCCGGTGCTGGCCGCGTTGGGAAGATCGTCAGCCGCAAGGGCGGCGAGATGCTGGTCGAATTCTTCAACGACGAACTGATCGGCAAAACCGGGTTCAGCACGATCCCGCCTGGCCATTGGGGGCCGGTGCCGGAGTTCTTTGTCGAGGAATATAGCCTCTGGCCAAGAAGCGCGGCATGAAGATGTTTCGCAATCTCATGGCTGGGGTTACACGGCAGCCACGGAGGGCAGGGCATGACCACCGAACAGGCCATTCAGGCCGGCGATCCGGTTGCTGCGACGGCGGCAACGATTCTGGCTACTCAGCCCGCACAACAGTATTGGGACTAATCCATGACCACGACCACGCTATGCAGTGCCAACGATCTGGCGAAACGCCTTCTTCCGGGCAGCGATTTCGATACGGCCAATGCTTTTGCGGTCAGTCACGTTTCCGCCGCCATCGAAAATTTTGCAGAGTGGAAGTCTCTCAACCGCACGAGCGCATGGATCGACCTAGAAGCCATCGTGCGTGAAGTGCGCGAGATGAATATGTCCTGGCAAAGCAAGGACGCCATCGTGGGCGCATTGCAGACCGCGCAGAACGCATCCTTTGCCTGCGAATGGGCGCTGCCTGGGTTCAAGTTCAATGAGTCCGGCTTTCTGGCTGCAGGAGCGCATGAGGCACCGTTCACCTGCAAGTATTGCGGAATTCCAAGCTGGATTGATTCGTCCGACCAATCGCCACCACCTGACTACTGCCATGAGATCGACCACGGCATGGTAGAAGATTGGGCCATGTTCGGCTCCCGTCCGGCAGAGTCATGAGTCATGCCCGCGAATATTCTGAATCTGCCCTGCTACAAGGTACTTGGCATCCAAGAGAACGAACACGACTACCACGTTGACGTTGAAGCAGCGGAACCGCCCAAATCATGTCCACACTGCCAGTCGAACAACCTCGTAGGCTTTGGTCGCCGGGAACAGATGGTCAAAGACCTGCCGATGCACGGGCGGCGTGTTGGCCTCTACATCAACACCCGGCGCTATCAATGCCGGGGTTGCGGAAAGACGTTCTATGAACCGCTACCAGAGATCGACGATAAGCGGCTGATGACCAGGCGGCTGGCGCAGTGGATGGGCAAGCAGGCTATAAAGCGCACCTTCGCCAGCATCGCGGAAGAGGCCGGTTGTACGGAGTTCACTGTCCGGTCGGTATTCAGCGACTATGTGAATGAGCTGGAAAAGACGATCCGATTCGAGACCCCGAAGTGGATGGGCATTGATGAAATCCATCTCATCAAGCCGCGTGGTGTCATCACCAGCATCCAGAACAACACCATCGTCGAGCTACTGGCGAACCGCAACAAGGAAACCGTGGTGCGCTTCCTGCACCACCTGGAAGGCAAGGAGCGCATCCAGTACGTCGCCATGGATATGTGGACGCCCTACCGCGACGCGGTGCAGGCGGTCATTCCTGACGCCCGCATCGTCATCGACAAGTTCCACATCGTCCGCATGGCGAATGACGCCGTGGAGAAGGTCAGGAAGAGCTTGCGCGAACAACTGACGCCCAGGCAGCGCCGGGGCCTGATGCACGATCGCTTCGTGTTGCTCAAGCGCGAGCGCGACCTGAACGACAAGGAACGGTTGAACCTGGACGGCTGGACGAAGAACTACCCGGAGATTGGTGAAGCCTACCGGCTCAAGGAGCAGTTCTTCGGCGTCTACGATGCCTCGTCACCAGACGAGGCACAGGCCAAGTTCATCCAGTGGCAGAAGAGTATTCCGTCCGAAATTGCAGACGCCTTTGCCGATATCGGGCGGGCGTGGGGCAATTGGACGATGCCGATCCTCAATTACTTCAATCATCCCGTCACCAACGCCTACACCGAGAGTCTAAACAGCCTGATCCGGGTGATGAATCGTCTTGGCCGGGGCTACAGCTTCGAGGCGCTACGGGCCAAGATTCTGTTTGCGGAAGGGGCGCACAAGCTGTCCAGGCCGAAGTTTGAGCGCAAGGAACGTCGGAAGGCGGAACCGGAGCCAGACATGATGTACGGACTACCCGGTAACTTCAAGAGCTTCGAGACGGGTGAATCATTGGTACGCATAGTGCCGAAACCGGCTCCCGAGCCGAGGCCCTACACCCCGAAATCAACCGATGCTGAAAAGCCGGAGAAAAACTATGGAGCAGACATTTCAGCACTGATCCGCATGATCGAAAACGGTGAGCTATGAACCCGTTTCAATCACGAAAATCGGACAGCCTTTCCTGGAAGCAGGGCATGCCAACCGATGCCTGCCAGTTCTACCAGGAGTGTCCATCCTGCCACACCCTGTTGCTGCGTCCTAGTCTTCGAGTGTGCTGGTATCCTGGATGACTTCTTCCCCGCGGGCGCGGGCACGCAGGAGGCGGCGCATGATCTTTCCGGAACGGGTTTTGGGCAGGCTGTCCAGGAAATGGATATCGTCCGGACGCGCAATCGGGCCAATGAGTTCCGAGACCTGGGCCCGCAGGGCGCCCGCAAGGGCATCCCGGTCGTCTCCCTGGCGGTCCTGCTTCAGGACGACAAAGGCACAGACCGCTTCCCCCTTGATTTCGTGGGGAACTCCGACCACGGCGGCTTCGGCCACCGCCGGGTGGGCGACCAGGGCCGACTCGATTTCTGCCGTTCCCAGACGGTGGCCGGAAACGTTCAGCACGTCGTCTACCCGGCCCATCACCCAGAAATAGCGGTCCGCATCGCGGCGGGCGCTGTCTCCGGTCACATAGCACCTGTTCCCGAACCGGTTCCAGTAGGTCTGGACGTAGCGGCCGGAATCGCCCCAGATACCCCGCAGCATGCCGGGCCACGGACGGTCAATGACGAGGTATCCCCCCTGTTCGGGCACGGTAATCTCCGCGCCGGATTCGTCCAGGATCCGGGCCGAAATACCGGGAAGGGGCAGTGCGCAGGAACCTGGCCGGTTGGGGGACACGCCCGGCAGGGGCGCAATCATGTGGCCGCCGGTTTCGGTCTGCCACCAGGTGTCCACGACAGGACAGTGGCCCCCACCAATTGTCTCCCGGTACCAGATCCAGGCTTCGGGATTCATGGGTTCGCCCACACTGCCCAGCAGCCGCAGGCTGCCCAGGTCGTGCCTCGCCGGCCACCGGTCGCCCATTTTCATGAAGGCACGGACCGCTGTGGGGGCCGTATACAGGATCGAAATACCGTGCCGTTCCACCATCTCCCAGAAACGGTCCGGGTGCGGATACATGGGTGCTCCCTCGTAGAGAAAGACCGTGGCGCCCTTGGCCAGGGGCCCATACACCACATAGCTGTGCCCGGTGATCCAGCCGATGTCGGCCGTACACCAGTACAGGTCTCCGGGTTTGAGGTCAAAGGACCAGTGGCTGGTGAGGGCAGCCCAGAGCAGATAGCCGGCAGAGCTGTGGAGAATGCCCTTGGGCTTTCCGGTGCTGCCGGAGGTATAGAGGATAAAGAGGGGATGTTCGGCCGGAAAAGGCTCTGCCGTACAGTGGCTGGACTCTCCCTCAACAGCATCCTCCCAGAAAATGTCCCGTCCTTCCATCATGTCGATGTCGGCTCCGGTCCGCCGCAGCACAATGACCCGTTCAACAGAATGTTCCTGTTCCCGGAGCAGGGCCTGATCGGCATGGCGCTTCAGGGGGACCACCTTTCCACCGCGGAAGGCCCCATCCGCGGTGACCAGCAGCCTGGCGCCGGTGTCTTCCAGCCGGTCTTTCAGCGCCTCGGCGGAAAACCCGCCAAACACCACCGAATGGATGGCTCCGATGCGGGCACAGGCCAGCATGGCCACAATCGCCTCGGGAACCATGGGCATGTAGATGGCCACCCGGTCTCCCGCCAGTATTCCCTGATGGCACAGGGCATTGGCAAACCGGCAAACTTCCCGGTGCAGCTGGCCATAGGTCAGGGTGCGGACACTGCCATCCTCGCCTTCCCAGAGAATGGCAGCCTTGTGCCGCTGCCCTCCGGCCAGGTGCCGGTCGAGACAGTTGTGGCTGACATTCAGCGTGCCATCCGCAAACCAGCGGTAGAAAGGGGCATCGCGCCCATCGAGGACGCTGGTGAAGGGTTGGGCCCAGTCCAGGTGTTCCAGCGCCAGATCTCTCCAGTAGCCTTCCGGGTCCTCCGCCGCGCGGATCCGCAGCCGTTCATATTCCGCAGCGCCCAGATTGGCCTGCCCGGCGAATTCGGCCGGAACAGGGAAAACGCGCCGTTCGAGAAGATGGGAGTCAATGGAGGAGGTCATGGGCAGTTCCATCGTTGCAAAAAACGGGTTTATGGTACACCCCGCGGGGCAATATTCCCTAGCTAGCGGTACCAGAAAATACTGCTGTTTTCCAGGGGAATCCGGCACAGCGGATGGCAGGGAACGATGCGGGGGGTATACACCTCCGGAGAACGGGCCGCAGGAACATCGCAGCGGTAGGTGAAGCCGTTGGTGGCTCCGGTCAGCGCCTCCCCGCGGACCATGGAATGGATTTCGGCTCCCCCCCCAGGCTCGGAATTTTCGGCATAGAGCTGGACGTCCACGGCGTCTGGCCCGATATCATCCAGATAGACATGCATCTGGAAATGGTGGGTTTCTCCGTCGGTCTCCCGGTGCAGCTCTCCGAAGCGCAGGCTCTGCCAGTGGTCATGGAGTCGCTCCTGCCAGGCCGAAATGCTGGCTCTTGCCTCGGGGCCGCTGCGTTCCTGCAGCATTCCGGCGGCAGGGAGATACAGGTCGCGGACGTATTCCTGGAGCATCCGGTTGCTGCTGAACCGTGGCGTAAGCTGGGCCATGCTTTCCCGCATCCGGGATATCCAGCCGCAGGGACATCCGTTGGCATCCCGGCCCTGGTAGAAGAGAGGAATCACTTCCTCTTCCAGCTGCCGGTACAGGGTACCGGCCTCCTCCCAGTCCCAGGCCGGATCCCCGTCGTGCTCCTGCCGGTCCCCAATCGCCCAGCCGAGTTCCGGAGAATAGGCCTCGGCCCACCATCCGTCGAGTTCGGAAAGGTTGAGTCCGCCGTTGACCAGCACCTTCATACCGCTTGTACCACTGGCCTCCCATGGACGGCGGGGTGTGTTGATCCAGAGATCGACCCCCTGGACCAGCTGTTCGGCAACGAGCATGTCGTAATCGGCGATAAAGACAATCCGGCCGAAGAGGTCAGGATGCTGGCGGATAAACCGGGTCCACTCCTCGATCATCTGTTTTCCCGTCCCGTCCTGTGGATGGGCCTTGCCGGCTATGAGCATCTGGACAGGATAGTGGGGATTGGACAGGATCCGGTGCAGCCTGTCCGGATCGGCCAGCAGCAGGTTGGGCCGCTTGTATGCCGTAAAGCGGCGCGCAAATCCGATGGTCAGGGTATTCGGATCCAGGGCAGAACGGGCGGCCTCCAGCTCTGGCTGGGGGCGGTGCGCGGCGGCCAGCTGGCGCTGGAGGTGCTCCCGCGCAAACCGGATTGCATTCCGCCGCGACACGCTGCGCAGGTTCCAGAGTTCCCGGTCGCTGGCTGCCCGGAACTGCTCCGAGATTTTTTCCAGATCCCCCGTCCAGCGCGACTGGCCACACCGCCGGGCCCAGAGGGCATCCGCCTCCGCGGAGTCCCAGGACGGTACATGGACGCCATTGGTTACCGATATCACGGGCACTTCGGCAATGGGCCAGCGGGGGAAAAGGGGCTGGAACAGGCGCCGGCTGACCTCGCCATGGAGGCGGCTGACCCCATTCACCAGGATACTGCCGCGGACCGCAAGCCAGGCCATGTTGAAGGGTTCTTCAGGATCGCCAGGATTTTCCCGGCCCAGGGCCAGCACCTGTCCGATTTCAATCCCGAACGTCTGTGGGGCTCCCTCGACATAGCGCGCAAGAAGATCCGGGTCGAAACGGTCAAATCCGGCGGCGACCGGCGTATGGGTGGTAAACACATTGCCCGCCCGGGTCGCGTTCAGGGCTTCCGGAAAACTGGTTCCGTGGTCGTGCATGTGGCTGAAGGCCCTGGCCAGAATGGCGAAGGCCGCATGCCCCTCATTAAGATGGCAGATGTCTGGCGCAACGCCAAGGCGGCGCAGGAGCATCCATCCACCGATGCCGAGGCAGATTTCCTGCTGGAGCCGCATCTCCGGTCCCCCACCGTACAGCTCGGCGGTTATGCCCCGGTCGGCGGGACTGTTCAGGGGGTCGTTGCTGTCGAGGAGGTAGAGGCGGACCCGGCCTACCTGTACCTGCCAGGCCCGCAGGGCCACGGATCGCCCGGGGAAGGGAATGTCCACGCGCAGCCACTGGCCCTCGTGGTCACGCACAGGGGTAACGGGCAGCTGGGTAGGGTCGTTGTAGGGGTACAGTTCCAGCTGCCGGCCAGCATCGTCCAGACTCTGGCGGAAATAGCCCTGCTGCCAGAGCAGGCCAATGCCGGTCATCGGGATGCCGAGGTCACTGGCCGTTTTCAGGCAGTCTCCGGCAAGGATGCCGAGTCCGCCCGAATAGACCGGAAGCGCCTCGGAAAGTCCGAATTCCATGCTGAAATAGGCGACTTTCCGGAAAGGAGGCTGCGCGTATTTTTTCTGGAACCAGCCCTGGGCCTGCAGGTCTGCCCGCAGCCGTTCCAGGTGGCTTTGCAGCAGGGCAAGAAACTTTTCGTCCCGGGATAGCCGGTCCAGGGTTTCCGTATCCATGTTCTGGAGAATCAGCCAGGGATTGCGGGTCGCATTCCAGAGCTCCGGGGCAATCTGCCGCCAGAGAATATCGGCGGCATAGCTCCAGGACCAGCGCAGGTCCATGGCCAGTTCTGTCAGGCCCGTGAGGGAATCGGGCATCTGGGGAAGCAGGTAGCTGGGGGCAATATTCATGGGCAAACTCCGGACAGGGCCTTGCGGCCGGCGGGGTAAACGGTTTCCCCGGTTTCATTCTAGCCGAATATGGCCGGGCGCCGCTCCTGCCGCCGGAATGCTATACTCACGCGCATGCAGACTTGGGAAAACTGCCATGCCGATCCATGAAACCGACCTTCTCGCCATTGGTGCGGGAGGAGGGGCCTATCCGGCCGCCTTCCGTGTCGCACAGGCCGGAAAACGGGTAGTCCTGGTCGATCCCCGGGGTGCCATGGGCGGCAACTGCCTGTACGACGGGTGCATTCCTTCCAAGGCCGTGCGGGAAACGGCCGGACTGTACATGGACTGGCAGCGGTTCGCGCGGCTGGGGCTGCCCGGGAATGTCCGGCCGGATTACGGGGCGGTTGTCCGGCACAAGGATGCCATACAGGAACGCCGTTATGCCCAGCATGCGCAGGAGCTGGCCACGCTTTCCGCTTCTGCGGACATACGTCTGGTCTGCGGCGTAGCCCGGCTGGTGGATCCCCATACCGTCCGGGTAGAGTCCAGCCTCGGGGAAGAAATGTTCCGCTGCGGCTCTATCCTGATCGCCAGCGGCTCCGAAATCTCCGTCCCTCCGGTCCCTGGTGCCGGGCTCTGTCTCACGAGCCACGACCTGTACCGTCCGCAGCCTGCCCTGCAGTCCCTGCCGGAACACCTGTGCGTCATCGGTGGAGGCTACATAGGTCTCGAAACCGCCAGTTTTCTTGCCGCACTGGGCTCCCGGGTGACGCTGCTCCAGAAGGGAGACCAGGTCCTGAACGGGATGGATCCGGGAATGGTACGGCTTCTGGTCCCCCTGCTGCACCCCAGGATCCGGATCCTGACCGGGGTAGAGGTGGTAGAGATCGTGGCCACGGAAACGGGCCGGCGGGTCCATTACCGGCAGAACGGGCAACCGCAGTCGGTCGACGCCGATGCGGTCCTGATGGCGGCCGGGCGCCGGCCAGTAATCCCCGAAGGTACCGAGGCCATTGGTATCACGACCGCAAGGACTGGCATCCTGGTGGGCCCCACCCTGCAGACCCGGTTTCCGCACATCTACGCCTGCGGGGATGCCAATGGCCGGGTTCCGCTGTTCCATGCAGCCGTCCGCCAGTCCCTGGTGGCCGCGCACAACATCCTGGGCGGGCACCGGCCACTGGACCAGGCAGATTTCGCCACTGTTCCCACCACCATTTTTACCATGCCGGCGGCCGCCTATATTGGCCGGACCCCGGGACGGCCGGACGCCGGGCCGCTGGTGGAGGGCAGTTACGCCTTTTCTGGCGATGCCCGTGCGCAGATTCTGGAACGCACGGAGGGGGAAATCCGCCTGTTCTTCGAACCCGGGAGCCTGCGCCTCGCCGGGGCCTGGGTGGTGGGCATTGATGCAGGACAGCTGGTGGGCCAGATCGGGACCGCCCTCGCCGGGGGGATGACCGCCTACCAGCTGGCCGCCTTTGCCGACCAGCACCCCATGGCGTCCGAAGGGATCGGAAAGGCAGCCCGAAGCCTTTTCTGAAGCGGAATCCGGGAACCACAGGCTACTCCCGCTCCGGCGTCTTCTCCAGGTCCAGGATCTCCAGCCGGTTGGTCCCTCCGGGATGTCCAGGGCCCGGTCCCTGGGTGAGAATGGCCAGCCCGCGGGTAACCCCGCGGGCCCCCAGCCAGGTACGGGCGGCCATTTCCCAGCCCTGCTCCCCGGGATCCATGTGGACCGGATGGACACCATAGTAGAAGCAGAGCCTCTGGCAGACGGCTTCGGAACGGCAGAGGGCAAGAATCCAGGTTTTCAGGCGGAAGCGGGAGATGCGGACCGCGGTAGCTCCGCTTTCCGTGGGTGCGAGAACAAAACGCGGATGGAGCATGCGGGCCGCAGCCTGCACGTCGCAGGCGATGACCGATTCGACCAGCCGGGTGGAAGAGGCCGCTGCCACACAGGGCGGGTCCTCTTGCTGGAGCCCGGATCCCTCCACCCCTGCCGCAATGCGGACCAGCATCCGGACGCTGTCCACCGGATGTGCCCCGATGGCGGACTCCTCGGAAAGCATGACGCCATCGGTCCCGTCGAGAATGGCGTTGGCCACGTCCGTCACTTCGGCCCGGGTAGGACGGCTGTTCTGGACCATGGACTCGAGCATCTGGGTGGCGGTAATGGCGGCCTTTCCGGCCCGGCGGGCCTCGCGGACCAGACGTTTCTGGAGGACGGCAATGCCGTGGATGGGGGTTTCTACACCCAGGTCTCCCCGGGCCACCATGATACCGTCTGCCTGGCGGAGAATGTCCCGGAGGTTCAGGAGGGCCTTCCGCCGCTCGATCTTGGCCACAAGGAACGGACTGTACCCCAGCCGCCGGGCTTCCTCGCGCACTTTCTGGACATCCCCGCCCGTTTCCACAAAGGAGATCCCAAGGGCATCGATACCCATGGGGAGAACCCCCGCCAGCAGTTCCAGGTCGCGCTGCGTGACCCCCCCTTCAAGGAGTTCGACTCCGGGAAGATTGACACCCTTGCGCGACCGCAGCATTCCCCCAGAAACCACCCGGCAGAGCAGGCCCTCCTGGTCTGCGGATTCCAGGCGCAGGCGGATAAATCCGTCGGCCAGATAGACCGGATCGCCCCGGCGCAGGGGTCTCGCCAGCTCCGGCAGTTCCATCGGGACCAGGATCCGGCCGTTTTCTTCCGCAAAAAAGCCAGGACTGAGCAGGACCTGCGCACCCCGCCGGAGAAACAGCGGTTCCGGGAGCTCACCTATCCGGATTTTGGGTCCTGGCAGATCCGCGAGGATCGCAACCCGGCGGCCGAGTGTCTGCGCGGCATCCCGGATCCGCCGGATGCGGGCCTGCTGCGCGGCGGGTTCCCCGTGGGCCAGGTTGATCCTGGCCACGTTCATCCCGGCCCGGACCATGCGCGTAAGCACCTGCGGGGAATCCGAGGCCGGGCCGATGGTACAGATGATCCGGGTGCGCTGCCGCGCCAGGCCCTTCATGGGGCCCGGTTCTCCAGGAGGGCGCAGGCCTCCTCCAGATCCCGGTTCCCGACAACCAGGGCGTGAATCGCCCGGCACAGGGCTACGGCTTCCGGCTGGGACCGCTGGTGCACGTTGCGGCCGGTCGCGCACCCCGCAGTTCCACCCTCGTGCAGCTGTCCGTACAGGGTGCGCAGAAAATCCCTGGCCGTGGTACCCGGCCCCCCCGCGCAAAGGACCTGGGTGCGTCCGGCCGCCGCAACCGCCTCGCCCAACAGCTGCCCCTCGGCCTCTCCGCGGGTGTTCAGGGGAGGATTGACCTTGACAAAATCGGCGCCCAGACAGGCCGCGAGACCGGCGGCGCCGGCGACCAGATGGGAATCCCGTTCCCGGTCCCCCACGGCCTCACCGCGGGGGTAGGCCCAGATCACCGCCAGAAGGCCCTCCTGGTGGGCCGCATGGACCAGCCGGGCCGCCTCGGACAGCATGGCCGCCTCATGCCGGGAACCAGGATAGATGGTGTAGCCGACACCGGTGATCCGGAGCCCGGAGTAGCGGATGAACTCAAGGACCTGGCCCATGTCCTGCCACTGCAGGCTGAGCGGATCCGGGGCGGTTTTCGGCAGGAGGTTGGTCCTGCTGTTCAGCTTCAGCAGATACGGAATGTCCGGATAGTCCATTCCGTAGCGGGCCACCAGTCCCATCTGGGTCGCAAAACAGCCCACCGGTGCCTCACTGGCGATCCGGAACAGGTGTTCCGGATCGGCATCGTCGGCCGCAGTGTCCCCACCGACAAAATCGTCGTTCAGGTGCTCGGCTTTCTGGTCCCCCGCCATGAGAAAGAGCCTCCGGCTTTCCTGCGTGACCAGGTGGTAGTGCTCCTCCCAGCGATGGCGGGCAGACAGCGGGATGCCTGCCGGGGCAGCGGGTATCAGGTCCATGGGTCAGGCCTCCTGGGGATGCGCGCCAGATTCCTGGCAGAAATGGCGGTGCAGGGCGTCGGTGGTGGCGGCCACGAGGGGATGCAGGGAAGGGGTGAGCCGGGGCTGGCTGCCAAACTGCATGCCCGCAAGATCGGGAGCCGTTGCGTGCATCTGGATAGCGAGTCCAATGGTGTTCACCAGTTCTCCTGTGGTCGGCCCACCCAGTACCTGGCCCCCGAGCAGCTGCAGGGAGCCCGCGGCAAAAAGAACACGGCAGTACAGTTCTACCGTACCCGGCAGGGCAGCCGGGTGGTGGTCCGGCATCCGGGCCTCTCCCACCAGAATGGGAAATCCCTCCCGCTCGGCCTGGGCCTGGGTCATTCCGGCCACGCCAAAAGCGAGACCATCAATCTGGCTTGCATAGATGCTCACGGTTCCCGCATTGTGCCGGGACTGGCGCAGGGCATAGAGGTTCATGCCGGCAATCCTTCCCTCGGCCGCGGCCTGCGAGGCAATCAGCGCATGGTTGGCCCGCCGGGTAAAAAAATCCTGCTTGTGGGCGCAGTCTCCGACAGCAAAGACCCGCGGATCTTCCAGACTGCGCTGGAAGCCATCAACCCAGACCCCGCCAGACCGGCTGAGAGCCAGTCCCATGTCCCTCGCAAGGTCCACCCGGGGCCGCACCCCGATGGCAATGAGGACGCCATCCACCTCCAGGGGATCGCGGCCGGACAGTACCACCCGGCCGACACGGGCCGGATCCCCACCGGGCTGCAGGGCTTCCACCCGAACCCCCACATGGACCTGGATCCCCCGCTGCCGGAGACGCTGTTCCACAGCCAGCGAGGCATCCGTATCAAAGGCGGACTGCATCAGGTGGGGCTGCATCTCCACCAGATGGACCTCGATCCCCCGCTTGCGGATCTCATCCGCAAATTCAACGCCGATAAAGCCGCCACCAATGATCGCCAGTTTCCGGATGCCGGGAATGACCGTACTGAACAGCCGCTCCAGATAGTCATACTCCTTGCGGATGCTGAACACTCCCCCGAGCCCGGTACCTTCGATGGGAGGAATAAAATTTGGGATTTATATACTTGACTACCTGCCAGCCGATGGCGGGATGGCCCGGAATGCCCCGCGTCCAAAGCGCAGCCACCGTGCCGCCCTGTTGGCCGTTGCATCCAGCGTGCGCGGCTTGAGTGCGCATTCCCACACGATCAGCACCCGCCAGCCCAACGTGCGGAGTTCCGCGATCTGACTGCGGTCCCGCTCCTGATTCCTGGCGATCTTCGCCCGCCAATACTCGACGTTGCTGGCTGGCATCCGGCATCTGCTGCAACCGTGCCAGTGCCATTGACACCCATGCACAAAAACAACCGCGCGATGCCCCGGCAACACCAGATCGGGCGTGCCCGGCAAAGTGGCGCGATGCAGCCGGTAGCGCAGCCCGCGCGCAAACAACGCCTTGCGCAGCGCCAGTTCGGGCGCAGTGTCTTTCGCCCGAATGCGCGCCATGATTCGGCTGCGGGTGGCCGTGTCGACGGTATCGGTCATAGATACGGGCGTTCAAGGGGAGGGGTCCACCCACGACCAGCCCTCATTCTCGACGATTTGATTCTCGCGCAGCATCCGCCACCCCAGGCGTAGCGATTCTGGCCGTGAAGGGGCCGATACCGTGCCTATCGTGCGCTGGATGGTTCCGCCACCCCACTTGAACCGAAGCGTAACGCGCGATCCTCCATCAACCGGAGAAAGCGCCAGGGATACCGTCACGATGCCGCCCGACTTCGTGCGCATCTTGCGCAACTCGGCTCCGCCGGCCGCTTTATCCTGTTCCAGGGCGGCTAAGCGATTCTTCGATGGGGGAAACGACCGCATCAGCGAGTTACTCCAAGAAGTGGATTTTCAGGCTTGGGTCCGTCTCGTGCTCGTCGATTAACTCATTGTAACGGGCGACGAACTCGCCAACCTTTATCCGCCGATCACCGGGCTTGAACAAGCTCAGTTCGAACATATTGGTGGCAATGAACTGCTCGATCTCGAAGATGTCGATACGGCTACCGATCTCGATGTCCTCTGCCAGCGCCTCCGCGACCGCCACGCGGGAATAGATGGTTACGATGATGGGCCGCAAACCGTGGCTCAGATTCTCTTTGCACTTCTGCATCAGGAGCGCGGCTGGTGCCGTCGTGACGTGAATGCATACGTCGTTCAACAAAAAGTCGCCGTGTCGCCCTCCGGCGTCGTTCTGATTTGCGCCGTGATGGCGGGCGGGATCGACACCCAACACCAAGTCGAGCTTCGCGCCGATCAGGTGTTGCGCAAGCGTGCCGGCGAAATTGAACCCTTGTTGCTGGCGCTGGCGATCCTCGGCCTGCTTCATCAAATGTCGGACCATAGCGCGCAGCCCGAGCGACGGGTCCAGCTTCAACTCAAACGGCTTGGCGGCGAAGAACTCGCGGACCTTTTCAAGCCAGAACTCCATCAACTCCGGAAGATCGAGGGCGTCATCAGCCTGGAGTGTGTTCAAAAACTCGATATAGACACGCATATGCTGCGGTGCGCCCCGGTTGGTCCTGCCGACTTCTGTTCCGAGCGACTTGTCGATGCCGTGGGCCTTGAGGATTTTGTTGATATTCGACCCGCTCAGGTTCTTGACCTGTGTTCCGGCGTCCGCCAGAAAATCATCTGGATTGAGCGGGAACATTGGAGCCTTGCTCATGAGCGTGTGGGTGATAATCAGGCCCACCCCAAGCGAGCCTTTCCGGCGAAAGTCCGTCTCTGACGCCTTCTTGTGGGTGTTGGCCGCAATGAACGCGTCAAATCGTCGACGCAACGCAGCTTTTGACAAACTGGCGTCCGACATGAGCTATTCCGCCGCTTCGGCGACAGCGTAAACGGGATTTGCGACAAGTGCGGGTTCGATCAAGTGCCGCGCAAGCCAGGAAACAACCGGGACAGCGACGCCATCACCGGCAAGATGATAGGCGTCGTTGTATCGCGCCGGAAGGATGTACGAATCTGGGATGCCCATGAGCCGCGCCGCTTCGCGCGACGACAGCAACCGACTCCTGATTTTCTGCCCCTCGACAACAATGATGATCTGACGGCTTGAGCCGCCAGCCGGCGTGCGGAGACAGCCCGCCACATCATCGAAGCGAACTTCCGCCCGCTGCCTCTTAACACCCTGATCGTCCAAGCGCGTGCGCTTGTAGATTGTGCCAACGATCTTCACTTTGGACTTCTTCGCCGCCTTCACCTTTTCCAGATTGATCGGCGTCATCATGGACAAAAGCTGCCGCGTCTCCAAAGCGGAGTGCCATTCAACGCTTGTCGGCTCATCCTCAATGATGTCGACCAAACGCGCGACACGAGCCGGAGCGTCCGGCAAACGAAGCCAAAGCCAACGCTTGCGCGCCGCCTCATCCAGAAGGTCAAAGGACATGCCAAAGGCTTCCGGGTGCCACGGAGCGACCGGCGTTGCGCAAACAAGATCGGCGGGAGGGTGGATGCCATCGGCGAAGCCGACAATGAACAGCCGGGGCCGAGATTGCGGCACGAATTGCGCGGCATCAATCACTAACGGAGCGAAGCGATAGCCCTCGCCGGCTAATGCGCCGCAGATCACCGCCATGTCGCGGCCTTCATGCGACGTGATCGCGCCATAGACGTTTTCCAGCACAATGATGCGTGGTGCCCGATGTTCCGCCCGCAGACCCTGGACAAGTCGCCAGAACTCCCAAAACATCCCCGAGCGTTCGCCTTTCAGGCCCGCGCCGTTGCCGGCCAGGGAAAGGTCTTGGCAGGGAAACGATGCCCACGCCAGGTGCGCTTGCCCCGGAAGGTCTGCAACCGCAACCTTGGCGATGTCGTCGACCACAAGTTCGTCGGAATCTTGAAAATTGCGCTGATAAGCGCACGCCTTGCTTTCGTCGATGTCGTTGGCGAAACGGCATGACCAGCCGGGGCCAAGGCCGATGCGGGCCATGCCGCCGCCCGCGAAAAACTCGTAGAAATGCAAAGGGGCGGCTGCGCCGGCAACTGCCTGCGCGAGCGCTGTCCGGCGACCAGGACGGTACGCCAGCACTCGATCCAATGTTCGATCCAGCGTGTGAAGCCGCGAATCCTGTTTCATACGAACTCTCCCGTGAGATTGGCGTAGGTCAGGCGCACGCCGAGCGTCTTGCCGATAAGGGCGTCGATTCGATCCATCGTATGAACCCGCACATTTCCTTCGTTGAGCCGGTAGGCGAATTCATCGACATAGCGTTGCATGTGCTTCTGGCTGAACTGGTGATAGACGCCGTAGAAACCGCGTTTGAGCACCGCCCACACGCTTTCGATGCCGTTGGTGTGGGCCATTCCGTCCACGAATTGCTTGGCGCTGTGATTGACGGACCTGTGGTGGTAAGCCGGCACGTCAAGCGGCAGGCCGACTTTCGGCAGATTTTGGTAGGCGGCGTGCTCGTCGGTGCAGAGTGTCGTTCCCGGCGCGACGTTGGCGAAGATATGGCCGGTGATTTCTTCGGTCGTGGTGCCATCCAGAACAACCGCTTTCACATGTCCGTCACGCTCGCGCATGCCAAGAACGCCGGTCTTGCCAACCGTGCCTCGTCCCTTCTTGAGCTTCTTCGATTCGTGCTTGTTGGCCTCTTTGCCGCCGATGTAGGTTTCGTCGGCTTCGACGATCCCTGACAGGAAACCGCCATCGCTGCCTGCTCCGCCGCCGCAGGCTTCGCGCAGCCGTTGGAGCATGAACCACGCGGTCTTTTGCGTCACGCCGATTTCCTTGGAGAGTTGGAGTGACGACACGCCCTTGCGCGATGTGACCAACAGGTAGATTGCGTACAGCCACTTATCGAGGGGCACATGGGAACGCTCGAAAATCGTCCCGGTACGCACGGTGAAATCCTCCTTGCAGGAGAGACAACGGAAATAGCCCTCGATCTTGCGGGTTTGGATGCGCTCGACGCTGCCACAATGCGGGCAAATGGGCTTTCCGTGCCAGCGACGTTCCTCGATATGCAAGCGAGCAGCGCGTTCATCAGGGAACTTTTTGAGGAATTCGTAGGCGCTGATGGTTACTTTCTTGGTCATCTCGCTTATCCGCATCGAGTCACGATAGGCGTAGATTACTCCCTTCGCGCCAGGGTGTCAAGTATATAATTCCCTAAAATTTTCGGCGCCAGTCGCCAGGATCAGGCGGTCCCAGACAATCTCTCCGCCATCCTGGAGCCTGGCCCTCCGGTTTCCCCGGTCGACGGAAACCACCATTCCGGTACGGAGCCGGCCACCCGCCGAGAGCAGGGGAGCGCGACCGGCCAGGTCCTCGTCGGTACCTCCCAGGGTTCCGAAAATGTAGGGTATGCCGCAGGGAATGACCGCATCTTCCTCCGGCCGGACGACGAGGACCCGTTTTCCTGGCCAGAAACGGGCGGCCGTCATTCCGGCCATCATCCCGGCCGGTCCGCCGCCTACCACCAGCACATCCGTTGCCGTTTCCGCCACGCTCCCGCCCTCCCCTGACCGGCCACCCTCAGATATCGAGGGATGCCACTTCCACGCCCCGCAGAAGATGGCTGATCCCGTTGCGCGAAAAAATCGCCGTTCCTGGTTCCGCTGCAGTTCCGCTGCCACAGGCCACACCGAGGCGCAGGCATTCTTCCTCCCGGTATCCCCGGGAAAAGGCCGCCACCAGTCCGCCGACCATGGAATCCCCCGCACCAACCGTGGAACGCACGGAAATCTTTGGCGCCTTTGCAAAAAAACTTCCCTCCGGTCCCACCAGCAGGGCTCCCTGGGCACCAAGGGAAACACAGACGTAGTGCACCCCCTTGCCCTGAAGGCCGCGCGCCGCTTCTGCTACATCCTCCAGCCGCGGCAGCTCGCGGCCAGACAGCATGGAAAGCTCATAGGCATTGGGCTTGATCAGGAACGGGGCCTGCCGGAGGGCAAAATCCATGGCCGGGCCGTGGGCATCCAGAACGGTCCTGGCCCCCTGGCGGTGCAGGGCTTCCATGAGTTCCCCATAGAAGTTGTCGGGCACGCCGGGGGGGAGGGAACCTGTCAGGACGGCGTAACCGCTGGCGGCCAGGCGCAGGACCTGTTCACGGACTTCCGCGAGGGCGACCGGTGAAACATAGGGGCCAATTCCGGTCACCTCATACTGCACTGGTGGCTGCCCCTGCAGAATGGTCGCATTGATGCGCGTTTCCCCCGCCACGGTCACGCAGCGGGAATCGTCGAGGGCGTGTTCCAGCAGCCTCTGGAGCAGCCCGCCGACCTGTCCGGCAGCAATACAGCAGCTGTGTGCAGGGACCATCAGTTCCTTGAGCGCACGGGCGACGTTGATGCCGTTTCCGCCGGGATCGTACCGGGCGCTTGTGGCATGGTTTTTCTGGTCGGGGACCAGGCGATCCACCTCATAGCTGACATCCACGGCGGGATTCAGGGTCAGGGCGACGATTTCCGGCTGCACGGCCGGGGCCGTTTCCGTCCGCACCCTCAGGCCTTTTTCCCGGCATGCCCATAGTGGACCAGCGCAGCGAGGGCGGAAGACACCAGCCGGGCCCGTGGAGGGTCGGCACGGGAGGTGAGTATGACCGGCACCTGGGCGCCCAGCACAATGCCCGCCAGGGTTGCACCGGCCATGTATTCCAGGTCCTTGGCGAGGATGTTGCCCGAAACAAGATCCGGAACAAGAAGGATGTCCACCTCTCCAGAAACCGGGCTGCGGATCCCCTTGATCTCGGCAGAATGGGCGGAGATGGCGTTATCGAAAGCAAGGGGACCATCCACCAGGGCGTGGCGGATCTGTCCCCGGTCGCCCATTTTGGCCAGACAGGCGGCATCCACGGTCGAAACAATGGCGGGGTTGACCGTCTCTATGGCCGACAGCACGGCCGCCTTCGGACATTCCACGCCGAGCAGGCGGGCCAGGTCCACCGCATTCTGCAGGATGGCCGCCTTGGTCAGGAGGTCCGGGGCAATATTGATCGCGGCATCGGTAATGAGCAGGAGCTTGTAGTAGCTTTTCAGCTCCGTGACAAAGACATGGGAGAGCCGCCGGCCAGTCCGCAGGCGGGCGAGGATGGGGTGCAGGAAATCATCGCTGTGGATGTGTCCCTTCATGAGGGCCTGCACTTCCCCTTTTTCCACCATCTGCACCGCCAGTTCGGCAGCCGCCTCCCCATTTTCTGCGTGGACGATCCGGAAATTTGGGCAGGACCCGTGATCCATTCCAATGTCCTGGAGCATCGCGCGAATCCGCTCCGCATCGCCAATCAGGACCGGTTCCACAATGCTCTGGAGCCGTGCCTCACAGGCACCGCGAAGAACTTCTTCCTGGGCGGCATCCACCACCGCGACCGGAATGTCGTCCAGGGGGGCCACGGCTTCCAGCAGGGCATCAAAATGGGAAAAGGGCCCGGCGCTCTCCGCGGGGCCAGGTCCGTTCCGCTCCGGGATCATGACTCCTCCTTTCTGCCGCCGGAAGGCTTCGCCGCGCCATCCTCCCGGCTCTCCGGCCTGTGCCGGCCCAGGAGGGAGAGGGCGCCATGATGCTCTTCCAGGGTAAGTCCATGGCCTTCCACGCGGAAAGTATAGGTCAGGATCGCACCGGCGGCGCTGACCAGAACCATGGCCAGCAGGACGGTGCCCACACCGGCGGCATTCTGCAGGAGGGGAAGGGCAAATACGCTCAGGGTGGCGCCCATCTTCGCGGCTGCGGCCGCGAAACCGGCTCCGAAGGCGCGCACCTCCGTAGGATACATTTCGGCCGGGAGGATGAAGGTTGTTGCGTTGGGCCCGAGAGTCATGCTGATGTTGTACGCGCCAAATGCGCCCAGAATGGCTGCGACCGTCCAGTTCCCGGCATTCCCCAGCCACAGGACCAGCATGCCGATACACATCCCCCAGAAGCCCCAGACCTGCATCTGTATCCGCCCAAAGCGGGGAACCAGCCAGAGCGCTCCCAGGGCACCGGCCAGCAGGAAGAGGTCCGCAACCCCGCTATGCAGGGTATTCTCCCAGTCCCACCCCAGAAGGCGGTGGGTGCCTTTGCCTGGATGGATCGCCCCGAGGAGAAGGGTCGTGAACAGCCCTACGCCATAGGTGGCAATATCCATGAGAAACCAGGGCAGGGTTACCAGCAGGGTACGGCGGCGGTATGCACGGGAAAAAATCGCGGTCCAGTGCCGGGTACGCTCCTGGGGCAGGCGGCTCACGTGGTGCCGGTGGCTGCCGAGTTCGCTGGCCATACGCCGGAGCAGGAGGCGTTTTTCCGGGACAAACCGGCCGAGAATCTCGGCGGCTTCCCGGTTTTTTCCCCTGGCCATCAGCCAGCGCACGCTTTCCGGCATGCGCCACCGGGCCACAATATAGGGAAGAACGAGCACCGCCTGGAACGCCATCAGCCACCGCCACGGCTCGGGGAGCGGCGACGTCCTGGCCAGGAGTTCCAGGGCCAGTCCCGCTGTCAGCACCATGCCGGCTGGCTGGAGGGCAATGCTGGCGGCCATCATCCGGCCGCGGTGGTTCTGGGGCATAAATTCTGAAATGTAGCTGCTGCCAACCGGAAAATCTCCGCCGATGCCCATGCCCAGCAGCAGTTCCCCTACCACCAGTACGGGAGCGCTGGGAGCAAGGGCCACCAGCAGGGCAGAGAACAGCAGCCAGACCATGTTGCCAATCAGTACGGGCCGGCGTCCAAAGCGGTCGGCAAGACGCCCTTCCACAAGCGCCCCCAGGACGGTGCCCCCCATCAGGGTTGCGCCGGCCAGTCCCACCAGCGCCGGGGAAAGATGGAACTGCGGAATGAGGAGCGGCAGTCCGGCTCCGAGGGCCACCATGCTGGCGCCGCTCAGCAGGGTCCCGGCGGTGGACAGGATCCAGAGCCGGTAGTGGACCGGGCCAAGAGGAGCACTGTCGAGCAGGGCCGTCATGGCCGCATGGTGGGGATGCGCGGCAGATGTCCGGAACCGCCGGTGGTGCGTGCCAGAATTCGACAACCGGGTACCCCTTCTCTGTCTGGAGTTCCCCCATTATAACCCCGGGAAGGGTTCCGGATCCCAGAGGGCAGGATGCAGCGGCTGTGGCCCCCCGCGAACTCCGGCCACTCCCGCCATGGCCGTATCCAGGCCTGGCAGAAGCGTTCAGAGCCCGGTGAGACTGGTGATGGCGCTGTAAATTCCCAGACCCGAGCTGACCGCTGCGACCACCGCCACGACCCAGAGATATCCCCCCTGCAGACGGTGTCCCTCGGGGAGGGCACGGACGCCCAGGACGATGAGAAAACCGATAACGAGAGGCAGCAGCAGGGCATTCATGACTTCCACCCCGATGTTCAGGGAGACCAGATCCGGAATAAAGACCACGGCGAGAGTTCCCCCCAGCAGCACGGCAGCATAGGTTCCGTAGAACCAGGGAGCTTCCCGCGGATGGTACTCCAGGGAATGCCGGAAACCCGTAACCTCGCCCCATCCCCAGGCAGTGGCCAGGGTGGCGACAATCGCCGCCACCATCCCGGCACCAACAATGCCCAGGGAAAAGACGGTTTTCCCCCAGAAGTCCCCAAGAAAGGGGGTAATGGCTTCAGAAAGCTGCTGTACCGTATCCAGGGAAACACTGGTTTTTCCGGAACCAATCGTCGCGGCGGTGGCTACCAGAACCGCCGCCATGACCATCTGGGTAATCAGGGAGCCGATGGCGGTATCCCAGCGTGCGTGGCGGTAATCCTCCGGCCGCAGTCCCTTGTCCGCCACAGCGGACTGCTGGTAAAAGACCATCCACGGCATGATCACCGCTCCGATGTTCGCGGCCACCAGCAGAAGATAGCCACGGTCCGCAAACGGGACCTGTCCAAGACCCGCTGCCATGGCTGCCGGGTCTGGATGGCTGGCCCAGGCAATGCCAAAAAATACCAGCTCGAACAGTCCCAGGATCAGGGCAATCCGCTCCACCCGGCGATAGGATCCGGTCACGACAATGGTCATCAGGGCCGCTGCTCCCAGCAGAACACCCACAAAGCGGGGCAGCCCATAGAGTTCGCTGACACCGGCCAGACCGGAAAACTCCGACAGCAGGGCGCCGGCACTGGCAACACTGAGTCCGGTTACCGAGACATAGGCCCAGAAGGGCCCCAGAGTTTCCCGGATCAGTTCCCCATGCCCCTTGCCGGTAAATATCCCCAGCCGGACGGTCAGCTCCTGGACCAGATAGAGGATGGGAATGAGCACTATCTGCAGCAGCAGAAGACGGTACCCCCAGAGGGCACCGCTCTGTGCGGCGGTAATGACACTGCCCACCTCGGTATCGGCCAGCATGACCACCAGCCCGGGACCCAGAACGGCGAGAAAGGCAGACTTCCGCAATGGGGTCTGAAGAGAAGCTTCCGGGGTACCTGTGTTCATGCGGATATTAACCCTGACTGATGCTGTCCATTGATGGGAATGATTATCATATACATTATGATTGTCAACCGGAACGTGCGGCGGACGGCAAAAAAGTCAGGACTGCAGCAGGCGCCAGGTATGGCGGGCAATGACCAGGTCTTCGTCGGTCGGAATACGGAGGATCTCTACCGGGCTTCCCGGCCGGGACAGCCGCTCCGACTGGCCTTCATTGGCGGCAGCATCCAGCTGGAGTCCCAGCCCTTCGAGCGGCCGGCAGACGCTCCGGCGGATGGCCGGAGCATTCTCGCCAATTCCCCCGGTAAACACGAGACAGTCCAGTCCGCCCAGTACCGCCATCAGGCTGCCCACGGCCTTGCGGATACTGTAGGCAAAAATCCCTATGGCCTCTGCGGCATGGGGCTCCCCGTCCTGCTGTCCCAGCAGGGTCTGCATGTCGCCACTGATCCCCGAAATTCCGAGAAGGCCGGAAAGATGGTTCAGCAGCCTTTCCAGCTGGGACCCATTGTACCCTTTTTCCTCCATGAGGTAGAGCAGAACCCCAGGATCCAGGTCTCCGGACCGGGTGCTCATGACCACCCCTCCCATGGGCGTCAGTCCCATGGTGGTGTCCTGGCAGTGTCCGTCCCGGACGGCGGCAAGACTTGCGCCATTCCCAAGATGGGCAATAATGGTCCGGTTTTTTCCTCCATCGGGCAGGCGGGAAAGAACATATTCGTAGGAAAGCCCGTGAAAACCGTATTTCCGTACTCCCTCATGCCACAGGTTGCGGGGCAGGGGATAGCGGGCGGCTGTGTCCGGTATGGTCTGGTGGAATGCCGTATCCAGACAGGCGGCCTGGGGAATGTCCGGCCACGAGGCGGCGACGGCCTCGATGGCGGCGATTTCCGGGGGAAGATGCAGGGGCGCAAAGGGCAGGGCCGCATGCAGCTGCCGGATCCTGCTGTCATCCAGCAGACAGTGCTGCCGCAGTGCCGGCCCCCCGGACACCACCCGGTGACCCACCGCAACCGGGTGCGGAAGGTGTTCCCGGCCGAGCAGGGCAAAAAGGGCATCCAGTGCGGCCTGGTGGTGCAGGAATTCCCCCTGCCAGTTCTGCTCGCGGTTCTCCCGCTGGATCCACATCCGGCCATGACTCTGGCCTATCCGCTCCATTGCCCCCCGGACCACAAGCCTTTCTCCCGCCCCCATGTCATACAGCGCAAATTTCAGGGAAGACGAGCCACTGTTGATGCACAGGACCACTTCTACACCTGCAGCCATTCCGGATCCCTCAGGCGCTGGGCAAGACGGTCCAGGAACCGGGCCGCATCGGCGCCAAAAATGACCCTGTGGTCACAGCTCAGGGTGAAATCGGCGCGCCCGTCTTCCTGGGAGGCAGCGACGGCAAGGATGGCCGAGGCCCCCACGGGCACAATGGCATCAAAGCGGCGAACCACCGGAAAAACCCCCAGATTGGACAGGTAGAACGTGGCACCGGAATAATCTTCCGGACGCAGGCGTCCCCTGCGGATCTTGCCAAGCAGAATCCGCCAGTCCTCCGACAGCTCCGGGACGCCCCGGCGGGCGGTGTCCCGGAGCACGGGCGTTACCAGACCATCGCCGGTGTCTACGGCAATCCCCACATCCACCCGCTCGCGGCGGGCCACTCCACGCCGGGTCCAGGCATGGTTGAACCAGGGATCCTCGGACACGGTAAGGGCACAGGCCCGGGCCAGCGCCAGGGTCAGACTGATCCGGGCCCCCCTGGCCGCGTTCTGTAACGGGAACACGGGCAGCTCGGCGCTGATCTGGAATGAGGGTGTCCGCAGGGTTGCCTCCATATTGCGGGCCACCGCTGTCCGCATGGGCCGGAGGGGTTCCAGAACATGGGGAGGACCCCAGCGGAGATCCACATCCGGGCCCTGCAGAAAGGACGCCAGAACCTCCCGTCCCTGGACCGTTTCCGGGGAACCCGGCAGCATCCGGGACAGATCCACCCCGGGAGCATGGGCCAGGACGCGGGCAGGGGGCGAAACCAGCGGGTCCGGCTGCCGTAACCCTTCCGGTACGGAACCGGAGGAGACGGACGGCACCGGCGTCTCCAGCTCTTCGAGGCTATCGGCGATATACCCGATCACCGACCGGACCGGAAGGTCCTGGTCCGGTTCGCACAGGGGACCGGCCAGAAAACCGTCCTGGAAGGCCTCGACGTCCAGGATGGCCTTGTCCGTTTCCACCTCGGCAAGGACATCGCCTTTCTGTACCCGATCCCCGGGACGCAGGTTCCAGCGCGCCAGGCGGCCCGCCGTTATCGTATCCGACAGAATCGGCATGGTAACAGGATGTTTCATCGCAGATTTCCTGATCCGGACACCAGATTGCGGGCGGCCTGCACTACCGTGTCCGGCCGGGGAATGCTCGCTGCTTCCAGGTCGGGGCTGAAGGGGGTAGGCAGATTGATCCCCCCCACCCGGCGCACCGGCGCATCGAGAAAATAAAAGCACCGTTCCTGCAGGGTCGCGGCCAGCTCGGCCCCGGCCCCGGCAAAAACGCAGTCTTCTTCCACAACAAGGCACCGGTGCGTCTTCTGGACGGAACCCTGACAGGTCTCCCAGTCGACCGGAGACAGGCTTCGCAGATCAATGACTTCCATCCCGATGCCCATTCCGGCGAGAATGCCGGCGGCTTCGAGGGCTACCTCTACCATCCGGGAATAGGCGATGCAGGTCAGTGTCTGGCCCTCACGGACGGTTTTTGCCTGGTGCAGCGGGGGAGGGGGAAGCGTTTCGTCCACAGGGCCCTTGCGGAAATAGAGGAGTTCATGCTCAAGGACAATCAGGGGATCATCGCTGCGGATAGCCTGGCGCAACTGCCAGAAAGCATCCTGCGGCGTCGACGGCACCACCATGCGCAGCCCGGGCACATTCATCAGGGTATGCTCCAGACGCTGGGAGTGCTGGGCCCCGAGCTGCCGGGCTACCCCTCCGGGCATGCGGACCGTCAGGGCCATGGGAAACTGTCCCCCGGACATGAACGGGATCTTGGCGGCCATATTGATGAGAGCGTCCAGCGCCAGCAGTGCAAAATTGACAGTCATGATTTCCACCACCGGCCGCAGGCCAAGCATGGCAGCCCCCACGCCCAGACCGGTAAAACTGTTCTCGGAAATGGGCGTATCGCGAACCCGCCATTCGCCATATTTGGCCATCAGTCCTTCGGTTACCCGATAGGTCCCACCAAAGAGACCGACGTCCTCCCCCAAGACAAGGACACTGTCGTCGCTGTCCATTTCGAGGTCGAGTGCCCGGTGCAGGGCCTGCCAGTACAGCAGGCCGGTCATGTTGGCTCTCTCCCAAAAAACCGCTCACCCCGCCGGTTGCACCGGAAAGCCGCCCACGCGTCCTGAAGATCCGGTGCCGGCGCCTGCCTGGCGAATTCCAGGGCCTCCTGTACTTCCTGTACGGTTTCCTGCTCCAGACGGGTGAAACAGTCTCCCTCCAGGTGCCCCTGGGTCCGGCAGTACTCGCCGAAACTGGCAATACAGTCCGGACCTGGGCATGCAGCCTGCCAGTGGCCTTCCAGGGAGCCGGACAGGCCGCTCTCCAGGAACTGGATGGGGTCACGGGCCCGGTAGGCCTCGACTTCTCCAGCCGGGCGGTAGGCACCAGAATCGGCCATGGAATGGCCACGATACCGGTAGGTCTCCAGCTCCAGAAGCTGAGGACCATCACCCGCACGTACGCGCTCCAGGGCCCGGCGGGCCGCCCCATGTACGGCAAGCACATCCATTCCGTTCTCCCGGACGGCCGGAATGCCATAGGCACAGGCGCGCCGGTAGACTTCCACCACGGCAGAGTGCCGGTGGATTTCAGTTCCAATCTGGTAGCGGTTGTTTTCACAGACAAACAGGACCGGCAGTTTCCAGAGGGCCGCCATGTTCAGGGATTCATGGAAAGTGCCCTGATTGACCGCACCATCCCCAAAAAAGCAGATGACGGCCTCCGGAAGCCGGCGGTAAGCGACCGCATAGGCGGCACCAATGGCAAGGGGAAAGGTTTCCCCAACAATGGCAACGCCCCCCAGGAAACGGTGTTCCCGGCTGAACAGGTGCATGGAACCACCCATTCCGGCGCTGACCCCGGCCTTTTTCCCCATAAGTTCAGCCATGATTTCCCTGGCCGGCAGACCCCGAACCAGGGCGTGGACGTGCTCCCGGTAGGTGCTGACGACATGGTCTCCCGGTTCCGCGGCGTGCAGGACACCCACCGCAACGGCTTCCTCACCGGGATACAGGTGGAGAAAACCCGAAATGCTGCCTGTGGCATACTCCCGCGCGGCCGCCTCCTCAAAAGTCCTGGCCAGCAGCATCTGGCGCAGCATCCACAGCAGGCCGGTCCTATCCATGGGTGGCAGTTCCAGGCCGGAATCCGTCCATGGCCTTGGGCCACAGTGCAGGAGGCAGCAGGGCAGAAGTGTCTCCGGTTCTCCCCATAAGCGGCACGAACAGGCCGACCCCGCAGGGATCTGTTGCCTCCGGGCGTTCCGTCCACTGGCAGATTTCAGGGAGGTTTTCCGGCATGGAATCCATGGCATTTCTCCTGTACATGGGGCGGAGGAATCCTCTGGCTTTCTAGCCCGGGGCACGATGGAGAAGGAGGCTGTGTCCTGCCATTTCCAGGGGTTTCTGCAGGCCCAGCAAATCCAGCACCGTGGGCGCGATGTCGGCCAGACCACCACCTGTGGCCAGATGCACGTCCGGCTCTCCAATGAGCAGGAAGGGCACCGGATAGGCGGTATGCCGGGTATGGGGCTCGCCCGTCCGGGGATCCACCATTTCGTCGCAGTTGCCGTGGTCGGCCGTGAGCAGGATCCGGTATCCCTCCGCCCGGGCCGCCTGGACCACCCGGTGGAACTGCAGGTCCAGGGTCTCCACAGCACGGACGATAGCCGGAATGTTCGCCGTGTGGCCTACCATGTCCCCATTGGCAAAATTCACCAGCAAGAAGGAATAGCGGCCACTGCGCACTGCGGCGATCACCTGGTCCGCAACCGCAGGTGCCGACATTTCCGGCTGGAGGTCGTAGGTGGTGACCGGCGGGGAAGGAACGATTTTCCGGTCTTCCCCTGGAAAGGGCGGTTCCCGCCCGCCATTGAAAAAATAGGTCACATGGGCATATTTTTCGGTCTCTGCGCAGTGGAACTGGCCAAGACCGGCATGGCTCAGCACTTCGGCCAGAACCTGCCGCGGAATCTCGGACGGAAAGAGCACGGGGAAGGGATACTCGTCGTTGTAAGGGGTCATGCACAGTACCGGCCGCGCGGGTTCCTCTCCACGGTCAAAGTGGCTGAACGTGGGCATGGAGACCGCAGCGCTCAGCTGGCGCATGCGGTCGGAACGGAAATTGAAGAAGAAAACCGGTTCGTCCGGCGCGATCCGGGCCTGCCGTGCGTCACCCAGTACCGTCGGCTGGATGAACTCATCGCCGCCATCCCGGTTCCACCCGTCGTGGATGGCGGCCTCCGCGCTCCTGGCCGGAATTCCCTCCCCAAGACAGTACGCCGCCCACGCCTTCCCGGTCCGTTCCCAGTGTCCTGCCCGGTCCATTGCGTAATAGCGCCCACAGACCGTGGCCAGGCTCCCCCGGCCGAGTCCGGCCAGCACTTCCTCCACCTGATGGGCAAAGCCGTCGGCACTGCGGGGCGGGGTATCCCTGCCGTCGGTAATCATGTGGATGACGGGCTCCATGCCGGCCTCTACCACAAGCGGCAGGATTGCAAGAAGGTGGCCGATATGGGAATGGACTCCGCCATCGGAGACCATACCGACCAGATGGAGCCGTTTTCCCGGGTGGAGAAATTTTTTCCAGGCTTCCAGGCGGGAAAAGCTGCCATCGGCCAGGGCATCGGCAATCCGCAGCAGGTCCTGCTTCAGGATACGGCCGGATCCGAGGGTCAGGTGCCCCACCTCGGAGTTGCCAAACTGTCCGTCGGGCAGGCCAACCGCCCGGCCAGAGGCCTGCAGCACGGTATGCTGGCTGCAGGCAAAGTAGTGGTCCAGGTGCGGGGTCCGGGCCTGGGCCCAGCCATTGAAGGCCCGCGCCGGATTGACCCCGAATCCGTCAAAAATGACCAGAACAACCTTTTTTCCCGGCACGGCTTCCCCCTTGTCCAGAATCTGCCGGTCCATCGGCCCCGTCAGGGTCCGCCGGCGAACGTTCTGCCGTTCAGGCCCGGCTGCCGCGTCCAAGGGCCTTTTCAATTTCCAGGACATGGCGGGTAGTGGCCAGCACGGTATCCGGATTCAGGCTCATCGAATCAATGCCTTCCCGGACAAGGAACTCCGCCATTTCCGGATAGTCGGAAGGCGCCTGTCCGCACAGGCCCGAATGGATCCCGTTCCGGCGGCATCCTTCTACCGCAAGACGGATCATGGCCAGGACCGCACCGTCCCGCTCATCGTAATCGAAGGCTACCACCTCGGAGTCCCGGTCCACCCCAAGCGTCAGCTGGGTCAGGTCATTGCTGCCGATGGAAAAGCCATCGAAGCGCCGCGCAAATTCGTCAATCAGCACCACATTGCTGGGCACCTCGCACATGGCATAGATTTCAAGGCCTTCCTCCCCCCGTTTCAGCCCATATTCCGCCATCCTGGCCAGGACGGCGTCAGCCTCCCCAAGACGGCGCACAAAAGGGATCATGAGAATGACATTGTCCAGTCCCATCTCGCCGCGGACCCGCGCCATGGCGAGGCACTCCAGGCGGAAGCCTTCCGCATAGGCCGGATGGGCATAGCGGGAAGCCCCGCGGAATCCCAGCATGGGATTGGCTTCGGAAGGCTCAAACCATTTTCCGCCCAGAAGGGCGGCATATTCGTTGGACTTGAAATCGGACATGCGGACGACCACGGGCCGCGGATGGAACGCTGCGGCAATGGTTCCCACCCCTTCGGACAGTTTCTGGACAAAAAAATCTTCCGGCCTGGCATAACCGGCCGACAGTTTCTGCACCTGGGCCCGGACCGTCTGGTCCGGGATCCGCTCGGGATGCAGCAGGGCCAGCGGATGGGCCCGGATGGCATTGGCGATGATAAATTCCATGCGGGCCAGACCGACGCCATCGTTGGGCAGGGCCTGGATCTGGAATGCAAGGTCCGGGTCGCCCAGGTTGATCATGATCCTGGTTACGGGCCGTGCCAGGTGGGAAAGATCTGTTTTCTCCACCCGGAAAGGCAGTTGTCCTTCGTAAATAGCCCCGGTCTCTCCCCCGGCACAGGAAACGGTGACCATATCCCCGGTTTTGACCTGGGAAAGGATACCGGCCGATCCAACAACAGCCGGAATGCCCAGTTCCCGGGCCACAATCGCGGCATGGCAGGTGCGTCCCCCACGCCCGGTGACAATGGCTGCCGCCTTTTTCATGACCGGTTCCCAGTCGGGCGTCGTGCTGTCCGCCACCAGGACCTCTCCGGGCTGGAATTCATCGAGATGGTGAAGATCCGGGATTATCCGGACCCGGCCGGAGGCAATCCTGCTGCCAACCGCCCGTCCGGTGGCGATCTGCCGTCCGTTTCCTTCCAGGTGATACTCCTCAAGAATCTGGCCTTTCCGCTGGGAAGCCACGGTTTCCGGTCTGGCCTGGACTACATACAGCAGGCCGTCCTTTCCGTCCTTGGCCCACTCCATGTCCATGGGGCGGGGCTCGCCCACCTTTTCGGAATAGTGGCGCTCGATTTCCATGGCATAGCCCGCGAGGGTCAGGACCTCGCCATCGCTGAGGCAGAAGCGCTCCTGCTCCGCCTGGGGGGTGGCAAGATTCCGGGTCCCCTGGCGGGTGTCGCCGGAACTGTAAACCATTTTGAGCCTTTTGCTGCCCAGTGACCGCCGCAGGACCGCCTTCCGTCCCCGCAGGTATGCGGGCTTGAAGACATAGAACTCGTCGGGATTGACCGCTCCCTGTACAACGTTTTCGCCCAGGCCCCAGGCTCCCGTGACAAAAACCACATTCCGGAATCCGGTTTCCGTATCCAGGGAAAACATGACACCGCTGCTGGCCAGGTCGGAACGCACCATTTTCATGATGCCGATGGACAGGGCGACCCGGAAATGGTCAAACCCCTGGTCCATCCGGTAATGGATGGCCCGGTCAGTGAACAGGCTCGCGAAGCAGCGGCGGCAGGCATCAAGCAGTTCGGCTTCGCCCCGCACATTCAGAAAAGTATCCTGCTGGCCGGCAAAACTCGCCGTCGGGAGATCTTCGGCGGTTGCCGAGGAACGGACCGCTACCGACAGGTCCTCACCATATTCCTGGCGCAGACGGGCATAGGCATCCAGAATTTCCGAACGGAGCGTTTCCGGCAGGGGAGCCGAATAGACCAGGCTCCTGGCCTCTGCGCCCCGGCGGGCCAGATCTCCGACATCTTCCGCGTCAAGGCCGTCCAGGGCTGCCCGCAGCGGCTCCCACACGCCCGCAGCCTCCAGGGTCTCCCGGTAGGCTTCTGCTGTTATGGCAAAGCCGTTCGGAACGCGAACACCCAAAGGTCCCAGTTCCCGGTACATTTCCCCGAGCGAGGCGTTTTTCCCGCCCACCAGGGGAACGTCCCCAATTCCGATTTCCTCAAAGAAGCGGATAAAGCGGTAGGACATGTGTGGTCTCCTGCAAATCAGGGCGCCAGGTCTTTTTCAACATAGCCACGCCGCAGGAGAAGGGCAAGTACCTGCCGCCGCCACTCTAGGCCCCGCTCCGGAGAATTCGCAGCTCCTGTTCGCGTGCCCTGTCTTCCCAGGAAATCCGGAGTTCGGGCAGGGGCCTGCCCAGCAGTCCTTCCAGCCGGGATATCTCCGGCCGGTAAATCCCGACCAGAAAATTCCGGGCCTCCGGGTCCAACGGTGGCTTCCTTTTTTTCTGCAGGAAAAGTTTCCTCCAGATATATTCTCCCCAGGCGCGGGGGAAATAGTGTTCCCCGATGTTCCGGCTCAGGGGGTGGGAGGCGAGCCGCCGCGCCCACTCTCCCCGCGGGGCAGCGTAGTGGTTGTGGGCCACCTGGTAATCCATCCGGGAGCAGGGCCCGGGAGACACGTCCAGGAAGGCTGCGATGGATTCCAGCACCCCCTTGGGGTCCCGTTTCAGGGATTCCAGAAACACGATTTTGACCCGTTCCGGGGAAAACAGCTGCTGATAGCGCTGTATCTGCTCATGATAGAGACCCAGTTCCACATACAGCTGCGATATCCCCCATCCTTTTTCCATGGCCTCCCAGTCCGTCTTCAGGGCTTCCAGAAAAGGCAGATCGGTCACCCCCTCGTTGAAATCCATCAGGTACTGCGCATGGGCCCGCTGCACCGGGTCCCGGAGGATCACAAGGATGCGGGCATCGGGGGAACGCTCGCGGATTTCGTGGGCGGCACGTGAAGACCAGAGATACGAGGGACTTGCATCTCCCCGGTAGCGGTACGAAGAATGGTCGCGATACAGGGCCAGATAGTCCTGTTCCGCCGCAATATAGGGGAACAGGTGGGCCCTGTCGGGGGGAGGAGCAGGATGCACGAAATAGTGCGGTTCCTTCATCTCCGGAAAGAAAATATCCGGATGCTGTTTCAGGTAGGCATAGAGGGAAGTCGTCCCGCTCTTGACGGCACCGACAATATAAAGGTTTGGCCAGCTACCGGACGGAGAAGCCGGTCTCATGGACGGACCACGGCAGCGGCGCCAGCCGGGCTTCCATCCGGAGATGCGGACGGCCGGGAATACCGGTGTTGCGGGACGCGAAAAGGCATCTGGATTTCACGGTAGGCGATCATGGCATCGTCAACTCCTGCAGTACCTGCATTTCATAGTATGGACTATTGTTCCGGTTCCCGGGTTCCTTTTGGACCGTGTGGTGGCGACCGTTGCTGCCCGGGCACGTCCCGCCCCAGGGCGGAGGTAGCGGCAGGGAATTTGCCCGGCATGGAGGGGCAGAAGGAAAGGCCCTGCCCCGGAGAGCCGCGTCCGGCTTCAGGTCCCGTCTCCGGCAAGGATCTGGCCAAGTACCGCAGCATATACGGCCTGCAGCCGCTCCAGCTCCGCAACCGGAACATGTTCGTTGATTTTGTGTATGCTCGAGTTGACCGGCCCAAGTTCGATCACGTCTCCTCCCAGCTGCGCAATAAAGCGCCCATCAGAGGTGCCCCCGCCGGTGGAAAGATCCGCTTCGCGGCCCAGTACCTGCCGCAGGGCAGTCTGTACGGCTTCCACCAGGCGGCCGGGCGGCGTGTGGAAGGGCGGTCCGGAAAGCTGCCAGACCAGGTCATGGCGCAGACCCTCGCGTTCCAGGACCGAGGCCACGGTTTTTTCCAGTAATTCCACGGAAGACGCCGGGGAAAAGCGGAAATTGAACGTCACGTCCAGATGTCCTGGAATGACATTGGTTGCTCCCGTGCCTCCCTGAATGTTGGAAATCTGCAGCCGGGTCGGGGGGAAATCCGGGCTGCCGGCATCCCATTCCCGTTCCGTAAGCTCAAGAAGGGCCCGCAGGGCACGGTGTATGGGATTTTCGGCCTTTTCCGGATAGGCGATATGCCCCTGGATACCAAAGATCCGCAACTGGGCGTTCAGCGATCCCCGACGGCCGTTCTTGATCACGTCCCCCAGGCGATGCTCCGAGGAGGGCTCGCCGACCAGGCACCAGTCGATGCGCTCCCCCCGTTCCCGGAGCCAGTCCACCACATGCCGGGTACCGTGGGTCGCCACGCCTTCCTCATCGGAAGTGACCAGAAACGCCAGCCGGCCCGGGTGCCCGGGATGGCTGGCCAGAAAATCCTCGGTAGCGGCAATCATGGCCGCAAGACTTCCCTTCATGTCCGCCGCACCCCGCCCGTACAGGACCCCCGCCCGGACGGATGGCACAAAGGGATCGCCCTGCCACTGCTCCCGCGGACCGGGAGGCACCACGTCGGTGTGGCCGGCAAAACAGAACAGGGGACCGGAGGTACCATGTACCGCCCAGAAATTCTGGACTCCACCAGAAGGCAGATGTTCAATCCGGAATCCCAGGGGGCGGAGCTTTTCCACCATCCATTCCTGGCAGCCGCCGTCCTCCGGGGTTACGGACGGGCGCCGGACCAGTTCTTCGGCATATTCCAGCACACGGACCATGTCCAGCCCTCAGATATCCCGCAGGATTTCGTTGATACCCACCTTGGAGAGCGTCTTCGCGTCCACTTTTTTGACGATCACCGCACAATAGAGACTGTAGCTGCCATCCCCGGACGGGAGACTCCCGGATACCACGACGGAACCCGCGGGGACTCGCCCATACTGGATCTCACCGGTGCTCCGGTCGTAGATGCGCGTACTGGCCCCAATGAAGACCCCCATGGAAATCACCGAACCCTGTTCAACCACCACACCCTCCACGATTTCGGAGCGGGCACCGATGAAACAGTTGTCCTCGATGATCGTGGGATTCGCCTGGAGAGGCTCCAGGACCCCCCCTATACCGACCCCGCCCGAGAGGTGGACGTTTTTCCCGATCTGTGCACAGGAGCCTACGGTGGCCCAGGTATCCACCATGGTTCCCTCATCCACATAGGCCCCAATGTTCACAAAAGAAGGCATCAGGACACAGTTGCGGCCAATAAAGGCACCCCTGCGGACCGTGGCGGGAGGGACGACACGGAACCCGCCCGTACGGAAATCGTTGCTGCTGTAATCAGAAAATTTTCCCGGCACCTTGTCATAGTAGCTGGTTTCCCCGCCCGCCATGCGCACGTTGTCCTGCAGCCGGAAGGACAGCAGCACCGCCTTCTTGAGCCACTGGTGGGTGTGCCAGGCACCGTCGCGCTTTTCCGCAACGCGGAGAACGCCCTTGTCCAGGCCCTCCATTGCCTGGTGCACCGCCTCGCGCAGTTCCGCCGGAGCATTTCTCGGGGATATTTCCGCGCGGTTTTCCCACGCTGCATCAATCAGTTCTTGCAAATGGGCCACATTACCTCCTCGCAGGGGCCGTACTGGACGGGGTTTCCAAAAAATTCCGGATACGGAGCAGGCCCTCGCGGCATGTCTCCATATCGTTGACAAGAGCAATACGCACACGGTCCTGTCCGGGGTGTGCGCCATGGGCCATCCGGGCCAGATAGGCGCCCGGCAGACAGCGGACATGCTCGCTGGCATACAGCGAACGGGCAAACTGTTCGCCATCTGCCACCTCAAGCCAGAGATAGAATCCGCCATCGGGGACCACAATGGGAACGAGGTCGCCCAGAATTTCCTCCGCCTGTCCAAATTTTTCCGCGTAGAGGGCCCGTGTTCTCACCACATGGCGCTCATCGCCCCATGCCTCCCGCGCAGCGGCCTGGAGAAAGGGGGGAGTGGCCGCACCGAGATAGGTGCGGTAGCGCAGAAAGCTGGCAAGAAGGGCGCCATCGCCCGCCACAAACCCGCTCCTGGCGCCGGGGATACTGGAACGCTTGGAAAGACTCTGGAAGGCCAGCGCCTGATCCAGACTTCCGGTACGGGCGGCGGCTGACAGGATCCCCGGAGGCGGAGAGCTGAAGTAGATTTCGCTGTAGCATTCGTCAGAAGCCACCACAAAATTCCATTTCCGGGCCAGGACCAGAAGATATTCCAGGGTTTCCAGCGGCAGGACAGCGCCGGTCGGGTTGTGCGGGCTGTTGATGTACAGCAGGGCACACCGTTCCCAGACCCCTTCCGGGACCCGGAAAAAGTCGGGCTGTCCATGCGGACCGCAGTTCAGGTAGTAGGGTTCCCCTCCCGCAAGCAGTGCTGCCCCTTCGTAGATCTGGTAGAAGGGATTGGGCATCAGGACCAGGTTTTTCCGTTTTCCACAGGGATCCAGAACCACCTGGGCGATACTGAACAGGGCCTCCCGGCTACCGTTGGCGGGCAGGACGTTCCGTTCCGGATCCAGGAAACCCGCAGGCAGCGAAAAGCGGGATTCGGCCCAGCGGATCATGGCTTCCCGCAGCCGGGGATCTCCGGCCACCTTGGGGTATTCGGTAAGGCCGTGAAGCTGTTCGATGATGGTTTCACTGATAAAACCCGGGGCGGACTGTCTCGGCTCGCCAATCGAAAAATCGACAAGCGGGCGGTCGGGGGGCTCGATACCGGCCAGCAGGGAGCGCAGGCGCTCGAATGGATAGGGCTGCAATGACGCCAGGCGGGGATTCATTCTACAATCCTCCCTTGGGGCGGAATGCGGAGCTGCGGTAAAAGACGGCGGTTTTCATCCCGGGAATTATTGGGGCAAGAGGAGACCCCTGGCAAGTGGCGAACGTATTGCGCAGCGCGGGAAAAATCTTTCTGCCCGCCGGAAGTCTCATTGCCGGTGCCGGCTTGTGGGGATGCTACTGGTGGCCACTGGCCTATTTCACCCGGGCAGGGTTTGGCGGACCCTGGCTGGTCACGACTTCCTATTTTCTGGTCGCGGGTGGCGGATCCGCACTGCTGCTCTGGCGGAGGCAGGCCATGGGCTGGCGGCAGGGCCGCCGTACGGTGCTTCTGCTCGCCCTGCTGGGTGGATGGACGAATGTGGCCTTTACTCTGGCCCTGTTCCATGGATCCGTGGCCCAGGTTCTCCTGTTTTTCTATCTTTCTCCGGCCTGGGCCATCCTTTTTGCCCGACTGTTCCTGAAAGAGCGGGCCGGGACTGCCGGCATCCTCTCGGTACTGCTGGCCATCGCAGGCTCTGGCCTGGTCATCCTGCATGGCCAGCCGCCGCTTTCCCCCGCTTCCTGGGACAGCAGCATTCTGGCCATCAGTTCTGGCATTGCCTTTGCCCTGACCAGCGTGGTCCTGCGGGGAGGAGAAAAGGAACTGGGTGACCTGCAGCGCTCCGTTGCTATCTGGTGGGGGTGTGCGCTGGTTGCGCTGGCCTTTTCGGCGGGTACGCCATGGCCCAAAAATCCCGCCTGGGGGAGTGCCCTTGTCCCGGCCTTCGCCTGGCTGTGGATCGGTGGGGCCACCGCGAGTACGGTTTATGGGGTGAGCCGCCTTCCCGTCACGGTTTCGGTGGTCATTATGCCCATAGAAGTCCTTTTTGGTACGGTGTCGGCCTGGGTTCTCGCAGGACAGAAACTGGGCTGGTGGGAGATGGCGGGTGGAGCCATGGTCCTGGGGGCTCCCCTGGTGCGCCTTTTCGGAAAAGGGACTCAGCCGGCGGCAGGACCTTCAGCCTGAGGAAGGGCGAGCAGGGCGGCGAGATCCTCCGCCCTGTACAGGATCCGGTCGGCCCCCCATTCCCCGACCGGGGTGCCCTCCCCGCAATACCCCCAGGCGGCCGCCCAGCTCGGGCAGCCGGCCGCCTGGCCGGCCCGGATATCCCTCCGGTCATCCCCGATAAAAGGAACGGTTTCCGCATTCAGGGACAGGGTTTCCAGGGCCGCGCGTACCGGCATGGGATCCGGTTTTGCACGTGCTGTGGTGTCACCCGATATGACAACCGCAGGTGGTACCGGAAAACGGAGAGTCGCCAGCAGGGAACGGGTCAGGTGTCCCGGCTTGTTGGTCACGATCCCCCAGGGGATGCCCCGTCTGGCCGTTTCTTCAAGAATTTCCGGGATACCGGGAAAAAGCCGGCTTTCTCGATGCTGGCGAAGGACATAGAGCTCCAGGAACTCTTCCCGGAGCCGGGCATATTCGGGATCTCCGGGAGAAAACCCGAATGCCCGGCCCAAAAGGCCTGGCGCCCCATGGGAAGCGGTCTGGCGCAGGCCGGCATAGTCCGGAACCTGCCGTCCGTGCCGGCGGCACAGGTCCTGAACCGCACCGGCAAGATCCGGCGCGGTATCCACCAGGGTGCCATCCAGATCCCACAGTATGGCACGCCAGGCAGGAGGGGTCATACCGCCGGAACCTTCTGGCACCGGCAGAGGTAGTTGACGCTCACATCCTGGGTAATCCGGGCCCGCCGCTTCCAGGGATCATAGGTCATGCCCTTCAGGTCCAGCATGTGCAGCCCGCTTTCCCGCGTCATCTCGAGCAGTTCGCTTGGACGGATGAATTTTTCATAGTCATGGGTTCCCCTGGGAAGCAGGGAAAGGACGTATTCGGCTCCGATGATGGCCATCAGATAACTCTTGGGATTGCGGTTCAGGGTCGCAAAGAAGGCGTAGCCTCCGGGTTTCAGCAGCCGGGCACAGGACTGCACCACGCTGGCGGGATCAGGAACATGCTCCAGCATCTCCATGCAGGTGACCACGTCAAAACTCCCGGGGCATTCCGCGGCCAGCGATTCCACATCCACCACCCGGTACCCGGCCTGCACTCCGGTCTCCCGTGCATGGCGCCGGGCTTCCCCGATAGCCTCTTCCGCAAGGTCGATGCCCAGAACGTGCCCACCAGCCCTGGCCATCGATTCTGCCAGGATACCGGCCCCGGTGCCCACATCCAGTATTTCCAGATCCTGCAGGCCCCGGGTTCCATCAAGAATGTACTGCAGCCGCACGGGATTGATTTCGTGCAGGGTCTTCAGGGGACCTTCAGGATCCCACCAGGATCCTGCAACCGACTGGAATTTCCGGATTTCTTCCTGATCAACATTCACCCTTCACCATCCCTTTCCGCAATGCGGCGCGCCCATTCCCGGGCCTGCACAACAATTTCCCTGTCTTCCCAGTCCAGTGCCCGGCCCCCAGAAACCCGGAGGCGTCCCGCAACCCAGACATGGCTGACCTGGTCACGGCCGGCACAGTAGACCACCTGTGATACCGGATCATAGACCGGACTGGTGGCCGGGCGGTCGAGGTCGATAGCAATGCAGTCGGCCGCCTTTCCGGTCTCCAGCGATCCCGTCTCCGCCTCCCAGCCGCACGCCATGGCTCCGCCGAGGGTCGCCATTTCAAGCGCATCCACTGCTGGAAGAGCGGTGGGATCCTGGTCCCGCCCCTTGGCCAGAAGGGCGGCCGTACGGAGTTCTCCCAGCATGTCCAGATCATTGTTGCTGGCCGCGCCGTCCGTACCGATACCAATTTTCTGCCCCTGACGGTGGAGCGAGGAGACGGGACTGATTCCGGACCCAAGCTTCAGGTTGGATTCGGGACAGTGGGCCACCCGGATTCCGGTTTCCGCACAGATCGCAAGATCCGAGGCGTCCAGATGGGTCATGTGCACGGCCAGAAAACGCGAATCCAGAAGTCCCAGGCGGGCCAGACGCTGCAGGGGACGGCAGCCGTCCCGTTCTAGCGCACCGGCAATCTCCTGGCTGGTCTCGTGGACGTGCATGTGCATGAACAGTCCTTCCTGGCGGGCCAGCGCAGCGGTCTCCTGCAGCGCGCCATCACTGACAGTATAGGGGGCGTGGGGGGCCATACCCTGTTTTACCAGGGGGGATCCGCGCAGCCCGGCCAGATGCGCCTGGGCCTTGCGAAGGGCATCTTCGGCACTTTTCGTGTAGGTGTTGGGAAAATCGATGACCACATGGCCGACCGAGACACGCATGCCCATTTCTGCCGCCACCTGGGCAGTTTCGGATGGAAAAAAATACATGTCATTGAAACAGGTCGTCCCTCCCGCGAGCATTTCGGCAATAGCCAGACGGGTTCCCATCCGGACGAAATCCGGGTGGACAAAACGCGATTCGGCGGGCCAGATATGTTGCTGCAGCCAGGCCATCAGCGGCTGGTCATCGGCCAGGCCCCGCAGCAGCGACATGGCTGCATGGGTATGGCTGTTCACAAAACCCGGAAGCAGCACATGGGTGTCCAGCCAGATGCGTTCCACCTCCGGATGGCGGGCCAGCAGTTCCTCACGGGGACCAAGCGCCGCAATCCTGCCGCCCAGGACGAGAAGGGCATGGTTTTCAAAGGATCCACGAGGGCGGACCGGCACAAGCCAGCGGGGAAGGAGAAGGACCGGGGGAGGAATTGTCCCCCTTAAAAAAACGCTGGACAATTCGGCTCTCCAGAGTAAGACACCCGGAAATCCTAGCATGGAGCAGAAAATTTCTCAGCCCAGACGCTTGCGCTCTATCGCCCGCCCATAGGCCCATACGGTTGCTGCGTAAAAAACGCTGTGGTTGTAGTCCATGACCACGTAAAAATTGGGACAGGCGACAAAAAGGCGCGGACCGTGACGGGTCTGGAGACGCACCAGTCCCACCCGCAGGCCTGCAGGAAGACGGATATTGCCTTTGGTCTGGATCCCGTTTTCCAGCAGCTGCCGGAAAGTGTGCCGTCCCTGGAGACAGAAAGACACATGGGCCCCCCACCTGGCCATGGCCGGTACCAGAACCGGCTGCCCGGGCTGCCATCCATGACGCCGGAAAAAATTGGCTGTAGACGCCAGGACGTCGGGCACAGATGTCCATAGGTTGGGAGGCGCACCTCCGGGCGGATCATTCCAGGCAGTGCCATAGTGAAGATAGCTGCTGGCAAGAAACTGGGACATTCCCATGGCACCCGCCTCGGAGCCCCGCAGGCTCTCTGCCGGGACGTCCAGCCTTCGGGAAAGCTTCAGGGTTTCCGCAGTCTGGTACAGAAAAAACTGCCGGCGTCCTGGAAGCCCAAGAGCCAGGGAAAGATTGGCGTCCAGCACCGGGAAGTTTCCCTCAAAAGTGCCGAAACCTGTCTCTATATTGAGAATCCCCATCAGGATGAAGGGAGACACTCCATATCTCGCAGCGACATGCGCCACTAACTTCTGGTGGGACATCCAGAAAGCGGTCCCACGGGCCAGGCGGTCCGGGCGGAGAAACCGGTCCCGGTACTCCCACCAGGGCAGGGGTTTCTGCACCATGGCCGGGCTCGGGGTCATCAGGTCCACGGCGCGCCGGCTGAAATGGGCCTCCCTGAGGGCCGCAAGCACTACCTGGGCCGGGAGGCGATAGCGGACCTGCAGAATACAGTCCATCCGCCGCAGGGCAGGCTGGTAGCGTGCAGGGAAATTGGGAAAGTAGCCGGATGGCTGGATGCAGCGGTAAGGGACCGGATAAACGGGAATCCTGGCCGGGGAAGGGACCGCAGCCGGGGCAGGGATGGCCTGTGGCTGCTGGGTCTCCGGGGCAGGGAGACCTCTGGCAACCCGGGTGGCGCAGCCGGTAAGAAGACTGCCAGCAGCCGCCACAAGGAAGACCATCCGGAGCCGGTGGACGGTTGTCCCGGCGAAAAGGGCGTCCATGGCTTGCACCTTCTCCCGGCTTCGCATCAGCGGTTCAGAACATGTTCATCAGAGGAGCGCATGGCCTGCAGCCCGGGGACAATAGGCTGCCGGATGCCATCCAGACGTCCGGCCCAATAAGGATCATGCAGATTCTGGACAGTAATGCCATCGTGGGCGTTCAGGGCGCTGACAAACTGCCCGCCGCCGATATAGATGCCCACATGGGTAAAGGGTCGTCCCAGCGTATTGAAAAACAGAAGGTCACCGCGCCGCAGACGGGACAGGGAGACAGCCGGGAGGGCCATGGCCTGGTCGGCGGCTGTACGCGGAACATGCACTCCGGCCTGCCCCAGTACGTACTGGATAAGGCCACTGCAGTCGAATCCGGAACTACGGCTTTCACCGCCCCAGACATAGGGTTTTCCAATCTGGGCAATGGCATTGACCAAAACGGAATCCAGGACAGTGGCTTCCTGCTGCCGCGAATATCCGTAGGAAAAGGAATCCCCCGCACCGGAATTCTGCATCGTGGAATCCGCGTAGGAATTCTGGTATCCCGAATTTGGTGTCATGGATGCGCAGCCTGCAAGCCATCCACAGGCGATGGCCGAGAAGATGGCAGTCCTGCAGGATCGGGCAAAAAAAGAGGGGCGTTTCTGCAGTGGGAACATCCGGAAATCCATCACATAAACCGTCCTGTAATGCCTAACCCGATTTATAGATGATTTTCAGAACCCACACAACACAGAACCGATATATGAATTTCGAAAAAACTGAAAGAACCACATACGATCAATTCCGGAAGATAAATAAGAAAAAATAACAGGTTAACAAAGAGGTGGAGATCACATCTTCATAATCATGTTTTGGGTGAAGTTCGCCCCCCCATACCCTTGCCAGGCCGCTTCCGCCCTGTGCAAAAGAGGCATGGAATAAAGTTTTACCGGAACCTTAAAAGGCCTGCAGGATTCTTCCGTATGCTGAAGAAATTGATGCAATTTTCTGTTTGTTAAGGCTCTTCGACACTTTGAGTGGGTTCAGCGGTAGAATCTGACACATTTGACGCCTGAATATGAGGCTGTCCATGCGGCCGACGTTGATGAAACCAGCAG
>JAKARO010000008.1 GCA_021821885.1 Pseudomonadota bacterium
ATGAGAAATATTTCGAGAATACTGTCAGCGGATTGCTATCCAGTCTGCGGAAGGATCTGGAATTTGATCTCAAAAAAGTCCAGCAGGTGCTGCCAGGGAAGAAAAAACGTGGGCCGGAGTTATAATTCAAATTTGCGTTATAAACAGTGATAACATGCCATGTTTCTTGGGGGGGTCATGGCATGGCACGTCCGGCAGGTGGAGTAGAGCATGTGGTGGCGGCACGGGAGTTGTTGCGCAGCGCGAAGACAGCTGAAGAACTGGGGCGGGCACAGGCGGTACTGCTGCCCCTGGATTTGGGGTTGAGCCTGGAGCAGACGGCGCGGGCCATCGGACGCTCCGTGAACGCCACCTGTGCGATGCGCACGCGTTTCGCCAGGGCTGCCGAAGGAGTTATGGCGCCGCCCCGGGCGAAAACCGCGTTGCGCAACCTTCGCTTGCGTGCTCTTTTTGCCACCGCAGAGCAAGACAATGATCATGCAAATGGACGGGGATACTGCTCGGACACGAACTGCACGAACGTGAGCAACAACACCGTTCAGCCAGTCAACGGCGCAAGGCGGGTATCCAGATTGAAAAACATTTGGGCGAATTTGGGTAGCTCAGCTGCTGGACTTCCAATTCATCGACAATCGGCAGATGCGGATCCCGCTGATTGTGAACACCGAATCCAGTGATCGTGAACACGTTTGAGACATGAAGTGCTGGAGGTTTGATTTTTACCTCTATTCAGACTTGCCTGCTGAATGCGCAGAGGTTATATAACGCTCTTCCGGTACCTCTGGCAGAGATTCAAATCCAGGCCTAGAAAAAAAATATCCCTGTAACAAATCAATGCCCTGCATCTTTAGCCAGCTGTATTCCCCAAGGGTTTCCACACCTTCTGCCAGGATGCCAATATTTAGTTCCCGGCAGGTAAGTTGTATACCATGTACAATGGCCTGACGGCGCTCATGGCGGTCAATATCAATAATCAACTCTCTGTCCAGCTTGATATAATCGGGCAAGTAGTTCGCCAGCAAATTAAGCCCCGCATAACCAGCACCAAAATCGTCAATGGCCGTTCGAAACCCTAATTTCTGATAATAACCAATGATACGGCGAAGGTGTTCATGGTCTTGGATTTTCTCACCCTCGGTGACCTCGAAGACGATCTGTCTAATGGGAAACCCGTATTTTTCTGCAGTCCATAGGGTTGTGCGGATACACTGTTCAGGCTGATAAACGGCATTTGGGAAAAAGTTGATGTTCAGATCACAAGATATCCCCAGCTCTGCTGCAAGTTGTACAGCTTTTATCCGGCAATTCTGATCGAATCGATAGCGATTGGAATCGTTAAGTTTTTCCAAGATCGAAGACGCAGGCTCACCTTGCGGTCCGCGAACCAGCGCCTCGTAGGCAACTACCCGACGTTCCCCCACATGAACGATGGGTTGGAATGCAAAGGTAAATTCGAAGCCCAATGGCTCCTCCTCCTTGCAGCGGCTGCAAGAAGGTTGCAGAGAAAACGTATCTGGGGTGTGCATGGATGGGTAGCCTCCTATCTTTAAAGCACTAAAACTTTAAAGCCATTTCGCTGAGTACATGCTTTTGATTCGTCGAGCCTGATTTCCAGAGTATGATCTCAAGGCTGTCGACTTGCTCTGGTACGAAACAAAAAACACAAAGATGTTAAGAATTATTGATTCTAAGGAATATTCTCGGCTGGCATCACGCATCTCCTTTCCTCTGGGACGGTTTAAGTATAATAATTTCCCGACAGAACAGAACGTCAGATTCTGTCGAGAGAACGTCAGGCACAGAGAAGGAGGTCTTGGCAGGCAGTCACCCACCCACCAAGTCCGAACTCAATGCCATCGCCGGAGAAGGAGCTGCTGGCGGGGGAGATATGACACCAGCGAGCGAGACCCCGAGCGGGAATCTTTTTCGGGTCTGACAGTAGATGAAGAATCACAGCAGGAGTGAATGGGGGGCGCTACGCACGCCTGGGGCCGATAACCGGGATTAGAGAAAATGGCTATAACCTCAACTCCCGGTATGTCAGTAGTTGTTATGTATGTGAAGTGCATATAAGGCCTTGGAGGTAAGCCGGGAAGGGGCGCGGCTTGGGACTAAACAGGCTTTCTACCCGGGTGACTCCGGTGAGTACGCACAGCCAAGTTGGGTAGTCATAGCCATGAGACGTTTGTCGCGGGACCATAAATTGGCCTGCACGAGTGCGGCGGAGGCCAGGATACTCGCGTCAATATAGCCTATACCGCGTCCCATCAGACCATGACACTCAATGAAAAACAGGGTTTCTTCTGGAGAGGTGGCGGTGCATCGGGGTAAGCAGGAGAGCAGATATAAGGTCTGCTGCCGGTTTTTGAAGTTGCCGCAGGCAATTTCTCCGATGATGGAATCATGTGTTTGCACCAGGCCATGATCAAGCAGGGTAGAGAGGTGTGTGTCCCCAGAGCGGAAATGGTCGATCCAGACGGAGGTATCGACCAGAATCAAGCAGCAGGTTCCCGTCTGCGGGGGATGTTCTGCAATTGCGGCTCTGTTCCACCCAGACGAGCGAGGCGACGGGCACTTTCCCGTTCAATCAAAGCACGCAGGGCCTCTTTTAAGAGGGCGCCACGGTCTTCTACGCCGCAGAGCGTTTTGGCTTGGGCCAAGAGGTCATCATCCAGGTTGATCGTTGTTCGCATTAGCAGGAACCTCATTATGGCATCATCTGATGTCATTTTAGATGGTTGGTACTGGTTTGTCATTCCGGAGGATGGGTATTTGGCTCATCGGAAACCAATATGTACCACCGCTCCTGGCAGGAACTGCTGGGCGAGATAGGCCATTGGGTTTAAGTGCAGGCTGTTAATTCAGTCTGTTCGGCGCGTTGCGCACGCGCACAACGCAGCGCGGGATTTCGTTGGCACGGCGCAATTCCTGGACCTCACGCTCCAGCGCCATGATCCGTCCATACCCGGTATGGGGTGAACCGTTTCGCCCGTGGAGGCGTTCCCGGTTTCTTTTTCCCGCACCAGCGCGATGCCTGTGATCCTGCTGCCGGGATCCCGTTTCAGCCGTAGCGGCTGCAGGACGGAATCCGCCTGCAGCCGGTCCACCAGCCGGATCGTGAACGGGACCATGCGATGGACCCGCGCCCGGCCACGTTCCAGCAGCAGCCGCGCCCGTTTCTCCGAACACGGCATCAGCGGTTGGTGACGCCTGTCCAAAACCAGTACAGCCATGGATACTGCTCCTTTGCCTTTACGGCATCAGTCCTTACGGACTACTTGTGACTCAGGCTTGCGCCTGTATCCCCCGGGAGTGTCTGCAACCGGCTCCTGCCATTGCTGGCAGCGAATGGAACCTTCGGGCCTTTACCTTTGCCTGGCAGGATCCCATTCTTCCAGTGTCCGGGACTGGGGAAGCATCCCGGAGTGGGTCTTAACGACCGGCTGCAAACGTCTGCACGTTACCGCCGTGCGCCCTGGGCAACCCAGCCTGCGTACTGCCTTGCAGGCTCCGTCCTTCAGGACGGGGTAGTTGACGCTGATGATGCGGCGAGCCTCGCCGCGCGGCGTCCAGACCATGACCACCATCCTGTCGTCCAGACAGTAATGAATCGCGGCTCACCATAATCAAAACGGACATCTTCTGCAGTCGCATCCGGCAGTTCTCAGGACATGTCCGCCATGCCGGTAATCATCGCGGCGATTTCGATGAGCTTTTTGCCCTGGTTCATGGCCACCCGCCGTAACCGCCGATAGGCTTCTTCCTCGTCGATCTGGAAATCACGCATCAGGATGCCTTTCGCTTTTTCAATGATCTTGCGTTCGCTCAGCGCCGCGCGGGTATCGGTGAGTTCCTGCCGCAGCTGGCGGTATTCGGCATAGCGCAGGGCCGCGACTTTCAGGATCGGAGCAATGTCGCGGGCAGCAATGCCGTGCGCCACATAGGCCGCAACTCCTGCGCGGATCGCCCGGCGCATGGTTTCTTCATCCTCTGGTGCGCCAAGCACCACCACCGGCAGTTCCAGGGTTTCACTCAGGAAGACGATGTGTTCCAGGACATCGCGCTCAGGAGAGCCGGCATCGGCGATAATGACTTCTGGCTGGCACTCCTCGATCCGCTGCCAGGACAGCGTCTTCCACGACAGCACCATGGCGATGCTGTGTCCCTCCTCACTGAGGGCGTTGCGCAAAATGGCCGCCCGTGCAGGATCGTCATCGATGAGGACGATACGGTACATGCGGTCAGGACAGGAAGCGGACGACGGCAGCGCGCACGGGTCCAGACTCTCCCGCCGGCAGATCCACAGTGATGGAGCAGTCCGGGAGTTCCTGCAGCAGGCTGTCGACAGTTTCCGGCAAATCCTTTCGCAAATGGCGGCCTCTACTCCAGAACAGGGGCGAAATGCGGAAGCTCCGCGCACCCCGGGCGTAGGCGTCGCGCACAGCCTCCGCCAAAGCAGGAGCCCAAAGCTCCAGGTAGCACAGTATTACCACACGCCCAGGATCGGCCTTTTGCAGGTCGCTGGCAATCTGCTCAAAAGGCTCGCGCCATTCTGGATCGCGTGATCCGTGTGCGAGCAGGAGATGGACTGGGGCCTTCATTGCTGGCAGCCTTGCCAGGCCTGGTTCTGCTGCCGTTCCCTGGGCAGCCACGCCAGAACCCCGGCAAGATCCACCACCGAACCGATGATCAGGACCGCGGGGCTGCCAATTCCGGCTCCCTGGATGGCGGCGGGCAGTTCCGCCAGCGTGGCCTGTACCTGCCGCTGGGCCAGGGTTGCCCACTGTACCGCCATGGCGGGAACGTCGGGAGACATGCCACCGGCGAGCAGGCCGGAACAGATCTTTGCGACCTGCGCAATGCCCATATAAATAACCAGTGTATCTGCTGCATCGGCATACCGGGACCAGTCCGTGGCAAGGCTGCCGCGCGCTTCGTGACCTGTGCAGAAAAGCACGGAACGGCTGCGCTGGCGGTGTGTGAGGGGAACCCCCGCGTACGCGGCGGCGGCCATGCCGCTGCTGATGCCAGGAACAATCTCATAATCGATGCCGGCCGCACGGAGTGCCAGACACTCCTCGCCACCACGCCCAAAGACCAGCGGATCGCCGCCTTTCAGGCGCACTACCCGCAGTCCCTGTCGCGCCGCGCGAACCAGGAGCCCGTGAATGCGCAACTGGGAAGTGGATTTCTGCCCACCCCGCTTGCCAACGTCGACCTGCCGGCAGGCCGGCGATGCCAGGGAGAGGATTTCCGGGTTGGCAAGCGCATCGTAGAAAACAATTTCGGCCTCTGCCAGCCGCCGGGCGGCGCGCAGGGTCAAAAGATCGGGATCGCCAGGGCCGGCGCCAACAATAGAGACAAAGGGGCGTGCAGGGAGGATCGTCATGGTGGAGTTCCGGTCAGGCGGCAATGCAGGAAAAGGAGGCATGCAGCAGAGCGTCTGCGGCACCAAGGTCTGGACAGCGGCCGCTGAGCACGAGCAGCGTCGCCGCCTGCCCGGCAATCGCTCCGGGTAGGGGACGGTGACCGCCCAGGACCGCCAGAACAAAATCACGGCAGTCTTCTGCGGTGCTGGCGGGCAGATCGGGGGTGTGCAGCAGGGGATGCGGATCTTTTTCCAGGAAAACCCAGGCATGGCCATCCTGGCACACACGCAGTTCCGGCCGTCTTTTCGGATTGGCGAATGCCTCCCCTTCTGTGGCGCGCAGACAGAGGGCTGTGATCCCCGCGCGTACGAAAAAATCTTCCAGGCGCTGCAGATAGGGGGGGTGGGTGACCGCCGCGCAGACGATGGGCTCGCCGGGGGCGAAGGGATGCAGGATTTTCAGGAGCGTGTGAACGCTGGAGCGGATCCCCATTTCTTCCCGCAACGCCAGAATTTTTGCCAGGCCCGGCTGCCAGGCAGAAAGCGGGAGATACGCCAGGCCCTGCAGATGCAGCAGCAGGTCCGCGTCCTGCAGTGTACTGGCCTGCGCAAGGCCCAGCTGGTCCAGGACCTGCACGGTATGCACCCGGCCTTTGGGAGGGTGGTCCTGCGTAGGGACGGCAGGAAGAGAACCGGTATCCGGGCCATGAATCAGAACGGGTACGCCGCAGCGGGTGAGCACAAGGGCAAGCAGGGGCAGGAGATTGGCCTGTCGCCGCGTGCCATTGTAACTTGCAAAGACGACCGGACGAAGGTGATGCGTTCGCGGCAGGGTGGGCATCCGGTGGCGAATGGCCTCGTGAAAACCCTGCAGCTCACCCGCACTCTCGCCCTTGATGCGGTAGGCTACCCAGAAGGCTCCGGCAAGCAGGTCCGGCAGCTCACCATCAAGCCAGGCGCCGAAAAGTTCCCGTGCCTCGTTCTGGTCCAGATCTTCGGCATGCTCCCGTCCGCGGGCCACCCGGCCGAGATGGTTTGTCCACGTTTTCATGAAGCCTCCGCATATTCCCTGCGCAGCATCTGCTGAATCTCTGGCCGGCAGGAACCGCACTCGCTGCCAGCGCCACAGGCAGCCAGGACGGCCTCCAGGCTCCGGGCACCCGCATGGATGACCTGCCGGATAGTCTTTTCATCAATGCCCCTGCAGGCGCAGACGCCACGGGAGTGCTCCCGGCCACGCAAATCCCCGGGCACGCGCGGCGCCAGCAGGGCCAGACGAATGGGCTGTACCGGGTAGGCTTCCAGCAGAAGCTGCCGCAGCCAGTCCAGGGTCTGCAGGTCACCCCAGAGGCGCAGGCCATGCAGATGGCCCTCCCGGATTTGCAGGCGTTTGCTGATGCCATTGCCGGGGTCTTCATAGAGCAGCGTCTCGGGTCCGGCCAGACCCAGACACTGGTCCCATTCCCCGGCCAGGCCGGTGCGGGGCGCCTGCTCCGCCGCCACGCGCAGCAGGACGGCTTCCTGGTCCCCGGCGCCGAGACGGCAGAGACTGGCATAGGGAAAGTCCTTTGCCAGTTCGCGCAGTCCGGAAAGGCCTGTCCCATCGCCCATCCGCAAGAGAACGGCCGCCTCCCAGGGAAGCCCTGCCGCCTCAATCTGCACGGCGGTATGCTTGAACTCCGGTTCTCCGGAATAGGGGTCGATGGCAGACAGCGTAAGGGAATTGCAGAGCGCCGCCGGGGCATGGCGCTGACCAAAATGCATCGGCACGAACAGTAGCCCCGGCTGGAGAGATTCGTCCAGACGCAGGCGGTACAGGGCCTGCCCGCGCCTGCTGCGCACCCGCACCAGTTGTGCTTCCTGAAACCCCAGGCGCTGCGCATCGTGCGGATGGATATCGAGAAAGGCCTCCTCTGCACTGGCAAAGAGGCCCGCAACGCGCCCGCTGCGTGCCATGCCATGCCACTGGTCCCTCAGTCTGCCGGTGGTCAGGCGCCAGGGGTAGCGAACGTCGATTTCCTCGGCCACCCCAAGGTGCGCCGGGGCGTGAAAGCGCGCGTGGCCATCCTCCGTGGGGAAGATCCCGTCCCCATACAGACGGTTCAGTCCCTGTCGCGCTCCCGCGGGGAAAGGCCACTGCTGGGGACCGTCCTGGTCGAGGGTGACAATTTCGAGGCCCCCGATATCGAGGTCCTGGCCTACGGTGCAGCGCCGGTATTCGGCAAAAATGCTGGCGGTATCCTGGAAGGGGAACATGCGCGCCGCGCGCTGGCGCCACGAAGCATCCCGGGAATCGGGCAGCGCCGTCCCCAGACGGTCGAGAGCCGTGCCCAGGGCATGGGCAAAACCGCAAAAAATCTGCCAGTCGGGAATCGCCTCACCCGGGGGAGGGACAGCCGCCTGGAGATGCGAAATCCGGCGCTCGGAATTGGTCATCAGGGCCTCGCGTTCTCCCCAGCTGGCTGCGGGCAGAACCCAGTGCGCGAAGGGCATGGTCTCGCCGTCCAGATAGCTTTCCTGCAAAACGACCTGCTCCGCCCGCTGCAGGGCGCGTTCCACCTGCTGGCGGTCTGGCAGGGAGAGAACAGGATTGGTGCAGGTGATCCAGATGGCGGCAATCTCGCCCTGTTCCATGGCCTGGAAGAGCGGCACGGCCGTGAGCCCGGGTTCCGGGTTCAGGGTATCAATCCCCCAGATCCCGGCGATGGTGGCCCGGTGCTCCGGATTGGCGACTTCCCGGTGCCCGGGCAGCAGGGCGGGCATGCCGCCCGTCTCCCGGCCGCCCATGGCATTGGGCTGGCCGGTCAGGCTGAATGGTCCCGCGCCTGGACGGCCAATCTGTCCGGTTGCCAAATGGAGATTGATCAGGGCAACGTTGTTGTCGGTTCCGTGGGCAGACTGGTTCAGCCCCTGGCACCACAGGGAGAGGGCGGCCCGGGCAGTACCAAAATATTCGGCGGCCCGGTGCAGGTCGTCCGCGGAGATCTGGCAGATCTCCGCGACCCGCTGTGGCGTGTATTCCTGCACGAGCCGTTTCAGTTCCGTCCAGCCCGCGGTATGCTCCCGGATGAACGCCCCGTCCAGCCAGTTGTTCCAGACCAGCAGATGGAGCATGCCATGAAACAGGGCCACATCGGTTCCGGGAAGAATGGGCAGGTAGAGATCCGCGATGCCGGCCGTCGCCGTACGTCTGGGATCGACGACGATAATGCGCAAGTCTGGACGTTTGGCCCTGGCGGCCTCTATGCGCCGGAAAAGGATGGGATGGGCATAGGCAACGTTCGCCCCGACAATGAACAGGCAGTCCGCCGCTTCCAGGTCTTCATAGCTGCAGGGCACGGAATCCATGCCCAGACTCCGCTTGTAACCGGTGACCGCCGAGGCCATGCAGAGCCGTGAGTTGGTATCGATATGGTTGGTGCCGAGGAAGCCCTTGGCCAGTTTGTTGACGACATAATAGTCTTCGGTAGGCAGCTGCCCGGAAACGTAAAAGGCCAGGGCCTGGGGTCCCCGATCGTGGTAGAGTGTGGCCCAGTCCCCGGCGATCTGCTCCAGGGACTGATCCCACGACAGCGGTTGCCAGGTTCCTTCCTTCTGGCGCTGCAGCGGTGCGACGGCGCGGCCGGGCCCATGCACGGTCTGGTGCAGCGTGTTTCCCTTGCTGCACAGCTGCCCGAAATTGGCGGGGTGGCCGGGATCCCCCCGTACGCCCAGAATCTGCGCGCCGTCGTGTTCGATGAGGACTCCGCAGCCGGTACCACAATAGGGACACACCGACCTGCACAGCCTGTGTGGCTGGCTGTACAGCGCCTGGCGGTCTTCTTCAGGGCTGGCGTTCATGGCTGCTCCCCTGGCAGCCCCAGCCAGATCTCTTCTCCTTCTGTCCGGACCGGGAAGGTGCGTACGCAACCCTGATCCGGTGGTAACGCCTCGCCGCTACAAAGATCGATCTGCCAGTTGTGCAGGGGGCAGAACACGGTCGTGCCGGACACAAAGCCCTCGGAGAGAGGGCCACCGCGATGGGGACAGCGGTTGTGTACGGCAAATAGCGTTCCCTCCTCGTTGCACAGGACCGCAATCTGGCCGGCAGGCGTCTCCACATAACGGCCGCCGCCCGGCGGAACTTCATTCACCTTGCCCAGAGGAAACCATTGCATTTCTTGTCCTCCTTACGCCGAAACACGCCGCAGGGGCGCAGCATGGATATCCAGCCGGCCCGCAACGGCTTCTGCCCATGGGTCCCGTTCCTGCAGGATGGCAAAGTCCAGCCGGGCCGCCAGCTCCTCTCTCTGCACGGGATCCTCGACCACCCGCTCCCGGATGCGGGCCATGCCCACGCGTTCGACCCACGGGGCCGTACGCTCCAGGTACTGCGCTTCTTCGCGGTACATCTGTAAAAAGGCCTTCGCGACCAGGATCACCTCGGCTTCGCTTTTAACCCTGGTGAGGAGATCTGCGGCACGCACCTTCATGCCGCCATTGCCACCGATATAGATTTCCCAGCCAGAATCGACACCAATCACGCCAAAGTCCTTGACAGTGCTTTCGGCGCAGTTGCGTGGACAGCCCGATGCCGCCAGCTTGACCTTGTGGGGTGCCCACATCCGTTCGAGATTTTTTTCCAGATCGATAGCGAGCCGTGTACTGTCCTGCACCCCAAAGCGGCAAAATTCCTGGCCCACGCAGGATTTCACCGTCCGCAGGGCTTTTCCGTAGGCATGTCCGGATGGCATACCGAGTTCCGCCCAGATCGCCGGCAATTTCTCCTTGGGGACACCCAGCAGATCAAGACGCTGGCCGCCGGTAAATTTCACCATGGGGACGGCGTGACGTTCTGCCACTTCGGCAATCCGTTTCAGTTCTGCTGGCGTGGTCACGCCACCATAGATGCGGGGAATGACCGAGTAGGTGCCATCTTTCTGGATATTGGCATGGGCGCGCTCGTTGATGAAACGTGCCGAGGCGTCATCGTACCCCTCGGCTGGCCATGCGGTACGTACATAGTAATTGACTGCCGGCCGGCAGCCCGCGCAGCCGCCGGGATTGCGCCAGTCCAGAAAACGGAAAACCTCGCGCACGGAGAGCAGCCTTTCTTGCTGGATGGCATCCCGTACTTCCTGATGGCTATAGTCGGTACAGCCACACAGGGCCTTTTTCCGTGCGCTGCTGCCGTATACGCCACCCAGGGTGCTGGCCAGAAGCTGCTCTACGAGTCCTGTACAGGAACCACAGGAAGCGCTGGCCTTGGTACATTTGCGCACTTCTTCCAGCGTAAAGAGGCCGTCGCGGATGGCGCTGATGATCTGCCCCTTGCTGATGCCATTACAGCCACAGATCTCCGCCGTATCCGGAAGCCGTGCCACCTGGTTGGCCCCGGCATGCCCGGCGTCCCCCAAATGGGTCTCGCCAAAGAGGAGGTGATCGCGCAGGGCCGAAATATCGGTCTCTTCCCGCAGGTGCTCAAACAGCCATGGACCAATACTGGTATCGCCATAGAGGAGAATCCCCTTGATCCTGTGTTCCTGGAGAACAACTTTTTTGTAGATACCCTGGTGCGCATCAAGGAGGGTGAGTTCTTCCGTGTTGTCCCCGCCGCGGAAGTCTCCGGCCGAAAACAGCTCGATTCCCGTTACCTTCAGCTTGGTGCTGGTCACCGATCCCTCATATCGCATGCGTCCATACTCGGCCAGGTGATTGGCGGCCACTTTTGCCTGTTCGAAAAGCGGTGCAACCAGACCATAGGTCATTCCCCGATGCTGCACACATTCGCCTACAGCGTAGATGCGTGGATCGTAGGTCTGCAGGGTGTCGTTGACCAGGATACCCTGTTCGCAGGCCACGCCTGCCGTCTGGGCAAGACCGGTCCGGGGCCGGATACCCACCGTCATGACCACGATCCGCGCCGGAATACTGCTGCCATCCTGGAAACGCAGGCCCTCTACACGCCCTTCGCCCAGCACGGCAGCGCTTTCCCGTTCCATCAGAAAGCGGATGCCGCGGGCTTCCATCGCCTCCTGCAGCATGGCTCCACCACGCCCGTCCAGCTGCCTGTCCAGGGGCCAGGCCCGGCGGTGGACGACGGTTACCTGCATGCCGCGCGCATTCAGGCCGTGCGCCACCTCCAGACCCAGAAGACCGGCACCGATGATGACCGCCCCGCCGCCGCCAGTACTCACCTGGGTGAGTGCCTCGACGTCCCGCATGTCGCGATAGCTGTATACGCCGGGGAGATCATTGCCGGGAATCGGAGCCATGGCCGCCGCGGCACCGGTCGCAAGCAGGAGGCGGTCGTAGGGTGCCGTTTCCCCGCTGGCGGTGATCACCCGGCGGTGAACACGGTCGATCTGCACTACCGGACTGCCGGTGCACAGCGTAATCCCATGCCCGGCGTACCAGTCGTAATCGTTCAGGATGGTTTCTTCCATCCGCATCTCGCCTGCGAGCACCGGAGTGAGCAGAATCCGGTTGTAGTTGGGATGGGGTTCATCCCCAAAGACCGTGATCTCGTAGAGATCGGGTGCCATCCGGAGCAGTTCCTCAACGGTGCGGATTCCCGCCATGCCGTTTCCCACCACCACCAAGCGCGCTTTTCGTGCCCTGTTGCCCATCGTGACGAGTCTCCAAAGAAAAAAGGCGTAGCCAGCCATAAATGCTGACGACGCCTTTGCCGTTTCACATGCGGACAACCAGTAAGGCTGTCCCGCAAATAAAAGCAAATCCTATGCCACACAAGGGAATGATATAATACAGGGGGTTATAAGGTTGCGGACATCCGTCTGCGGCAATACAGTGCAATTCATGGGGCATCAGGCACCCATATGGTGCATTTCTAGAAGGTCGCATTGACAAAGACCCATGCGCCAGCGGTATTCACGCCATAGTGGCTGCGACGGTAGTCGGCATACTGTACACCCGCAGTCCAGTGGCGTGAAAAACGGTGAATCGCGGAAAGGTCAATTTCATGCCCGTAGGACTGGCCATGATCCGCGCTGCGAAAATCGTAATAGGTGGCCTGCAGGGCAGTGCCCAGCACCTTGCCGGCCAGGGTGAAATAGAGGCTGCGCAGGCCCGTGCGTGGTGTGGTCAGAAACACCTCGGCCCAGCCGTTGAAGGCATGCTTGGTGGCCAGGGGTGTCTGAAAGCCATAGCTGCCATTCCGGCTGCCCATGACCATGTAGTTGGCGGCAATCCCGGCCCAGGACCAGCGAATGCCGCTGCTGAGATGGTAATACTGGGTATTGATCCGGGAACTTCCGCCATCGTAGGGCAGCTGCCGTGCATAGGTGAAGCCGTAGGGAATCTGGAGTCTGGCGCCCACAGGAATGCTGCCCTGCACCCGCATGCCAAGAGTCTGGCTGTTACAGACCTGGGCGCTGCCCTGCAGGAAACAGGCGGCCGCTCCCGGAATGGCACTTCTGGCCTGGTTTCCGTACCAGTACCCAAAGGCCTGGACATGGAACAGGGATGAGGGCTGCCAGTGGACTTCTCCCAGGAAAGTCCGGCTGGGCACATTTTCGTCAAGGATATTTTTGATGCGCCAGATATAGGCAGTATAGATACCCCAGGCACCAGGAAGACTTTCTCCCGCAGAAATGGCGTCGAAGCTTTGCGGGGTTTGCCGGAAGCCGACAGCGCCGACAAAGCGCTGGTCGTCCAGCGCGATCTCCTGGCGGCCAACCCGCAGATCCAGCCCGGCCACACCGTGATACTGCAGGAAAGCCTGGTTGATATTGGCTTCCTGCGGGTCGGGAATGACAGCGTATGCGGTTTTGCCGTTTTGGAGGCTGTTATAGTGGTTCACCATCCCGGCGACGTCGACAAACTGGAGATCGGCACTGAATCCGGCGATGGGCCTGCTGGCCAGACCCAGCAGGGTTTGTACAGTGAAGGCCTGGGCATTCCGCTTGCCGGTCTGGGACATGAACTCATACCGGGGGCGGAAACTGAGACTGACCTTGCCCTGGCCAAGGGCGGATGACAGGGGATCGCCCCAGGCGTCGGACTGGGAGAACGCTGCGGCTGCAATGGCGGCTAGCAGCACAGGAATACGGAGATGCGGGATTTTTGCCATGATAGACTCCAGGGACAGGAGATCCGGACAGCGGCGGACTTGCCGCTGCGGGAGAATGACGGATTGACGGGGAATTAGTCGGTGAGCATGGAGTAGCTGCGTTCCCCGGAAGTCCTCTGGATACCGGGTTCTGCCGCAATCCTGGCCCAGGGCAGCCAGTGGCGGCGCAGGGCCGAAACCAGCAGCAAGGCCGTGGCGCTGAGCACGGCAAAAATCCCGAAGCCCCAGTGATAGCTGCCTGTTTGTTCTTTCGCAATGCCCAGGATCACCGGCAGGTAGAAACCACCCACACCGCCCGCAGCCCCGACAATGCCGGTCATCAAGCCGGTTTTTTCTGGCCAGCGCAGAGGAACAAGCTGAAACGTGGCGCCATTTCCCAGACCAAAAGCAGCGTACAGCACCAGAAAAAAGGCGATGCTCACGGCCAGGGTCGGGGTCCACAGGGCAAAGGTCCCATCAATGAGACAGATCCCCGCAAGGAAGTATTGCAGGGCCCGGGCACCAGAAATGCGGTCTGCAATGTGCCCGCCCACAGGACGCAGGATGGCACCGGTCAGGGCAAAGATCCCCATCAGCATCCCCGCCTCCACTTTGGGCAGATGGTAGAGCGAGACCAGAAGCAGGCTCACGAAGGCCGACATGCCTACAAAACCGCCGAAAGTGATGGCATAGACCAGAACCAGTGCCCAGGTATCCCGCTCCGCAAGCACGCGGAAGTAGCGGGCCGGCAAAAAGACCAGGGATAGGAGCACTCCATATACCGGCAGCATCAGCAGGGCCGCTTTTCCCTGCAATCCAAGCCAGCCTGAGGGTGCGGCGACGGCAAGAAAGGCCAGTCCCAGGAGTGTCAGTCCCCAGCCCCAGGCCGCCGGTCCCACCTTTCCGGTTTTTGGGGCACGGTCTTTTCCCCAGAACCAGAGCGCCAGTGCGGCCAGGCCGAGCAGGGGCAGAACGGCCCCTGCTGCGTGGGCCCAGCCAAAATGGCCAGCCAGGGGAGGGAAAAGGAAACCGTCAAGAACGGCGCCAATGTTCCCTGCAGCAGCAATGCCGAGAACCGTGCCCTGTATTTTTGGGGGATAGTTGCTGCCTGCCATGGGGAGGGCAACGGCAAAACTGGCGCCACCGACACCCAGCAGTATGCCCAGAAAAATCAGGGCGCCATACCCCAGTGGCTGGGGATAGAGGAACAGGATGAGTGGAGGAATGGCAGAGACTGCAACGCCGGCCAGGGCTAGCCAGCGCCCATCCATGGCCTGATAGAGGTTGCCCATGCCAATACGCAAAATTGCGGCGGCCAGAACCGGGATGGCTACCAGGTACCCCTGCTGCATGGGAGAAAGATGCAGGCTCTGGATCATGTAGGGCGCGAGAGGGCCATACAGGAGCCAGACCGTGAAACCCGTATCAAAATAGAGAAAGCTGGCAAGCAGGGCACGCCAGTTTCCCGCCCGCAGTTGGGAGAGCATGGATCGCATAAGGGGCTCCTCAGGCAGTCAAAAACAGAAAAGGCGTTCCCGACCGTTACCGGTCAGGAACGCCTTCGTTCCACGAAATCCCCCGTCATTGGGAGATGTCCTGGCTATGCCAAGCAGAAATCATGCCATTGACAGGGGGCCGGGCTGGGGATTCGGGTTGCAACCAGCACGGACGGTCTGTTGTGCCAGTCCGGCAGCCAGAATTGCGTGATCGGTGAAAGCCTGCTGCTGGTGCATCTGCCCTGTTTTGGGGCCCCAAAATGGACGCTGGACCATTCCCGGGCAATCAGGAGCAGTCGCCAAACGGGCTGCCATCGAAGATCTCCGTGCGTCCCATGGCAATGTCGCAAGGCGTGCCCGGCAACATCCAGGGTTGGGAATGGGGGCGCATCGCTTCTTCCTGCAAGGGCAAAACGCCATCGACCGCCGCGGCCGCTCGACGGTACAGGTCGGTCCGATAGACCCGTGCTACCACTTCCCCGACGCTGGTTCCTGCTGGCCACTGTCCGGCACCCCGCATTTGCTGCGCCAGCCAGTGCCCATGCCTGCGCCAGGGATACTGCGCTGCATACCGGTAAAAGACATGAAAATCCGCCTGTTCCGGCAGGCCGGGAACCCGGCCACGCAGGGCCGCCGTTACCGCCTCTGCCGGGACATCGATGGCCCTGGCGATCCACGGTGCCGCCTCCAGACGCTGCTGCGGATGGTCCAGCCAGCGCCCAGCCGCCAGCAGGGCGCGCAGGAGCGCCTGGTGCAGTTCGGGCTCGCGTTCTGCCCAGTCCTCGCGCACGGCCAGGACCTTCTCCATGACGTTGGTCCACAGCGCATAACTGCTGAGGATAGGCTGTCCGACCCCCTCCATGGCCGCCAAACTGCCCCAGGGCTCACCAACACAGAAAGCGTCGATCTCACCGTTGCGCAGGGCATCCACCATGTAGCGCGGCGGCACTACACAGATTTCCGCCTCGCTGTCGATCTGTACACCCGCGACACGCAACCAGTGACATAACTGGTAGTGATGGTTGGACACTGGGGAAACTACCGCAAAACGCAGGCGCTGCGGTTTTTCCCCGGTCAGCAGGGCACGCAGGGCCCGGCCCGCCGCCCTTGGCTGGTCGGGGTTCTGCAGGCCGGCGTCGCGCAGGCGTTCATAAAGCCGGCGGCTCACGGTGATGGTGTTGCCGTTCAAGGAAAGAACCAGGCCGGTGATCACGGGGATTTTGGGGGCGGCAATCCCGAGGGTCGCCGCCATGGGCAGTGGAGCCAGGGCGTGTGCGGCCGTGAGCCCACCAAAAAGCAGATGGTCACGCAGGCTCGCCCAGGAAGGCTCCCGTTGCAGGCGAACCTGCAGGCCCTCCCGGGCAAACAGATTGAGCTCCCGGGCAACGATCAGCGGCGCACTGTCTACCAGTGCCACATAGCCCAGTGAAAGTTCTGCATCATGCTTCATCCTGCTTTCCTCATCTCGGTCCGGCGTCCAAAAAAATCCTCGCGTCCGCCGGTGGGCGGAGGCGAGGACGTCGTTGTCAATCTGGCAAAGCAAAAATCGTGCAGTTTTCCTGGCAAGTCCGGCGTCCACTCCGGTGGAATGGTAGACCACCGGGGCCGCAGGACGCGGACACAGCCTGAGCCAGCCTTTCAGGAATGCATCGGGATCAACTGCTGTCCGGACATCTCATTCGTGCCCGCCAAGAATTTTGTGAACACAGGTTAGCCGGACAGGGCGGCCGATCTCCGTGGCGTAGATTGTGGTATCCACCTGGTCATAGACGTGAAATCCGAAACGCCGGTAGACAATCTCCGGGCGTCTTCCAGGACAGGAAAAGAATTCACCGAAATAGTGGGAGATCTCCGCCTGCTGCAAAGCCGTCTCAAAAGCGCGCCATAAGGCCAACCCAATACCGTGGCCACGATATGGGGCCGCTACGTTGAAATGCATGTGGGCTGCCCCTGGGGGGTGTTTGGGCCGTTCCCGGAAGCTTCTGGTCAGGAGCCAGTGAACGTAGCTCCGGCTGCGATAGTGGTCATAAAAGCCTTTCAGGCTGCGGGACCACATCCTCAGGGCAGTAAAGGAGCATTCGTAGACAAATAGCCAGGGAAAATCCTGGCGCACCGAACCGAGCAGATAACCGACCAGGTCGCCGTCCGATTCGGCGACGAAGGCCCATTCCTGTTCGTAATCAAGGTAGGGCGTCGTATGGAGGTCAGAAAAAAGTTCGCGGTCACAAAAAATGCGGTCTATTGGATTTCCAAGAAAACCGGTATCACAGCACAGGCGACGGACGCCATCCCTGTCCGAGGGCTGGTAGGGTCGTATCCGGAACAGCTTCGGCCTGGACTGGTTCGCGAACATCCCTGCGTAACTGCCATGGTTCTGGCCAGAAATTTCTGAAATGGTCATGGTAATGTCGGGTCCGGTCAAAATATTCCGTTATCCGGGAAATGGGCGGTTTGCAGGGCTGCAAACCGGTTTTTCCTTGAATGCGGGAACATGTGGCAATAAATCTGCTGCGCAGAAATATCTGGAGGCCGGGAAATGGACGTCCCAGAATTGGGGTGCGATGCCTGTGTGGCGCCAGATTCCCGGTAGAATTGTCTAAAACGGGCGCGCTAACCAAAAAGATCCCGCGCAAACTCCTCAAAAGCCGGTCCGACTTCAGGGTGGCGCCGCGCAAAAGCCATGGTCGCCTGGAGATACCCAAGCTTGTCCCCACAGTCGAAACGCTGGCCAGTAAAACGGTAGGCAAGCATCTGCCGTTCGCCAAGCAGCCCGGAAATGGCATCGGTCAGCTGGATTTCTCCCCCGGCGCCTGCCTGCGTATTTTCCAGAAAGTGGAAAATGCGTGCAGGCAGAATATAGCGGCCTACGACACCGAGATTGGATGGTGCGAGGTCCGGACCGGGTTTTTCGACAATGCATTCGATCTGGTAGAGATTTTCATCCCAGGGGCGGGCATCAATAACCCCGTAGCGGGTACTGTACTCAGGAGGAATCTCCTCTACGCCCAGAATTCCTGACTGGTAGCGCTGGTATTGGTCGACCATCTGGTTCAGGACAGGATCATCGGCCAGCATCAGGTCATCCGCGAGCAGTACGGCAAATGGCTCGTTTTCAATGACCGGTTTTGCCATCAGCACCGCGTGCCCCAAACCGAGAGGGTAGGGCTGGCGCAGAACTATCGTACTGACATGGGAAGGAAGCACGGCACGCACCTGCTCCAGCAGTGCTGTTTTCCCTTTCTTTTCCAGTTCACTTTCCAGCTCGTAGGAAACATCGAAATGGTCGGCTATGGCCCTTTTCCCCCGCCCGGTAATAAAAATCAGCTGGTTACAGCCAGCCGCAACGGCTTCCTCAACGGCGTACTGGATGAGCGGTTTATCCACCACCGGCAGCATTTCCTTTGGGCTGGCTTTGGTGGCCGGCAGGAATCGGGTTCCAAGCCCGGCTACCGGGAATACGGCTTTGCGAATTTTGTCCACATTTCCTCCTGGAAATTGCTATGGGTGAAGAGAGACGCCGGGGTCTGCGCGCCGTCAGCGCAACGCCGCCAGAAATTCGGCAGCGGCATCGGAAAGCAGATACTGCTGAAACTGTCGACTGCCTAATAGAAGAATCCATTCCCGCTGGGAAAGATTGCCCCGGGCGACCGCTTTGTCCCGTAGACGGTGGTACAGGCGGGTCTTGGCATGGCGGTGCGGCAGCTCGACCAGAATTGCCTGCTGTGCTGTGACAATGCGCCTGAGCGCTGGCAGGAATTCTGCCGGATTGTCCGTATCCGGGACCTGCCACCATGAACGGAACCGTTTTTCCAGGGTACGGACATCCAGAAGTACCCTGGGCGGCTCCAGCTCCTCGGGGATGGCGAACCAGCGCAGGCGGTTGATCACGGGAAAGGTCCGGCTTGTCCATTGCACCAGGAATACGCTAAGGGTCCAGCCGGCCAGAATGGGTGCATACCACATCAGCATGCTGCCAGGCCGGACCCAGCCATCTGTCATGGATTCCAGCAGCATGGCATGCGGGGACTGGATGGCTCCATGCAACAGTGCCAGCAGGGACGCCCATCCTGCGATGCCCAGGGCCATTACCCCGCGAAACGATTCCCATGCATCTTTCCAGGCCAGGGGCTGGTCATCCCGCTGCTGCTGTCCCCATAAAACGGTCCGGCGCTTGACCCACCCCCAGAAAAAATAGCTGATCATTACCATCAGGAGTGGCGCATAAAAAAAGGAAAGGACCGTATCGACAAGCACGGACCATATCAGCTTGATCCGTCCGCCATACATGGAGGCCTTGTGGGAGCTCATGTGCATAAGAATGGCCAGGATGCGGGGGAGAAACAGGAATACCACGGAGGCCGCCAGCAATAGTCCCATGGGAACCGTCAGCAGCTGGAAAGAGCCAACAGACAGATGAAAGGAACTCAGGAAATGCACCATGGAATATGCGGATACGAGCAGGAAAATGAACCAGATGGGGGATGTGACGTAGCCCATGGCGCCATTGAGAAAAAATTCCCGGTGCATCCACCGCAGGCCATGGATAAACAGTAGCCGCAGATGCTGGAGGTTCCCCTGCATCCATCGCCTTTCCCGGATCAGGAAGGCCATGATGTTGGCGGGCACTTCCTCATACGATCCAGGGAGCTCGGGGACAAACCATACCTCATATCCCGCCCGGCACATCATGGCGGCTTCAACGAAATCGTGGCTTAGAGGTTTTCCGCCCCATGGCTTTGGCCCAGGAAGCCTGGGCAGGATGCAGTAATCCATGAAGGCCTGTGTACGGATCAGGGCATTGTGGCCGATATATCCCGCATAGCCCATTTGCATGACCATCAGTGCGTAGGAAAATACGGAGCCGTAAAGATGGCCAGAAAACTGCAGCATGCGCCCGAAGAAACTTTCCCTGAATACCGGGCGGGGATTGGTCTGCAGGATCCCGATACCTGGGTGCGCAGCCATGGCCCGCCACAGCTCAATACAGGTTTCCCCATCCATGACCGAGTCGGCATCCATGACGAGCGTATAGGCATAATGCCGGCCATAACGCCGGAAAAAATCCGCAAGGTTGCCCATTTTCTGGTTGAGATTGATGGGCCGGTGCCGATAGAAGAGCGGAAGGTCCGGACGTTCCTGCCTGAGCCGCTGTATGGTCATGGCCTCATGGGCAACCAGAACCGGACGGCGGCTGTCCGAAAGAAAGAACACGTGGACGCGGGGCGCAAGATCCGGACGGTAGGCACGGATCGCATCCCAGGTGGCGACCAGTCCCGCCATGACCCGGGCTACGTCCTCCTGGTAAACCGGGAAGACAAGAGCCATTGTCTCCCCTTCCGGAGGATCTGCCCGTCTGTGCAGCGGGTGATAGGGATTGCCGGCGATCCCCCGGGAAACATGCCAGGTACCGACAAGAATGTTGTAGAAACTGTAAATCATAAAGAAGGACATCAGCCCGTAGCAGGACAGGTACAGTACCTGCCAGATGGGCTCCAGTGCCTGTTCCCCCAGGATGTTCTTCACCAGCAGGAGCAGGGCCGCTACGGTCACTATGGTTAGCGCCAGAACGCTCCGCCGGCGATGGCGGACATGGCGCACCCACGGGGCCTCCGGTAAGGTTTTTTCCCTGGGGTCCCCTATGGGACGCATGAAACGTCGACGGAAAGCACCTTTCCATGAACGGTTCCAGATAGCGGGGGATAGCGGATACCTGTTATGCAGGCGGAACATGGCTAATTCGCTGCCTGGGCAGGGATGCTTATGGCAGCCGCCTGCTGGGTAAAGATAGCCTTGAATACCTGGACAGGGAGAGCGACATTCAGCAGCAGGTTCAGGGCCCTGTTCAGCTTCACGATTGGCTGGCTAGAGACATAGAGCACACTGTTGTTTCGTACCAGATACCGCTGTGCCGCCAGAAATCCCCCGCTACTGCCCCAATGGAACACGGCCAGCTGCGTGCGGCCACTGGACTCCGGGTGATAAAGAAGAACGTAGCGATAGTTCGCCGTGTTGCCATTGAGTCCCCCCGCCCTGGCCAGCACTTCGCTAACCGGCACGTTGCCGGAAAAACCATATACGTCAGGCCTGCGCATTCCCGAGCCCAGGACACTGACCTGAACCGGAGCACCGCTAATCTCTACCAGCCGCTCTCCCGGGGCCAGGGGAATGTGCCTGCGGAGTGCCTGGGCGACCGGCAGGCTGGCCAGCATCTGGCCCCGGGCCATGACATGGACCGTGGTACTGTGATGCATGGCGCTTGATGCCCGCTCTGGTCCTGTGCTGTTGCCGTTGGCACCGCTTACTCCAGACAGGGCCTGTGCCAGCGTCCACCCACGGGGAGTCCAGGGCAGGAAATGGTGGTTCCCGGCCCCGTAAACCCATACTCCCTGTGCGTGATGGACGACATGTACCTGTGCCTGCGGCCCCTCCATGATCTGCCTCCTGGTGTAGGCCTGTTCGATCGCCTGCGCGGCCATTGCCGGTGTTTTTCCGGCAACCCGGAGAAGCGGCAGATAGGGCAAACCTATCTGCCCTGCCGGATCCACGGTTACGGGACCCAATCGGGTGGCTACCAGTCCGTTTCCACTGGCTGCACCGGGGTTGAGCCCTGAATAGGACCAGAGGCGGATCTGCAGTTCATCACCAGCGAGAAGAACCCCGGAGTAAGGATGTTTTTTTGCGTACTGCTTCAGCCTGGCGACGGCCCGGGCGATTGCCAGCCGCTGCTGATGATGCAGGTTTTTGGCTTCAGCCATGGCCCTTTCCCGGGTTTCGGTCTGGATGTGCTCGCCAGTGGACCGGTGCATCAGGGTTTCACTTCCTGGACCACCGGAAGGAAATTCTGCGCATCCGCCCATCGCTGCCGCCAGTAAGGGAAGAGAGAGAAAGATCTTCTTCATCGCAAAATGCTCCAAAGCAGCAGGGTGCCAACCAGAACCCAGAATATCCAGGCCTTGCGGTCCGGCCCGGAGGGGCCAAGAGGTTTTTGCGCGGGACTCAGCACATGCAGCGTGTACCAGGGGCGGACAGAAGCAATCTGGGCCTGTATGTAGGCAGCATCGGCAAGTTTCAGCTGCTCCTGTAACGAATGGGCCTGCATCTGCAAAATACGGTAGTGTCCAAAAATTGCGGATAGTTTGGGGACCTGAAGCCGCAGGCGATGGATGCGCTGCTGAATGGCCGCAGATTCAGCGTCCAGATTGCCGATCAGTGGACTGTGCGCAGCACCACGGGCAAGTGCCTCGCGCTGTGCGGCAATTTTTGCGGATTCCGCCTCCAGGGTGTTCATCAGGCGAATGGCTGCGGAATCCACCGCACCGGGGTACAGGCTCTTTTGCTTCTGCAGGTAGCTATCGCTGGCCTGTTGGGCAATTGTCAGGCTGGCACTCAAAGTGTGAACCAGATGGCGTGCCTGACCCAGCTGGGCAATGGACTGCTGCCGATGCATGCGCAACAGGCGTTTTTCGGCAACGGCCGTAGCACGCTGCAGGACCGCCAGGCTGTCTGGAGCGGTATAGGCGTCAGAATGTACGGACAATACACCGCTTTTGGGGTTTACATGGAAGTGCAGATGATCCCGGTAGGTGGATAGCAGACCTTTTGGGCCACAGGACCACAAATCCGAGGCGCTGCAATATCCGTACAGTATCCCCCGATGGTAGATCCGGCCAAGATGCAGTTTGTTTTCTGCGGCCCTCTAGGTACTGTTGGCCCTCAGGAGGGCGGCCAGTACACGGCCAGCACCGCTGTCGGCTCCACCGGCGTTTCCCTGCAGGACACCGGAAAAGCTGGTACCGGAACTTCGCCGGTACACGAGCAGGCTGGTGGTGGCCGTATACAGATCGGGATGGGCAATCCAGTAAGCTGCATTGATCAGATTGGGCACCAGCACTACCCCAAACAGAAGTTTATGGCGTGAAGCCCATGAACTCATCGTGATTCTCCGTTCCAGTTTCTCTGTTTCATCTGCGACAAAAAGCGGCATCGGCACATGCAACTCTCCACCTCACTGGCGCTGGTGTCCTGTGTCCGGTTCCCATCTGCGCCCTGCGCTGCTTCTCCTGCTCCACCTGGGTATCCAGATCTTCAAGAACTTCCAGTGCATCGCGTAGTGCTATGCGCAATTCCTCGGTATAGCCAGATGCAAGACACGGGTTGGGTACATGCCGCAAAAGGGAACGCCAGTAGGTCATGCGGGTTTCCATTGTAATAGCCATATTTTCGACTCCATGTGTCAGCCAGCGTAAAAAATTCCTGGTACGGGAGATTCCGGTAAACCTTTTCTGAAAAGCCTATCCTGCACGCATTTCTCTGTCCTGGAAGATTTCTGCGGGACTGCAGGCTACCCTGTTCATGCGGTCACCACGCCAGAAATCGTGTGCCATAATAGCCTGATCCATAATGGACCTCCGTTTGTTTCCCGGTAAACGGTAAACGGTAAAGTATTCAAAGCGGACATTTATCGGGAGACTTCCTGTTAAAAAATTATTCTAATATTACGAAAACACGGGAATGAAAAATTCATTTTCTGGTTAGCATTTGTTGTGCCATTAATCATAACTATTTAATATATTTATGATTTAAATATTTTTACTTTAACATGCAACAGGAAAATATTTCCCGGCAGGAGAATTTTTTAATTTATTGTCGCCGTAAAACGACGGCGCTCAATCTCCAGGTTCCCGCGATAGGGCGGAGAGCCTAATTTGTGCTGTTCTTAATGGGAGAAAAATCTTGCGTGGCAGCATGGCTACACATTCGCATTAATTATTAAAAAGAAGGGCCAGTAAATCCCTGTGAAGAATCACTGGTTGTGATGCAGGTATAGCCTGTTAGCGGGAGGGGGCATTTCCATGCAGATGGCCTTCAGAAACTCCACGCAATATGCCCTGAACAGAAAGGCAGGGCGATGTTATGGCGTGGTCCGCCGCGGGCGGACATCGGGGCCGGGGATCATGGGCGGTTCCGGTTTTTCTGTGCCATGGCAGATGGTCGCGCAGCGTTGCGTGTACCGGTTCCAGGAGGCGTTCGGCCTTCTGCCACTGCTGCCGCAGATCTTCGGGAAATTCTGGACGGCAGACCGCAACGCAATTCCCGTCACGCATCCAGCGGGCCCGAGGCCTCGGGCCAGAAACGGACATGGCCGCCAAACCGGTTACCTCTGGCCTGACGGGAAGCTTTGAAGGTCGCAAGCGAGGAGTCAGCGCGTAGTAGCCGGGCAACCAGTCAAGGGCCAGACGAGAAGGCGGGCTGGAAGTCGTGTCTCCTGGAAATGCATCGCATCAGAAGCTGGAGCAAACCGGGCGTAGCGCCGGGGGCGACGGTGAAGCCTTCGTCGCCACGGGACGTGATGAAGCAACTCTGGCGGGAGACGGACAGGAAGGCTCAGGGCGAGACGGCCTGCTCCGGCAGGCCCTATCGCGCGGGAATATGGTCACGGCGTGGAAACGCGTCAAGGCCAACAAGGGAAGCGCAGGCTTTGCTGGATTGTCCATCGGGCAGACCCAAGAATATCTCAAGACCTGTTGGCCGCGCATCCGGTCCGGAAACACGGTCAAGATTGCGGTGGCTCCCAAGGCCCTCGACACATTCAAGCAGCGCATCAGGGATATCACCAGACGTGCCGGTGGCAAGAGCATGACGCAGGTTGCGGAGCAGCTGCGGGAATATCTGCCGGGATAGAAGACATACTTCAGTCTCGCCCAGACTCCTGCGGTGTTCAGGAACCTCGACTCATGGACTCGGCACCGACTCCGGGCTATCCAGCTCAAGCAATGGCGAACCGGGACGGCTGCTTACAGCCGGCGGAACCGGCGCCTGGTGGGGTCATGGCGAGGCAGGACTGAATCACATCCTCACGGTCAAATACTTCGGCGGCCCTGGTTTCCCCGGGCTCACATGACCTTGATTTCTCGAACCGCCCGGCGCGGACCCGCATGCCGGGTGGTGTGGCAGGGGCGCAGCCTTGCGCTGCCCCCTATGCCGATCACACCGAAGAACCACCCTGCAACAGAAGGGTTTCGAGGTGCGCAAGGAAAATTCTGGTCTTGGCCGGCAGGTACCGGCGGATGGGCATAACCGCCCAGGCGGGCATTGCCGGAAACTCCCAGTCTGCAAGGATGCGCACCAGCCGCCCTCTCCTGGTATCTTCCAGGGCAAAGCTTTCCGGGAGCATTCCAATTCCGGTACCGTCCAGCAGCAGCTCCTGGATCATGCCAAACGAATTGACCGTAACCTGTCCAGCCGGATGTCCTTCCCAGGTGTTTTCTCTCTGGGCCAGCCGCCAGGGCCCCGGTTTCCCCTGGGCGGGGAGAAGATGGATTACATGGTGCAGTGCCAGCTCCTCCGGGTGCCGTGGCATGGCGTGGAGGCCAAGATAGACGGGGCTGGCATAGATTCCGAAGCGCTGCTCGCCGATCCTGCGGGCAACCAGGGTCGAATCGCTTTCCAGTGTGCCCATGCGGATGGCGAGATCATAGTGTTCCCCGATCAGGTCGACGCGTCGCGAACTCATATCCAGCTCCAGATGGATTTCCGGATACTGCGCAATGAAAGTGGCGATGGCATGGGATAGGGGAAAACTGCGCCCGTATTCGGCGGGCATGGATACCCGCAACCGTCCATGGGGTTTTATCTGCAGGCTGTTGACAAGGTCATGGGTTCCGGCCACTTCCTCGGCAATATGCTGGCAGTGCACCAGGAATTCCCGGCCAAACTCGGTGAGCGCCATCCGCCGTGTGGTGCGTACCAGAAGCTTCTGCCGGATGCCGGCTTCCAGGGAGACCAGTCGCCGCGAAACCGTTGCCTTGGGCAGGCCAAGGTGGTTTGCGGCGCGCACAAGACTTCCCTGTTCGACAATCGTGGCAAACAGCAGCATGTCATCCGCGGAAAGACTATATTGTTCCATAAATGGAATACTCCATGTCCAGAAATGCCGTTTATGTATTCCACGGAAATATATAGCATGGTTCCACCATATGCCGGAAATGAAAAGGAGACCGCCATGGAAACCCGGATGACACCTGATACGGTAAACCGGCCCCGCACCGTCGAACAGGTTGTGCAGGGTACCGCAACCAGCGATGGGGCCGGAGTGAAACTCACCCGTGTGCTCATGCCCCATCTGCAGCAGCGGCTGGATCCCTTCCTGATGCTGGACGTCTTCCGCAGCGACGAGCCCGGAGACTATCTGGCCGGATTCCCGGACCATCCGCACCGCGGATTCGAGACGGTGACCTACATGCTGGCCGGGCGCATGCGCCACCGTGACAGCGCGGGGCACGAGGGCCTGCTGCAGAATGGGGACGTGCAGTGGATGAACGCTGGCCGCGGCATTGTCCATTCGGAAATGCCCGAGCAGGAAGACGGGCTGATGGAAGGATTCCAGCTCTGGATCAACCTGCCGGCGCGGCACAAGATGGACGCGCCCGGATACCGCGATATCCCGCATGCGGCCATCCCTGCCTACACTGCCCCGGAAGGGGCTGTAGTGCGGGTGATTGCCGGGCAGAGCAATGGCGTGAAAGGCGCTGTTCACCGGGAAACGACGGAGCCGGTATACCTGGATATCCAGCTTCCCGCGCGCTCCGCTTTCGTGACCGCCATCCCATCCTCCCATAATGCCTTTGTCTATGTGTACCGGGGTGCGCTGCAGGTCGGCGGACGTCTCGTGGAATCTGGCAGAATGGCCGTACTGGACAGTGATGCGCAGGCAGACGGGGTGAGGCTGGTGGCCGTGGAAGAGCCGGCAGGAGCCATTCTGGTGGCAGGAAAACCGCTACGGGAACCCATTGTGCAGTATGGACCATTTGTCATGAACAGCAGGGAAGAGATCTACCAGGCACTTGCCGACTTTCGGGAAGGACATTTTTCCTGAATTTTTCTGGACTGGCGGAAACCCCCGAAGCGGGAAATGGAGGTGGTATATGGATCTGAAAAAATCGTGTACAGGGCACAACAGCCGTGATGCCATACTGGTGGCCTCGCGCGTTCTCATCGCCCTGCTTTTTGTGATTTTTGGCTGGGGGAAGCTCATGAACTTCCAGGGAACCGTACAGTACATGACCCAGGTCGGAGCACCGATACCGACGGTTGCGACTATTGTAGCCATTGTCATGGAATTTTTTGTGGGACTGGCCATTGTCCTTGGGGTTTTTACCCGGCCCCTGGCGCTGCTGCTGGCACTCTATACCCTGGGTACCGCGCTGATTGGCCACCATTACTGGACCATGACCGGGATGGCCCAGTTTGAGAACGAGATCAACTTCTACAAAAATATCAGCATCATCGGAGGGCTTCTTGCCCTCTGGGTGGCCGGCCCGGGACAGTATTCCGTGGATGCCCGGCTCCGGGGATCCGGCTGCCGGCCGCCGGCTGCCTGAACCTGGCCGCCAGGAAGGGGGAATCCTGCCCCCGATCCTTGGCGGCCACGGCTGTTTCCTCCACCAGGCAGGAAAGACGCCGTGTACAAGAAATCCGGTTTGCGTCGCAGCACCCGGATTTTTCTGGCCGGTTCCATCGCCATTCTGGGAGATGGGCCTGCGGTGCATGCCACCGGCCTTCTGCCTGGAGGAACGCCCTATGTCAGCATGGGAACGGGTGTCCTCAATGCCACGGGGATGTCCGGGACGATGGATATAACCGGACTCCTGCGGAGCTTGATGCCGAGCCCCAGTCCGGGTTCCGGTATGCGGGCGTGGATGGCCATGCCGGTTTCCATGGGGATACTGCCCTGACCCGCCGTCTGCTGCCGGAACCGGCGGCCGCGGTCAGCGGATACAGCCGGGCCGGAAGCGAAAGGATGGGGAGCAGTGTCCTGTTGCGGCCGGAGCCGGGCCTGTCCTGCCAGAGGGCAGACGGGGACCGGATCGGCCTGCAGATTGCGCACCTGTTCAAGGGAGACCCGTACGGACGCAGCCAGGGAGAAAACTGGGCCGTGGTTTTCTGTTCCGTTCCCGTCGGCTGAAACGTTTCCCGTGAGAATCTGCCTCGGCAGTCCGGCGCCAGGCCACGTCTCCGTGGCGCCATCCGTTTCCCCCAGAAACCGGGGTTTCCGCACGCCCGGCCCAGATCCTGCCGGATTTTTCCCAGGGCATGCTGCCGCAAAGGTGGGGCTGCCAGCAACCAGCCAGAACGGCCTCCCGGAGGTTTTCCCCGCTCCTCCCATTCATATTCTATGATTAACCTGAGGGTTCCAGATTTGGAGAGCAGGGATTTCATGGACAGAAACAGGGCTCCATCCGCGGCCTGGCGCCATCCTGTGTGGGCTACGGCCAGGAAGGCCTGTGTGGGGGTGGCTCCCGGGAAAAGCCGCGTATGGTTCACTGTCGGAAGCGGCATACTGACGGAAGTGTTCTATCCCCGCATCGATATTCCGCAGATCCGGGATCTGGGATTCATCATCGCCGATGGCAAGGGTTTCTGGGTGGAGCTGAAAGGGCTGCCTGAGCCCCGTCTGGAGCTCGAAAGCACCCAGGTTCCCCTTCCCGGTTTCTGTCACGAACACGAACGGTTCCAGTTCCGTTTCCGGGTCTGCACAGATCCCCACCGGGATGTGCTGCTGCTGGACTATGAGCTGGCCGGAGATCCCGCCCTGCGCCCCTACCTCCTGTGTGCTGCCCGTCTGGGCGGGGATGCGGGCGGGAACTGTGCGTGGAGGGGGATCTGGGAAGGCCGTGAACTGCTCTGGGCAGAACAGGGCCCTTTTGGTCTCGCGATCCTCTGCAGGGACGGAAATGGAATGCCGGCCCTGGGAAAATCCTCCGTGGGCGAGGTCGGGGCCAGTGACCTCTGGCAGGATTTTCACCGGAATGGCCGGATGGAGTGGGAATACGATGAGGCGGGCCCTGGCGAGGTTGCGCTGGGCGCCGAAGTCCCGCGCCTGGGCACGGTTGCTCTGGGTCTTGGCAGCAGCAGGGAAGCCGCTGCCACGAATTCCTGGGCCACCCTCGCCTGCGGTTTTGGCAGCATACGCGAGGAATATGTCCACGCATGGACAGGATGGCATCGCGGCCATCGCCAGGAGCCCGATTTTGCGCGGCGGATTCCGGAAGCGTCGCAGATCCTGTATGCGCGTTCGGTCAACGTACTCAAGGTACATGAGGACCATACCTTTCCTGGAGCCCGTGTCGCCAGTCTTTCGGTTCCATGGGGTGAGACCAGCGACAGCCGGGGCGGATACCACCTCGTCTGGTCGCGGGACCTGGTGGAAAGTGCGGGTGCCCTGGTCGCTATCGGTGCCCTGCAGGATGCCCGTCAGGTGCTGGCCTACCTGATCAGTACCCAGCAGGGCGATGGCCACTGGCTGCAGAACCAGTGGCTGGGCGGCAAGGCCTTCTGGCAGGGTATCCAGCTGGACGAGGCCGGTTTCCCGGTCCTGCTGGCCAGCCTTCTGCGGGAGAGGGAAGCCCTTGGCGAGATGGTGGTACAGGATATGGTGCGCAGGGCCCTGCAGTTTGTTGCCCGTGAAGGACCCGTTACGGGCGAGGACCGCTGGGAGGAAGATGGCGGGGTCAATGCCTTTACCCTGGCGGTGGCCATAGCCGCCCTGGTGGAAGGGGCCGCCTTCCTGGAAGGGAAGGCGGCAGAATGTGCCCTCATGCTTGCAGATTACTGGAATGCCCATATCGAGGAGTGGACCTTCGTGCGCGATACTGGCCTGGCCAGGCGTTTCCAGGTAATGGGCTACTATCTGCGCATCGCGCCACCAGAAGTGCTCTGCCACGATGGTGCAAAGAATGAATGGATGCTAATCAAGAACCGCGCGCACGATCCGCATCTTCCGGCGAGCGAGCAGGTTGCCACCGACTTCCTGCAGCTTGTCCGCTATGGCCTTCGGGCGCCAGACGATCCCCATGTCCGTGCTTCCGTGCAGGTGATGGATGCCCTGCTCCGGAGTGACACCCCGAATGGACCGGTATGGCACCGGTACAACGGCGACGGCTATGGTGAACACGCCGATGGCCGTCCTTTCGATGGGACCGGGACTGGCCGGGGCTGGCCCCTGCTTACAGGGGAACGCGGGCACTATGCCCTGGCCGCGGGAGAGGATCCCCTGCCCTACCTTGCGGCCATGACCGCGATGGCCGGCCGGGGAGGACTGCTGCCGGAGCAGGTCTGGGACAGGGATCCCATTCCGGGGCAGGGACTTTTTCCCGGGCAGCCAAGCGGCTCTGCGATGCCCCTTGTGTGGGCACACGGGGAATTCATCAAGCTCTGCCACAGTATTCTCAGGGGCAGTCCGGTGGACCGCCCTGCCGAAACCTGGAAACGCTATCGGGGCCGGCGGCCGGATCCGGGCTACCGGATCTGGCGGCTGAGGCACCGCCCGAAAACGCTACGGGCCGGGCAGGCGTTCCATCTGCTGCTGGCCGCCTCCTTTTCCGTCCACTGGGGGATCAATGGGTGGCAGAAGGTCCGGGACACGGAATCGGAAGACTGGGGCCTGGCCCATGTGGCCTCCCTGCCCACGGAAGGGCTTCTTCCTGGAGACACTCTCCAGTTTACGCTGTACTGGCACGACCGTGAGGCGTGGCAGGGCGAGGATTTCCAGATCGGGATTACGGGGGAACCATGATTTCCATTGACCTGCAGGGACGGAATGTTCTCGTAACCGGGGGCAGCGGTGGTCTCGGCCGCGCCATGAGCGAAATGTTTGCTGCTGCCGGAGCCCGGGTGGCGGTACATTATCACCAGGGCCAGAAAGAGGCAGAAGAAGCGGTCGGCGCAATTGGGGAGGCCGGCGGTATGGCCAGGGCCTTTCCGGCCGACCTGTCCGATCCGGCGGCGGCCGGGCATCTGGTGGAGAATGTGGAATCGGCCCTGGGGAGCCTCGATGTCCTCGTCAACAACGCGGGCATGGATGGCCGTCGGGCGCTGGTGGGCAGTGATGATCCGGCGGCCTGGGAAAAAGTACTCCATGTGGATCTTCTGGGGCCCTACTATTGTGCCCGTGCCGCCATCCCGAGCATGGAAAAGAATGGCCGGGGCGTAATCGTGAACGTCACGTCGGTGCACGAATTCATCCCGTGGGAAGGATATAGCGCCTATACCAGTGCCAAGGCGGGGCTGTCCATGTTTACCAAAACCCTGGCACAGGAAACGGCCGGCCGGGGCATTCGGGTGGTGGCAGTAGCTCCGGGCGCGATCAGGACTCCGATCAACGAGGCAGTCTGGAACGATCCGGCCCTCCTCAGGGATCTGGACCAGAAGATCTCCATGGGAAGACTGGGGAAGCCGGAGGAAATTGCCCGGGCCGTGGTCTTTCTCGCCAGCGACCTGGCCAGCTACATCACGGGGACGACGCTGGCGGTGGACGGAGGGATGCTGATCTACCCGGACTTCCGTCATGGCGGCTGAATCTGTAGATGCGGACGTTGTTATTGTGGGCAGCGGTGCCGGTGGTGGTACCCTGGCCCGCGCCCTGGCCAGATCGGGCCTCCGGATTCTCATTCTGGAGCGTGGGGGATATCTGCCGCGGGAATGGGGAAACTGGGATCCGCAGGCCGTGTTCGGCGCACACCGCTACCACACCGGCGAACAGTGGTTGGACGGGGAAGGACGGCCTTTTTCTCCGGTAACCGGATATCATGTCGGCGGCAACACGAAATTTTATGGGGCTGCCGTGCTGCGGCGCCGTCCCTCGGACTTCCGGCCCCGTCACCATGTAGATGGCAGTACGCCCGCATGGCCTTTCGGCTACGACGAACTTGCCCCCTATTATGCCCGGGCAGAAGAGTGGTATTTCGCCCATGGCGAGGCCGGCCGGGATCCGACAGAGGGTCCCCGCGAAGCCTATCCCTATCCGCCACTGGCCCACGAGGAAGAGATTGCCCTGGTGGAATCGGTGCTGCAGGGTATGGGTCTGCATCCCTTCCCGTTGCCCCTTGCCCTGCATTTTCTGGAGGGAGACCCGGAACACAGCCCCTGTGTGCGCTGTCCTACCTGTGATGGATTCCCCTGCCTGCTGCACGCCAAAGGGGATGCCGAGATTTGTGGCATACAGCCTGCGCTGGAATCGCCTGATGTGCGTCTCTTGACCGGGCAGCGTGTCCGGAAGATTCTGCTGCACGCGGACGGCCAGACAGTGGAAGGGGTAGAAACGGATTCCGCCCGCTATCGCGCCCGCCTCGTGGTACTGGCCGCCGGAGCGGTCAACAGCGCCGCACTGCTCCTCGCCTCGGCCAGCGAACCGTTTCCCGAGGGGCTGGCCAACCGCAGCGGCCAGGTGGGACGCAACTATATGTGCCATCTCAACAGCGCCTGCATGGCCCTGAAACCCCATCAGGAAAACCGCGCCATTTTCCAGAAAACCCTGGCCCTCAATGATTTTTATGAAGAATCCGGGGATCCGGAATATCCCTATCCGCTGGGGCACATTCAGGGTCTGGGAAAAGTCACTCCATCCCTGCTCCACGCACAGCGGCCCCGATGGCCGGTCCCGGTGAGTGCCTGGGCGGCCAGCCATTCGGTCGACTGGTGGCTGACCACGGAAGATCTTCCCGATCCGGACAATCGCGTTACACTGGACAGGTCAGGACGTATCCACCTGAACTGGCATCCCAAAAACCGAGAAAGCCATGAACGTCTCTGCAGACGGTGGCGGAGCATCCTGCACCAGGCCGGATTTCCGGCAGTTTTTTTTCAGGCCATGGATATTTCTGCCACTGCCCATCAGGTGGGGACCTGCCGCTTTGGTGAAGACCCCCGGACGAGTGTCCTGGATCCCAGCTGCAGGGCCCACGATCTCGGCAATCTTTATGTGGTGGATGCCAGCTTCATGCCATCAATCAGCGCGGTTAACCCGTCGCTGACAATCATGGCCAACGCGCTGCGGGTTGGTGGATATATTGAGCGGCAGCTGGGGGCGTCCTGACATGCGGCGAGGGACAGTGGCGCTGTTTGCGGCCGGCTTTCTGCAGGGGGCGTCCTTTGTCCTTGTCCCGGCCCTCGGCACCATCCTCCGCAGCGCTCCGTATGGCATGGGCAACACGACCTACGGGATACTCTATTTTCCGGAAATTGCCGGTGCGGTGCTTGCAGCCCTCAGCGCGGGTGCCCTCTACCGGAGGGTGGGATCCGGGGGGCTTTTCCGTCTGGGCGCCAGCAGCAACGCCGTGGCCATGGTCCTTCTGGTACTGGTGTCCTTTTCCGGGTCGCTGGCTTTCTTTCTGCTGCTCGGAGAAACGCTCATGCTGGGTATCGGCTTTGGGTTGACCAATGCCGCCATCAACCGTGGTGCCTCACTGCTCTTTCCCGGAAGTGCGGCGGCTGCGGTGACACTGCTGAATGCGGTCATTGGCGGGGCAACCGCCGTGTCGCCGATGATCCTGGATGGCCTGCAGGTCTGGCTATCCTGGGCTCTCTGGCCGGCGGCCCTGCTTCTTGGGTGGCTGGTTCTCCTTGCGGTGCCCCAGGCCATGGAGGCGGTGCGCAGCGAACTGGGCGGGCTTCGTGCCTGGAAACTGTCCATGCTCCCTTTTGCCCTGGCCGTTCTGGTATACGCCATCTGTGAGGGCAGTTTCGGCAGCTGGGCCAATGTGCTGGTGAGTGTCGACCACCATCTGCCGGCGGCAGATGGTGGCCTCGCCCTTTCCCTGTTCTGGGGCGGGATGACGGCGGCCCGCTTTGTCCTTGGTGCCCTTCCAGGTTCCTGGGTCCCCCGCCGCCCCATATATCTGGCGGCCCCCGGCGTGATGGCGGTCTGCTTCCTGCTGCTCCCCCATTTTTATGGAGCTGTCGCCCTTCTGGCCCTTTTTGCCGCGGCAGGGGCTGCCTGTGGCATTTTTTACCCCTACAGCATGGCCTATGGGGTTGCCAGCCATGGCGCGGAAGGGACACAGATGGCAGGACTGCTCGTTGGTGCCCTGATGGTCGGGGAAGGCATCGGCTCCACTGGCCTGGGTCTGTTGCAGCAGTATGTCTCCCTGAACCGGATATACACCTTTTCTGCTCTTTGGGCCCTACCCCTCATCTGGCTGGCCTGGCGCAACAGCCATTCTTCACAGGCAGGGCGGCAGGTCTGACCCGCCCTCTGCATGTGGAGGAGATTGGCCATCGCCGGGATGCATTGTCCCATGGTGCATCCCGGGCAGTGGCCCGCCCCTGGCCGCGACCAGCGACATCACCTTGTCGCCCGGGACCGGGATGGTCTCTTCCGCCTGGATTCCGGACACGAACGCCAGCAGCTTTTCCTCCCGCAAGACAAAAAGGGGCAGAAAACCTGTCCCGGAAAACTGCCGGCGATAGTCTTCCCAGGTGAATTGTGGGGTGATGCTGGTGATTTTGACGGTCCAGCCCTTATCAATGCGGGCAAGGAGCTCCGCCGCGGTCGCCCCGGCGGAAAACAGGCTGTTCTGGCGGTGACGGCGGGCTATGCGAAGGCGTGCACTTTTTTCCCGGTGGCTGCCATCGGAAAGGGTGTATACCGCGCGATAGCCGAATTCCGGGGCATACCGGAGTGTGGCGATGAGATTGCGCGCCGGATCGGACGAGAGGGCAAGCAGGTACCCGAACCCGTCCAGACCCAGCTTTCTGTCCGCGGCTTCGGAAACAGGGGAACCAAAGAATGTCCTGATGCCCAGCATGCGCGCCTGCTGCAGCTGGCGGAAATCGTCGTTGATGAGCAGGGGATGGAAACCCCACTTCTGCAGTTTGTCCGCAACGGCAATGGCAAAAGGATTGGCACCGATAATCAGCACGCCGCGGGGACTGGTTTCTGCCACGCCCAGCAGAAGTGCAAGCGGGCGTGTGCTGAAACTCGCACTCAGCACGGTTAGCAGGATCACCGCGAAGGTCAGGGGGACAAAAAGGCTGGCCTGTGGATACCCGTGGGCTTCCAGCTGGATGGCGTAAATGGGGGCGCCGGCTGCCGCGACAATGCCCCTGGGCGCGACCCACGCTGTCAGGAAACGCTCACGCCAGTTCATTTCCCGGCCATCGCTGGCGAGGAGTACCTTGACAGGCTGGGCCACAAGCTGGATGGCAAGAAAGATGGCCAGACCCCAGGGAAGTACTTCTTCCAGGGCTTCCAGCTGCAGACGTGCGGCGAGCAGCAGGAAAAGCAGGGAAATGAGCAGAATGGACAGGCTCTCCTTGAAGTTCAGGATGTTGTCGAGAGGGACGTCCTGCATGTTGGCCAGCCAGATGCCCATCAGGGTCACGGCCAGCAGCCCGGAATCCACGGCCACGCTGTTGGCAGCGGCGAAGACCATGAATACGGTTCCCAGGGCTACGACCCCATGCAGGTAGTCGGGAATGGCCCGCTTGCGCAGGAGCCAGCCCAGTCCATAGCCGCCGGTGAAACCCGTGACAAAACCGGTAGCTATGGCACGCAGAAAAATTTCCACGGTGGAAGACAGCGCGCTGCCGCCGTGGCGGGAAACAATGCCCTCAAAAACCAGGACAGAAAGCAGGGCACCTATGGGATCCAGCAGGATGCCTTCCCACTGCAGGACGTTGCGGATCCGCTCGTTCGGGCGGGCTGCACGGAGGATGGGACCGATGACCGTGGGGCCGGAAACGACGATGACGGCGCCGAACAGAACCGACATGGGCCAGCGGAATCCGGTGATCCAGTGGGTGGCGACTGCGAGGATCAGCCAGCTGCTGATTGCTCCGAGGCCGACGATGCGGCGCACGACCCTGCCCAGTTTTCCCAGTTCCTTCAGCTTGAGATTGAGAGCGCCTTCAAAAAGAATGACCGCGACGGCCAGTGACACTCCCGGAAACAGCAGGGCGCCAAAGAGCTTACCCGGATGGAGAATGCCCAGGACCGGCCCGGAGAGAATCCCAAGGCCCAAAAGAAAGAGGATGGCCGGCAGCTTGAGCCGCCAGGCCAGCCACTGGCTGGCAGCCCCAAGAATGATCAGGGCTGCCAGGATCAGCATGACATCCATAGGCCAGATTCCCTGTGGTTGGTCCATCAAGTATAGTCAACGGCCCCGGCCTTTAGGCCGGCCTCCATTGCGGTTGCGCATGCCTTGGCTGGTGTGCGGCATGGGCCCCGTTGCCGGACGGTTCAGCGCCTGGGCACCGCTCCGTTCTCCTGCAAGTATTTGCAATATGGCTTTGCCGCCAGGGCTTCTGCCCGGAGAATTTCTGGGCCGCCGGAGGAATTCTGGATGCCGAACCGGGCTGCCGGCTATTGCCGGTTGGCTGGGCTCCACGGAATCACCGGCCCAGGGGCTGGCAGCCCGCCACCAGAGCCGGTTACGGGAAACCGCTGGCGTACACCGAAAAAAGGATGGCTATCCCACCAGAAGCCGGGAGATCCTCTCCCTGTGGACGCTTGCCCAACGTCCGGCAGGAAAGGCGGAGAAGCCAGCCCACGAGCCGTGGTCCAGGCCGGATCCTGAAAGGCAGCGGACCATCCGCTGTACACGCTGCCTGCTCAGGCGTGACAGGTTTGCGAAAGCGGCGCCAGAACCCCGCCCCACTGCTGGTGGAGCGCACAGCTGCGGAACCACCCCGGTACCTCTTCCGCAGGCATGGGCCGTGCAATCGCATAGCCCTGCAGTCTGGCACATGCCATCTGGGAAAGCAGCGATACCTGGCTGGGGCTCTCCACACCCGCGGCCACCATTTCCAGGCCAGCCATCCGCCCGGTATCCACCATGCCGGAAACAATCGCATGACTCCGTGGATCATGGGGCATCTCGCGGACAAAGCTCCGGTCTATCTTGACCGTTTCTGCTGGCAGCTTCTGCAGCCAGGTGAGTGGGGCGTTCCCCGTACCAAAATCGTCGAGGGCTACGCCGACCCCCAGTCTGCCACACGCCAGAAGAGCCTGTTTTGTGCGCTGGAAATCCAGCATTGGTGCCGTTTCCGTAATTTCGACCATCAGCCGGGAAGGTGGAATCTCGGGATGGGCGTTCAGGGCCTCGCAAAGATCCCCGGGGAAACCGGTCTCAAGGAGATGCCGCGGACCAATATTGACAGAGATCCGGAGATCCAGGCCCTGACGCTGCCAGAGCTCCGCCTGGGTCATTGCCATGTCCAGTACCAGGCGTCCAATCCTCTTCCCCAGCGTAGGATGGTCCAGGGAACGGGAAAATGCGGCCGGCAGAAGCACCCCGCGTTTCGGATGATGCAGGCGGATCAGGGCCTCAACGCCAACAGGACCGCGCTCCAGATCGAGCACTGGCTGGTAATGCAGCAGCAGCATCTGTCCCGTGTCCAAAAGTTTTTCCTCTCTGGAGACTCTTCCTCTTCCGCGCGGCCTGGATCCATCCATCCTGTCCTGGCCTGGATTTCCTTTCTGGAGCAGGTTATAGATGATATCCGGAATTCTGCACATTTTTCACGGAGAAGGTGGGGCAGACCGGCTCCTGCCGTACTGCCACCCGTGCCCGTCCGGAGTTGCGGCCGGTGGAGAACCCGCCGGAAGTCGTGGGTCCGGGGGCCGAGGATGGGCAGGGGGTTCCCCCCTGGACTAGCCCTCTCTGCCGGACATGTGGTATAAAGGCCCCCTTTTTCAGGGGGATACTGCAATGTCCAGAGTTTGCAAGGTCACGGGCAAGAAGCCCATGGCAGGAAACAATGTTTCTCATGCCAACAACAAGACCCGGCGGCGTTTTCTGCCCAATCTCCAGTACCACCGTTTCTGGGTGGAGAGCGAGAAAAGGTGGGTACGCCTGAGGGTGAGTACCCAGGGAATCCGTACCATTGACAAGAAGGGGATTGACGCCGTTCTTGCCGAACTTCGCGCTGCTGGCGAGAAAATCTGAGGAGATGCTCCATGCGTGACAAGATCAAGCTGGTTTCTACTGCGGGTACCGGGCACTTCTATACGACGACCAAAAACAAGAAGACCACACCCGACAAGCTCGAATTCATGAAGTACGATCCCAAGGCCCGCAAGCACGTGGCCTATCGGGAAGACAAGATCAAGTAACAGCCTGTCCCCTGCCTCCTTTGCCAAAGAGGGCAGGCTCTGCTAGCTTATTGGCGCTCCCGGATGTGGAGTGCTAACGCTCTGCCGTGCCTCCCGTACGGGGAGAATTGGGTTTCTTTGGCGGAATTCAGGGGCGGGTATGGATGCGCGTGCAAGGCATCTGCTCAGGTCGCTCATCGAGCAGCATATCAGTAGTGGACATCCTGTGGGCAGCCGCCAGCTGGCCCGCGATGCGGGCCTGCAGATCAGCCCTGCGACGGTACGCAATGTTATTGCCGAGCTCGAGGAAGAGGGCTATGTCATGGCCCCGCATACCTCGGCCGGGCGGGTGCCGACCCGGTTTGGATACCGGTTTTTTGTGGACTCCCTTCTGAGGGTGGTGCCCCTTCCCGAATCTTCCTCCCGTTTTCTGCTGCAGCGTATCGGTGCGCGTATCCCGGATGCCGATGAGGTGCTGCACGCGGCTACCGAGGTGCTTTCCGAGCTCACGCGCATGGTCGGGTTCATCCGGGTTCCGCGCCGGGCGACAAGGGCACTGCGCCATGTGGATTTCATTGCCCTGCGCGAGCGCGAGGTTCTGGCCATTTTTGTGACGGACAAGGGGGATGTGGAAAACCGCCTGATCCGTCTGGAAACGCCCCTGTCCCCGGCTACCATCACCCAGGCGGCCAACTATTTCAACGAGTGCTATGGTGGACGCTCCCTCCAGGAGGTCATGGGTGGTCTGGAAGAGGATCTGCGCCAGTCCCGCAGCGAAATGGAGCGCATCCTCCGCAGCGCCATGGAGCTGGGGCAGGAAATGCTGGCGGCCGACCAGGAGAGGATGCTTTTTGAAGGGGAGTTCCAGCTGCTGGATCTCCCGGATTTCACCGGAAGTGACCGTCTCCGCGAGCTTTTTTCCGCCGTTCGGCAGAAGCGGGAACTGGTGCTGCTGCTGGACCAGACCATGCGGGGCAGCGACGTCCGGCTGTTTATCGGCGAGGAGTCGGGGTTTGCCCCCCTGAGTGATTTCAGTGTGGTTTCGGCACCGTACCAGATGGATGGTGAACCGGTCGGCGTCATCGGCGTCATCGGTCCCATGCGCATGCCCTACCAGGACATCATACCCCTGGTGGACGGCGTGGCCCGCCTTCTGGGCCAGGCTCTGTCGCAGGAAGATAGCGCCACACTTGAAAAGATCTTCTGACCCCCCCATATCGAGGCTAGTCAACGGTTAAGGAAGCGCTGAGACATGAGTGACGTAGACAATACCGAACCGCAGGAACCCGGGGCTGGTGCTGCTCCCGGAGAAGGCTCCTCCTCCCGGCCCACCGAAAGCGGTCCGGACCTCGAGGAACAGCTGGAGGGCGTGCGCAATGACTATCTGCGTGCTCTCGCGGATATGGAAAACCTTCGCAGGCGTCATGAAAAGCAGATGGAGGATGCCCGCAACTATGCGGTCGAACGGTTTGCCCGTGACCTCCTTCCGGTGGTGGACAGTCTGGAAATGGCCCTGGGCACACCCGTTGCCGGAGAAGAGGCGGTGGCCCAGCTCCGGCAGGGTCTGGAAAATACCCTGAACCTTTTTTTCCAGACGCTGGGCAAGGCGGGCATCACGGCGGTCGGGGTTGAAGAAGGGCGTTTTGACCCCCATCTGCACCAGGCCATCGCCATGGTTGAAAGTGATGGGCAGCCGAACCGGGTGCTGGCCGTTCACCAGAAGGGCTACCTGATCCATGACCGCCTGCTCCGTCCCAGCATGGTCTCGGTTTCGAGGCCGGGCCAGGGTGGGCAGGCCTCGGGATAGGCGCGCACGACAGGATTTTCAGAAATTCAAGGAGAGCAATAATGGCAAAAGTTATCGGAATCGATCTGGGAACCACCAACTCCTGTGTTGCCGTCATGGAAGGCGACAAGGTGAAGGTTATCGAGAACAGTGAAGGCAAGCGGACAACCCCTTCGATCGTCGGATTTACTGAGGACGGGGAAATTCTGGTAGGCGAGGCGGCCAAACGGCAGGCGGTTACCAACCCGGAAAATACCGTCTACGAGGTAAAACGCCTGATTGGCCGGAAGTTTGATGATCCCGAGGTACAGAAGGACATGAAGCATGTCCCCTACCGGATCGCCAAGGCCGACAACGGCGATGCCTGGGTGGAGGTCCGTGGCAAAAGCTATTCTCCGCAGCAGATTTCGGCCTACATTCTCCAGAAAATGAAAAAAACCGCAGAAGACTACCTCGGCGAAACCGTGGCCGAGGCAGTGATTACTGTGCCCGCCTATTTCAACGATGCCCAGAGGCAGGCGACCAAGGATGCCGGCCGTATCGCCGGGCTGGAGGTCAAACGCATCATCAACGAGCCGACGGCGGCTGCGCTGGCCTTCGGCGAGGACAAGAATCCTGGGGACAGCAAGATCGCCGTCTATGACCTCGGGGGTGGCACCTTCGACATTTCCATTATCGAAATTGCCGAGATGGAGGGAGAGCACCAGTTTGAGGTGCTTTCCACCAACGGAGACACGTTTCTCGGCGGCGGAGATTTCGACAGCCGGGTCATCAACTATCTGGCCGACTCCTTCAAGGCGGAATCCGGAATTGACCTGCGCGGTGACCGGCTGGCGATGCAGCGCCTCAAGGAAGCCGCGGAAAAGGCCAAGATTGAGCTTTCCTCTTCGGCACAGACCGATGTGAACCTGCCATTTATCACGGCAGACCAGTCGGGTCCCAAGCATCTCAACATGAAGGTGACCCGGGCCAAGCTCGAGACGCTGGTGGAAGATCTTATCGACCGGAGCATGGCCCCATGCCGGGTGGCCATGAAGGATGCGGAACTGTCTACCAGCCAGGTCACGGATGTGATTCTGGTTGGCGGGCAGACGCGGATGCCCAAGGTCCAGGATAAGGTCAAGGACTTTTTTGGCCGCGAACCCCGCAAGGATGTCAATCCCGACGAGGCGGTCGCCATTGGTGCGGCCGTTCAGGGAGCGGTGCTTTCCGGGGCGAAAAAAGATGTCCTGCTCATGGATGTAACCCCGCTTTCCCTGGGCATTGAGACCCTGGGGGGTGTGATGACCAAGCTGATCGAGAAGAATACGACCATTCCGACCCGCAAGTCCCAGGTCTTCTCGACGGCCGAGGACAACCAGTCTGCCGTGACCGTTCATGTGCTCCAGGGAGAGCGTGAGCTGGCGCGGGACAACAAGTCCCTGGCCCGCTTTGATCTGGCAGACCTCCCTGCGGCGCCGCGCGGCATGCCCCAGATTGAGGTGACCTTCGACATTGACGCGAATGGCATCCTGCACGTTTCAGCCAAGGACATGCAGACCAACAAGGAGCAGTCCATCAAGATCACGGCAAGTTCCGGTCTCTCGGAAGCCGAGATCCAGCGCATGATCCAGGAGGCCGAGGCAAACGCGGCCGAAGATAAAAAAGCCCGGGCGCTGATCGAGGCCCGCAACGAGGCAGATGCCAGTCTTCATGGCGCACGCAAAGCGCTCGACGAACATGCTTCTGCGCCTGAAGGCGACCGGAACCGTGTCAGCGAGGCCATACAGGCCGTGGAGTCGGCAGTCAAGGGTGACGATGCCGAGGCGATAAAGGGGGCTGTGGCTACCCTGATGGCGGCGATGTCCACCCTGCTCCAGAGCGCTGCGGCGGCCGCTGCCCAGACCCAGGGCGCAGGGGGGGATGCCCGGGGAGGCGCCCATGGCGGCAGTTCGCGTCCGGATGATGTGGTGGAAGCGGAGTTCGAGGAAGTGGACAAGAAGTAGGATTGGACCTGTATCGCGCAGAGCCAGGAGATTTCTCCTGGCCTTCGCCTGTTTTCTGGAAGAATATTGATGGCCAAGCGGGATTATTACGAGATTTTGGAAGTCAGCCGTACGGTAGATGACGGGGAGCTGAAAAAGGCCTACCGCCGTCTGGCCATGCGCTATCACCCGGACCGGAATCCTGGGGATGCGGAAGCCGAGGAGCGGTTCAAGGAAATCAGCGAGGCGTACGAAGTCCTGTCCGATCCCCAGAAACGGCAGGGGTACGACCGTTTTGGCCATGCCGGTGCCCAGGGGAGCGGAGGGGGAAATCAGGGCTTTGGTGGATTCGCCGGTGGTTTCGGAGACATTTTCAGCGACCTGTTTGAGCAGTTTGGACGGGGTTTCGGCGGCCAGGAGCCTGGCCGCGGCAGTGACCTGCGCTACCGTCTGGACCTGACCCTCGAAGAGGCGGCCGCCGGAAAGGCAGTGACCATAGAGATCCCCAGTTCGGCGATCTGTGAAGCCTGCCAGGGGACGGGCGCCACACCCGGAAGCCGGGTGGAGGACTGCACGACCTGCGGTGGCCATGGGCAGGTGCGGATGGTCCAGGGGATTTTTTCGGTAACGAGGCCATGCCCCCAGTGTGGTGGGACAGGGAAGATGGTGAAGGATCCCTGCCGGGAGTGCCGAGGACAGGGCCGGGTCCGGAAAAACCGCCAGCTGGAGGTCAAAATCCCTGCCGGCGTGGATACCGGTGACCGTATCCGCCTCGATGGAGAAGGGGAGGCCGGGGAGCGGGGTGCTCCGGCTGGAGACCTGTACGTGGAAATCCAGGTCAGACCCCATTCCCTCTTCGAGCGGGATGGGGACGACCTGCACTGTGCTGTCCCGGTCAGCTTTACGACCCTGGCCCTGGGAGGGGAGCTGGAAGTACCCACCCTTACCGGGCAGGCCAAAATCCAGATTGCGGCCGGGACCCAGTCGGGATCTGTGTTCCGGCTGCGGGGCAAGGGGGTTAAGGGCGTACGGAGCCGGTCGGCTGGGGATCTCCACTGCCGCCTGCAGGTTGAGATTCCTGTCCACCTTTCCGACCACCAGAGGGAGATCCTGGAAGAATTTGCCAGTGAGCGGGGGGAGACCGTACAGCATCCGCAGCAGGAAAACTGGTGGAACCGGGTCAGGGATTTTGTTGAGCGGTTGGGATCCTGACCGTGGAACCACCAGTTGCCGTCGCGGTTGCCGCTGTAGCTGGACGGATGGGAAAGGCCCTGGTTTCTGCCATGGCGGAGCATCCGGAACTGCAGCTTGCTGCCGCTGTTGGCCGGGAGGGAGCAGAATATCTGGGCCAGGACGCCGGGATACTGGCGGGGGGGCTGGCCACGGGGGTTCGCATAGGCGGAAATCTGGAGGATGCCCTTGGCGGTGTCCAGGTGCTGGTCGAGTTCAGTCCTGCGGATGTGGCGCTCGCCCATGTCCGCCTGGCGGCAGAGGCCGGTGTGGCTACCGTTCTGGGCAGCACCGGATTTTCTTCCGGCCAGATGCAGGAACTGCAGCATCTGGGACGGAAAATTCCCATGGTGGTGGCCCCCAACATGAGCGTGGGCGTGAATGTGCTTCTGGCGTTTCTGCCGGCCATCACGGCGGCCATGGGGCCGGGTTACGACATTGAAATTTTGGAGGCCCATCACGGGCAGAAGCGGGATGCGCCTTCAGGAACGGCGCTGGCGCTGGGACGCGCAGCGGCTGCCGGAAGGGGGGCAGAGCTGGATGAGATAGCCTGTCTCGACCGCAACTCCATTCCGGGCCCACGGGAGAAGGGAAGCATCGGGTTTGCTACCCTCCGCGCAGCCGATGTGGTGGGAGAGCACAGTGTCTGGATCGCCGGGGCCGGGGAGCGCCTGGAACTGGTACACCGGGCGGGAAGCCGCAGGAATTTTGCCGAGGGCGCACTGCGTGCCGCAGGATGGATCGCCGCCGGACGCCGGCCAGGTCTATACGATATGCAGGATGTGCTTGGCCTGCATTCCGCCCCTTCCCGAAAAGAATAGGTTAACGCTGCTCAGGAGAAGACATCTATGAAATATGTGGTTGCCAACCGGGTGCCGGTAAAGCCGGCGTGGCGGGAAGCGTTTGAGGAACGGTTCCGCCAGCGTGCCGGAGAAGTGGAAAAACAGCCCGGCTTCGTGCGCATGGAGGTGCTGCGTCCGACGGAAGAGAATGGTTTCTATGTGGTTCTGACCCACTGGAAGGACCAGGCCGCTTTTGAGCAGTGGGTCGCAAGTGACGATTTTCGGACGGCCCACCAGAACCCCCTGCCCAGGGAGGCCTTTGGCGAAGGTGGAAGTCTTGAGCGCCATGAGGTCATTATTGCCGCAGGGTGAGGCCGTACCGGTCCGGCCGGCGGCGGGTGAGAAAGGAGTATCTCCATATGAGTGAACTGAGCAGGGAGCTGGTGGAGCAGGTGCTGCAGAAGATCCAGGATCCCTACCTGGGAAAGGATCTTGCCAGTGCCGGGGTGCTGAAATCGGTTCAGGGGGGGCGGGTGGAAATTGAGCTTCCCTATCCGTCTGCTGGCGTGGCGCCGCAGCTGTCCCGGGATATTGCGGAAGCCGTAGGGAAGATTGCGGGCAAGCATCCACCTGAAATACAGGTTGGCCACCACATCCAGACACACCAGGCACAGCGCGGGGTCAAGCTTCTGGAGGGAATCCGGAATGTTGTTGCCGTTGCCTCCGGCAAGGGCGGGGTGGGAAAGTCGACGACGTCCGTCAACCTCGCGCTCGCACTGTCCCGTGAAGGGGCCAGGGTGGGGATTCTGGATGCCGATATCTATGGGCCAAGCCAGCCACGGATGCTCGGCATTACCGGAAAGCCGACCAGCAAGGATGGCAAGAAAATGGAGCCGATGGAGGGCCACGGGATCCGGGCCATGTCCATCGGGTTCCTCGTGGATGAGGAAACGCCCATGGTCTGGCGTGGCCCCATGGTCATGCAGGCGCTGGAGCAGCTGCTATCGGATACCCGGTGGGGAGAGCTGGACTATCTGGTCATCGACCTGCCACCGGGTACCGGGGATACCCAGCTGACCCTCGCACAGAAAGTGCCGGTGTCGGGTGCGGTTATCGTCACGACTCCCCAGGACATTGCCCTGCTGGATGCCCGCAAGGGGCTCAAGATGTTTGAAAAGGTGGGCGTGCCGATCCTGGGCATCATTGAAAACATGAGTTTTTATATTTGCCCGAAATGTGGCAATGAGGACGATATTTTCGGTCACGGCGGCGGGGCCATGATGGCCGAGCAGTATGGGGTTGAATTCCTGGGCGCGGTGCCGCTGGACCGCCGGATCCGGGATGAGGCGGACAGCGGTGCGCCCACCGTGGTGGCCGAACCCGATTCGCAGCTTGCCAGGATCTACAGGGAGCTTGCGCGGCATGTAGCTGGGCGGATTGCCCTGCAGGCGGTGGACCACACACACCGTTTTCCAAAGATTGTGGTTCAGAACCGCTAGTGCGCGAGGGAGGCGCCTGATGCCCATCAAATCCGACCGGTGGATCCGCACAATGGCGGAAAACGAGGGGATGATCGAGCCGTTTTCACCCCAGCAGATCCGCCATGTGGAAGGGCGGCCGATTATTTCGTATGGACTGTCGTCCTATGGGTACGATATTCGCTGTGCTGGCGAATTCAAGGTATTTACCAACGTGCGCAGCGCTATCGTGGATCCCAAGAACTTCAGCGAGGATTCTTTCGTGGATTTCAGCGGGGATACATGCATTATCCCGCCAAATTCCTTTGCGCTGGCGCGAACCGTAGAGTATTTCCGTATTCCCCGCAGTGTCCTGACGGTCTGTCTCGGAAAGTCCACCTATGCCCGCTGCGGCATTATTGTGAACGTAACACCCTTTGAGCCCGAATGGGAAGGTTATGTAACGCTGGAGTTTTCCAATACCACACCGCTACCGGCCAAAATCTACGCAAACGAAGGGGTTGCGCAGGTCCTCTTCCTGGAATCGGACGAAGTCTGCGAGGTGTCCTATGCCGACCGTGGGGGAAAGTATCAAGGCCAGCATGGCGTGACGCTCCCCCGGACCTGACGGGGTGCCCCCGGCCAGCAGGGGAGGCATGACCGTCTACCAACTGGCTGGCGAAGCAGGCGATGGCCACGGGCCGGCTGGTAATGACCGCGCGAAGAATGGCAAAACCGGAATTCCGTAGAATCTCTCCAAAAGGATCCGGCGGCTTCTGCAGCACTGGCCAGCCCTTTCAGTGCTGGCCAGTGCTTCCGAATCCCCCTTCTCCCCTGTGGCTGGGGGCAAAGCTCTCGACCATCTCCAGACGCGGGCGCAGTACCGGCACGAGAACCATCTGCGCTATCCGCTCTCCAACAGCAATTTCCATGGATTCGTGGCTCCGGTTCCAGCAGGAAATTTTTACGGTCCCCTGATAGTCGGCATCAATCAGTCCGACCAGATTTCCGAGGACAAGCCCCCGGTGCCCCAGACCGGACCGGGGCAGCAGAAGCGCTGCAACACCCGTATTGCCAATGTGCATGGCAAATCCGGCTGAAATTAGCGCTGTTCCGCCTGGAGCCAGATGCAGGGGGGTCTCAAGACAGGCCCGGAGATCCATGCCTGCTGCGCCATCGCTGGCAAAATGGGGGAGGGGCCATTCGGCGCCAAGCCTGGGATCCAGGATGCGGATTTGCAGCGTTTCCATGGTTACTCCCTGTTCAGCCATCCAGCCAGATGATGCATCATGGAGCGCGCAAGGTCGAGCTTTGGGGCTGGCCCCAGAGGCAGCCGCTCCTCGCCAAAAAACAGGGTAAAGGCATTGTCGGTGCCGCCCATGGCCCCCATGCGCAGGTCATTCACGGCCGCCAGGTCGGCACCCTTCCGGTACAGCTTTTCGGCCGCCCTCTGCTCCTCTCCATGGGTTTCGGCCGCAAAGGCGGCGATCCATCGGGGGCGGTTCCTGTGCGCGTGGAGCAAGGCCACAATGTCGGGGTTGGGTGCCAGGGAAAGGGTGCGAATGTGGTCTTTGGGCGTTTTCCGTTCGGATGCGGTTTCTGGCCGGTGGTCCGCCACGGCAGCATTGGCGATGAAAAGGTCCACAGGGGGAGACTGTTCGAGTCTCCCAATGCAGGCCTCCAGCATGTCCCTGGCTGAAACGGTGTCTACCCGCACTACTCCGGCCGGTGCAGGCAGGCAGGTAGGACCACTGACAAGTGTTACGTTGGCCCCCAGTTCCGCGGCGGACTGGGCCAGGGCATATCCCTGGCGGCCGCTGGCGCGGTTGCTGATGCCGCGTACGGGATCCCACGCCTCCCACGTCGGTCCTGCCGTTACCAGGACCTCCCATCCCTGCCAGGGATGGGATCCGGCCGCCAGGCGCAGCTCTGCAACGATGTCCCCGGGGGCTATCATCCGGCCACTGCCTTCTTCTCCACAGGCGAGAGAACCGGCGGCGGGCCCGAGAATGTGGCACCCATCGGACTGGAGCCTGGCAAGATTGCGCCGGGTGGCCGGATGGTCCCACATGGCGCCGTTCATGGCAGGGGCCAGATAGCGGGGAGCCCGGCTCGCCAGGGCAATTGTGCCGGTCAGGTCGTCTGCCAGGCCCTGCGCCAGGCGCGCCATGCCACTGGCGGAGACGGGTGCAAACAGGAGGATGTCCGCCCATCGCGCCAGCCGGATATGGTCCATGGCGGCTTCCTCGGAGGCCGCGAACAGGTCCTGGCGTACCGGTTCTCCACTGAGTGCCTGCAGGGCCAGCGGAGTAACGAACCGTGCCGCTGCCTCCCCCAGAACCACCCGCACAGTGGCCCCGGCGGCACGCAGGAGCCGGATGGTTTCCGGTATCTTGTACGCGGCAATGCTGCCACCGACAAGAAGCAGGATTTTTTTCCCCTGGAGGGGGTCCATGAAGGTCTGGTCTGTTGTGGCATGCATGGCTGTAAGGATACGCAAAAGAGGGCCCGTGTGGCTATCCGGGAGACAGTCCAGTCCGGCGGATAGAGCCCCGGGGGCACCGCGTTTTGCCGCGGGACGAGGAACGGGTTATAGTTTCAGGAGTGGGGCAGACAGATCCGGGGCCAGACCACCATGGGCATTGATGCATCACTCACCATTATTGCCATTTCCTTCCTGTGCATACTGCTGGTCCTGGCAGTCATGGCTGCCGTGGTGATCCGCACCTTTCTGCGCCTGGAGCGGGTTCTGGCCCTTGTGGAACAGGATATTGCGCCGCTGGTGTTGGATGCCAGGGAGATCCTGCACGATGTGCAGAGGATGGTCCGGGCGGGGGGTGACCAGGTGGAACGGGTGGATGCCACCATCCGCTATCTCGACCGTGAACTGCGTGACAGTATGGACACACTGGTCCTGCCTGTCCGGGAAATCGGCCTGTGGTACCGGTCAGTTCGCGCCGGGTGGCGCTATTTTTTCCGGAGGCGATAACAGATTCGGACGCCAGTACCGGCGGGCCGTGGAGGACGCTCATGAGAAACAGTACGGCAGGTTTTATTATGGGATTGCTGGTCGGGGCGGTCGGTGGCCTGCTTCTTGCCCCTGCCAGCGGAGCCGAGACGCGCGAAGAACTCCGCCGCGGCATCCAGCGCGGCCGTGAGCAGCTGCGTGAACTGGAAATCGCCGCCGAGGAGCGCCTGGGTTTTCTCCTTGAGGAAATCCAGGAGAAAACCCAGAGTCTGATTTCGGCTGGCAGTGAAATCGTCGAATCCAGACGCCAGGACCTGCAGGAAGCCATTCAGGTGGCCAAGCGGGCCCTTGCCGAGGAGCGGGAAATCCTGATGCGTACCAGACAGGAGGTTTCCCGGCTACCGGCAGGGGAGGAGAAAAACGCCTCCTGAAATCCGCGCCCCCCTGTCTTCCGTACACCTTTCTTTATGGTGTAATCAATCAATTCATGGCGCGGAAGCTGGGGACGACAGATTAACATAGGGGGCGCTTTCTTCTGAGGAGATCGAAATGGCAGAAAAACTGTTGATGGTTATGGTGAACACCGATCCGGCTAACCCCCAGGAGCTGGGAGCACCCTTTTTCCAGGCGACCGTGGCGGCAGCCATGGATTTTGAGGTAGAGGTGGTGCTGACCGCCCGTGCCGGTGAACTGGCCAAAAAGGGCGTGGCGGAGAAGATGCATGTAACACCTGGAAGTCCAAAGAGTGTCTATGATTTTATCAAGGATGCCCATGAGGCTGGTGTGAAATTCTCTGTGTGCACCCCTACCCTGGAACTCTGGGACTGCACCAAGGATGACCTGATCCCCGAGGTGCAGGATGTGGTTGGCGGCGCCTATGTGATTGAACAGGCCATGGATGATGATGTGGTCACTTTTACCTACTGACCGTCACGATGAAGCCTAGCCATCTGGGACCCGCTGAGCAGCTCTTCAGCGCAGAGGCGGTGGAGGCGGCCATCCAGCGGATGGCCGTTGCCATTAATGCGGACATGGAGCCGCTGGTCCCCCACCGGCCTGTCGTCGTGCTCTGTGTTCTCTCCGGAGCCATTGTCATGGTCGGAAAACTTCTGCCCCATCTCCATTTTCCTCTCCATCTGGACTGCGTCCAGGTTGGCCGGTATGGTTCTGCCACCAAAGGCGGAGACCTGCAGTGGCGTGTCCGTCCAAGGGAAAGTCTTTCTGGGGCAACCGTCCTGCTGGTGGATGACATTCTTGATGAGGGCGTGACACTGGGCGCGCTGCAGCAGTTCTGCCGCGACGAAGGCGCGACTGCCGTCTATTCTGCGGTAATGGTGCGAAAAAACCGGCCACGGGTGGAAGATGTGCCTGTGGACTATGTCGGGCTGGAAGTCCCGGACCGCTTTGTCTTTGGTTATGGTCTGGATGCCCGCGAACTGGGCAGGAATGCCCCCGGAATTTTTGCTCTTATGGAGGGCTAGCGGGCATGGGTATTGCCGGGATCATAGGTGGCAGCGGCCTGACGCGTCTTGAAAATCTGGAAATCCTGTACCAGCGGATTATCCGTACGCCGTTCGGAGAGGCTTCAGGACCCCTGACGTTCGGGCGGCTGGAAGGCCATGAAGTGGTTTTCCTCGCCAGACATGGCTATGGGCATACCATCCCTCCGCACAGGGTGAACTACCGCGCCAATATCTGGGCACTGCACCATGTAGGGGTCAGTCATGTGGTTGCAGTGGCAGCCGTAGGCGGCATTGGCGCCCGGATGCCCTCCGGAAGCCTCTGTGCCCCTGACCAGCTCATCGACTACACCCACGGCCGCCCCAGCACTTTCTTTGAAGGAGGCGAAGAGCCGGTTGTCCATATCGATTTTACCGATCCCTACTGTCCGAATATCCGGAGCCGGCTTTTGCAGGCGGCAGGGCTGCAGGGCCTTGGAATGGTCGATGGAGGAACCTATGCGGCCACGCAGGGACCGCGGCTGGAAACGGCAGCCGAAGTCCGCCGCATTGAGCGGGATGGGGGAGATGTTGTGGGCATGACCGGGGCTCCCGAGGCGGTTCTGGCACGGGAAATCGGGATGTGCTATGCCCCTCTTGCCCTCGTGGTCAACCCGGCAGCGGGAAAATCTTGCGAACCCATTACCATGCAGGCCATTAATGACGTGATGCACGAAGGCATGGAGCGGGTACGCCAGGTACTCGCGTCGACAGTACCGCTCCTGGGCGACTGCCCTCCCTGCGCGTGCGGTGCGGCAGTGGGTCCGGATGTGCTCCGGGCCCTCCGGTCTGGGCAGGAGCTGGCCTGGAAACGCCGTGCTCCTGCGAAGCAGGAGGCAGACTTGGCCGGGTCCGGTTCCTCCTAGCTCCTGGCTCCTAGCGCAGGGTTACCAGCTCCTCAGCGCTGGTGGGGTGGATGGCGAGGGTATCGTCGAAGTCTTTTTTCGTGGCACCCATCCGGATGGCCACGGTAAAACCCTGCAGAATTTCCTCCACGCCGTCGCCAATGGCGTGAAGTCCCACAACCTTTTCGTCCGGTCCCGCCGTGACCAGTTTCATGGCGGTCCGCTCGGGGTCGGCGTCCAGCACTCTTAGGAGTGGAGTAAAACAGGTGCTATAGGACCGGACGCTGTCCGGGCCATAGCGTTCCTGGGCTTCGCTCTCGGTCATGCCCACCGTGGCTATGGGCGGATGGCTAAAAATAACGGTAGGAACAGGCTGGGCATCCAGATGCCTTTCTTCCTGTCCGCCAAACAGCCGGTCGGCCAGGCGCCGTCCCGCGGCAATCGCAACCGGCGTAAGGGCCGGAGCCCGGGTGATGTCGCCCACGGCATGGATGCCTTCTGCCGAGGTATTCTGGAACCGGTCAACGGCAACAAAGCCGCTGCTATCGGCTTCGACCCCCGCCGATTCCAGCCCGAGATCGCCCGTCCGCGGGGTCCGGCCGATTGCCCAGAGAACGGTATCCAGTCCACCAAGATACTCGCCATCCGAAAAATGCAGACAGAGACCATCTTCCCTTCTTTCTAGCTGGAGGACATGGCGCCCCGCGAGAAGGTTGATTCCCTGACGAACCATGGCGTCCATCAGGTGCTCCCGCAGCATTGTCTCAAATCCATCAAGAAAATGGTTGCGACGCATGACCAGCGTGGTGTCGCTTCCCAGGGAATGCAGCACCCCGGCAAGTTCCACGGCAATATAGCCTGCACCGACCACTGCTACCCTGCGTGGCTGCTGCTCCAGCGCAAAAAAACCGTCAGAGACGGTACCATGGCTGGCCCCGGGGATTTCCGGCCAGAGCGGGATTCCTCCGGTAGCGAGAAGAATATGGGGTGCGGCAAGAACCCGGTCTTTATCCACTGTGACACGCTGGGCCCCTTCGAGCCGACCATGCCCCCGGAAAAGAGTAACCCCATTTCTGGCAAGGCCCTCGGCGTAGCGGCCGTTCAGGCGCTGAATATATGCGTCACGCCGGGATTTGAGGATTTCCCAGTGGAACTGTAGCGGTGTGCCGGTATGGCCGTGGCTGGCGGCCAGTGCCTGTCCGGAGGAAAGGCTGGCGGCATTCCAGAAGATTTTTTTGGGAACGCAGCCAGCATTGACACAGGTACCGCCCAGTGGCCCGTCCGCGACGAGGGCGACCCGGGCCCCATAGTTCGCGGCCCGGTTGGCACAGGCGATGCCACCACTGCCACCACCAATGACAACAAGATCAAAAGATCGCACGGTTGCCATGCGTTTTTTCCTTTTGGGACTTTGGGACAGCCCGACCTTCCGGTACCTTCCTCCGGGTGGACCAGACATTACCGGACACCGAGATGCCGCGCCAGATCGTCGGCCCCACCGATATGCCTGCCGCCAATGAAGATCTGGGGGACGGTAGAGCGCCCGCTGACCGCACGCAGGCTCCTGGAGGTAACACCTGTTCCCATTCCAGTGCGGATTTCCTCATATTCCAGGCCCTGTTCCTGCAGCATGGATTTGGCCCGGGCGCAATGCGGGCAGCCATCCCGGGTGAAGAGGGTGATAAACTCGGGATCCTTGGCCTCGGGATTGATATGGCGGAGCATGGTGTCCGCATCTGAAACCTCAAAGGGATCCCCGGGCCTGTCGGGCTCAACGTACATTTTTTCGATAATTCCATCCCGGACCAGCATGGAATATCGCCAGGAACGCCGGCCAAAGCCAAGGTCACTCTTGTCTACCAGCATTCCCATGCCGGCAGTGAATTCGGCGTTTCCATCGGGCACCAGACGGACATGGCTGACAGCAAGTTCCTGGGCCCAAGCCTCCATGACAAAGGCGTCATTCACGGAAATGCAGAGTATGCTGTCCACTCCGTTTTCACGGAAGGTCGGGGCAAGTTCATTGTATCGGGGAAGGTGGCTGGAAGAGCAGGTGGGAGTAAAGGCCCCGGGCAGGGAAAAGACGATGACGGTTTTCCCCCCAAAAAGCTCGCGACTGGTGACATCCCGCCACTGGCTGTTTTCCCGCGTCCGAAAAGTGACCTGGGGAATTTTTTTTCCTTCCATATTGGCAAGTTTCATGCGTTTGCTCCTTGGATTCAGTGGCCCAGTTATTTTACTAGAAATAATTTTATATTATGTCTAAATTTGGCGCAAGGACCCCAGTCCCGGGGCTGGAGGATCAGGCAAGTCCCAGATAGAAAGCGGCTGTTTCAAGCCCTCCATGCCGGATCTGGAAATCCGCCTGTGCCCGGACCGTATTTTTGGCATGATAGGCAATGCCAGCACCCGCACGCCGAAGCATGGGCAGGTCGTTGGCGCCATCGCCTATGGCGACACAGTGCCCTGCATCAGTCCCGGCGGCAATCGCCAGAAGATCCAGAATGTCGGCCTTGGCATCCGCATCAATGATGTCTCCAACTATCTGGCCGGTGATCCGGCCGTCCCGGATTTCCAGAGTGTTGGCGAAGGCGTAGTCCAGATCCAGCTGCTCCTGGATGTGCCGTGTAAACTGGGTAAAACCTCCAGAAACAACCCCGGTTTCCATGCCGGCACGCCTGGCGGCTGCAATGAGCTCCCTCGCGCCGGGACTCAGGGCCAGGCGCTCGCGGATGACGGCCCCAATGGCACTTTCCGGGGTTCCAGCAAGGAGACGTACCCGTTCCCGCAGGGAACTGCGGAAATCCAGTTCACCCGCCATGGAGCGTTCCGTAATGGCTGCAATCTGTTTCTTGAGGCCGAGATGGGCGCCAAGTTCGTCTATGCACTCAATGCTGATCAGTGTAGAGTCCATGTCGCTTAGCAGCAGGCGGAAATGCCCGCTGTCCCACCTGGGTGTCAGGGCAGCATCAATGGCCAGTCCCTCCAGGGCTTCCGCCAGCTGGTGGTTCCCCAAGGGCAGCAGGAGTTCCGGTCCAAAAATTTCCAGAACCAGAGTTTTCCCCTGGGTGGCAAGAACCTTGCCGGGCACGAATCCCTGCAGACGGAGGGTTGTCAGGGCACGGCGCAGCACCTCTTCCCCACCATCTCCGTGCAGTACCAGACGGCGGGGCGTCGTCTGGTGATCTGAAGGTGCCCAAAGTATTTCCCGTCCCTGGGCGATTCCCTGGCGGGAAAGTTCCTCAAGAAAAGGGAGCAGTTCCCGGGTGGCGATGGGAAGTTCCCAGTCCTGCAGCCAGAGGCCCCAGATCTCCCTCTGTTCAGTTTCTCCCGAAACGATCTGCCCCATGCTGGGAGGCAGGGGCATGCGGCCACAGCGACTGGGGCTGAGAATGGCAAGTCTGGTGCTGCCCATTGCAGAATCCTCGAAGTTAAATATGCAGGGAACGGATGATGTCCAGCATGGCCTCACAGCGGGCCTCGCCATCTGGCAGGGTCTTCCGGATGCGGAGGGAGCGTTCCCCCTCCAGCTGGTATACTCCGCCCGGCTGCTGGATCAGGGCGATAACCTTCTCGGGAGCAACCTGATGGTTCTCGCCAAATTCCAGCCGGGCTCCCTGGGGCCCGGCATCAATGCGCTCGATGCCGATGGCCTGGGCCTTCAGGCGCAGATGGGTCTGGCACAGCAGGGTTTTTACCGCGTCCGGCAGTGGGCCAAAACGGTCCACCATCTCGACCATGATTTCTCCGATGCCCCGGATATCCCGGAGATTGGCCAGTCGCTTGTATAGCTGCAGGCGGAGATGGACGTCGGGCAGATAGACGGAAGGGATCAGGGCCGGTGTGTTGAGATGGATCTGCGGACCTTCCTGGCGTTTTTCGGCAAGGCTGTGGGGATCCCGGCCGTTCCGGATAGCCGCCACGGCCTCGTTCAGCCAGTCCATGAAAAGGGTAAACCCGACTTCATCCAGATGCCCGCTCTGGGCATCTCCCAGAAGCTCGCCAGCCCCCCGGATTTCCAGGTCGTGACTTGCCAGGGCAAAGCCCACACCCAGATCCTCCAGGGACTGTATGGCATCCAGGCGCCGGCGTGCGTCTTCTGTCATTGCCCTCGGATCGGGTGTAAAGAGATAGCAGTAGGCCCGCTGGTGGGCGCGGCCCACTCTTCCACGCAGCTGGTGGAGCTGGGCCAGGCCAAACCGGTCGGCGCGGTCGATCAGCATGGTGTTCGCGTGGGGGTTGTCGATTCCGGATTCGATGATGGTAGTGCAGAGCAGCAGGTCAAAGCGCTGGTGGTAAAAATCCAGCATGACTGCCTCCAGTTCATTCTCGGGCATCTGGCCATGGGCCACTCTCAGCCGGATGTCGGGGACCAGACGGCGAAGCATCGCGGCACTGCGTTCAATGTCCCGGACTTCATTGTGCAGGAAGTAAATCTGTCCTGCCCGATGGATCTCGCGCTGGCAGGCTTCGCGAATGCTCTCTTCCGAAAAAGTCTGGACAAAGGTGCGCACTGGCTGCCGCCGTTGGGGGGGGGTGGCAATGATGGAAAGATCCCGCAGGCCGGCCAGGGAAAGATTGAGGGTACGCGGGATCGGGGTGGCGGTGAGCGTGAGGACGTCCACTTCGCTCCGCAGGGCCTTGATCTGTTCCTTCTGGCGGACACCAAACCGGTGCTCCTCATCCAGGATCAGGAGACCCAAATCCTGGAAAACGACATCTTTCTGCAGGAGGCGGTGGGTACCGATGAGAATCCGTATCTCGCCGGTGGCAATCGCCCGGAGGATGTCCGCACGTTCCCTGGGTTTCTGGAAGCGGGACAGGACAGAGACACGGAAGGGCAGACCGGCAAAACGGTCCCGAAAATTTTCGTGGTGCTGCTGGGCCAGGAGGGTGGTTGGAACCAGAACGGCCACCTGGGCACCGCCCCGGACAGCAAGAAAGGCGGCACGGAGGGCCACTTCCGTTTTTCCGAAGCCGACATCGCCACAGATCAGCCGGTCCATGGGATGTGGCCGGGTCATGTCTGCAATCACGGAATCAATGGCCGTCTGCTGGTCAGGTGTTTCCTCAAAAGGAAAACGCGAGACAAAGTCCCAGTAGGATTCATCCGGTGGGGGAAAGGCACGGCCGGGACGGGCAGCCCGCCGGGCATAGATGTCCAGCAGCTCACTTGCGGCATCAATGGCCTTCTGCCTTGCACGGGCTTTGGCCCGGTCCCACTGGTGCCCGCCAAGGCGCGACAGTTCCGGTTCGACCTGCGTATTGCTGACATAGCGGGCAATCCGGTCCATCTGCTCCACCGGCACATAGACCAGATCTCCACCAGCGTATTCCAGGGTTACATATTCGTTGACATCCCCTTGCCCGGCAAAAGGGGTATCCAGGGACCGGAAGCGGCCAATGCCATAATCCTCATGGGTTACAGGATCGCCGGGCTGCAGCTCCCCAAGATCGCGCAGCAGGCCTTCCATGCTCCGCTGCCGGGCTTTTCCGCTGCGTCGCTGCGCAAAGATGCGGTCGCCAAAAATTTGTGCCTCGGAAATGAGTGCAAGATCAATGCGTCCGCGGGTCCGGTGCAGCAGGCCCCGCTCCAGGGGGGTGACGGCGAGGGAGAGCCGGGCATTTCCTCCTGCGAAATCTGGCCAGTCCCGTACTCTTGCAGGCGACATCCCATGCTGGGAAAGGTGTTCTGACAGGGCTTCCGCACGCCCGAGGGATTCAGCGGCAATAAGGGTGCGGGCGTCGTGGGGCAACTGGAGCAGAAACTGTTCCAGGCCCCGGAGGGGGGCGTCGGTGCTGCCCTGGAGTGCGGGCGGGGGCGGAAAGGATAATCCGTCTCCCACGTCTCCATCCTGGACCTCAACCACACCGTGCCTACCGAGAAACTGTTCCCATGCATCTGCGCCCAGCAGCAGCTCTTCAGGACGGAGAATGGGGTGGCTGGGATCGCTGGCCCGCTCCCCATGCCGTTCCTGCCAGTCCCTGCGGATCCCGGAAATGGCTGTTCCGAGGCCTGGCCCCACAAAAATGCAGGTATCAGAAGGCAGGTAGTCGCTGAAATGGCTGCATTCCGGAAAAAACAGGGGAAGGTAGTGCTCGGCGCCGGCAGGTACGGTTCCCCGGCTCGCCGCCCGGTAGATTTCTGCCCGTTGCGGATCCCCGGAAAACCGGGCGCGGAAAGCGGCACGGAATGTCTGCAGGGCACCACTGTCGACGGGCACTTCCCGTGCGGGAAGAAGCCCAATTTTGTCCACTTTCCCGAGACCGCGCTGGGTTTCAGGATCGAAAGCCCGGATGCTCTCCACCTGTATGTCAAAAAGTTCGATACGGAATGGGGTCGTGCTGCCACCGGGGAACAGGTCGATGATGCCGCCACGCCAGGCAATATCGCCGGGTTCCGCGACCTCGCTGACACTGCTGTATCCGGCATCAATCAGGCGCTGGCGGAACTCTTCCGGATGCAGGGTGTCTCCTACCCGTAGCAGGAGGGCATGGCGGTCCAGGAAAGTGCGTGGGGGAAGCTTCTGCAGCAGCGCCGCCACAGGAGAAAGACAAAGACCGCGCCATCGGGGAAGCGCTGCGAGGGTGGCCAGACGGGTTGTGCTAGCCTCACTGGGCGGACTGAGGCGGTCGTAGGGCAGGATATCCCGGTCGGGGAATACCAGGGGAGGTTGCAGGTCCGGAGCAAAAAACTGCCATTCCCGCTGCCATTCCTCCAGTTCCCGGCTGCTGTTCAGAATGACCAGCACGGGCCTGTTCCAGGACCGCTGCGCCTCCGCGATCCAGAGTGCCTGCGCGGCCCCGTGAAGCTGGGTCAGAACCCGTCTTGTCCCGGGACGTGGCGCCTGGTTCCCGGCCATCTCTGTCAGCAAAACCGTCACCCCTGAGTAAAGGCAGACAGTCTATAAGGGGAGGACAAAAACTGCAAAATCTCCTGGATCAGGCTATCATGCCCGAAAAACCGACCTGGAGACAGCATGGTGGAACGAGTGTGGGCCTTGGTTCCTGCAGGGGGGCGTGGCCAGCGTTTTGGTACGGCACAGGCAAAACAGTATCTGCCGCTTCTGGACCGGCCGGTTCTGGCCCATGCCATGGAGCCCTTCCTGATGGAAGGGCGCATCAGCGGCCTGCAGCTGGTACTTCCAGGAACGGACCTGGAAACAGGTGCGTGGCACGCGATGGTGGAGCCGGTATCCGGACGGTTTCTTCCCCCGGTGATGGGGGGTGCAGAACGTGTGGATTCCGTCCGTCTGGGGCTTGAAGCCCTTCTGGCTCAGGGGGCGCTTCCCCAGGACTGGGTGCTGGTACACGATGCGGCACGCCCGTGCCTGCGCCGGGAAGACCTGTACCGGCTGCTGGATGCGCTGCCTTGCTGTCCGCAGGGGGCGCTGCTGGCTGTGCCCCTGGCTGATACCCTGAAACGGGGGGAGCAGGACCGTGTTGTAGGGACCGTGGACCGGGCAGGTCTCTGGCGGGCGCTTACCCCACAGGCCTTTCCGATAGGCAGTCTGCTGGAGGCCATCACAGAAGCCCAGTCGCAGGGTCTTTCTGTCACCGATGAGGCTTCTGCGCTGGAACAGCGCGGGTGGCGTCCGCGACTTGTGCTGGGTCATTCGGACAACATCAAGGTGACTTTTCCGGAGGATCTGGATCTGGCCGCAGCCATACTGGCTGCCCGAAAAAGCAGTTGAGGCAGCAGGAGAGCAGCAATGGAGATGCGAATTGGGCAGGGATTTGATGTGCATGCGCTTGTGGAAGGCCGGACCCTCGTTCTGGGGGGGGTCCACGTGCCCTTCCCCCGTGGTTTGGCCGGACATTCGGACGCCGATGTCCTGGTACATGCCATCTGTGATGCCCTGCTGGGTGCCGTCTCTCTCGGAGATATAGGCGGGCACTTTCCGGACTCGGATCCTGCCTACGCAGGTGCCGATTCCCGGGCACTGCTCCGCCACTGTACCGCGCTCCTGCGTGCGAAGGGGTATATCCCGGTCAATATTGACTCCACCCTGATCTGCCAGCGCCCAAAACTCGCCCCCTTTATCCCCGAAATGCGCCACAATCTTGCGAAGGATGCGGGACTTCCAGTAGAGGCCATGAGCATCAAGGCCACGACCACGGAGCATCTGGGATTTGCCGGCCGGGAAGAGGGGATCGCTGCCCAGGCGGTCTGTCTCGTCCGGCATGTCTGACCCCCTGCGCCGCGTCTATCCCGTTCCCGGTATTCCGGTTACGGCAGTCCTGCGCCCGGACCCGGAAGACTTCGAGGTCACGGAACTGCTGCCCTTCGGGCCTTCCGGGGATGGGGAGCATGTTTGGCTCCGGATAGAGAAATCCGGGTTGAACACGGAGGAGGTCGCGAAACATCTGGCCCGTCTTGCGGGTTTGCCCCTCCGGGACATTGGCTATGCGGGCCTGAAGGATCGCCATGCGGTGGCCCGGCAGGTTTTCACCCTGCCAGTACCCCCGGGGCGGGAGCCGGACTGGCAGAATCTGGAAGGAGAACGGCTCAAAATTCTGGAGGTGGGCCGGCACCACCGGAAGCTGCGGCGGGGAATCCTGCAGGGGAACCGCTTTCGTCTCCGTCTGCGGGAGGTCAGCGGGAGCCGTGCGGACTGGGAAGTGGTGCTATCCCGGCTGGGTCAGGTGGGCTTCCCAAACTATTTCGGTGCCCAGCGGTTTGGCCGGGACAATCTGGCTTCTGCCGGACGGATGCTGAAGGGGGACAGGAGAGGGCGCATGGCCCACCATCTTCGGTCGCTACTCTGGTCGGCTGCCCGCTCTGCCCTGTTCAACCTGGTGCTTGCGCGGAGAGTGGAACAGGACAGCTGGAACTGCATCCTGCCAGGAGAGATCGTCCAGCTTGCGGGGAGTCGTAGCCAGTTCCCTGCGGATCCAGAAGATGGGAAGGATCTCCAGACCCGGCTGGACATGTGGGATGTTCATCCTACCGGACCACTGCCGGGGAAAGCCGCCATGGCCCCTTCCGGGGTGGCAGGACTGCTGGAGCAGGAAGTGCTGGAGGCGTGGCCGGGCTTCCAGGATTCTCCAGGGAATGGAGTCGCCTGGGCGCAGGCGCTGGCTGCGCAAGGCCTGGAGGCGTCCCGCCGCGCACTGCGCAGCCGTCCTGAGGACATGCAGGTCCAGTGGACGCCCGGCCAAGAGCTGGTTCTGGATTTTTTTCTGCCATCTGGAGCATTCGCCACCGTCTGTCTGGAGGCCATGGGCGTTTCATGCCGTCCTGCCCGTGACGGAAGGCTTTTGTGCGCGCCGCAACCTTACGGTAAAGTATAGCCTCGACAGTTGGGGCAGGTGCAGGAAGCTTAAAGATGCAGAACCGGATGACCATCGGACGTCTGGCCCGGGATGCGGGCCTGGCAACGGAAACGCTCAGATACTATGAGCGTCTGGGACTGATCCGGCCTGCGCAGCGTACTGAGTCCAATTACCGGCTCTATGATGCCGAGGCCGAGGCGCGCCTCCGTTTTGTCCGCCGGGCCCAGCAGCTGGGATTTTCCCTTGCCGAAATACGGGAGCTTCTGGATTTCCGGTGCCATCCTGAAACGGATATGGGTGTGGTACGGGATGCTGCCAGAGAAAAAATTGCCGATATTGACCGGAAAATGGCGGATCTCAAGCGCATGCGGGACGCTCTCGCGCTGGTAACGGACCAGTGTCCGGGGCACGGACCAATAGACCAGTGTCCCATCCTTGCTTCCCTTTCCGACTCTCCGGGGGATTCCCCCGGATACGGCGACCGGGAAACCGCCACAGCCAGCCAGGAGGAATGAACATGGAAACGGTTGTACTGTCTGTAGGAGGAATGACGTGCCAGCACTGCGTGCGTGCTGTTGAAGAAGCTGTCCGCAGGATCGGGGGGGTGGCTTTGGTTCGTGTAGATCTGGCTTCAGGCCGGGTAGAAATCGAGGGAGATGGCCTTGACACCGGACTTCTGCTGGCGGCTGTCCGGGAAGAGGGCTATGAGGCGGTTATTGCTGCGTGATCTGCCGGCCGGTGAGGGTACGGGATCATTTTCTGTGCTTTTCCCGGCCCAGCAGTACGCGCATGGCACCGCTCCCACCCTCTGCAGGCCTCGCCTGGCTGAAGGCGAGAACCTCCCGGTAATGCTGGAGCCAGTGGCCTACCAGCCTTTTGAGGACTGGGATCTGGCCGGGAGAACCCAGGCCTTTCCCATGGATAATGCGGACACAGGTCCAGTGCTGGCGGCGGGCTTCCTGCAGGAACCGCGCGAGGGCCAATCGTGCCTCATCTGCCGTGTGGCCATGCAGGTCAAGATCTCCCTGGATACGGAACTGTCCCCGGCGCAGGTCCCGTAAAAGGCGTTCCGGGAGCCCGGGCCGGATATGCAGCCACTCATCCCCGGTCAGCCAGGCCTCTTCTTCACCGACAGGTTCCCTCAGGGCGGCAAGCACCTCCCGCTGGTCCTGCCTGCTCTGGTGCGGAAAAGCGGGCGGTGCGTCCGGGCGGGGAGGCAGTGGGATTTCCGGGAAAGCCCGTACCCCCTCAATGGCCTGGTGAAAAAGTTCCCGATCTTCCTCGCCGACCGGACTTCCCCTGGAATCCAGGACTGGTCGCGGGGGGCGCCCCGAAGCTGGTGACCGGGGATGTCGGGGCACGGTTCAGCTACGCCTGCTCTCCAGCCAGCGCTCGGCATCCAGTGCTGCCATGCAGCCGGTCCCGGCGCTCGTAACGGCCTGCCGGTAGATATGGTCCTGTACGTCTCCGGCAGCAAACACTCCCTGGATGCTGGTCATTGTGGCAAAACCGTCACGCCCGCCGCGCGTGACAAGATAGCCACCACCATCCATCTCCAGCTGTTCACGGAACAGGCCGGTGTTGGGCTGATGTCCAATGGCGATAAATACGCCCATGACCAAGAGTTCCTGCGTGGCGCTGCCGGTCTGTTCGCGGATGCGCAGCCCCGTAACACCAGATGCATCCCCTAGAACTTCCTCTACGGCGTGATTCCAGATAATTTCAACGTTTTCTTTTGCAAGGAGCCGGTCCTGAAGTATTTTTTCCGCCCTGAAACGGTCCCCCCGGTGTATGATGGTTACTTTTCGTGCAATGTTGCTGAGGTAGAGGGCCTCTTCAACGGCCGTATTCCCTCCTCCTACCACAGCTACGTCCTGGCCGCGGTAAAAAAAGCCGTCACAGGTTGCACAGGCCGATACGCCCTTGCCGCGAAACTGTTCCTCGCTGGGGAGGCCGAGATAGCGGGCCGAAGCACCCGTGGCAATGATGACGGCATCCGCAGCGTAGCGGTGCTGGTCACCATCCAGTCGAAACGGATGGCTACCAAGATCAACATGATGGATGTGGTCGAAAATGATCTCGGTGTCAAAACGGCGGGCCTGCTTTTCCAGCTCCGCCATGAGTTCGGGGCCCAAGATGCCTTCTGCCGCTCCGGGCCAGTTGTCCACATCGGTTGTGGTCATCAGCTGTCCTCCGGGTTCCATGCCCTGCACCAGCACTGGCTGCAGGTTAGCCCGTGCCGCATAAATGGCGGCCGTATAGCCGGCTGGACCTGAACCAAGGATGAGAAGACGGGTCTTCTTTTCGTCGGCATTCTGCTGTGTCATCCAATCTTCCTCCTGAATCCTGGCGGCTTCCCTGTTGTGGGACAGTGTACCATCTGCGCTATGGCATGACAGGCCCATGGTGGGCCTGGTGGCTTTCCTATCCAAACGCTATTACCGGAATGGCTAACTCAAGGTTTTTCTTCTGGAACCTGCCATCTTGACAGCCCGTTCACCCTCGTTTAGCGTGCCGCTATGTCCCGATCCCATCCTGAATCCGCGCGAAGCAGATCCCGCGCAAGCCTGCCATCCTCCGGTCCGGAAACGGGAAAAAAGGGGTCAAGACCCTGGAGGACCGAGATTTTTTTTCTTCTGCTGGTTGCGCTGGCACTTTTTGCAGCCCTTTCCCTTGCCAGTTTCCATCCCCTTGATCCCAGCTGGTTTAACAGTGGGCGGGGGCAGAAAGTACAGAACTGGGGTGGGGTGGCCGGAGCCCAGCTGGCGGATTTTCTGGTCCAGTTTTTCGGGGCTGCGGCCTGGCTGCTGCCCCCCGCGATGGGATTCTGTGCCTGGGCTCTGGCGCGCGGAATTCTGGGGCATGGAAAAATGGGGCTGCGCCGCCCGGCTGGCGGAATCCTTCTTGTGCCGGTGACAGCCTCCCTGGCTGGGGAAATCTGGCCAGCCAGCTGGTGGCCAGTCAGGGGACGGGGTCCTGGAGGGGTGGTCGGTGGGGGTGTGGTACACCTTCTTGATCCGGTGCTTGGTCCTGGTGGAAGCGTGCTGGCCCTTCTGCTCCTGTTCTTTGCGGGCCTCGCCTTTCTGACCGGTACGGGACCCCAGCAGTGGCTGGAATGGCGGCTCCGCCTCGCAGTTCCTCAGGTCCGCCTGCCCCATTTTTCGGGACTGCCATGGCGGAGGAGGCATCCCCCTGCCGGTCCGGCAGCGGCCGGAGAGCCGACGGTGGCGTCTTCCGTGGTGGCCTGCCCTGTGGTACAGGGGCCTACGGCCACTCCAAATCCTGTGTCTGGGCTCCCCCGCGCTGTCCGGTCCGGAAAGACCCTGCGGGAGCGTCAGCTCCCCCTGCCGGCGCCAGTTGGTCCTCCCGGTGCGGATGGCCTCCCTCTCCTGTCCCTGCTGGATCCTGCAGAACCCCAGGAAAGCCACGGTTTCGCCCAGCCTGAGGAACTGCAGGCAAGATCAGCATTTCTGGAAGAGAAGCTCGGTGATTTTGGTGTCCAGGCAAAAGTGGTCGCTGCCCACCCCGGTCCAGTCATCACCCGCTTCGAGATTGAGCCGGCCCCTGGGGTCAAGGTCAGCCAGGTCGCCGGGCTCAGCAAGGATCTGGCCCGGGTGCTGACAGCCCGGGTCCGGGTGGTGGAGGCGATTCCCGGAAAGGCCACCATGGGCATTGAGGTGCCCAATCCCAGACGCCGGACCGTGCGCCTTTCTGAAATCCTGGACAGCCCGGCATTTACCCAGGGCCGGAGTCTGCTGACGCTAGCCTTGGGCCAGGATATCAGCGGCCAGCCGGTTACGGCGGATCTCGCACGCATGCCACACCTTCTTGTGGCGGGTACGACTGGTGCGGGGAAATCCGTCGGTGTCAACGCGATGATCCTGAGCATCCTGTACAAGGCAACCGCCCAGGAAGTCCGGCTGATCCTGGTTGATCCCAAAATGCTGGAGCTCTCGGTCTATGAAGGAATTCCCCATCTGCTGGCACCGGTGGTCACGGACATGAAAGAGGCGGCCAATGCCCTGCGCTGGTGTGTCGCCGAGATGGAACGGCGGTACCGATGGATGGCTGCCGCTGGCGTTCGCAACCTCTCAGGCTATAACCAGAAACTGCATGAGGCAGAAAAGCGGGGAGAGGTCCTGCCGGGTCCTGACCGCGATGGAGAGGGTCAGCCCCTGCCACTAAAATCCCTTCCTGCCATTGTGGTCGTCATTGACGAATTTGCTGATCTTATGATGGTGGTTGGAAAACAGGTGGAGACGCTTATCACCCGCCTTGCACAGAAGGCACGTGCTGCCGGACTCCACCTTGTCATGGCAACGCAGCGTCCTTCGGTTGATGTCATTACCGGACTTATCAAGGCGAATATCCCGACCCGTATCGCCTTTCAGGTATCTTCCCGGATTGATTCCAGGACTATTCTTGACCAGATGGGGGCTGAAACCCTCCTTGGGCAGGGAGACATGCTCTATCTTCCGCCGGGTACCGGTTATCCCGTTCGGGTCCATGGGGCCTATGTCAGTGACGAGGAGGTGCACCGCGTGGTGGATTCGCTGAGGCAGCTGGGGGCGCCGGAGTACGATGAACAGATTCTTGCGGGAACCGGTGAAGATGGAATGGGGCCGGGTGAGGATGGGGAAGATGCCGAAACCGACCCTCTCTATGACCAGGCCGTGGCTGTTGTCACCGGAAGCCGCAAAGCCAGTATTTCCTATGTGCAGCGCCAGCTGAAAGTTGGTTATAATCGGGCAGCGCGCATGATTGAGGAGATGGAGCGGGTGGGTATTGTGGGGCCCTTGCAAGGTAACGGGAGCAGGGAAGTCTATGCGGCTGCGCCGCCCGGGCGGGACTGACGTGTCGGGAAGAAAAATCCTGCGGCGGTTCGCGTCCTCTGTGGTGGCCCTTGCCTGCCTGATAGCGGTTCCTGCGGCCTGGGGGGGGAGCGTGCTGGACGCCATGCACCACTTTTTCCAGGACAGCCGAACAGTAACTGCGGACTTTACCCAGAAGGTAAGCCGTCCGGACGGGCAGGTCGTCAAGCGGGCCGCAGGGCGGCTCTGGATTTCCCGTCCTGGAAAATTCCGCTGGACCTATGAAGGTTCTGACGGAGAGGTGATCGTTTCCAACGGACGGAAGGTCTGGCTCTATGAACCTGCCCTGCAGCAGGCGACCGTGCAGCCTCTTGGCACGGCACTCAGTTCCACCCCCGCAGCCCTGATCGCGGGTAGGAATCCCCTGTCCAGACAGTTTACGGTCCGGATTCTGCCAACCGGTCCGGGGGGATTGGACTGGGTTCTTCTGCTACCGAAGGAAGGACAGAGCCAGGGCTTTACATCTATCCGGATGGGGTTTGACCACCAGGGGCGGCTGCAGGAAATGCGCATGGAAGACGCTTTCCAGCAGACGACGACCCTGAAGTTCAGCAAGATCCATATCAACGGACCAATTGCGTCCTCAAAATTCCGTTTTTCCCCTCCTCCGGGGGTCGACGTTCTTACAAACCCCTAATCTTTGGAGCTTCTCCCCATGCGTTATCCCCTTTTTCTGCCAGTTGCGGTGGCCCTGGTCACGGGTGTTCTGGAGTCCGGCGCAATCGCTGGCGGCTTTGCCATAGCCCCGGGCGTGGCTGGACTTTCCCAGGCGGGGGCTATTGTGGCAGATGCACAGCCCGTTAGCAGTTATGCCTACAATCCTGCCGGAATGGTTTTTTTTCCGGGAACGCGTTTTGCCCTTGAAGTCTTGGGGCAGCGGCCCACCTACACCTACAGCGGCCCTGCAGGGAGTTCGGGGCCAGGGGTGAGAACCAGCATTCTCGGGGATATCTTCGTGACCCACCGTTTTGACAGCCTGCCTCTTTCGGTAGGCCTCGGAATTACCTCCCCCTATTTTTTCCACAACAGCTGGGCATCGGGCAGCCTGTATCCCGGCAGCCCCGATCTCAACAATACTCTGCGTATTGTTGACTTCAATCCCGGCATTTCCTACATGCTGCTTCCTAATCTTGCAATCGCAGCCGGCGTGGATTATTACCAGGATATTGGGGGCCGTTTTGGGCAGATCACTGCAAGTGGAGGTGGCGTTGGCGGAAACGTTGGGATTTTCTACACGACGGAACGGTTTAACCTGGGTCTGAGCTACCAGTCGGGCGCGACCCTCGGTACCGGGGCCAGCCGTGTTAGCCTGCCCGACCAGGTGCGGGTGGGAATGCGCTACCGGTGGACGCGCGCCCTTGCCACGGAACTTGATGTGGACTGGACGGGCTGGAATAGCGCCCGTCTCCCCTATTATGGCAGTCTCGGATGGAAATCTGCCCTGGGGTACCACCTGGGCGTGAGCTACCACATTAACCGGGATCTCCAGATTCGTGGAGGCCTCGCCCATGAGGACAGTCCTGCAGGTCCGGAGGCCATACAGCTCGCCATGCCTGCTACCAGCGCAAATGTGGCGGCGTTTGGCGTGGGTGTCGGTCTTGGCGTGTGGCATTATGATCTTGGTGCTTCCTACGCCCTGTCAGGAAAATCTGGCGGCGTGGCGCTGTCCCGGCCCCTGCCGGTTCCCGCCGCAAGCTACAAGGCGAGCGCCCTCACGTTTGGTGTGGCAATTTCCCGGCATTTTTGATCTCTGGCCTGCTCGCGGAAACGGATCAGGGGTATCACTCTGTGGGGATGACAGCCGCGGAAGACACCCGTCCACTGGCTGCCCGGATGCGTCCAAGGACGCTGGATGAATTTTCTGGGCAGGAGGCTCTCCTTGGTAAGGGCGGTCCCTTGCGCGCCCTCCGCGAGGGTGGGCGCCTGCATTCCATGATCCTCTGGGGACCCCCGGGTTCCGGAAAGACTACCCTGGCCCGGCTGATAGCCGAAACCCAGTCGGCCCGGTTTGTCACTCTTTCGGCGGTAGAAAGCGGAGTCAAGGAGATACGGGCAGCCGCCCAGGCGGCGCGGGAAAGCCGCCTTCATGGCCAGAGCACGGTGCTTTTTGTGGATGAAATCCACCGGTTCCACAAAGGGCAGCAGGATGCGCTGCTGCCCTTTGTGGAAGAAGGGCTGCTCACGCTGGTGGGTGCCACAACGGAAAATCCGAGTTTTGCGCTCGTGGGAGCCCTGCTTTCCAGGGCCCGTGTGCATGTGCTGCAGCCTCTCGGAACGGATGAGCTGTCCACGATTCTGGACGCCGCGCTTTCGGATCCGGAACGTGGCCTGGGGAAAGAGCGGGTGCGTCTGGAACCGGAGGCCCGGAATACTCTCGTCGCTTCCGCCGAGGGTGATGCCCGCCGGCTCCTGACTACCATGGAGATTGCCGTACAGCTCGCACCCATGGAGTCCGGAGTGAGGCTGGTTGACCTCCAGGTGACCAGAATGGCACTCGGGCGGAGCTGGCGGCACTTTGACCGTGGGGGCGAGCATTTCTTCAACGAAATATCTGCGTTCCACAAGTCCCTGAGGGGATCGGACCCCAATGCAGCCCTGTACTGGCTTGCGCGGATGCTCGATGGAGGAGCAGATCCGCTCTACCTTGCCCGGCGGATGGTACGCATGGCCAGTGAGGATATCGGGCTTGCCGACCCGCGGGCGCTTCAGGTGGCCCTTGCAGCCCGGGATGCCTATGCCTTTCTTGGAAGCCCGGAGGGGGAACTCGCCCTGGTAGAGGCCGCGATCTATCTGGCCAGCGCTCCCAAGAGCAACGGGACGGAGCTGGCCTGGAATGCGGTTCGGGAGAGTATACGGCGCACGGGGAGCCTGGATGTGCCGCTCCACCTCCGGAATGCGCCAACCAGACTGATGCGGGATCTGGAGTACGGGAAAAAATATCAATACGATCACGATTTCCCCGATGCAATTTCGCCGGAGCAGCAGTTTCTGCCGCCAGGCCTGTCCCGGAGCACCTGGTATGTACCATCTGACCGGGGATTTGAGGCCAGAATTGCCGAACGGCTGCAGTGGATTGCAGCGCACCGTAAAACCCGAGGAGAGTAACCATGCTGGACCCGAATTTGCTGCGCAGCCAGCCGGAGCTTGTAGCTGCAGCCCTCGCGAAACGGGGATTAGAGCTTGACCAGGATGCCTTGGGGGAGCTCGACCGGCGGCGCAAGGCTCTCCAGGTGGAAATGGAAACGCTGCGGAGTGAGCGGAATGCCCTTTCAAGGTCTATTGGCGTGGCAAAACGGGAAGGGCGCGAGGCCATCGGAGAACAGGAACGCGCTATCCGCGTGGGGGAACGGGTTGCAGCCATTGAAGCGGAGCTGGCGGAAATCCTGGCGTCCTGGGACAGCCTGGTACGGAGTCTTCCGAATCTGCCACATCCCGATGTTCCGGATGGGCAGGATGCAAGCGAAAACCGGCTGGTCCGCCAGTGGGGGACACCGGAAGAACCCGGATTCACTCCGAAGGATCATGTGGACCTCGGAAGCGCCCTCGGAATTATGGATTTCGCGGCGGGGGTTCGCCTGGCCGGAACCCGCTTTGTGGTCCTCCGTGGGGCAGGGGCCCGTCTCGAGAGGGCGCTGATCCAGTTTATGCTGGATCTCCATACTGCCGAGCATGGCTATGAGGAAATAGCGCCGCCGCTACTGGCCAATACCCCGTCCCTGTTTGGAACCGGCCAGCTGCCCAAGTTCGAGGAAGACCTGTTTGCCCTGCGCAACGATCCCTATTACCTGATCCCGACGGCAGAGGTTCCTCTCACGAATCTTCTGCGGGACGAGATCGTCCCGGACCTCCCGCGCCGCTTCTGTGCCTTTACCCCCTGCTTCCGCCGGGAGGCGGGCGCGGCGGGGCGGGATACCCGGGGCATGATCCGCCAGCACCAGTTTGACAAGGTTGAACTGGTGCAGGTCGTCAGGCCTGAAGACTCGGATGCCGCGCTGGAATCCCTCGCCGGTCATGCGGAAGAAGTCCTGCGACGTCTGGAGCTGCCGTATCGCGTCATGCTCCTCTGTGCTGGAGATATGGGATTTGCTGCCGCCAAAACCTACGACCTGGAGGTGTGGCTTCCCAGCCAGCGGACATATCGCGAAATCAGTTCCTGCAGTATTTTCGGGGACTTTCAGGCAAGACGGCTGCAGCTGCGGTACCGTGGCCCGGATGGGAAACCCCAGCTGGCCCACACTCTGAATGGCTCGGGACTGGCAGTTGGACGCACGCTGGTAGCCCTGCTGGAGAACCACCAGACGGCGGATGGCCGGATCCGGATCCCTGGAGCACTCCGCCCATATATAGGCGGACAGGAATTTGTTGGTGGCGAACACCCATAGGATGGCCCCCTACCAGCCGGTTTCCTGTGCGCTGCACAGTGCCATGGAACTTGCGGTCATGCGCCGTAAGCCTGTCATTTTGCATTTTTCCGGTGGCCAGGCTCTGCAGGGGACCATTCTGGATGTCTGGACCTCTGGGGGCAGGGAGTGGCTCCGTCTTCTGCCATGCGGGGCAGCAGGCAAACTTTCCCCGAATGGGGTGGTAATGGACCTTTCACATGTGGAGCAACTTGATGAAGTTTTACCGTAGAGGCCTGTGGCTGCTGGCTGCTGTTTTTGGCGCATTTCCGCCTGCAGCCATGGCTTCGGAATTCCCCCTGCCGCCCCAGGGAAGCAATATGGTCGGGCAGCTACAGGTGGTAATTGCCCGGCACAGGGATACGCTGCTGGACATTGCCCGCCACTTTGATGTCGGCTACAACGAAATCCGTGCGGCCAATCCGGGGGTGGATCCCTGGCTTCCGGGCAGGGGTACCCATGTGCTGGTCCCTACCCGGTATATTCTGCCCCCGGTGCCGTGGAGAGGGATTGTAATTGATATCCCTGCGCGCAGGCTTTTCTATTTCCCTCCGGGGCAGAAGGTGGTCTATACCTACCCTGTCGGAATTTTCCGTCCGAAATGGCCGGACCCGCTTGGGGCAACGAGCATTATAGCCAAGGTCAGGGATCCCAGCTGGACGGTTCCCAAGAATATCCAGGCGGAACACGCGAGGGACGGGGATCCAATTCCGGCCTATTTTCCTCCAGGGGCAGACAACCCGATGGGAGAACTGGCGCTTCAGACCGGATGGTCACAAATCTACATTCACGGTACCAACAAGCCTTGGGGCGTAGGGATGCGGGTGAGCCACGGCTGCTTTCACGTCTATCCGGAAAATGAGGTCCACCTGTTCGCAATGGTAAAGGTCGGCACCCCGGTACGAACCATCAATGCGCCGTTTCTCGTCGGAACGGATGGAGAGGGACACCTGTACCTGCAGGGTTTCCGCCCGTTGAAAGCCTACAGCCATGGGGTGACACCAGAGCAGGATGCGGTAGATGCCATTAGTGGTTACGAGGCCGCAAGCCACAAGCACTGGGTTGTAAACTGGCAGCAGGTCATCAATCTGGTCAGCCGGCCGAATGCGGTACCGACTCCGGTCGACATCCATGCCCCGAACCTGCAGGATCTTGTGGCCGGGGTTCCGCCAGAGCCATATCTCTACGCACCCTATGGCGCAAACGCGAATACAGCCGCCCCGCCCGGGGAGCCCGTCCGGCTGCGGACTGGGTGACGCGGGAGCAGAAACATCTGGTTTTCGCCCTATGGCCAGGCGGCTGGCGGAAATATTGGCATCAGGGGCAATAAAGAAAAGGATTTGCGGTTTTAGGCTGGCGTGGTGAGGGGGGGGTTGCAAAGCCCCACCACCGCGGGTATAGTTCGCTTCCTCGGCAGCAGCGGAAACGCAGGCCGCCGGGCCTGAAAAGAAAAAGCGGTGTTGACGGCAATTTCTGGTTCAGGTACATTGGTAGACCCGGTGCGGGGTGGAGCAGCCAGGCAGCTCGTCGGGCTCATAACCCGAAGGTCGTAGGTTCAAATCCTACCCCCGCTACCAAAATATTGTTCTTTACCAACCGAGTGGAGATGTGTGGGGTTTAGGCCCTGGAGATGGATAGCGGAAGCTGTCTGTCTGGAGTTTATAGTGGATTGAACGAGAGAGTTTGATCCTGGCTCAGATTGAACGCTGG
>JAKARO010000041.1 GCA_021821885.1 Pseudomonadota bacterium
GTCACCGGGATGAAGTTGGGCCGGAACTCCCTGTTGCTGTCGACGTATCCGCCAAGGCTGAAATTGCCGCTGGCAAACTTTTTGTTCACTTTGCCGAAATAGGCAAAGGACTGGGATGGCGCGCTGAAGGAGCCGGTGCGGAAGGTGTTGTTCCTGGTGTATCCGCCGGCGAGTACCCCGGACCATCCATCGTAGCTTCCGGTCCGGATATCAAAGTGGTATCCAAGGGTGCCATTGCTGCCAAAGGAAGTACCAATCTGGGCTCCCGGTTTGCTGGACGGCTGCAGGGGCACAAAATTGACCGTTCCACCAATGCTGTCAAACCACCGTCCGGCGGGATTTCCTGGGCCATAGGTGACATTGACGCCCTGGATGATCTGCATGATGGGAATCTCATTGGAATCCCACTGTCCGTTGTGTCCAATCAGGTTGTTCATGGGGACGCCGTCAAAAAGAACGGTAAGCCCGTTCCGTTCGACGTCGCCATTCACGGAAGACCAGCCAACCTTGACGCCACGGACCGCAATTTCGTATCGGGCCGTGGAGGAAATGCCACCATAGCCGCGCACCGTGATCCCTGGGGCCAGGGAAAGCGCCTGGGCGGCCCCGGCGGCCGGCCCAATTTTTGCGATGTCTTTTTTCCCGATGACCGCCTGGGACTGGGTCGACCGGAATATTTTCCGGGCGGTAAGGGGCTTGTCCGCGGCCTCGACCGCAGAAGAAGACTGGGCGCTTACCTCTCCCACAGCAACCGCCGACGAGGAAGTCGCTGCAGTTACCGGTGATGCCTGGACAAAAAATGGGTAACCGCACAGGCCCGCGGCTACGATCGCGCAGTATATGGGGTTCAGTCTCATATCTGTCATTTGCTCCTCCCTATCAGGAATTCTGCTTCTGGTGTTATAAAAATTCATGCCCATCTGTATTCGGAAAACAACCGGGCCCTTCTGCAATACCTTCCGGTCTGCATGGTGACTGGGGGGAATGGACGGTCGTGTACCCCATCTGCACCATGCGGATTTGCGGATCTGCAACTGTCCGCGACCGGGATGATACCGTCTGCATGTGACAGATTTTTGCGGGCTGGATGTTATTTTCCTTACATCTTCCGCGTTCCCGAAGTGCCGTGCGCGCTCCAGAAAAGGATCCGCCGGGAAAATGCCCCTGGAGGGGAGGGAAGGGCAGGAAAAGGCCGGTTGTGCCCGGGCAGGGCGGGATCTGGAGGGTGCTGGAGACGAGGTTCTTCACGCTGCTGCCAGGGTTCCCGGGCTGTTCCGGTACCACTGGCCGGGAATTTTGCCGCGGGCGCAGGCGCTGCTGGACTGCCCCTGGAAGACGGGAAAAACTGCGGGTTCAGGGAGATGTTCCGTCTGGAGTCCTGCGTGGGTGTGTGCCCCTTCCAGACGGTTTCCGGGCCGACCCGTCCGGGGGCGTATTCCATACACCGGACGGGATGCTGCTCATGTCCCGGTACTGCGCAGGCTTTCCAGCTGGGGTTCGGGTGGGGAAAACCGGTATCCGATTCCGTGAACGGTAATGAGCCAGTTTTTTCCTCCGGCCTGCTCCAGGATGCGCCGCAGACGGTAGATGCGTACCGCCAGGGTGTTGGGTGGAAGAACGGTACGTTTCCCCCCATTCATCTCCCTTGCAATCTGCTCCCCGGAAATTACCCTGTCGGCATGAAGGGCCAGGTAGTACAGCAAATGGAAAAGGTTCCGGGGGAGGTGGAGTTCTCTCCCCATGACCCAGACCTGGTGTATGGTCCGGTCAATCCGGAAATATGCCCCGTCGCCGAGAATGTCCGGTATGCCGGCCATGCTGCGTCTGGCCAGTCCATAGATATGTGCTTCCACCGTTTCCACGGACAGGTTCTGGGGAAAATAGGCATCCACCATGCCGGAACTCAGTGCACTGATGGCTTCCCAGGATTCCTGCGCAGGATCCGCGGTGCCTATTACCAGCACATGCGCCCGGGGTTCGCCACTCCCGCCCTGGAGATCCTGCAGGATACCGTGAATTTCCGTACTCCACCCAAACAAGATCAGGACCGCAGGATTCCATTGCCGCACGAGGCTGGCGGTTTCGGAGAGGATGGTGGTCCTGACCCGGCCAGTCCGGCCCAGAATCTGCTCTGCCCGGCGGATCCGGTCCTGGGATACTTCAGGACAGGCTGCCAGCAGGATCCGCTGGCTGTCCGGAATGGAGAGCCTGGCCATTCCCCCGGGATCCATTCTGGTGGCTCCCGCCAGAAACAGGCAGACCAGCCGGCTGAGATGCAGTAGCGGCATTCCCGGGATTGGCACGATCATGCTGGCCGTCCTTCCGGGGCCGGGAATTGCGACGCGGTCCGGAAGGCGCGCCGGCCGCCATCCGGGTCTGGTAGTGCCCGCCAGGGAAGGCGGGCCCGGCCTGCGCGGGACGCGGGGAGCGGCAAGCGCACATTGTCGGAACTGCGTGTTTCTTTGTCGTGTTTCATCGGGGCCACCAGAGGAAGTCGGCATGCGGCTGGTACCCATGGTAATGGCCTACTGTTATCTTTTTATGAAATAAAAATTAATTTTTTATGACATTATGTCCGGTGCCTGCCTGGACCGGCGGGTTCGGGGACGCGGAAATTCTCCTGGGGGGGGGCGGCGGAACCGCTGCGGGAGGAAGTGATGTCCCGGGCCAGGCATGGCGGCCAGGTTGGACGGGCACCGGCCAGCCGCGCCATTCCTGGCGTCAGTCTAGAACCTGGCGGTCCGTACAATTTCTTTTCCGAAGGGCGCAAGGGCAAGGCCGGCAAGTTTTATGTGCTGGACCGCGAAAGGAATGCCAATGATGGTGACCGCGCAGAGCAGGGCGCTTGCCAGGTGCCCCAGGGCGAGCCACCAGCCGCACAGCAGGAACCAGATGATGTTTCCGGTCAGGCTGAGGGTCCTGCCAGCCGCTCCGTAAGGCCGGTCAATCACCTCGCGGCCGAACGGCCAGAAAGAGAAATTCCCGATACGGAAGGCCGCGACTGCCCAGGGGATGCCCACAATGGTGAGGGCGGAGAGAACAGCCGCGAACCACCAGCCCACGCCCATGAGCAGACCGCCGAAAACGAACCAGATGATATTGCCAAGCAGTCGCATGGATGCCTTCCTCCTTTGCAGCCCAGGGCGCCGCCCCACGCCAGGGCACCAAACCAAACCGGCGGGTGACCGTCGGGATTCCTGCATTCTACCAGGTTGGCGCTGGTGCGTGCCTCTATCCTGGCGATGGCCGGTCCGGCACGAAGAAACCACTTTTTCCGTTTCCGGGAGCCGGGGCGGAGAGGGTGTCAACAGTCGAGCAAGTATTTCGCCAGAATTGTTTTATCCGGATTTGTGCATGGCTTTTTCAGTACGCGCAACAAAATGGGGATCTGTTTGTGCCTTTTTTAAAAGCGTTTCGTATTTTGCCGGGGTAAGGTGGTTTTTTGTGAGAATGGTTTTTACCTGTACGCCATACTGGACCAGCCGGTCGTGTTTTTTTCTGGTACTCAGGGTTTTGTTTTCCAGCATCTTCTCTGCCTTCACGTTGATTGGCTGAATGGATTTCAGTGCCGCGGCAAAGTGCCGGAGTTCCTGATGGCCAACCGGGAGACCTGCTACACCTGCTGTACGGGGTGTCATGCCATGGCTGGCTGCTGGCTGCCCG
>JAKARO010000009.1 GCA_021821885.1 Pseudomonadota bacterium
CCGTTTCCGATAGCACAAAACTGTCATCGAAAACGAGAATTCCGGGGCACGCATGGCGCAGGACGGTGAACCTCCTTTTCTGTGCCGGACCCGGTTTTTCCACATACGCTGCGGCCTCGAGAGAGAGTACCGGAGGACGTACGGCCTCAGGCTTTTCTGGAGACAGACGGCCATTGTGTCCCCGTACTGGACTTCTGCCACTTCTTCTGGCCGGTTCCGGCCTTCCGTGCAGCGGCCCTGTGCCGTCCTGAAAAAACAGGATTCTCACTGCGTTCATGACGGCCCCGAACCGGCCGTCCGCGTAAGGAAGTGCACGGGTTCCGGATCCTGGGGGGGAGGATTCTCCCAGAAGAACCAGGCCCCCATGGACCAGCACGCGTGCTGGAGTGATGACCACCAGTCTCCTGGTAAAATGGTCCGCGCGATGGGGTTACCACCGGGCTGCCTTTCCGCTACCCGGGGCCGCCGGTCCCCACCGGCCGCCCGGAGTCGTCCGCTCACAGGGCTGCGGCAATGCCTTTGGCGGCGCGGCTGGCGTCGAGGAAAATCAGGCCGAGTTTTGCTTCCTTGCGGGCAATAATGGTCAGCACGGCATCCTTTCCGGCGTAGATGAGAATAACGTAACCGGATTCCCCCTTGATCATGACCTGCTCCAGGGTACCCCGGCTCAGTTCCGCTGCGGTTCTGTCTCCGAGGGACAGCATGGCCGCCGGCATGGCGCCGACGCGATCCCCGTCCATGTCCTGCGCCAGGGAAGAAGCGACGGCAAGCCCGTCGAGGGAGATGATCGCCGACGCCCCGATATCTGCCGCAGATCCGTCCAGTTCGTCCAGAATACTGCCAAGAACCTGTTCCCGCATGATTGTCCCCTTGTGTTTTTAGCTGGTTTCACCGTCCGGGAGGCGCCACGCCTCCTGAAGTCCTTACCGCTGGCGCAGGCTGATCAGGTTTTCCAGCAGCGGTCTGGACAGCCCCGATGCGCTGCTCAGCCGTTCCATGCGGTCTTCCTCGTACGCCTGGTCGATCAGGAACTGGCAGGTGTCCAGCAGCCTGCCAAGGGCGCGGGTACACTTGTGTCCCTGATCCTCCACCTCCCGGCTCTCCAGCTCCGACTGCAGGCGCTGGAAGATCAGGGCGCGCAGGATGCTGAAGCTTGCGGCCACAAAGAGCGGCGGAATCTTCGCGATCACGTGCGTTTTCCCGATCTGCTTCTGGCGCGCGTAAAAGGCATCGTCGTAGTGGCCGCCGAGCAGGTCCCGCAGCCAGGCGTTATGGGTCGCCTTCAGCGCATCAACGCGTCCGTTCAGGATCTGGCTGGTTTCAGGCTCCGCGAGCAGCCGTTCATAGAAGCGGTCGGTGATTTCAGGAACATGGGGGGCCAGCCACTGCGCGTACGTCGGCATCCATCCCGCGCAGGGCCCGGAGGCGCCGGTAAGGCGGACGAAGACTTCCAACGGGTCAGACATATGGTTCTCCATATAGGTATCTAAAAAAACACATTATTTTAAGATATTCGCACCATTGGGATGCGAAAAAAGCAGCAGGCTTCATAAGCAAAACATGTGCCATAGTCGGTAACCAGAGCTTTCAGCCCAATTTTTCGCGTTACGGTGTCCTGGACCTTTCTTCGCCCGGGGAAGGTGTCCACCGGACTGGGCGGGGTCCATGCACCCGGCATCACCGTGGTGCAGTTCAGGGCCTGCGCACCAGAAGGGAGCGTGCAGGTTTTTCCGGCAGGGAGCCCCTTTCGTGCCGGGAATGGGAAAATCCGGACCCTGTGGTGGCCGTAAAACGGGCCTCCGCCCTGTCCCGCCCCCGCCTGGCGCCTCTATCCGGACTGCCGGTGTGACTTCCAATGGCCGGCATGGTTTTTGCTGAGCACCAGCCTTGACAGGTGTTCAGGGTTAGGGTCCGAAAAATGCAGGAACGTCGGAAAGACTGGAGGCAGCATTGTCTGGTGGGGTAGCCATGGACCTGAAGCTCTTTCTGGAAAGACTGGCGATGCTCTCGCGCGAACACGATTTTTCGAGCTATTTTGATCTGGTGGCCACCAGCGCCAGGGATATGCTGGATGGAGATGGGGCGGCATTTGTCCTGGTGCAGGGCGACCAGCAGCACTACCTCTTTTTCCACGGGCTTCCCGAGCCGTACAAGGCCTATGGAAAATATGCGTTTTCCATAGACGGAGGGATCAGCGGCGCCGCCATTGCCCGGAACGCGCCTGTCTTTACGGACGACTATCCCCACAGCCCCTGGGCCATAAAGGAGTTCTCGGACCTTGGCCTGAAGGGCAGCATGGCCATTCCGGTGCATGGCCGGGAATCCCGCCCGATTGGCACGCTGATCGTATCCTGGTTTAACCGCAGTCCGTGCCAGCCGGACGGGCTCCAGCTGCAGTCGGCCAGTGTTCTGGCCGACATGCTCGGGATGGCCTGGCACCGCATGGAACTTGCCAGCCATCTGGACCAGATGGCCCAGACCGACAGCCTGACCGGGGTCTACAACCGGTACCGGCTGACCGAGCGCATCCGGGATTCCTGCCTGCGGGCCCGACGCCGCGGCCGCATGCTGGGGGTTGTCATGCTGGACATTGATGGCTTCAAGGATGTGAACGATTCCCTGGGACACCATGCCGGAGACCGCCTGCTGCGGGAAATTGTCAGCCGTCTGCGGGATATTCTCCGTTCCGGGGACGTAATCGTCCGCTACGCCGGAGATGAATTCGTGCTGCTCCTCGAAGATGTCCGCTGCTCTGCCCACCTGGCCCAGGTGCTGGTGAGGGTAAGGCTGGCCCTCAATCTCCGCATCCGGATCGATGGCCGCGAAGTAAAAGTAAGCACCAGTATCGGGGCCACACTCTATCCACAGGATCCGGGCGAGCCGGAACTGCTCCTCCAGCACGCCGATCTGGCGCTGTACCGGGCCAAGTCCATGGGGGGAAACTGCATCTGCCACCACGATCTGGAGATTGACAACCAGACCGAATACCGGCAGTTCATCCGCGGAGAACTGCCCCGTGCCCTGGAAAAATCGGAATTTGTCCTCCACTGGCAGCCCATCATTTCCGTCCATGACGGACGCTGTACCGGGGCAGAAGCGCTGCTGCGCTGGCAGCATCCCTATCTGGGCCTGCTGCTTCCGGACCGGTTCCTGGATGTTCTGGAAGGTTCTCCTTTCATCCAGGAAGTGGGGAAATGGATCTTCCGCAGCGTCTGCAGCCAGGGAGAGGCCTGGCGGCGCGACGGGTTTGTCCTTGACCTGCACATCAATCTCTCCACCAGGGAAATTGAAAGCCACCAGCTCTGCCAGGATATCCGCAATGTCCTGGACCAGCATCCCTACCTTCCAGCCCACAGCATCTGCATGGAAATTGTGGAACGGAAAGCGCTGCGGGACATCGGGAAAAGCAGCCAGCTCATTGCCGACTGCCGGAGCCTGGGCGTGCATTTTGCGCTGGATGATTTCGGAACGGGGCCTGCGGCCCTGCAGTACCTTCTGGAACTGGACTGTGACCAGGTCAAGATCGACCACAGTTTTGTGATCCCCATGATGGAAAGCGCGCGCCACCGCAAGATGGTCCGCGCCATTATTGAAATGTCCCATGCGCTGGGTGTCCTGGTGACGGCCGAGGGCATCGAGAATGACGCGACCCTGAACTGCCTGCGCGAGATGGGGGTAGACCGGGGCCAGGGATTTGGCATCGGAAGGCCCATGCCCGCCGAAGAATTTGCGCTTTTCCTGGCCGGCCGGGCCAGGGATGGCGCGGCGGGGGATGTCCGCCCTCTCCAGGGGATCGGGTAACACGCCCAACCCGGGGAAGCGGGTGGGGCTTCTGGCCAGGACCTGCAGTACGCCGGCGGTACCCGCAGCGGAACGGCCGGCTGAGGAGCCGGGATCCGCGATCCGGCCAGACCGCTTCTGCCTGCCATGGACCTGCAGAAGGCCCGTACCCGCGCAGATCCTCTCCCGCTGAGGATTCCCGGATGCAGGGAGGTAATGCGGTCTTGTCCCGGCTTTTCCAGGTTTCTGTTCCCCATACGGGATGTCCTTGCCGTACTCCCCTGGCCCATGCGCGGGGGATGCCCGTGTCCGCAACTTTGTTGGCCGGACACCGGCCGGATTCCCGGTGAAGGGGGCTTCGGGGCCGCGTCTTCCTCCCCCTGCTGGCCAGCCAGCGGTGTTTTCCCTCAGGTCCGGCAGGCGGGACGGAAATGCGGGTGCCCGTCCCGGAGCGTCAACTAAAAGGAAACGCAATAGAGAGAAAAATGAACTTTCCAGAAACAGGCAGGGGGCCGATCATGCAGTGGAGGCCCCAAAGAGACCGCGTAACAGAATGGTGCGGAAAAGGGCAGACGCACACCAATGGTGCATCCGGAGGCCGCCATGGGGGAAATTGACCGGAAAATCCCGTCCGGGAACCGGTTGCCCGGTGGTACACGGATTGCTACTACGAAGTCCAGAGAGCCAATTCAGGGAGCAATTTCAATGTCATTATCTTATCTGGTCCACCTGGCAAACTATTCCGATGGCGTGCTGTATCTCCTGCTTGTCCTGTTTACCATCGAACTGGCCGTCATCTTCGACCGTCTGCTGTATCTTCGCGGCGCCATGGCTGAGGGGCGCAAGGTTTTGTGGACGGTTTCCAACCGGGGAAAGCTGCAGCGCCAGGACCTCGAGGAAATTGCACGGATGGCCGCCGGACGTCCCGAAGAGTCCCTGCTGAAGGTGGCCCTGCGGCATTTCAACCTGATTCACCATTATGGGAGCGCGCGCGGAGAAGCCTTTGCCAACCGCCTCGATGAGGCCATCTTCCTGACGACGCCCAGCCTCGACCGCCGGCTGTGGATACTGGACACCATTGTTACCCTGGCACCCCTGCTGGGGCTGTTCGGCACCATTCTGGGAATGTTCCACGCGTTCTCCATCCTGGCGGCGCCCGGCCACAGCCCTGACTCCGTGACGGGTGGCGTGGCAGATGCCCTGATTGCCACGGCGTCTGGCCTGTTTATCGCCATGATCGGGCTCCTGGGCTACAACGCCTTCAACAACGCCATCGATAAAACCATTTTCCAGCTGGAATCGCTCAAGGTGGTGCTGATGAACCGGCTGGATGGTGCCCCGGTAGTCCTTGAGGAAGCCGCGGTAGAGGCTCCGGCTGCCGGACTGTCCCAGGCCGTCGCCCAGTAAGTCCGGCCACCGGAATCCGAAGGAGGACCACGCCATGCTGCCCCAGCGCCGCCCACGCAAAAAAGGCCGTGTCGAAATTATCCCGATGATTGATGTCATGCTCTTTCTGCTGGTCTTTTTCATCATGATCACCCTGCAGATGGTGACGGACAGGGGGCTCAAGATCCAGCTTCCCGGTTCCAGCCAGGCCCATGTGCTGCCCCACCCCCATTTCGTGGTGAATATCCAGGCAGATGGCCGGGTCACCCTGAAGGGAAAAACGATGGATCTGGCCGGTCTGACCCGGTTTCTGGCCGCCGATGGCGACGCGGGGGGGACGCAGATTACCGTGGCTGCCGACCGGATGGTGCCGTTCCGGGATTTTGTGCACGTCATGGGTGCCTGCAGAAAGGCAGGGGTAACCCGCATCGGCATAGCGGCCAGGAATTCCTGAACGTGTACGCCGGGGGGCTGCAGGTTCCAGCGGGCACGGCCCGGAACAGGAGCGTGAAGATGGCAGGCATGGTGCTGCACGCAGCGGGGGATCCGGAAGGGGAGGGCATGGAACGCCGCCGCATGGCGGCGGCCATTGCCGGGGCCCTGGCCGTCGAGGCCGTGCTGGTGGCCATCGTGCTCTGGACAGGCCATGGCCGGGTGGCGGTTCCGCCGGTGGTGCACAGGACGCAGGTGATCTCCATCGAGATGGCCGCAATGCCCCCGGCACCGCCCCGGCCGGTGCCCCGGCCAGCCCCCCAAAAGGCCGTGCCACCAAGACCGGTACCTGCGCCGGTCCCGGTGCACCGGGTGGCTCCCGCACCGCGTCCGGTCACCCATTCCGCCGCCCCCAGGCCTGTGGTCCAGAAGGCTCCGGTCCAGCCTCCCGTTCCGGTGCCACCCGCACCCGCGGTGCCGCCGGTTCCAAAACCGCAGCCTCCTGCGCCCCCGCCGGTTCCAGCACCGCAGCCTCCTGCGCCCCCGGTGATGACGGCCGCAGAACAGGCCTCCCTGATATCCCGGTATGTGGCTCTTGTGCGACCGGTGATCGAGCAGAATCTCCGGGTGCCGGGGGAACTCCGGGCCATGGGGATGTCCGGCCGCGCGACAGTCGAATTCAGGGTTTCGCCGGCCGGCCAGGTACTCTGGGCCCGGATCGTGAAACCCAGCCCGCTTGGTGCGGTCAACCGGGCGGCCCTGGCCGCGGTAAAGGACGGGGATTTTCCGGCATTCCTCCACAAAATGGCGCCGAAGGACACCATTTTCCAGATTTCCATCGAGGTCGGCAGCTCTGGCTGATGGCCGGGCTGCGGAACAGGTTTTTACGGCAGGGGAGAGGGGCATGGCGGACCGGCATTCCATACAATCCACGACAGAACCCGAAAGGATGGCTTCCGCCGGCGGCGTAGGCATGATCTGGCTGGCGGCGACGATGACGGCGTCCACCCTGCCTCTCGGCGCCCTGATTGCCACGCTTTTCCCCCATGCGGCCTTCTTTTGGGTGGTGGCGGTCGCGGCGGCGTTTTTCCTGGGCGTCGGGGTGCTGAGCCTGCCGGGGTACCGCCTGGGCATACCGACCATGGCGGTTTCCGAACGGGTGTTCGGAAAGGGGGCGAACCGCCTGGTTTCCCTCGCCAGCTGGTTTTCCCAGATCGGATGGCAGGCGGTCGTCCTGGTCCTGGTCGTTTTCACGGTCCGCAGCGTGCTGGTGTACACCCGTCTTGTCCAGGGGCCGGAAGCGCTGTATGTGGCCATCGTTTTTTCCGTCCTGGCCAATTTCGCCGTCCCGGTCGCCGGATATGGCGCGATCGTCAGGGCGCAGACGGTGTCGTCGGTCATGATGGGGCTGTTTGCCCTATACATTTTTCTGCATCTCGGTGGCCTGCCGCTCCTCGCCCATGGCCACGGTCCCGTATCGTTCCTGCAGACCGCGGGTGCCATCTCCCTCGCCCTGATGGGGGGGGCGCTTTCCTGGACGATGTTTGCCTCGGACTATTCCCGGTTCATCCCCAGCCGGACCCGGTCCTGGCGGGTGGCGTTCTGGCCGGCCCTGGGAGGGGCCGCCGGCGGATCCCTGGTGCTTGCCCTGTCCTTTGTGCTCTATTTCCGGGGTGGCATTGCCCTTGGCCCCTCGGGACTTTCCCTTTCGGCAGGGGGAATGGCATCGGCCCCGCTGTATCTGGGATTCTGCCTGTTCGCGATGCTGGGGCTGCTGGCCTCCAATTTCCTGAATTCCTACAGTTCGGCGTTCAGCCTGGCGGTTTTTCTGGGCAGGGACCTCGACCGCAAATGGGTCACGGTGACCGATGCGGCCCTCGCCACCGGAATCGCCCTGTATGTGCTGTTTGTGTCTCCCTCGTTCCTCGATACGTTCCAGACGTTTCTGGATCTGCTGATTCTTGTGGCGGCCCCCTGGACCGGGCTGATGCTGGTCCGGGTGCTGCTGGGTCCCGGGATTTCCGGGACCGGCCCGGAACCCCTGGAGGGCGCGGCCAGCGTGCTCATTCTGGTGGCCGGGATTGCCGCGACCGCGGCGTTCTCCGACAACCCGCTCTGGACCGGTGCCGGTGCCGGCCTGTTCCAGGATACGGACCTCTCCCCGCTGGCGGGTTTTGGCCTGGCGGCCTTTCTGGGCCTTGCCTGCCGGCCGCTTCTGCGGGCGGCCGGGAACCGGATTCCGCGCGCGGTGGCCGCGGAAGTGGCGGGGCAGCCGGGGGCCGGAGAATGACCATGGCCAGCCCCACGCCCAGGATCTACCGTAGCGCCCTGCTGAATCCCCAGGGGCCAGACCACTGGGACTTTATCCCCGACGGCGCCTGTGCCGTCCGGGATGGCCGGATTGTGGCGATGGGCCACGCCCGTGACGTTGTCCGGCTGTACGGAAGCCCGGTGGAAACCGAGGACCTCGAAGGTGTCCTGGTGCCCGGATTCGCCGATCTTCACTGCCACTGGGTACAGCACGCCGTGCAGGGACGCTACGCCGGCGAGCTGCTGGACTGGCTCGAACAGCACATCTGGACCGAGGAGGCCCGCTATCTGGATCCTGGCGTTGCGCGGCCGGCGGTCCAGGATTTCTACCGGAATACGCTGCGTGCGGGAACGGTCATGGGAATGAGCTTCTCGAGCGTGCATGCCGGGGCCCTGCATGCGGCAATGGAAGAAATGCGCGGGGACTGGATCGTGGGCAATGTCCTGATGCCGTGCAACGCGCCCCGGGAACTCCGGGAATACAGCCTGCATGCGGAAGAGGCCCTGCAGGGGCTGGTTTCGGGTCTGGACCGGAACCGGTATGCGGTAACCCCGCGTTTTGCCCCGAACATGGATCCCCTGTGGCTGCAGGTGGCCGCGCGGATCGCCTCCCGCAACCATCTGCCGGTCCAGACCCATCTGGCGGAAAGCCGCGCGGAAGTCGCGTGGGTCAGGAAGATGTATCCCGGTGCGGGCAGCTATACGGAGGTGTACGACCGTGCCGGACTGGTCGGGCGGCGCAGCGTGCTGGCCCACTGCATTGAAATGGGCAGAAGCGAATGGAAATGTCTCGCCGAAAGGCAGGCCTGGGTGGCCCACTGCCCCAGCAGCAACGAGGCGCTGGGCAATGGCCGGATGCCCCTGGAAACGCTCCGTGAATACCGGATTCCTTTTGCCCTGGGTTCCGATATCGGGGCAGGGCCCAGCCACAGCATGCTGCACGTCATGCAGCGGTTCCTGGCGGTCCATCGCGCCGCGGGGATCCCGGTACAGCCGGAAGAGGCCCTTTTCCGGGCCACGGCCGCCGGCGCGCAGGCCATGGGCAGAGGGGCCGTGGCGGGTTCCCTGCACCCCGGGAAAAGGGCGGACTTTGTGCTGCTGCCCGGTAGTCCCCGGGAGGAACGGGAAATCCGGGGCTGGTTTGGGGAAGTGGTGGCCGGTTCCCCCGGAGAGCTGGAGAACCGGCCCCTGGGCACCTGGCTGGGCGGGATGCGGACCGCTCCTGCCGTGGGTGGGGGCTGTCCGGAACCGGGTCCGCAAACGGGAGGCACCCGATGAGCGGGGAACTCGCGGAACTGCTCCGGGCGATGCCGAAGGTGGAGCTGCATCTGCACCTGGAAGGGACGCTGGAGCCGGAAATGATGCTCCGGATGGCCGCCCGCAACCATGTTTCCCTTCCATACCGGACCGCCGCGGAGGCGGCGCGGGCCTACCGGTTCCCGAACCTGCAGGGTTTTCTGGACCTCTACGCCCTGGGGGCCCGCTGCCTGGTGACGGAAGAGGATTTTTACGAGCTTGCCATGGCGTATTTTTCCCGGTGCCGGGAGCAGAACATCGTCCACGCGGAGGTCTTTTTCGATCCGCAGGGCCATCTTGCCCGGGGGGTCGCCATGGGAACCCTGTTTGCCGGCATCGAAGCCGCCAGGGACCGGATTTTCCGGGAGGCAGGCATGACCACGGAGCTGGTGCTCTGCTTTGAGCGGGACCGGCCGGCGGCCAATACGGTGGAACTGCTTGAGGAAGCCTGCCTGGCCGGCGAGATCGTGGGCATCGGCCTTGACTCCGCCGAACGGGGCAACCCCCCCGGGAAATTCCGCGAGGTCTTCGGGGCGGCCGCGGCCCTCGGCCTCCACCGTGTCGCCCACGCGGGCGAGGAGGGGCCGCCCGCCTACATCTGGGAAGCGCTCCAGGTACTCCAGGCCGAGCGGGTGGACCATGGCGTGCGCTGCACGGAGGATCCGGCCCTGGTGGCGTATCTGGCGGAGCGGCGGATTCCCCTGACGGTCTGCCCCCTTTCCAACGTGGCGCTGGGCGTTTTCCCTTCCCTGGAGGCCCACAATCTGGGGCAGCTCTTCGAAGCCGGGCTGGCGGTCACGGTGCATTCGGACGATCCCGCCTATTTCGGCGGGTATCTCACGGAAAATCTGGTCTCCGTACTCGCCGCGCAGCAGATGGGAATACGGGAAGCCGTCGCCCTGCAGCGCAACGGCATTGATGCGGCATTCTGCAGTGCGGAAAGGAAGGCCGGGCTGCACCGGCAGCTTTCCGGGTTTCTTGAGTCCTGGGGTATCCCTGTCTAGGAAGGAGGTGCTGTCCGTGAAAATCCTGCTGCGGGCTTTGTTTCTTGGAATGGCGGTTCCCGCATCCATTCTCTCCGTCTGTGCCGGGGCGCCGGATGCGTGGGCGTCTCCTGCCGTTTTTGCCCCGAAGGTGATCGTGCTGACGGCGTTTCCTCCCGAATGGCATGCCTGGACGGCGGACCCCGCATACCATTACCGGACACTTTCCGTGAAAGGGCTGATCCGGCCCCTGGTCTGCAGCCGGAAGAAGGTGTGCGTCACCGAAAGCGGGGAAGGAGAAATCAATGCGGCCGTTACGGTGGCCGGCCTGGTGGAGGATCCGGCCCTCGATCTCCGGAACACCGTGTTCCTGCGCAGCGGGATCGCGGGGGGCGTGGATACCCGGGATTCCCCGCTGGGCAGCGTCTATATCAACAGCTGGGTCATTTCCTGGGCGTTCGGCCACCACTATCTTACGGAGGGAAAGAAGCTGTCCTGGGCCCCGCCGGGGTGCGCGGACTATTCCAGGCCGGGAAAATGCGGGGAATACCGCCAGAACACCCTGGAAAACCTGGCCTATCCGGCGGACCGGAAGCTGCTGGACGTCGCGAGAAAGGCCGGAACGGGGCTGGTCCTGGACAATTCTGCGGGGGCCGTGCGCCTCGACCGGAAATTTGGGACGGCCACCACGCCCGTGGTCCGTACGGGTGCTACGGTCACCGGTGACGATTTCTGGATTGGCAGGGAAAACCAGGCAATCGCCCGTAAAATTGTCCGGCTGTATACCCACGGAAAAGCCCGCTACACCAATACGGCGATGGAAGACCTGGGCGATGTCGCAGCCCTGGCCCGCTTTGGGCTGGCCTCCCACTACCTTTCCATACGCGGCATATCCGATATTGATGTCCCTCCTCCAGGGAAGACCGAAGAGGAAATCTGGAAAAAAGGGGACCTCTATGCCGGCCGACTGGCCGAACGCAACGCCGTCCTGGTGACACGGGCGGTCATCCGCAAGCTTCTGGAGGAACAGTGAGGTCCGGGGAACGGGATTTTTCCCGCAATCCCCTGCGCCTGGACGGGATGGACAAGATTCTGGGCCGGACGCCCTATCTGGACGACCTCCATCTGCGGGACCCGGATCTCCTGTTTGCCGCCACGGTCCGGACCACCCTTCCAGGGGGCGTGCTCGAGGGCATTGATTTTGGCGGGGGAACGGACTGGTCGGACATGACCGTGGTCACCGCCCGGGACATCCCGGGAACCAACGCGGTCCGGCTCCTCGAAAACGACCAGCCGGTCCTGGTGGAAAGGGAATTCCGCCACGCCGGCGAGGCGGCCGTCCTGCTGGCCCATCCCGACCGGCGCAGGCTCCGGAAAGCACTGCTCCAGGTGCGTCTGGCCGAGCGGCCGGCGGGTGTGCCGGTTTTCACCATTGAGGCGGCCCTGCAGGGGCAGGCGGAGACCATACCGGGGAACACCTACACGGAGTACCGCCTGGAAAAATCCGGCCCCCGCCAGGAAACCGGGCACCCGGACACGGTGATCGCGGTGGAGGTGGAAACGCCCTCCCAGGAACAGCTCTATATTGAACCCCAGGGCATGGTCGCGCGCCTGGCGCCAGACGGGGTTGTGCGCGTGGAGGGTTCCATGCAGTGTCCCTACTATGTGCTGGATGCCCTGGTCCAGTGCCTTGGCCTGCCAGCCAGCCGGATCCAGGTCGTCCAGACGGCGACGGGCGGCGGTTTTGGCGGCAAGGAAGACTTTCCCTCCGTCATTGCCTGCCACGCCGCGCTGCTGGCGCTCCGGGCCGGGGGCAGACCGGTGCGGCTGGTACTGGACCGCGCCGAGGACCTGCGGGTTACCCCCAAGCGCCATCCCTCCCGCAGCCGGGTCCGGCTGGCCGCCACCCCGGAGGGGCGCCTGCAGTCGGTGGCATTCGATTTTGATCTCGATGGCGGGGCGTACCGGACGCTCAGCCCGGTCGTTCTTTCCCGGGGAGTGATCCACGCACCCGGCCCCTACCGCTGTCCCGATGTCCGGGTGACCGGCCGGGCGGTGTTTACCAGCCATCCCCCCTTTGGCGCATTCCGGGGTTTTGGGGCGCCGCAGAGCATTTTTGCCATGGAGGTCGCAATGGACCGCCTGGCCTCCCGGCTGGAGATGGACCCGGCCGAGTTCCGCAGAAAAAATCTGCTCTGTCCTGGAGATACCGGGCCGACGGGCGATATTGCGGGGGAGGACACCCACGCCCGGAAAGCCCTGGACGTTGCCCTGGAGCGGAGCGGCTATGCGCGCAGGCGGACGGAACATGAGGCGTGGAACCGGGCAGGAGGCCCGACCCGCCGGGGGATTGGCCTCGCCACCTTCTGCCACGGCGCGGGATTTACCGGAAATGGCGAGACGCATCTGGCCTCCCGGGTGACCCTGGCCGCCACCGCGGAAGGAAAGGTCGAACTGCTTGTTTCCAATACCGAGATTGGGCAGGGGGCGGCCACCACCCTGGTCCAGGTCGCCGCGGAGGCACTGGGCATTCCCATGGATCTGGTCGTCTTCGGGCCGGTCGACACGGCCCGGGTCCCCAACTCCGGGCCCACGGTGGCGTCGCGCACCTGCATGGTCGTGGGAAAACTTCTGGAAAAGGCGGCCCGGCGCTTCCTGGAACAGCTCCCGCCCGCCGGTGGAAAGGGCAATGCCCCTGGCCGCCCGGACTTCCAGGAAGCCTGCCGGAAACTGCACGCGCTGGGAGGCGCTGGAGAGGTGACGGAGACCTATGCTGCGCCGCCCGGCCCCGCCTGGGATGAAAAAACGTTTCAGGGGCGCGCCTACGCCAGCTACGCCTGGGCGGCCTACGTCGCGGAGGTGGAAGTGGACCTGGTGACCTTCGAGACCCGGATCCTGCATTTTACGGCGGTCCAGGAAATTGGCCATGCCGTCAACCCGCAGATTGCCCTGGGCCAGATTGAGGGAGGAATCGTCCAGGGCATCGGCTGGGCCCTTCTGGAAAACGTCGTCTGGAACGGGTCCGGGGTGATGGCCAATGACCGCCTGGCCACCTATATCATTCCGACGTCGGCCGACATCGACGGGATCGACGTGATCCTGCTCGAAGAGGGACAGGGCGCGGGGCCGAGGGGAGCCAAGGGCATTGGCGAGCTGCCCATGGACGGTCCCGCGCCGGCCATAGCCAATGCCGTGCGGCACGCCCTGGGCGTCGACGTCGACCGCCTTCCCCTGACACCCGAATACCTGCATGCACGGCTGGCGGAACAGCAGGAGGTTCACAGTTGGCTGTCGAAATGACCATTAATGGTTTGCCCTGCCGCAGTACGGCCGATCCGGCGTGCCGGCTTCTGGATGTCCTGCGGGAAGAATTCGGACTGCCGGGAACCAAGGAGGGATGCGGGGAAGGGGAATGCGGAGCCTGCGCCGTCCTTGTGGATGGCCAGCTGGCCAACAGCTGCCTCGTGCCGGTGGGACAGCTGGAAGGTGCGGCAGTGACCACGATAGAGGGAATCCCGGCCAATTCGCCGGTGGCCCAGGCCTTCCTGGCCTGCGGCGCGACCCAGTGCGGAATCTGTACCCCGGGGATGGTCATGGCTACCGTGGCCCTGCTCCAGGACAATCCCCGCTGCACCCGGGAAGACGTCCGCCGGGGTCTCAGCGGCAACCTGTGCCGCTGTACCGGCTATGCGCGGATCTATGAGGCCGTCCTCCAGGCCGCGGGAGACCTGCCCCATGACTGAATGGCGGCGGCCGCGGCATCTCCGGGAAGCGCTGGAGCTCCTGGGAGAATCTCCGGACCGGTACCGGATTGTGGCGGGTGGTACGGATGTCATGGTGGAGCGGCATCTCCATCCGGAGAACGCGCCGGCCGGCTGGCTGGATATCAGTGGACTGTCCGAACTGCGGGGGATCGCCCGCCTGGAAACCGGGGAACTCCGGGTCGGCGCCATGACCCCCCTGTCCGCCGTGCGCGAGGATGCGGCCGTGCGGGAGTCCTGGCCCCTGCTGGCCGCATCCGCCGCCGTTACCGGGGCCCCGGCCATCCAGAACCGGGCTACCCTGGGAGGCAACATCTGCAATGCCTCACCCGCGGCCGACAACCCCCCGGTCCTGCTGGCCTATGGCGCCGAAATCGAGATTGCGTCGGCGGGTGGGGTCCGCCGGATTCCCTACAGCGCGTTTCACGCCGGCTACCGCAGGACGGTTCTGGGCCAGGGCGAGATGGTGACCGGGCTGTGGCTGAAGCCGGTTCCGCGCGGGTCCCGGCAGTATTTCCGCAAGGTGGGTACCCGGGCGGCCCAGGCCATCACCAAGGTAGGCCTGGCGGCGGTCGTTCCTTTCGGACCCGACGGGACGGTCCGGGGGGCGCGGTTCGGATTTTCCAGTGTGGCGGAAACACCCTGTCTGGCCCGCACCACCGCGGCCGCCCTGGAAGGACGGTCTCCGCTGGCCGTGCCGTCCGGGGAGATCGGGGCGCTGCTGGAACAGGACATTGCCCCGATTTCCGATCTCCGCTCGACCGGAGCCTATCGCAGGCAGGTGGCGGCCCGGCTGGTCCGGGAGGCCCTGCAGGCCGGCCATTTCCAGTAACCGGGAGGAAAATATGGAAGTTGCAGAAAACGTGTATGTGGAGGTACCCCTTCTGGACGCCACGCCGGAAAGCCTGGAGGAGTACGGGATCCTGATCGGGGAAACCGTCTGCCAGCCCGGACTGGCCATCCCCTTCTACCAGGGCAGTGTGGAAGAGGGGCAGAACCTGGATTTCCGGTACGCCGGCCAGGCCGTCGTGCGCACGGCGCGCATCTCCCGCCGGAGCCCCGAGGTCACCTGGCTGGAACGGCATCTGCGCATGACCCAGATTTTTGTGGGTCTTGGGGGATCGCCTTTTGCGATGGTGCTGGGGAAGCCCAACCACCAGAAAGGCGAAGAGATTCCGCGTCTGGAAGATGTCCGCGCATTCCGCCTGCCCGCCGGCCATGGGCTGATGATCCACGCCGGGACCTGGCACGATTTCCCGATGGCGCTGGAGGAGCCCGTGACGGTACTGACGATGAACTCGGCCGAAGTCGTGGAGGCCCTGGCCCATGCGGCGTCGGCGGACGAAATGGACACCGGCGACGTGTTCAAGATTGATGTCCGGCGCCGGACGGGCAAGACCCTCCGGGTCCCCTTCTGAGGGCGGGAAACGGCATGCAGACGCGCATTTTCCGTTTTTTCACCCGGGACCCCGCCGATACCCGCGCGCTGGAGACGGCCGTGCGGGAGGGACGGATGGACCCCCGCGAAATTGTGGCGATTATCGGCAAGACCGAAGGAAACGGCGCCGGAAACGATTTCAGCCGCGGCCTGGCGACCCTCGCCTGCACCGGATGGCTGGCCGCCCATCTCGGCTGTACGCCGGAAGAGGCCGGAGAACGGGTCGTCCTGTCCTTTTCGGGGGGGACGGAAGGCATCGTGGCGCCCCACCTGCTGGTGTTTGCGGTCTCGGGATCTCCACGGGCGCAGCCCCGGGAAGGGAAGCGGCTGGCCGTGGCCGTGGGCCATACCCGTCCCTTCCTGGCCGCCGAGGCGGGCGGGATGGCCATGGTGGAGGAAACCGCCAGGGCGGTGCACGGGCTCATGGCGGGGCTGCGGGTCGAGCCCGGGGATGTGCACCTGGTGCAGGTCAAGGGGGCGATGCCTGTCCGGGGTCCGGAATCCCTGGACGCCACATCCGGCTGCGACATGGCGGGATCCCGGGCAGCCTCTGCCCTGGGCGTGGGCCTCGCCCTCGGAGAAATTGCCGGAACCCGCCTGGATCCCGGGGCCGTCAACCGGGACTGGGGACTGTACTCGACCCGTGCCAGTGTCTCGGCCAAGCCGGGGCTGGCACGCTCGGAGATCTGCCTTTTCGCCAATTCTGCCTACTGGGATGGCGATTTCGCCATCGCCCACGATGTCATGGAAGACATCCTGGATGTTCCCGCCATCTACCGGGTCCTGGCCCGTCTGGGGCTGCATCCCCGCAATGGCCAGCTCCCTCCGGAAGACCGGGAGCGGCTCGTGGCCATTTTTGCCAAATCCGATGCCGATCCGCGCGGAACGGTCCGGGGGCGCCGCCATACCATGTGGAGCGATGGCGACATTTCCGACATGCGCCATTCGCGCTGCGTGGTTTCGTCCCTCCTCGCGGGCGTGACGGGGGAGACCGCCGTGTATGTCTCGACCCGCGCGGAGCACCAGGGCCCGCCCGGTGGCGGTCCCGTGGCCCTGATCGGAAAAGCGCCGTGAGCGCGGAGGCCGCACCGGCCGCCAGACCCCGTGTGGTGCGGGAGGCCCTGGTCACCGGTGTCCGGGGATCGGCCCCGGCGGAGGTCGGGGCAAGCATGGTGCTGCTCGACAGTGGCCGGTTTCTGGGGACCGTCGGAGGGGGAAGGCTGGAGCATGCGATACAGGGGGCCATGCGCGGGTTTCCGGAACAGCCCGGCTGGCGGCAGCGGACCTTCACCCTGGGCGCACTGGAAGACCAGTGCTGCGGGGGCGTGGTGGACGTTGCCATCGTGGAGGTTCCGGAGCATTTTGCCTGCCTGTACCGGGATGGGGCTTCCCGCCTGTATGCGGCGGAGAACGGGCAGGAACTCCGGCTCGCCGGGGGCACGGCCGCCGGGGGCACGGTGGTGGGGGAAGGCTGGCGCACCGGGCTGCCGGACCCGGCGGGCAGACCGCTTGTCCTCCCCGCGCAGGGGGTATTTTTTCTGCCGGCCGTCTGTCCTCCCCCGCTGTGGATTTTCGGCGCCGGGCATGTGGGACGCGAGCTGGCACGCTTTGCCGCAGGGCTGGATTTTGCCGTGACCGTGTTTGACGACCGGCCGGACTGGCTGGACCCGTCTGCCTTTCCCGGTTCCGTACGGCTGGTGGAAGGATGGAATCCGGAACTGCCGCCCGGGGATGGCCGCAGCCTGTCCGTAGCCGTCCTGACGTACAGCCACGCAACCGACTACGCCCTGCTCGAGCATTTCTGCCACGGCCAGCCCGCCTACCTTGGGGTGATCGCCAGCCGTTCCAAGGCCGCAAGGTTTTCCCGCGCCCTGGCCCGGAGGGGGATCCGGACGCCCGCCTTCCTGCACATGCCGATGGGAATCCCGGGCCTCGGCAAAAAGCCGGCGGAAATTGCCATCAGTGTCCTTGCGGAAATTCTGCAGCAGCGCCATACGGTTTCTGGTAGGGAAGGAGAGTGCCATGCAAGAGCAGAACGAAGGGTGTCCCGGTCCTGAGGACGGATTTTACCGGCAGATGCTGCTGCTGAACGGTCTGCGCATTCCGGAGGAATGGCGGGCGGAGGTCGCGAGGTATTTCTGCATTTCCTGGCGCATGGCCCGGCAGCTCCAGGCCTGCCCCATGGACCTGCGGGATGAGCCGGCTCCCGTTTTCCGTGCGTGAGGAGAAGAAAATCCATGCGGGAAGTTTCGGCAGTGGAAATGGCCCGGAAAGTCCGGGCCGGGGAGTGGCCGGCGGAGGAAGTGCTGGAATGTTTTCTGGGGCACATACACAGAAGCGATCCTGCCATCAACGCCTTTACGCGGATTACGGAAGACCGGGCACGCCGGCAGGCGAGGGAGGTTGACCGGAAAATCCGGGCGGGCGAGGATCCGGGCGTTCTGGCCGGGGTACCCTTCGCGGTCAAGAATCTCTTCGACCTGCGGGGCGAAATCACGGTGGCCGGCGCGACTGTCACCCGGGAGGATCCCCCTGCGGAACGGGATGCCACCATCGTCGGCAGGCTGCAGGATGCCGGTGCCGTGCTTCTCGGTGCCCTGAACATGGGGGAGTTCGCCTACGATTTCACCGGGGAAAACATCCATTATGGCCCCTCGCGCAACCCCCACGACCTGTCCCGGATGACCGGGGGTTCCAGTGGCGGCAGTGGCGCCGCGGTAGCGGGCGGGCTGGTGCCGCTGGCCCTCGGCTCGGACACCAACGGATCGATCCGGGTACCGGCCTCCCTCTGTGGCGTGTTTGGCCTCAAGCCCACGTTTGGCCGTCTTTCCAGGAAGGGGTGCTATCCCTTCTGTCCCAGTCTGGACCATGTCGGCCCCCTGGCCCGCACCGTACGGGATCTTGCCCTTTCCTACGATGTCATGCAGGGCCACGATCCCGGGGACCCGGTCTGCTCGGCACGGGATCCGGAGCAGGTCTTTCCGCAGCTGGACCGTGGCTGCGCGGACCTCCGGATTGCGGTGGCCGGCGGCTATTTCCGGGAGCGGGGAACGGAAGCGGCCCTTGCGGCCGTGCGGGCCGTGGCGGCGGAACTGGAGGTCCGGGACGAGGCGGAAATTCCGGGTGTCCCGGAAGCGAGGGCCGCCGCCTATCTCATCACCAACGCCGAAAGTGCCAGCCTGCATCTGGAACGTCTCCGCCACCGGGCGGGGGAATACGATCCGGACGTACGGGACAGGCTGCTGGCCGGATCCCTGCTGCCGTCAGACTGGCTGTTCCGGGCACAGCGTTTCCGCGCGGAATTCCAGAAGGCCGTGTACCGGGTTTTTGAGCGGTTTGATGTGCTTCTGGCACCGGCCACGCCCATGAGCGCACCGCCCATCGGGCAGCGGCAGATGGTCCTGGACGGAGAAACCATGCCGGTCCGCCCCCATCTCGGCCTGTATACCCAGCCGCTGTCTTTCGTCGGCCTGCCGGTCGTGGTGGTGCCGGTCCGGGCAGACGGAGCGCTGCCCATTGGCGTACAGGTTGTCGCCGCCCCCTGGAAGGAGATGGATGCGCTCCGGGTGGCGGCCGTGCTGGAAGAAAAGGGATTCCGGAGTACAGTGCCGCAACAGTGGAGGGATGCAGATGATTTCAGGGGAAATTAACCGTCCGGACATACACAGGGAGGTGATGGAGGCCTTCGTGCGCTACGAGCAGGCGCTGCTGGCCAACGATGTGGACGTGCTGGATGAACTGTTCTGGAACAGCCGTTTCACGGTCCGCTACGGCATCGCGGAAAATCTCTACGGATACGGCGCCATCGCCGGCTTCCGGGCAGCCCGTCCGGTCCCGGTGCCCGCCCGGCAGCTGGCCAACACGCAGATCACCACCTATGGACCGGATTTCGCCACGGCCAATACCGAATTCCTGCGGGAAGGGGTCCACGGCAGGCAGAGCCAGACCTGGATGCGTACCCCGGACGGGTGGAGGGTTGTGTCGGCCCATGTCAGCCTGATGCCGGGAAAGGGATGAGCCCGGGATGACCGCTGCCGTGATTGTGGCCGGCGGCCGCTCCGCACGGTCCGGGCGCCAGCACAAATCCTGCCGGCGTTTCCCGGTTCCGGGCGAGCGCCGGACCTGGCTGGACCGCCAGGTGGACCAGCTGCGGCGCGCCGGGTTTGCGCCGGTTACCGTGGTGACCGGGCTCCGGCCGCGCCGCCTGCTGTCCTGCCTGCACCGCCGGGTCCGGCTGCGGCATTGCCGGACCGCCAGGTCCGGGCCGTTCCACACCCTCTGTGCCGGCCTCGGGAATGTCCGGGGACCCGTTCTGCATGTCCAGTCCGATACGGTGCTTCCGCACGTGCCGCTGCTGCGCAGGCTCCGTCATTCCGGGAAGCGGGGCAGGGCCGTCGCGACCGGCCTGCGCGACCAGCGGGGCCATGGCGGGCACCCCCTGCTGCTTTCCGGGGCCTTTGCCGGAAAACTGCTGGACATGTTCCGGAAAGGTGGCGAAACCCGCCTCGACCGGGAACTCCGGCGGCTGTCCGCACAGGAATATGTGCGGATCCCGGTCCGTCGCCAGATCGGCCATCCCCGGCTGGACAGCCGCCGGGCCTGGCATGCCGCGCGCAGGAAACTGAAGGCGCTCCGGTGAGGTCCGGGGCCGTTCCGCAAAGTCCGGCTGCCGGCACCAGCGGCGTGGTGTCGTCTCCCCACTGGCTGGCGTCCGAAGCCGGTGCGGAGATCCTGCGGCGCGGCGGCAACGCCGTGGAAGCCGCCATCGCCGTCTCGTCCACGCTTGCGGTGGTCTATCCCCACATGAATGGCCTCGGGGGCGACGGTTACTGGCTCGTTTCCGATGGCCGTTCGGGGTCCGTCCAGGGAATCGCGGCGGCAGGGCCGGCGGGGCGTGGCTATCACACCGGGGTGTTCCCGCCGGCGGGCCGGACAGGCATTCCCTTTCGTGGCGGTCTCGCGGCCCTGACTGTCCCGGGCGTGGCAGGAGGATGGGATCTTGCGTACGCCCATTCCCGGGAAAACTGGGGCGGCAGGCTTTCCTGGGACGTCCTGCTGGACCGCGCCATGGGGTACGCGGCGTCCGGGTTCCCCGTCAGCGCCAGCCAGTGCCGGGCCCTCCGCGACCACGCGGGGGAACTGGAGGGGCAGCCTGGCTTTGCCAGACATTTTCTGCGGGAAAACCGTCTTCCGCCCGGAGAAGGGACGGTCTGGGCCCAGCCGGATCTGGCGCGTTCCCTGCGGATGATTGCTGGTGAGGGGCCACAGGTGTTCTATCAGGGCAGACTCGCCCGCGCCATGGTCCAGGGACTGCAGCGGGCCGGAAGCCGGCTGGTGGAGGAAGATCTGCAGGCGTACCGCGCGCGCTGGGTTTCTCCCCTCCGGGTCCGTTTTGGCCGGGGAGAGCTCCTCAACCTTCCCCCGCCTACCCAGGGCGTGGCGTCGCTGATGATCGCCGCGGTGCTGGACCGCATGGACGTGCACCGGCTTCCGCCCCTGGGTGCCGAATTCGTCCATCTGGCGGTGGAAGTGACGAAGCAGGTCTTCCGGTACCGGGATGCCCTCGTCGCGGATCCCGATTTTCAGGGCATGACGGTGGAGCACCTGCTCACGGACCTGTCCCTCGAGCGCTGTGCCCGTTCCATCGACCGTGAATCCGCCGCATGCCCGCCGCCGGGAGGACCTGCGACCGGGGATACCGCATGGTTTGGCGTCGTGGATGCGTCCGGACGCATGGTGAGTGCCATCCAGAGTCTCTACCACGAATTCGGAACGGGTGTGGTTGCCGGGGACACCGGAATTGTCTGGAACAACCGCGGCTGTGCCTTCTCCCTGGAGACGGGGCATGCCAACGTGCTGGCGCCCGGGAAACGGCCCTTCCACACCCTCAATCCGGCCATGTACGCCGAAGATGGCCAGGTCCGCATGGCCTACGGAACCATGGGAGGGGACGGGCAGCCCCAGACGCAGGCCGCGGTCCTGTTCCGGGCCCGGCGGTACGGCTGGCCGCTGGCGGAGGCCATTTCGGCTCCCCGCTGGCTCTACGGACGGACCTGGGGGGAGCCTGCGGCCGGACTGCGCCTGGAGTCCCGCTACGGGCGGGATGTGGCCGAAACCCTGCAGCGCTGGGGGCATGCGGTCACCTGGGTGGAACCCTACAGCGATCTCATGGGCCATGCCGGGGCGCTGGCGTGCACCCCGGACGGATGCTGCACCGGGGCCGCAGACCCCCGGTCGGATGGGGCCGCTGTGGCCGCCTCCTGATCCCGGCTGGTCCCGCGGCTAGGGGGTCCCGGACAGGCTGCGCATTTCCTCGCCCATGCTCTCGGAAAACCGGGCTGCGGCGACCGGGAGTCCCCGGTTGCGCAGCTGGGCGCAAATGATGGGGACCGGCCGGATGTCCACGGTCGAGACCGGCCGGTACACGGTGTTGCCGGTTTCGCCGCCCCGGGCACCGGCAGAGAGGACGAAGCCGATGTTTTCCGTGCCCTGGAGCAGCCCCCGCAGGATCTCGTAGGAATTTGTTTCGACGGCAATCCGGGTCCCGGACCGGTGGCGGTTCAGGGCCGTTTCCAGCATCTGCCGGGTGGTCAGTCCCTCGGCCGGGAGCACGAGCGGGTACTGGAGGCAGTCGCCGAGACGCAGGTCCTGCCGCCCGGCAAGCGGGTGCCCACGGTCCATCGCGGCCATGAGGGGCTGGTGGGAGACCGCCAGGACAAAGACGTCGGGGTGTTCCGGCGGCGCCACAATCACGGCGAGATCCACATCAAAGTTGAGAAGCGCACGGATGGCCGCCGCGTGTTCCGTAACCGTCACCCGGAACGAAACGCCGGGATACTGCGCGCGGAAATCCGCAACGGCCCGGGGGACCAGGTCGGCCGCCAGCGCCGGACTCACCGCCAGGGAGATCTGTCCCCGGCGCAGGCCCTTCAGGCTGTCAATTTCCGACCGCAGCCGCTGCATGTCGGACAGGTGCCGCCGGACATACCCCATCAGGAGCTCGCCGGCCGAGGTCAGGCGCATGCCACGGGGGTGGCGCTCGAAAATGGGGGTTTCCAGCTCTTCCTCCAGGTCCTGGAGCCGCCGGTCCAGGGCCGAGGCCGTGATGAAGAGCCGGTCCGCCGCCCGCCTTACGGAACCCTCCCGGACGATGGCGTCCAGATACTGGAAAAGACGGATGTGCCGCATCAGTTCACCGTTGCTTTTTATGAAACGTTCCAGGGAAAAAATAGCACTTTCCTGAAAACGCTTCCAATCCCATCATGGAACGGCAGCAAAATATCCGTTGCGCACCATATTGGTGACTTTATCTGCTCCTGCACTTTTTTCGCGCGGGAATATAAAAGGGACCACCAGTAACCATGGGCGCGGTTCGCAGTTTCAGCTGGCATGGTATTTGAATGCCATTCCGGAAAGCATGCATCGAGGGAGAACCACATGATATCGGAAAAGAATATCCGGGTCAGGCGAAGCGTCATGGCCTCACTGGGGGTACTGGTTGTAGGATACCACCAGGCCATTGCCTACGGTGCAGAAAAAACAAAACCGGATAAAAAGGTATACAAAATTGAAGGCGTAAAAAAGAATCTTTTGCGCATGGTGGACAAAAAGGCGCTGACCCAGGTAAAACCTGTCTACGGTGCGGAAACGGCGCTGATTCCCAAAGAGTTCATAAATGGGCAGGAATCCACGCAGAACGCATCGACCATCCTCAGTTTTGTCCCTGGCATAAATGCCGTCAGCACCAATCCGATTGGCGTAAAAACACACATTTCCGTGCGTGGCTTTTCCCAGACACAGGTCGGATACACCTTTGACAACCTGCCAATTGCCGATCTTTTCAACGGCGGCCTTTCAGGAGGAAACAACAACTACGCCGACCTCACCAACCTGGTCCCCGTTACCCTGGGCCAGACCTCGGGAATCCGCGTGACCTACGGCACCCCATCCCCGGACATCAATGCGGTCGGCGCCATTGGCGGAAACATTGACTATCTTCCCCGGATGCCGGGAAAGAAAGCGTATGAATCCGTGTTTGGGGGGTACGGTTCCTTCAATACGCAAAGCTATGGTGCGGAGCTGAATACCGGGAAAACCGCGGGATACGGAAACCTCTTCATGCGGTTTTCTTCCCGCCAGACCGCGGGATATCTCCAGAATACCCCCGACCGGCTCTATTCCTATTACGCCGCGTACGATCTTCCGCAGATTTCCCCCACCTCCAGGTGGTCCCTGGTGTTCCTGCTGAACAAGAACCAGGGATCCACGCCGGCGCGGATGCCGGTGGATCTCCTCAGCCAGTATGGCCGCTACTACCAGTGGCCTGCCAGCTTTACCTATGCCAGCAGCCATACCGAGCACATGATGGCCATACTGCAGAACAAGACCCTGCTTTCTTCCAGTGCGGTCCTGGGATTCAAGGGGTTTTACAGCTATACGAACTCGGACCGCCTGGAATACATCAATCCGGCTGTGAGTTCACCGTATAACGGCTTTGTTACCTTCTACCTGAACCCGGCAGAAACGGTATGCCAGTATTCCGGCAACAATTTTACGGGGGACAGCTCGCCAGCCTGTCTCGCCCAGACCATCAGCGGGGACAACTACCACAGCTATTCCTACCAGACGGACACCTTTGGCTTCAATCCTTCCATACGCTGGTTCCATAAATATGTCGATCTGGATGCCGGAGGCCTCGCGGCCGTCTCGCTGTACCATTCGCAGGATTATGTCTACGGGACCCCGCAGGTGCCCTATATTCCCGGATACAACAATCTCTGGGACGAGCATGGCTGGAGAATGTACAGCAAGCTGTATGCCCAGGCGAAAATCAGGCCCATCCAGGACCTGGATGTGGTGCCAGGCATCAAATACGAGATCGTGGCCACCCACCTGAACGACGTGCCGGGGTACTACTATACGGTCGGGTCGAGCAGCGGCAATACCTACAGCGAAATCAGCCCCTATGTCGGAATCCAGTACCGGCCCATCCGGCCCCTGAAGCTGTATGCCGATTACGCCACAGGCTACAAGTATCCAAACATTACCGCGTTCTATTCGGCCGACGGCAACGCCACGACCACCAGTCCGTCCACCCCGGTCACCATACGGCCAGAACGCGTGGACACCTACCAGTTTGGCGTCCAGTACCACCAGGGAGGACTGGAGGTCAGCACGTCCTTTTACCGGTCGGAGTTCGCCCATACCTTCAGTTCCTATTACGATCCCACTACCGGCCTGACCTACGAATACAATATCGGTTCGTCGCAGTATCAGGGAATCAACCTGGCCACCCAGTATGCGCTGGACCCGTACGTGTCCCTGTACGGAAACTATTCCATACAGGAGGCCATCTATACGAGCAGCTCGACGAGCCAGTATGGTGTGGCAACCAGCGTGGGGGAACCCCGGCCCAATACCCCAACCTATCTTGCCGGACTGGGGCTCCTGGCGCACTACGGGCGCACGCGCGCGCGCCTGTACGCCAATCTTGTCGGCCCGCAGTACATCGAGGCGAGCACGGGGGCTCCCACCTCCGGCAGCATGCCGTCCTACACCACGATGAATTTCAACCTGTCCCACACGTTCCCGGTCGGCCTTTACGGAGTCCGGAACGTGACGCTCAGCCTGACCGGGGTCAATCTTCTCAATTCGCAGGCCTATGTGCTGGAAAAACTGTTCCCCTACGCCAATGGCGCTCCGGGCAGCTATCTGGAAGGGGAGCCCATGATGCCGAGATCCTTCTTTGGCACCATGAAGGTGGTGTTCTGAGAACCCCGCGGCCGCTGTCCCCGGGTACTGCCAATATTCCCTCCCGCGCGTTCCTTTTCCCGGCGCTGCGCATCCCGGCCGGCCTGTCCGGCCGCGCAGGGGCGTGTCTCCCGCAGCCCCGGCCCACCCCGGCAGGAGGGCGGTCTCCGGCCGCCCGGGCGCTGGCCATCCATCCCCGGAGCCCTTTTTTTCGAAACAGCAAGGAGACCGTGATGAACAAGCAGGACCTGATTATGCACCTTTCCGAATCGGTGGAGCTGACCCAGGCGAAGGCGGCGCTGGCCCTCGACAGCATCCTCCGTGCCATGTCCGGTGCCCTCCTTGAAGGCAAGCCGGTGCGGCTCGCGGGTTTCGGTACCTTTTTTGTGGGCACGCGGGCCGCCCGCCCGGGACGGAACCCGGCCACCGGGCAGAAAATCCGGATTCCGGAACGCCGGGCGCTCCGGTTCCGGGCGGGCAAGATCCTGAGAAACTCCCTGAACGGGCCCTGGAATGGCCAGGGGTAGGGGTTCTCGCCGCCGGGGTCTGGTGGCGGTGGACAGGCGCCACTCAGGCCTGGGCCCCAGCCCCTTTGGGGATGGCGGGGATTATGCGACAATGCCCGAAAATCCTGTTTCTGGTGCCCAGCCGTTTCCTGACCGGACGAACTAGAGAATGTCCACCGCCAGCCGCCTGGATGGCCCATCCCCCTCCGCTTCCCTTCATCCCAACGGAACGCAGTTTACGGTCCTGGGCGCGATCAGCGTTTCCCATTTTCTGAACGACAGCATCCAGTCGCTCATGCTGGCCGTCTATCCCCTGTTCCGGAGCAGCTTTTCGCTGAGTTTTGCGCAGATCGGCCTCATCACCCTGGCGTACCAGCTGACGGCATCCATCATCCAGCCCCTGGTCGGGAATTACACGGACCGCCATCCTTTTCCCTATTCCCTGCCGCTCGGGATGGTGTCCACGTTTCTGGGGCTCCTGCTGCTTTCCATCGCGCCAGACTATCCGGCGGTCCTGGCCGCCGCCGCCCTGGTGGGCCTCGGATCCTCCGTCTTCCACCCGGAATCCTCGCGGGTGGCCCGGCTCGCCTCGGGGGGCAGGTATGGGCTGGCCCAGTCCATATTCCAGGTCGGCGGCAATGCCGGGACGGCCATGGGCCCACTCCTCGCCGCCCTGGTGGTGATGCCCAATGGCCAGCACAGCCTGTCGTGGTTTTCCCTGGCGACGCTGGTGGCCATCGCCATCCTGGCCTTTGTGGGCCGCTGGTACCAGAACCAGCACCGCAGGCCCCGGCACGCCGCGGGAGCCGGACCGGTGCATGGCCTCACGCCGGCCGCCGTGCGGCGCAGCATGACCGTCCTGGTGCTGCTGATGTTCGCCAAATTTGTGTACCTGACCAGCATCAGCAGCTATCTCATTTTCTATCTGGTACACCGTTTTGCCATTCCGGTCCGGGAAGCCCAGTTTCACCTGTTCCTCTTTCTGGCGGCCGTCGCGGCCGGTACGGTGTTTGGTGGCCCCATTGGCGACCGCATCGGACGCCGGCAGGTGATCTGGGTCTCCCTGGCGGGAATTGCCCCCTTTACCCTGGCGCTGCCCTACGTTTCCCTGACCGCAAGCGCCATCCTGACGGTCGTGATCGGATTTCTCCTGGCCTCGGCCTTTCCGGCCATGGTGGTATATGCCCAGGAGCTGGTCCCGGGCCGGGTCGGGACCATCTCCGGACTGTTTTTTGGCCTCGCATTTGGCCTGGGAGGCATCGGCGCCGCCGTGCTCGGCCAGGTCGCCGATGTCTGGGGGATCGTCCGGGTATACCAGATCTGCTCGTTTCTGCCGCTACTGGGATTTTTCGCCTTTTTTCTGCCCGCACGCCCGGGAGTTCCGGCGCGGCCGGCCCCGGCGGCCGGCGTGCGCTAGGGGGTTTCCTGCGGGTCTGGCTGGCAGGCCGCACTCCTGGCCTGGAAAGCGCGTCTCAGCCGGTTTCGAGCAGAAACAGGATGATGCAGACCAGCACCAGGGACAGGATCCGCCACCAGACGATTTCCGGAAAAGCCAGCGGTGGCTGTCCTGCCGCCATGGGCTGGATGGGATCCAGCATCCGGTTCTTCTGTATGGTGAAACAGACCTCATACGCATCCTGAAAGCGGTCTGCCGGGTTCCGGCTCAGCATTTTGGCCACCATTTCATCGATCCAGTCAGGAATGTCCCGTCTTCTTTTCTTCAGGGAGACCGGCCCGCCAATGCCAAACGGCAGTTCTCCGTATCCCAGCATGCGGTAGAGGGTGACACCGAAAGAATAGATGTCGGACCGGGCATCGATTCCCCCGTTCTCCAGTGTCTCCGGGGCCAGGTAGGCAGGCGTCCCCAGATGCCGGCTGCCATTCAGGTTCCCGAGCCCGGAGACATAGGAAAAGCCGAAATCCATGATCCGGATCCCGTTTTTGTGGCCAACCAGGATATTTTCCGGCTTGAGGTCCCGGTGATAAATCCCGGCCCTGTGGATATCGTACAGGGCCCTGGCGATGTTTTCCGCCATGTCCAGGGCTTCTTCCAGGCGCAGGCTGCCCCGGGAAATCTTTTTTTCCAGGGTTTCCCCCTCGTGGAAATCCATCAGGATATAAAGCTGGCTCTGGTGCTTTATTTCGGACGTGTGGAAATCCGGTGTCCATGGGCTCCGGAAATTTCGGGAAAGCCACCACTCCACCAGAAAGGCATGCCGGATATTCCCGTCCTGGAGGGAAGGCCTGGGAATTTTCATCAGCATCCTTCCCTTTTCCCCGTCTGGCCGCGAAACCAGAAAAAAATCGGAATGGCCGCTTGAGAGCACCTTCTTTTCCAGAACATGCCCGTCGATCATGGATCCGCAGGCCGGCGCAGGGAGAAGGGGAAGGGCACAGACCATCTTCGCCAGAAATTCCGGATTTCCGGTCATGAGCCGGTCCACATGGACCGCGGCAACAGAGGCATTGTCGTCAAAGGCCAGATCGTCTGCGTGTTCCAGGGGATTTTTTTCCCTGCCACGGCCGGCCTGCAGCGTTTCCAGAAACTGCCCCAGTCTGCGGTTCCCAAGATGGCGATAGAACCCGTCCGAACAGAGGAACAGGCAGTCTCCGGTGCAAAGCACCGATTTGGTATGGGCCGTTTTTATGTCATCGGAGAATCCTGCCGCACGGTTTACAACCCCCCCATAAAGCCCCATGGAGGTATGGTCCTCCGTGAGGAGAGTGGTGGAGCCCTCCCTGGAAAGATAGGCCCGTGTGTCCCCGGCGCTGAACACATGGCATTCCCCGCTGGCGAGAACCATGATGCAGAACGTGGCCGCCATGTTGGTGAGCTGGCTGTCGCGCTGTCCGATGCTGAAGATCCAGCGGTTGGCGGTTTCAATGGCCGAAACCATGGCTTTTTCCAGCGAAAGGGTGTCCGGGAGGCCATAATAGAAATCGCAGACGGACCGGCAGAAAATCTCGGCCGCTTCCCGTCCTCCCTCGCCACCGCTCATCCCGTCGGCAAGGACAAGCATGACCCCCCGGGAGGCAAGGCGCTCTTCCGGGGGCGCCCGGAAGCACACAAAGTCTTCATTCGTGGTCCGGCTGCCCGTGGTACTGAACAGGGAGACATGGTATCCGCATCCGGCAACTGCACTTTCATAGTGGAACCGGTCCAGAAAGCTTTCGGCCATGGTTGTACCTCATCGAAGGCGGAGTGCCGGACGTGGATGCCGGAAGGCGGGACCCCGGCCGGTCCCGCGGACTGCCGTGTGCCCGGCTCCGTCCTTCCGGCCGGATTGCCTAGCGTACGACCTGTACATAGAAATGCAGGGAACGTACCTCGAAACCGTGGGCCTGGTAGAAACGGTGCGCCTCTACCCTGGACAGGCCGGAATCCAGATGGATCTGCGTGCAGTCCGCTGCTTTCGCAAAATCTTTTGCCCAGCCGATAAGCCGTGTCCCGAAACCGGATCCGCGGTATTCCGGAAGCGTGACCAGGTCATCGATGTAGAGTATTTTCCCCCAGGCCAGGTGTTCCGTGGGCCGGCACCCCAGACAGGAAACCACGCCGGTCTCCTGCTCCAGGTAGGCCAGGCGGTAACCGTGGCGGCGGATCTGGCGCAGGACCTGTCCGACAAAGTCCTCCCGGGTGAGGTTCGGCCGGAGCTGGTTCACGACAGGGTAGCAGCGGGCAATCTCGGCAGGGTTCCCGGCCAGATGGACGGTCATTCCGGCTTCCCCCCTGCCGCCGGGGATGCGGCCAGGTCCCGGGGCACAGGCGGAGGTCCTGCCACACTACCGGGAGCCGGGCCGGTCATGCCTTCCCCGGAATCCAGCGGGTGCCCGCCAGCGGAATGCCGGCCATCGCGGCCGCTTCGACGGTCAGCGCTGCCAGATCCTCCCTTTCCAGATGGTGGACATCCTGTTTCCCGCAGGCACGGGCGATGGTGGCCAGTTCCATGGTCAGGGTCCGGAGATAGTTCCGGGCGCGCTTTGCCCCTGTTTCTGGCGTCACCCGCTGTTCCAGCTCCGGATCCTGGGTGGTTACCCCAACCGGACAGCGCCCCGTGTGACAGTGGTGGCAGTAGCCCGGAAGGGTCCCGAGAGTGCGGTAGTCCGCTTCCGCGTCCTGGTGCCGCCCCCCGGAATCGGTCCACGTTCCGCTGTTGCACCCCAGGGCCACCAGCATCCCCTGGCCGATGGAAACGGCATCGGCACCCATGGCCAGTGCCTTGGCCACGTCCGCGCCGGTCCGGATCCCGCCGGAGATCACGAGCTGTACGGTTCCCTTCATGCCCATGTCCTCAAGGGCCTCTACGGCCTCCCGCAGGGCCGCCAGGGTGGGGATGCCCACATGTTCGATAAAGCAGCCCTGCGTGGCCGCGGTCCCCCCCTGCATGCCATCAACCACTACGACATCGGCACCCGAATGGACCGCAAGTTTGACATCGTGATAGGTGCGTGTGGCCCCCACCTTGATGTACACGGGTTTTTCCCAGTCCGTGATTTCCCGGAGCTCCCGGATCTTGATGGCCAGGTCGTCGGGTCCGGTCCAGTCCGGATGCCGTGAGGCGGAACGCTGGTCGATGCCCTCCGGCAGGGTCCGCATCCGCGCAACCCTCGGGTTCACCTTCTGCCCAAGGAGCATTCCTCCACCGCCCGGTTTTGCGCCCTGGCCTATGACCATCTCAATGGCATCGGCCCTGCGCAGATCCTCCGGGTTGAATCCATAGCGGGAGGGCAGGCACTGGTACACCAGGATCTTCGAGGCGTTTCTTTCTTCCCGGGTCATCCCCCCATCGCCGGTAGTGGTGGAGGTACCCATCGCCGTTGCGGCCTTTCCGAGGGCCTCCTTGACGTTTGCCGACAGGGCGCCAAAACTCATGCCGGCGATGGTAACCGGGATCTCCAGTTCGACCGGTTTCCGGGCAAACCGGGTCCCGAGGACCGTCCTGGTGGAGCACCGTTCCCGGTAGCCCTCCAGCGGGTAGCGGGACATGGACGCCCCAAGAAAGACCAGGTCATCGAAGTGTGGCAGTTTCCTCTTGGCGCCCAGACCCCGGATTTCGTAAAGGCCATGGGCAGCCGCATGCCGGATGTAGTCCATGGTTTTCCGGTCGTACCCCCAGGATTCCTCAAGAGACAGGTTCCGGGATGCATCCGCTGTCTTTTCCATGCGGCCCTCCTCAATATTCCTGATTCGCGTTGGCATTCCAGTGGTACAGGCTCCGGGCAGAGACAATCTTCCGGAAACGGCCTGGATCCACCGTACAGAAATTCCCGCCGGCCCTGGCGAGCAGCGATTCCACCTCCTGGTAGTCCGGTTCCGTCATGGGTTCCTCACGGGCATCCGCGCCAAGTGACCTGGCGTGCCCGCCAAGATAGATGACGGTTTCATAAAGGGAGTCCCCGAGGGCATCGCCAGCGTCCCCGCAGACCAGCAGGCGGCCGGCCTGGGCCATGAACCCGGAAAAACTGCCGACCGAGCCTCCCACGACAATGTCCCCGCCCTTCAGCGAGATGCCGCAGCGCAACCCGGCATCGCCCCCGATGACGAGCAGTCCTCCATGGGCCGAGGCACCGGCCGCATTGGAGGCAAAGCCATGCACGACGACCCGGCCACTCATCATGTTTTCGGCCAGCCCGGTACCGGCATTGCCAAAAATCTCCATCTCCGCGGTCTGGTTCATACCGGCCGCGTAGTAGCCCACATGCCCATGCACGGTGACCCGCCAGTCGTGGGCCATCCCCACCGCAAGGTTGTGCACCCCGCCCGGGCGGTCGAGGATGACCGTCCGGCTTTCCGTTTCCGCAGGGGCACGGTGCAGGAAGGCATTGATCTCCCGCAGGGGCGTCGTCGCCAGATCAAAGCTCACGCGGTCCATATGTACACCTCCTCTGGCGCCGGTTCGAACAGGTCGGCATCGGCAATGCCCGGCAGGTGGGCAAGAGACCGGAATTCGGAGGCTACCGCCACATAGTCTCCGGTTTCGGCCACAATGGCGGGCTTGCAGGCAAAGGGATCCCGGACCAGGGCCAGCTGGTGCGCGGTACCCATCAGGAAGGTAAAAAAGCCGTCCAGTTCCTGAAAACTCCTTTTGACCGCCATTTCCAGCGTATCTCCCTCGCGCAGGCGCCACTCCAGGAAACGGCAGGCCGCCTCCGTATCGTTGTCCGTATCAAAATGTATGCCATGCGGCTCCAGCATCCGGCGGATGCCGTGCGGATTGGAAAGGGAACCGTTATGGACAAGGCAGAAATCCCCGCCCGCCGTAAAAGGGTGCGCCCGGTCGGGAGTCACGGCAGATTCCGTGGCCATGCGGGTATGGCCAACCATGTGGCTTCCGGAAAAATCCGCAAACCGGTATTTTCCGGCGATTTCGGCGGGAAGCCCGACGTCCTTGTACAGGACCATGTTTTTCCCGGAGGCCAGAATGCGGAGCGCGGGATACCGTTCAGATATCCACGTCCTGGCCTCTTCCGGGGGCACCAGGAACGAAACCGTGGCATGGTTGTGACGGAAATCCACCTGTGCGCGCCGGTCCAGGCCACTGCAGACGGACTGCCCAAAAACGGGCCAGTCAAACGCCGCGCCGGTCGCTGAAGACCCGGCGTAAAGGCTCAGTCTCGTGGTCTCCGGATCCGGATCTGGGACAAAAACGGCCAGTCCGGCGGAATCCGGACCCCGCTCGGTCATCCCGACCAGCATGGGCACCAGCCATTCCCCAAGACGGGAGTACAGTTCCGGCTTTTTAACCAGCAGTCCGACTATGCCACACATGGTGTCCCCCTGATTCAGGCTGAATGTTCAGAAAAATTCCAGATAGCTGGCCCGTTCCCAGTCCGACACGTGCCGCATGTATTCCAGCCATTCCATGTGCTTGATCCGCAGGAATTCCCCGGCTACCGGTCCCAGGGCGGAGCAGAGCACGCCATCCTGCCCGAGGGCCACCAGCGCTTCCTTGAGATTCTGGGGAAGGATCCCGATGCCGGCGGAGCGGATCTCCTCCGGGGAAAGGTCATACAGGTTGATGTTCTGCGGTTCCCCGGGATCAAGACGCTGGTCCATCCCGTCCAGACCGGCCGCGATGATGGCCGCGGTTGCGAGGTAGGGATTGCAGCCGCCGTCCGGAAGGCGGAGTTCCAGCCGGCCCTTTGGAATCCGGACCATGGAGGAACGGTTGTTGTCGCCATAGCTGATATAGGCCGGGGCCCAGGTGGCGCCCGTGAGGGACCGTCCGACCACCAGCCGTTTGTACGAGTTTACGGTCGGGGCACATATGGCCGCCAGGGCCGGTGCATGCGCCAGGATCCCCGCCAGAAAATGGTAGGCCATGGGCGAAAGATCCAGCCCGCGGGGATCCCCCGGATCGGCAAACAGGTTTTTCTGCCCGTCGCTGAGAGACAGGTGCATGTGCATGCCGTTTCCTGGGCGGTTGGCAAAGGGTTTCGGCATGAAGGAGCAGATGAGTCCAAGGTCGTGGGCAATTTCCGAGGCGGCCATTTTGAAAAAGACAAAGCGGTCGCACGAGGTGAGGCTGTCGGAGTAGGTATAATTGATCTCGAACTGGCCATTGGCGTCCTCATGGTCTATCTGGTAGACATCCATCCCGGCAGCGGTCAGGCTTTCGACAAGACGTTCCAGAAAAGAACGGGATCTGGACAGGCCCTTGTAGTCATAACAGGGCTTGTCCAGAACGTCGCTCCCGTCGCAGGGGACGAGGTCTCCGGATGGAGTCCTGGACAGCAGGGAAAACTCGGGTTCGAGCCCCGTATGGAGCAGAAGCCCGCGTTCTTCCAGGCGTGCAACCTGTTTCTTCAGGACCACGCGGGAATCCAGCGCCCAGGGTTCACCATTCACATGGCCCTCGCAGACGACCCTGGCATAGCCGGTCTGCCAGGGCACGGGCACAAGGGTGGCCGGATCCCCTACGGCCATGAAATCCGGACCATGGGGCCCGATTCCCAGACCCCATACGGCAAAACCCGCAAACCCTGCGCCCTCCTCCAGAATGGAGCGGAAATGGCGGACCGGAACCGATTTGGTCTTCGCCGTACCATGAAGATCGACAAACTGGGCCAGCACATACCGGATCTGGTGCTGTTCCAGAAACTTCTGCAGCGCATCCTTGGGCATCTACGATTCCTCCGCAGGAAAAATTCCCTTGCCATCGGGGAGACCAGCGCTTCCCGACGGGACTGTAACGTAACCACCGGTTTCCATGGCGAGGCTGGAAATGGTCTTCCACAGGTAGGGACCATGGCTGTAATCGCACCAGAGGAGGTAGCAGGGCAGGCCCTGGAAGGCTCCCTTCAGCAGGGTAACCCCTATGCCGGCCAGGACGGTCAGGGCGAGGGACCGGCTTTCCGGGTCCCAGGAGCCGAAATCCAGGCTGCAGGTCTGCCGGAGGAGATCGCCCGTGCCGGTCCCGGCCATGAACAGCGAACAGTCTTCCCGCGGAAACGGATGGAGTCCCGGCGCCACCGCCCCAATCCGGGTCAGGGCAGGATGGCGGCCTTCGAGCAGAAATTCGGAAACGCCAAGGCGCAGAACCAGCAGTCCCTGGCCGCTCCGGTAGGTGTTTGGCCGGTCTGGCACGGGGATACCGGAAGTCTCCAGAAAACCGGCGGCATGCCGGCCTTTCAGGCCGAGGCGGTTCCCCAGGGAACGGTCGCTGAGGATCATGGATCCTCCTCCGGCCTGCGTGGCCTCCTGCAGGAGGCCCGGTATGGGACTGGTGCGCACGGGCGTCGGGCTAGTCACAGGGGACCTCCTTCTGCCGGCTCTGGCCGGGATCGTAAAAGGGCAGGGCGGTGATCCTTGCCCGGACCAGCGCGCCACTGGCAAGACGAATCCGGATGGCTGTGCCTGCGGCCGCGAGTTCCCTGTCGACCATGGCCATCCCGACCCAGGCGCCGCAGGCAGCGCTGCAGGCAATACTGGTAATTCTCCCGGCAATGCTGCCATCCTGCACGACCAGACAGGATTCCTCCGGTATGGCCCCTGGAAGGGGGGATTCCAGGACGAAGCCTGCGAGCCTCTGCCTGGGCGGAGTGCGGGACAGGATCTGGAGACTCCGTTTTCCCACAAAAAAGGGTTTGTCCATGCGGACAGCCCAGTCCAGACCGGCTTCAAAAGGGGTCGTGAGGCCATCCGTGTCCTGGCCGACGATCAGGTGGCCCTTTTCCAGACGCAGGATGCGCTGGGCTTCCACGCCAAAGGCACGAATGCCAAAGGCCCTGCCCGCCTGCAGCAGGGCTTTCCAGAGCGCTGTTCCCATGGAAGACGGCACATGGATTTCGTATCCCCATTCGCCGACAAATCCAACCCGCAGGATGCGCGCCGGAATGCCGGCAACCCGCCCCTGGCGGACGCCCAGATAGGGAAAGGATGCCGGAGCCAGGTCCACATCCGCCAGCAGGCCCAGAACCTCCCTGGACTTCGGACCGGCGAGGTTGACCGCGGCATGGGCGCCCGTCAGGTTGGCCAGGGTACAGTCCAGCTGCCAGAGCGTATTCAGGCGGACCAGTTCGCGGTAAAGGCCGGCGGCCCCGGACGAGGTGGTGGTAAAGTAAAAAAGGTCCCCGGACAGGCGGGCGACGACGCCATCGTCCAGGACGGTGCCGGCTTCATCGCACATTACGGCATAGCGGGTCATTCCGGTCTTCAGGTTTGCGTAGCGCGGCAGATAGATCCGCTCCAGAAATTCGGCGGCCCCAGGGCCAGACACTTCCAGTTTTCCCAGGGTTCCCACGTCGATCAGGCCGACGTTCTGGCGCACGGAGCGCACCTCCGCCTGGATGGCAGCCGCCCGGTCCAGCCCGGCAGACCGGTAATATTCCGGGCGCAGCCATTCTCCTGTGCGCATCCAGACGGCATCGAGCGCAACATGCTCTTCGTGCATGGGGGTATGGCGTTCAGGGTGGAATCCCCGTCCTGCCAGAATGGCGAGCGGCACCGGATGGAAGAACGGTCTTGCGGTCGTCGTGCCTGTCTCCCCCGGGGCGCGTCCGGTGTAATGGGCCAGAATTCGCAGGGCATTCATGCTGGAATGCTTTCCCTGGCTGGGGCCCATGCCGTTTGTGGTGTACCGTTTCAGCAGTTCCGGGCTGTCGAAGCCTTCCTGGATGGCGTTGGCATAGTCCCGGAGCTGCAGGTCCTCATCCAGATCCACAAAATTTTTTCCGGAAGGGTGGGGAACCACCGGCCAGGGATGGCTTGGGCCGGCCGCTTCCAGAAAACGGGGACGGGGCCCGCATTCCCCGTACCCCAGAAAGGCGGCCGCCTGCTGTCCGGCCGAGGCGCCGTCCTGGAGCCGGTCTCCATAGCCATAGACGCCATTCAGCCGTCCGCAGGCAAAAATGCCCTGGGGAAATGCGCCTGGCACAAACTGCTGGAGGGTGGTGGAAAACAGCATCCGGGCGCCGGCCTGGTACAGCAGGTTTGCCGCTGGGGCCCAGCCGACGCTGACCGCTACCCCGTCGCAGGAAATCTCTTCCAGCCCGGAGCCGGCCAGGGCCTGGCCGCCCTGGAACCGGGCCACCCGTACCCCGGCTACCCCTTTCCCGTCCGCCGTGGGCATGGCTTCATAGATGCACTTCCCGAAATGGACCGGAACGCCGAGATCCTGGACCCTGCGGCTGGATCCGCTGCCGTCCGCTTCCCGGAAGTCGAGGATCGCGGCAATCCGGATACCGTGGGCCAGCAGGTCCAGGGCTGCCCGGTAGCCATCGCTGTTCCCGCACAGGACCACCGCGTTTCGCATGGGCCGTACGGCATACCGGTATATCAGTCTCTGGGCTGCAGAGGCCAGCATTATCCCCGGCAGATCATTGTTCCGGAATACTGCGGGCTGCTCGAAGGCACCCATGGCGAAGATGACGGCCCCCGCCCGCAGTTTGGTCATCTTCTGGCCGGATACGAGGGGAATCCAGTGGTCGGCATAATATCCGGCGGCGCAGGTGTCCGCTCTGGTCCGGATCCTGGGATGCGCCAGCACTTTTGCCCATAGCGCTTCCGTAGTGCGCCACTGGCTGTCGTCTCCCCCGCGCTGGTAGTGGCCGCTTCCCCCGGGGTGCCCGTTCTCGTCGACCAGCACGACATCGGCCCCCAGGTCCGCGGCAGACAGGGCGGCGGAAAGCCCGGAGGGGCCGGCACCAACGACCGCGATGGAGCAGAAATCATGTTCCTTGGCGGTAAACTGGCGGGGCTGGGAAAAATCTACCCGGCCGAGGCCGGTCATGGCGCGGAACAGGCGTTCCCAGTAGGGGAACAGCCTTTTCCCGTAAAAGGCCTTGTAATAGAAACCTACCGGCAGAAAGGCCGACAGGTGGTCCAGGATGCGGGCACGGTCCCTGGAAAGGCCGCCCCACGTATTGACCGGGAAAAGCTCCATGCCATTCCGGATCTGGGTGATGTCTGCGCGGATATTGGGGACACCGCCCGACTGCATCATGGCGTTGATGTCGTGGTTGGCGAGACTGAAGATCCCGCGTGGCCGGTGGTATTTGAAGCTCCGGCCCAGGATTTTCTGCCCGCTGGCCCAGAGCGCGCTGGACACCGTATCCCCGGAGAATCCGGAAAACGGTTTTCCTTCGAAGGAAAAACACACCGGGGTTTCCCGGTCTATCCACTCCCCCTGTACGGGTGGCAGCCTTTCCCCGGTCATGACGCCGGACTCCCGTAAAGATAGGTTTTCAGCACGTCTCCGGCCCCGGTATCCCGCTCGGCGACAAACCAGGTAGTGCTCGGAACATGGCACCACCATTCCCGTTTGATTCCCGGAACGCTGTTCCGGCTGAAAACGTAGTCTGCCCATGCCCCGTCGGTACACGTATCGGGGTCGGGAGACTCCCGGATCTCGCCTCCGTACAGAAATTCCGAAATGGGCCTTTTTCCATGGATCGGACAGTCCATCAGTTTCATTTCCATATCCTCTCAGTGGCCAACGGCTGCGGCACCTTTTTCCCCGGTGAGCGCAAAGTTCCGGAAACGCTCCAGGGAAAATCCGGCAGCCAGCGGATGTTCCCTGCCGGTGGCAATGGTGTGTGCCATGGTTTTTCCGGCGACCGGGGTTGCCTTGAAGCCCCAGGTACCCCATCCCGCATCCAGATAAAATCCGCCGATGGGAGTTTTCCCCATGATGGGGGAGAAATCGGGCGTCATGTCGGCCATGCCGGCCCACTGGCGGACGATCCTGATCTGGGAAAGAAAAGGAAAAAGATCCAGGATATGGGCGGAGAGTCCCTCGGCAAAATCCAGCGTTGACCGGGTCGAATGCAGTTCATAGGGGTCCAGCGAGGCCCCAAGCACCAGCTCCCCGCGTGCGGACTGGCTGACATAAACGTGCAGGCTTCCTGAAACAACGATGGGGTCCAGCCAGGGTTTCACCGGTTCGCTGACCATGGCCTGCAGGGGATGGACACAAACCGGGCTGGTGAGGCCCAGCATGGCGAGGATGCGCGGCGTTGCGCCCGCCACGGCACACAGGACGCTGTCCGTTTCTATGGTGCCCCGGCTTGTCTGGACCGCATGGATTTTTCCGGACCGCACGGCCAGTCCGAGCACTTCCGTTTGCTGGTGTATTTCCACGCCACGCCGGTCTGCCCCGCGGGCATATCCCCAGGCCACGGCGTCGTGTCTGGCGATCGCTCCTGGAGCATGGTAGAGGGCGCCAAGCACGGGGGCGTGCCCGCCGCCCGACAGGTCCATCATGGGCAGCTCGCGGCGCAGGATTTCCCTGTCCACCACTTCCGAGGCGATTCCGTAGTGCTTGTTGATTTCTGCGCGCAGACGCATGGTGCGCATTGCGGAATCCGAGTGGGCGAGCGTGTAGTGTCCCCGGGTTGCGTAAAAAAGGTTCAGGTCAAAATCTTCGGAAAGGTCCTGCCACAGGCGTACCGATTCATCGTAGAAGCGCACGCCTTCGGGGGTAATGTAGTTGGACCGGATGATGGTGGTATTTCTTCCGGTATTCCCCCCGCCTATATACCCCTTCTCGAGAACGCAGACGTTGCGGATTCCATGTTCCCTGGCCAGGTAGTAGGCAGCGGCCAGGCCATGGCCACCCCCGCCAATGATGACCACGTCGTAGCGGTTCCGCAGTTTTTCCGGACGGGAAAACATCCGCCCGTCCGGATGGGCGGGGTTCATGGCATACCGCAGCAGTCTCCAGGGCATGTGCCATCTCCCGTTCAGGTGAACACGACAGTCCGGTTTCCATGCAGGAGGACACGGTTTTCCAGGTGGTACCGTACCCCCCTCGACAGGACAATTTTTTCTACATCCCGGCCCATGCGGACGAGATGGTCGGGTGTGTCCGCGTGGTTTACCCGTATCACGTCCTGATCAATGATCGGGCCCTGGTCCAGGTCTGGCGTGACATAGTGGCAGGTCGCGCCAACCAGCTTGACCCCTTTTGAATAGGCCTGGTGATAGGGCTGGGCGCCAACAAAACTGGGCAGAAAACTGTGGTGGATGTTGATGATCTTCTGCGGATACCGTTCACAGAAATCGGCCGGAAGAATCTGCATGAACCGGGCAAGCACCATCAGGTCGCCCTTTCCGTTCTCGAAAATCTCCCGGATGGCCGAAAACGCCCTGGTCTTGTCCCGTTCCGGTACGGGAACGTGGTAAAACGGAATCCCGTGCCATTCGACAAGACCGCGGAAGGTTTCGTGATTGGAAACGACGCAGGGAATGTCCATGTGCAGCTCTCCACTTCGCCACCGGCCCAGCAGGTCATAAAGACAGTGCCCCTGTCCGGAGACAAGGATGATGACGCGTTTCGGTATGCGCTGGTCCGAGATCTGCCACTCCATGCCGAGTTCCCGCGCAAGGGGTGCGAACGACCGGCAAAAATCCCCGATGCCACCCGCAAGCGAATCGGCCCGGATCTGCTGCCGCATGAAAAAAATACCCTGGCAGGGATCCGCATGGTGGCTGGCTTCCGTAATCCAGCCACCCATGGCCGCGACCAGGCCGGCTACCCTGGCCACAATCCCGGTCTGGTCCGGGCAGGAAAGCGTCAATGTGCAGGATCCGGAATCTTTCATGGTTTCCTCTGGCAGACGTCCCTGTGGAAAGGATAGCATAATTTAACTACTAATCAACTTTATTTCTTTTGATGAAACAATCTTGTCATTCTGGGTGCCAGCTGCAAGAATCCAGGATATGGAAAACAGCGATGAAATTACGGAAGGCCTGGAACGCTATATCGGCAGTTCGATGCACAGGCTGCGGACCCGTCAGGGACTGACGATTGCCGACGTGGCCGAAATTTCCGGGATCAGCCGTGGCATGCTCTCCAAAATTGAAAATGCCCAGACCGCCATGAGCCTGGACACCCTGTCCCGCCTAAGCCGCGCTCTTGGGGTCTCCCTTTCCGAGCTGTTCCGGAATTACGATGTGCCCGAAGGCGGGGCCCAGATGGTCAAAAGCGGGGAAGGGATGGAAGTCGTCCGCCGGGGAACCCGGAAAGGGCATACCTACCATCTTCTTGCCTACAGCCAGGGGCCCGTAAAAAGGTTTGAGCCCTTTCTCATCACCATGGATGACGAGGCGGAGCGTTTTCCCACTTTCGAGCATCCGGGGGCGGAATTTATCTACATGCTGGGGGGGAAAATCGAATACCGTCACGGGAAGAATCTCTATATGCTGGAGCCCGGGGATTCCATGACGTTCAGCGGATCTATCCCCCATGGTCCGGAGAGGCTCGTCCAGCTGCCCATTACTTTCCTGTCCATCATCATCTACGACCAGAACCAGCCAGTTCCCTGAAGGAACTGGCCGGACCGGTTTTCGCCGGCCGCCAGGACTCCGGCTATTTTCTTCCGAGTACCATACCTTCGCTGCCCTCCAGATCCAGTTCGACCCGCTCGAGAATCACGGGCGATACCCTTTTGATGCGGACCAGCAGAATTCCGCCGGCCGCAAGATAGGCCAGGAATACGTAGGGGAGGATATTGAAAGGATAGGCCGGAACCGGATAGACGCTGCCGAAAAAGGCACCGGCCATCAGGACCATTCCCGAAATTCCCATAAAAAGGGCCGCGGGGCCCATCGCCCTTTTCTTGTAAAGATAGATCGGGGCCGCGAGACTGATCAGCAGGTAGACAAAAATAAAACCGAACGTGGCTACCGTTCCCGTGATGGCGTAGGTGTTCATGGCCCCCCACCCGAGCAGGAAAACCGGTCCCAGGACCGTCAGGATGGAACTGATGGTAACGGCGATGTGGGGTGTCTGGTGGCTTCCATGTACGAGTCCCATGGACCTGTGGACAAACTGGTATCTCCCCATGGAAAACAGCAGTCGCGAAGCAGCGTTGATGGAGGCGAGCACACAGGCAAAGAGGCTCATGGAGGCAATGGCGTAGAGCGGTGCCGAGAACGCTTCCATGCCCAGGAATCCGAGCAGGGTTTCCAGGGGGGCGGCATCGTTGCCAAAAACGGTGGTGTTTCCCCTGTAGGCAACCACCATCAGAAACGCCATGACCGTAAAAAAGGCGCCCGCAAAAAGCATGCTTCCCATAACCGCCCTGGGAATGTTCCGCGTTGGATCCCGGGTCTCCTTTCCAAGGGTTACGGCACTTTCAAACCCGACAAAAGAAAAGATGGCCAGAACCACCCCCTCAAACATGCCCTTCAGGGGTGCCCCCTGCATGGCAAACTGGACATGCACCGTTGCGGGATCGTAATTCTTGCCGACCACCAGAAAAACAAGGGCCGTAATTACGGTGACCGATATGGATTCAATCGCCAGGCTGATCCTGGAAGAAAGTTTTATATCCCGGTAGGCGAGATACCAGGCCAGCGTGCCAAACAGCAGGTAGCTGCCTGCCGGGGGAATCTGTACGCCAAAGGGATGGAGCGTATTGTTCACAAAAATGGCCAGTCCGGCCAGAAGGGCCATGGCGGTTCCGAGATAGGCCAGTATCAGGGACCAGCCCGCCATGCCGCCCGCTATGGGGCCCATGGATCTGGAAATGAACACGAAAAAAGAACCGGCAGCAGAAAACCGGCTCGCCAGAACCGACATGTTCAGCCCTACGATAATGAGGGCTATGGTGGCTATGATGTACACGGCCCAGGTGCCCTGGCCGGCAAGTGCGACAACGGCCCCCATATTCAGGGCAGGGGTCAGGGTGGGTGAAATGTTGGCCAAAGACTGGCCTATGGCCTCAAAGAAGCCAAGACTCGATTCCTTAAGCGCTTTCTGCTTGACATTGGCTACCATGGTTGTTCCTCCCGGGTGAACAATGTTAACTAGCATGAAACATGCCGCTTTCAGAAAATAAAAAAACCGATATTTATCAAAATGATGTATATTGCTGGCCAGCCTGTCTGTCGGGGGGCGCGCCAGCGCAATGCAGGGGCCGGCGGCTGGTGCGGCAATATGGTGCACGGCTGGCCTGGCGCGCATCATTTGGGATCTTCTGCAGAAATCCCGCAGGCATGCGGAGCGCGGGTAGAGGTGGCCGGGGGAAAACCCGGGAAGGGACACAGCCTTGCGGGATTGCCGGAGGGAGACGGGGAAGGGGCGTGTTCTGCGGGAGATGGCGCTGCCGGAGCGTGGCTGCCGTGCTACTGCCGGACCTGGGAAGCCTGCACAGGCCGGAAAAGCGGGGTAGCGGCACGGCACTGGCCCCGCCTTCCGGTTTCCCGGAGCGGGAACAGCCCCGGCACGCCACCAATTACGGTCCGGGCAGAGCTCTGGTGCGGGCCACGGCAAAGTCCTCCTGCCGCCTTCCGCTCCACCGGGATTCCGGACGGACGCGGGCATAGCATGAAATTTGCGTCCTGTTTCCTGCGCCGTACTTCACATGGTACCTGAAGTGGGAGAGTATTGGAGTGCGAATTGTCATGAGGACCGCAAGATGACCTACGGCTTGGCCATCCGTGTGGAGGATGGGCTGGTTTTCTGCTCCGACTCGCGTACCAGTGCAGGTACCGACCACATCAATGTCTATTCCAAGATGCATACGTTTGCCTATCCGGGGAAACGGTTTTTCTGCCTGCTTTCGGCCGGAAACCTCGCGACCACCCAGGCCGTACTGCAAAGACTGCGCAGCGATATCGCCCAGCCCGGGCAGAGTCTGTGGACAGTGCCCACGCTGTCCGCGGCTGCGGACTATATTGGCCTGATCAGCGCGGATGTCCAGCGGAACCAGTCCAGCCGGGATAGCGCCAGCACGGTTTTCGAGGCCACCTTTATCCTGGGGGGGCAGATTCAGAGAGGAGAGACCGGCATCTATCTGGTCTATCCCCAGGGCAACTATATCCACGAGTCGGCAGAACACCCTTTTCTCCAGGTCGGAGAAATCAAGTATGGGAAACCCATACTGGACCGGGTGGTACATTCGGGACTTTCCCTGGAAACGGCGGGACGCTGTGCCCTGGTCTCCATGAACTCCACCATCCGGAGCAACCTGACGGTGGGGGCCCCCGTAGAACTGCTGTTCTACCGGAACGGCAGCCTGGAACCATGGAACTACCTGAATCTGGAGGAAGACGACATCTTCTACCGCTCCATTGCCGATTCGTGGAGCCAGGGGCTCACCCGCGCCATGGATGCACTCCCGATGTTTCCCTGGGAACAGAAAAACTCTCCCGCCTGAACTCCCCCAGCCACCCCCTTTTGCATCTTCTTGATGCACTTCGCACATTTATGGTGCACAGACACCGGAAAATAGCGATTTATGGGGACATACCCGCAAATCCAGACCGGCATACACCTTGCAAGATGGTTCCGGGATACCCGTGCTGGCCTTCCGGAAAGGAGGGCCCCGCACTGGCCGGCGGGTTGGGAGGAATGGAAAGTGGCAGGAATGAAAAATCTGCAGTATCTGGCCAGTGGCGCCTACGACGAACTCATCCAGCCCGATGGCCAGGCACGGCCGGCGGCCGCATCCCTGCTGGAGCACCTGGAACGGCTGGGTCCGGAAAACCTCAGGGCGCGCCGCCATGCGGCGGAGGCCGCCATTCTCGCCATGGGGATTACCTTTACGGTGTACAGCGAGGCGGGGAATATCGACAGGGCATGGCCGTTCGACATCGTGCCCCGGACCATGGCCCGGTCCGAATGGACCGGCATAGAGGCAGGACTGCGCCAGCGTCTGCAGGCGCTGAACCTCTTTATCGATGACATCTACAACCGGCAGCGCATCATTGCCGATGGCGTTTTCCCGGAGGAAGTCCTGGCCGGATCCAGGAATTTCCGGGGAGCCTGCCGCGGTGTCCATCCGCCCCACGGTGTCTGGGCCAACATCTGTGGTAGCGACCTGGTGCGGGACGCCGATGGTACCGTGTATGTGCTGGAAGACAACCTGCGGGTACCCTCCGGGGTGTCCTACATGCTGGAAAACCGCCAGATCATGAAGCGGCTTTTCCCCGAAATCTTCGCCAACTGCCAGATTCTGCCGGTAGACGACTATCCGGCAAAACTCCATGAAACCCTGGCCGCGCTTTCTCCCCGTGCCGGCGACCACCCGGTTATTGCGGTCCTGACGCCAGGCATCTACAACTCCGCCTATTTCGAACACAGCTATCTGGCACAGCAGATAGGTGCCTGGCTTGCCGAGGGACCGGATTTCTGTGTCGAGGACGATGATGTCTACCTGCGGACCATTTCGGGGCTGAAACGGGTGGATGTCATCTACCGCCGGGTGGATGACGATTTTCTGGATCCGGAGGTTTTCCGGGAGGATTCCGTACTGGGCATTCCGGGCCTGATGCGCGCCTGGCGGCGTGGCCGCGTGGCCATTGCCAATGCGCCGGGCGCGGGTGTGGCCGACGACAAGGTGGTGTATGCCTTTGTGCCCGACATGATCCGCTATTATCTGGATGCCGAACCGCTGCTTCCCAATGTCCCCACCTATCTCTGCATGCGGGAAAAGGACCGGGAGCATGTTCTCGCCCATCTGCACGAACTGGTGGTCAAGCCCGCGAATGAATCCGGGGGGTACGGAATGCTCATGGGACCCAGGGCCACCCTGTCGGACCGGGAGCATTTTTCCATGCTGATCCGGAGCAACCCCCGCAACTATATTGCACAGCCGGTGCTGAAGCTCTCCACGGCCCCCACCCTTGTCGGGGATGCACTGGAACCGCGCCATCTGGACCTGCGACCCTTTATTCTCCAGGGAGAGAAGACCCATGTGACTACGGGAGGGCTGACGCGGGTGGCCATGAACGCCGGTTCACTGGTGGTGAACAGCTCCCAGGGTGGCAGCAGCAAGGATACATGGATTATCGAGGAGAAACCGGCATGCTCTCGCGTGTAGCGGAAAACCTGTACTGGATGGCCCGTTATCTGGAACGCGCAGAGGACATGAGCCGCCTGATCAATTCCACCACGTTTCTCCTTCTGGATCTTCCGCCAGGAGCCGGATTCGGGTGGGACCTGCTCCTCCAGGTAACCGGGGAGACCGAACGTTACCAGACCCATTACGGTGAACTGTCCGAAGCGCATATCATGCGTTTTCTGATAGCGGACCGGAGGCATCCGGGTTCCATCGTGTCCGCCATACACCAGGCCCGGGAGAACTGCCGGGTCTTCCGGAACCTGCTGCCGGGGGAATTCTGGGAACGGATCAATTCCCTTCACCTTTTTGCCCAGGATGGGGTGGAAAGCCAGGTAGCGCTGGACCGGCGGCAACGGCTGGCTTTTCTGAACGAGGTGATTTCCCGCCGCCATGGCCTGGTAGGACTTCTGGTCGGCAGCATGAGCCAGAACGACGCCTACCAGTTCATCAAGATCGGGCGCAACATCGAGCGGGCGGACATGACCAGCCGGATTGTGGACATTACCAGTGCGGTCCTCATGCCGGAGGATCCCGGTCTCCATTACACGGTCAGCCAGTCCCTCTGGGTCGGGGTCCTGCGTGCCATGAGTGGCCTGGAAATGTACAGGCAGTACGTCGAGGTACAGATACGTCCGGACCGTGTAGTGGATTTCCTGCTGCGGGACCGGAAGTGTCCCCGCAGCATAAGCAGCAGTTTTTCGGACATGGAGACGGCCCTGGCCTATCTGCCCAATTCGGCGACGCCCATGGAAACCCTGCGCCGTACCCGCCGGCGCCTTGAAATGCTGCAGATGCAGGGTCTGCGTCCGGATCTTCTGCATGAATACCTGGACCAGATCCAGAAAGACCTGGCCACGCTCCATCACAGCGTGGAGAACACCTACTTCCGTTTCCGGGAAACAGGCATCCGCCACCAGCAGGTGCGGGCCATGGGCATGGGCGCCCAGCAGTCCTGAAAACCCGCGGAAACCGTGCCCGGGACCTGACATTCCCGGAGCCGGAACGGCGGACCGGATTCCCGGAAATCCGCCCTTTCCCTGCCGGGCAGGGCGGCTAGTCCTGTCCGGCTGCCTGCCCCGGGAACCGGTTCTGGTAAAGGAGATGGCCGCTGCTGCGCTGCCGGTGGTCCAGAAGCAGAATTTCAGCCCGGACCCCGAGATAGACGTACAGGCCGAGAGCGACGACCAGTCCGGCCGCCGCGGCCAGAATCAGAACGGCCAGCCAGAGTTCCCCGGGAGCATTCAGGGCAAACTTGAATACGAGCATCAGCCCCTCAATGGACACGGCAATGGAAATGGCCGCAATAAACCGGGTAAGGGTGCGGCGGGTGCTGCTGTGCCGGCGGATGTCCTTGCGCAGCAGCACTTCTTCCTCAAAAATCGTTTTGGCCAGATCGAATACCGCCAGGGCCAGGGTAAAAAAGATCGTGGCCTGGAAAGGGGCGTCAAAATCCTGGAGCGGCCGGGCCATGCGCCAGATGTCGTGTACGGCCAGAAATCCCCTCATTGCAAGTGAGACACTGACCAGAAGGAGCCCCACAGAAAAAAGCAGGTAAAAAAACTTGAAGGCCGGCTCAATGCTGCGCCGGGTATCGTCTTCCTCAAGAAGGGCCAGGGCCCTTTCAAGCTCGCAGTCAGCGACCACCATTCCCACAAGCTGGCCGTCTTCCATGCGTACGGGAGCGGCAATGGTAATGCAGAGCAGGCCATTGGTAATGGAGAGATAGGGATCGGTCAGAATGGGGGCATGGGCCTCACAGGCCAGACGGTAGTAGGGACGGTGGCGGCGGTCTGTGCCGGCGCCACCGCGTTCCCGGGAAAGACGTCTTGCGGCAACGTTGTCGCCTGTCTGGATGCCCTGGGCATTGAGGAGATAGGCCAGATTAAGAAAAGGGTACCTATGGATAAGTTCCGCGAGCACCCTCCGCTGACCGGCTGAATCCTGTTCAAACAGGGCAGGACTTGCGACCGTTTCTACGATGCCTCCCAGAAGAATCAGCAGGTCAGGGCGCATTTCGTGAAAGTGTTCGAATCGGTTCATTCCGTGTTTCTCCGGATGGCTTCCCCAGAATTGAAAGCAAGTTCCGGACCAGAAACAGGAATTCTCCGTTTCTGAAAAATTTTCATTCCATGGCCTGAAAACCCTGGCGGGCACCCTGTATTGCGGCCCTGTGCAGCCCGCGCGAAAGGAGGCCAGGCGGGGTGTCCGCCATGGCCTGCCATCCCCCTGGAGGAAACGCGGGACTGCTGCACGGTTTCAGGCGGGACCGTGCCCTGCAGGCGTGCGGCAAAACCTGGACAGGGGACCTGCGGGAAACAGTCCAGGAGCAGGGCGTAATAAAAATGACATGCTGCGCACCCTTTTCTGTCATGTTTGCCATATACAATCCGCGTACCCGGAACTCCGCTGCCGGCATACGGCGGAATTTCCACAAATTTCCGATACCAAACAAGAGGTTTTCATGTCTGCTGAGATTCAGGAATGGCCAAGAAGTACGCGATGGATACATATGGGATTTGCACTGGTAGTGACCTTCCTGCTTTTGAGCGAACTCGACATGAAGGCCATATGGAAGAAGATTGGTGAACTGCCATTCCGGCACCTGCTGTTTCATGCGCACATGTGGATTGGCATGCTCGCCGCGCTGGTTGTCGTGGCATTCTGGGTCGAAGTGATCCGGATCCCGAATCTTCGTTCACACCTTTTCCCGTACAGGGGAGAGTATCTGGAAAACATCTGCAGGGACATAAAGGGTCTTGCGGATGGAAGGCTTCCTGCCAGCGGGATGCGGGGTGGTTTGCCGGGAATGGTCCATGGACTTGGACTTCTTTCCGTGACGGGAATGGCCCTTCTGGGATTCATAATGTTTTTCCTGATCCCAAATTACGGAGCGTCTGCCCCTATCCACCTCTACCAGTTCCCCAAAAAACTGCACGACTTCCTGTCGTCTTTTGTCTGGCTGTACTGGTGGGGACATATCGGCATGGCCACACTGCATGCCGTCAAATCACCCGCTGTCCTGCGGGTATTCCGGCCCTGACCTGAACGGGTACCAACCCGCCGTTCGTGGCGGGGAAAGACTGTGCGGGAACCGGAGCCGCTCCGGTTCCCGCATCCCCCCGGATCTGCGCCCAGCAACGGTGTGGGGTCCCGGACCAGAACCGGCGTGATCCGGCGCGAGAAGCAGCCGCTCCTCGCCAGCCACAAAAACGGCTCCTTTTCCCCCTTCAGCCTCTGTGGCGCGGGTCTCCATCCTGTCTCCCGGGCTGCCGGAACCAGTGCCCGTCGCACAGCAATATGCCAGGACCTGCGGCATTTTTTCGCAGCGCCCAGGATGGGGAGAAGCGGGCCATCCGGCATCCGGAAAAGGCCAGGCAGGGGCGCAAGGAAGTATCCAGAAGCGGGTTTGCCTGCCTGTACCAGGCGGCACCCGGGTCCGGCCCACCATCGCGATTTCCGGCGCTGCCGTCCTCGACCGTTGACTAACATGATATCTGGATATTATACTCCTTATTCCTGTCAAAGATGTTCTCTTTGTGACCTCGATTCGGCCGGCATAGCCCGGCCTTTCTTTTTTCCGGCGTATACGCCCGTACCTGGCAAATCCGCCAGATTTCCTGATTGGGTTGCAACTTGGGGAAACCGGGCTAAGGTTATAGTCTGGGCCCAGATTTCAGCTGCATTTTCCGGCCACCCGACCGGACAGCTGTAAAGTGGAACTCCCTGTTCACGCCAGGAGGCTAGTTATGCGCAACCTACTGTTCACCATGGCTTTCATGATCCCTCTTGCAGGATGGGCAGGCACCGCGGCAGCCGGTCCGGGACCGGTGACCATTCACCTCATGGCGCAAAACCATTCCGGAGAGAATGGTACGGCTACCCTGGTACCCGAGGGCGCCAAAACCAGGGTGATCATTCACCTGGTCCACACACCGGCGGGCATCGCCCAGCCGGCACACATCCATCCTGGAACCTGCATGCACCTCAATCCCCATCCGAAGTGGACGCTTGCGAATGTAATAAACGGCCGGTCCGTGACCGTTGTGCCGGCGCCCCTGTCCACTATCCAGGGCGGAACCTATGCCATCAATGTGCACAAAAGCAAAAAGCAGATGGGCGTCTTTGTTTCCTGCGGCAATATTCCGGGGATGCACGGCCAGGCGAAGAAGAGCGGGTACTAAAGCCTGCCATAGGCACCTTTACGCCGCCATCTGGTCTTTTCCCAGCCCGGGTTTCCAGCCGGTTTCCCTGACAGGCACCAGCCAGCGGCGCGTGCCTGCCGGGCATCCGCCATCTCCTTCGGGGGAATCGCGCGGTACGGCTTCCTCCACCACCCTGCGGTAGCGCCTGACGGAAGCGCCGGTACTGGAGGTGCCCGGCCCTTCACTGGCTGGCAGGGACGTCGCTCTTCTGTGGCTATCCTGTGAGGTACACTTGCGATGGCTATTGCCCGCATCCGGGATGCCGCCCGCATGGGTGGACCGTGCAGGTTGTGCCCTGGAAGATTTTTGCCACGGTGCACACAAAGCCAGAAAAAAGCCGGCCACCGTTGGGTCAGGAGGGGAAGCGGGTGCGGTGGAATGCCGGATGCCGTGGTCTGGCATCCGGCCAGAAAAAATCGCAGACAGGGAGATCCCAAACTCCCTGGCGTCCATGACCCTGCACACTAAGCGGGGCAGGCAGGGTTCTGGCTGCGGTAGCCGGAAAGGCAGCGTCGTGCCGGAAGCCGGCAGGAGGGGCGCCGAAAATTTCCCGGGCGGAAGGCCGGGTACCGTCTGGCCGCCAGTGGAAGGCGGCCAGACGGCTTGAGGATTCCCGGGCGTCGCCTAGAAATGGTAGGCCAGACCAGCCAGGCCCCGGATCTCGTTGACGGTTGCGCTGACGCTAAGGGAAGCCGGCACATAGCTGTAGCTGGCGTGGTAGCGGTCATAGACAATACCGGCAAACGCGCTGAAATGGCTGGAGAAGGCGTAGACCCCGCGCACGCCGAGCTGCAGTACGCCGGACGATGGCGGGTTCGCTGCACCATATCCATTGGCCGAGGAGCTGGCACTGATGCCGGCGAGGTAGCCAAGGTGGCCCGTGAAATCGAACGGCCCTCCCAGGTCGGTAGTTACCTCCACACCACCGCCAGCGGCATTGTTTTCGTAGCGTGCGCTGCCTTCCCCGTTGAGCCCGGCATCAAACTTGGCGTACTGGTAGGCGAGATAGGGCCCAATCGCGACCTGGGGCGCCACTTCAAACAGTTTGCCAAGGCGCAGGTTGAACTGCATGCCATAGCCGTTGCCGGACGATGTCCCGGTGACCGATGTGGAGCCTGACGGGCTGGTTCCGGTAATCGTACCCCCGCTAATGGCTGCACCGGCCGAATAGTTGAATCCCATATGGGCAAACCAGAGCTGGCGGTTGACGGCAGATGCGAAAATTCCGATCCCACCTACCGTATTGCCGCCGGAGGCAGAGAGAGAGCCAGAAGGATCGGAAGCGGACAGGGATGAAGGTGTAGACACCACCTGCCCATAGATGCCGATCAGATCCTGGGCTTCCCCATATTCCGCACCGAGTGCAAGGGAGGGAAGGGCGGACAGCAGAAATATTGCAGCAATCTTTTTCATTGGCTTGGTCCTTGTATTGCCATTTGGCATGGTCTCAAAAATGTTTGGCAGAAAAGCTTTTCGCTGCAGCGGTCTGCCCATGCGGGAATATTAGGCTATTTTGGGGAAATGCTACCCTGCGCCGTTTCCGTATGGCCGAACTGGGTCCCTTCTATACCACAAATGTACCATATACGCAACACGGAAAAGGGTTTCTCGTGGCCGGGCGGCTGGAGCAATCGGGCCACCCGCGGTCCTGCCCGCCGTCTTCCGGGGCCGGACCCGGCTACGGCGCGCCGGTACTGCGCCGGAAGACGCGGTCCACACGGGCCTGGTCCCTGGGCTTGATGACCAGCCGGTCGATGTTGACGTGTCCGGGCAGGGAGACCACCCAGCGGATGGCCTCGGCTACGTCCTCGGCCACCAGGGGTTCCATGCCGGCATATACCGCCCCAGCCGCCTCGGTATCCCCATCAAAGCGTACCAGCGAAAATTCGGTTTGGACCATTCCGGGATCGATGGTGGTGACACGGACCGGCAGGCCCAGCCACTCCAGACGCATGGTTTCCGTCAGGGCCCGGACGGCATGCTTGCAGGCGGTGTATCCGGCGCCCCCGGCATAGGTTTCCTCTCCCGCCACGGAACCGATGTTGATTACCGTCGCCAGCGGCGCAGCGCGCAGATGTTCCCACAGGGCCTTGGTTACCCGGGCCAGCCCCAGAACATTGGTCTGGTACATCTGCAGCCATTTTTCCTCATCCAGTCCGACAAGGGGGTCCTTCCCAAGGGCCCCTCCGGCGTTGTTGACCAGTACGTCCACCGGACCGGAGATCTCCCGGGCAAAGGCAGCCACAGACTCTGGAGAACAGACGTCCAGTGGCAGGGCCGTTCCGCCGCAGCAGGCGGCAATTTCCTCCAGCCGGCGGGTGCGGCGGGCACCCAGAATGACGCGGTATCCCTGCCTGGACAGGAGTTTTGCGGCAGCCTCGCCAATCCCGGCAGAGGCACCCGTGATGACAGCGGTTTTCATCCGTCGCGCGGGACCCCGGCATTCCGGCCGGGGAGGGATAGCACGGCGGCCGAGAACCGCCCCATTCCCGCATCTCCTTTATCGTTGGCTATCTTGGCCCTTCCATTCCATCACACCCCAGGCCCCCGGACCCGTGGACCGGAAGGGGACGATGCCCTGTACTGCAGCGGTTCCGGGCCAGTCAGGCCGGCATTCCTCCACTGGCACCTTCCGGCAGGGACGGGGTAGCGGCTGGGGTCCGTTTTTTTTGCTGCGGCCGAAGAACGGAATTCCCGCTTCTTCTGTCCGGCTGCCCTGTTCCGGTATGATTCCCCCACTGTGCCAGCGTCGTCAGGACCGGCAGGACATGCCATCCAGGATACCATCAGGGGTCTAGATGTTGAACTATTCAGCCACCATGGTGCTACTGCACCTGATCAATCTGGTCGGAATTTTTGTCTTTGCCGTAAGCGGTGCCATGCGCGGAGTCCGCAGCCAGATGGACATCTTTGGCATCCTTGTGCTGGCGGTCGTGACGGCAGTGTCCGGCGGGATCCTGCGGGATCTGCTGATCGGCGCCATACCCCCGGAATCCATCTCCAACTGGCACGGCATCGCCATTGCCGTTTTTGCCGGTCTGGTTGTCTTTTTCTTTCACCGCCTGTTTGAGCACCTCCAGCACCCTGTCCTGCTTTTTGATGCTGCAGGACTTGGCGTCTTTGCTGCCACGGGTGCCCAGAAAGCCCTGGCCTTTGGGCTCTCTCCTGCCATGGCAGCAGTCCTGGGAATGATCAGCGGTATTGGTGGCGGGATGGTACGCGATATCCTGACCGCCCAGGTTCCGGTCGTCCTGCGCTCGGAAATCTATGCCTCTGCAGCCTTCCTGGGAGCCCTGCTGGTCCTAGCCGGGGATTACCTCCATTTTCCCCCTATCGAGAGCACCATCGCTGGCGCCGGCCTGACTTTTTTTCTCCGTACGATGGCCCTCTACCGCCACTGGAGCCTCCCCAGGCCCCGCTGAACCCCACTGTCCAGGCAGCCCCCTGGACACCGCTTCCTGCGTGGCTTGCCTTTTTTCGTTAACTGTATAAAAATACAGTTAACGGGGTACAGGGGAGCAGGGCCGAATGGAAGAGCTCAGTCCGAGACAGAAAGAAATTTTCCAGTGGATCCGGGAACGCATTGCGACGACCGGATTTCCTCCGACCCGTGCGGAACTGCAGGCCTCTTTTGGCTTCCGGTCACCCAATGCGGCGGAAAGCCATCTGCGTACCCTGGCCCGCAAGGGATACCTGTTTCTGCAGGAAGGCACGGCGCGTGGCATACGGCTGGCCGCCGGAACTGGAGAGGCGGCAGGACTGCCGGTCGTTGGCCGGGTAGCAGCGGGACAGCCCATCCTGGCGGAAACGGCCATGGAAGGATTCCTGCCCGTAGACCGGGAGCTGTTTGCGGGGGCGGACTTCCTCCTGCGGGTGCAGGGAATGAGCATGCGCGATGCCGGGATACTGGAGGGCGACCTGCTGGCCGTATCGCGGAGAAAAGATCCGCGGAACGGCCAGATCGTCGTCGCGCGGGTGGACAATGAAGTGACCGTGAAGCGGTGGCACCAGGACGGACACCAGGTCAGCCTGATGCCTGAAAATCCGGATTTTCGGCCCATTATGGTAGACCTGCGCACCCAGTCCCTGGAGATTGAAGGTACCGTTGTTGGCCTGCTGCGCACGGGGGGGTTCCTGTGATTCACGCCAGAGCGGTACTTGCCTCCGTCCCTTCCCGGAAAAAGCTGCCTGCTGTCCGTGCGGAAAGCGCGGTCCTGTCTTCCCGGCCACCGGAACCTGGCCAGTCCACGGGCAGGAACGCGGGAACCATTACCGAATTTCACCTGCCGGAAGGGGAGACCGGTATGCCCGGTCTGCTGCTGCCTGCGATGGCCGCTCTCAGCCAGCAGGAATCCCGCTGGATCCTCTGGGCTTTTCCACCCCGCATTCCCGGTGCTGCGGTTCTGGCTGCCGCCGGAATCCATCCCGGCCGCCTGCTGGTGATGCGGCCACGCCGGTGCAGGGACCCGCTGCCGGTTCTGGAATCCGCGCTGCGGGCCGGAAACTGCAGCATGGTCCTGGCCTGGTCACCGGCGATGGACGGGCGATCCCTTTCCCGTCTGCGCCGGGCAGCGGAAGAGGGGAACACCCTGGGGGTCCTGCTGACCACCGGGGAAACGGACCGTCCCTGCGGTGTACCCCCGCCTGTCTGGCCCGTTCCGGAGAGGCGGATCCAGGGCGGGCAACGGCCACCGTTCCGGACCAGGAGGCCAGCCGGCGTCCGCCAGCTGGCCCTGGCCTTCTAGTCCCGGTCTGGGCTCCCCGCGGGCAGACTCCTCCCACATGCCCCGGCCGGGTTCCTTTCCTGTGGCCCGGCATCTCCCCATATTCCCGTTCCCGGCCCGGAGACACCCGTCTCCGGCGCTCCGTTTTCCACACCCTGACGCAGGGCGAAAACAGGAATTTCCCGGAGCACCTGCCTTCCTGGTCTCTTTTCCAGAAGCAGAATTTATGGAATTTTTCCATAAAAAATAGATAAAATTTATGGTTATTGAGCCATAATTCGGCCATTAATACGAAAATATTCTTCATATATTTGACCACATGGGAAAATTATGCCAACCTGAAAAATAGCAATGAATATCCATGGAGCATGGAATATGAAAAAACCGGCAAAGCCAGGAAGCGTTTTCCGGCTGCGCCGCGAGGGTGGTCTACTCGGCCTGCTAATGGCATGTATTGGCGCCTCTATTGGTTCCGGCTGGCTGTTCGGCCCCCTGTATGCGGCACAAATGGCCGGGCCCTATGCAATTGGCTCATGGATCATCGGAATTGCGGCAATTCTTCTTCTGGCCATAGTTTTTGCCGAACTTGGTCCGCTGATTCCAAAAGCCGGGGCTGTCGTCCATCTGGCCAATGTTGGCAACGGGCCGATTGTAGGAAACCTCTGGAGCTGGATCCTCTTCCTTTCCTACGCCAGCATCGCACCCATTGAAGTTACGGCACTGCTTACCTACGCCAACAACTACATTCCGGTTTTTCTGGTGCCACACACGAATCTGGTAAATGCGGAAGGTTTCTGGGTATCCGTTCTGGTACTGGCCTTTATCGTCGTGCTGAATTTCATGACCGTGCAGTGGATCTTCCGGATCAACAGCGGAGCAACACTCTGGAAAATTCTCATTCCCCTGCTGACGGCAGCGGTTTTTCTGTTTTCAGGGTTTCATCCGGAAAATTTCCGGACGGGCATTTCCCATGGTTCAGACAGTTTTGAGGGCATGTTTGCCGCCGTTGCCACCGGCGGCGTGATCTTCAGCCTGCTGGGTTTCCGGCATGCAATCGACCTTGCGGGAGAAAGCCGGAATCCCCGCCGTGACATACCCCTGGCCACGATCGGCTCCGTCCTGGTTACCGGGGGCATCTACCTGGTCCTGCAGGCCGCTTTCATTGGCGCCGTAGATCCTGCGGATCTCGCCCGCACCGGCTGGCTGCACCTGAATTTTCCGGGCATCAATGGCCCCTTTGCCGCGCTGGCTGCAGCTGTAGGGGCCGCGTGGCTTTCGGTCGTGCTGTACCTGGATGCCTTCATTTCCCCGGCAGGAACCGCCCTGATCTATACTGCCACCGCAGCCCGCGTGACCCTGGCCACTGCGGATACCGGTGTCTTTCCGCGGATCCTTGCGCGGGTCAACCGGTTCGGCGTGCCCTGGGCGGGGCTGGTGCTTCTCTATCTGGTGGGTGTGCTGTTTTTCCTGCCATTTCCGTCCTGGCAGAAAATGGTGGGCTACATTGCTTCCATGACCGTACTCTCGTATATCATCGGACCGGTGGCCCTGATCCAGCTCCGGAAAGCCATCCCCAATCTTGAACGTCCCTTTACGCTGCCCATGGCCGGAGTGGTCGCCCCGGCGGCGTTCGTATCCGGCAGCTGGATCATCTACTGGTCGGGAGTTGGCACGCTGAATTTCATGTTTGGCACGCTCTTTGTGATCCTTTGCCTGTATGCCCTGTGGGGAACCATACGGCGCGAGCCTCTGCGCACCATGGGATGGCAGTACATGTGGTGGATTATTCCCTATTTTCTGGTGCTCTGGGCGGCAGCCTGGATGGGTCCCGGCAGGCTCGGCGGTCTGGGCCTGATCACCTTTCCCGAAGGGATGGTACTGGTGGCGCTGGCAAGCCTCGTGATTTTCCGCTGGGCCGTCCACAGCTCGGTTTCGGATGACACCATGCGGCTGTACATGCGCAGCCTGCGCAGTTCCGGGGCCGGGGCCCCATGAGGAGGGCGGTGGGAAGGTCCCGCAGTGCCCAGGCTCCCTGGCAGCCGAGGGGGGAAATGCAGCGCGGTGCCCGCAGGTGGGTCGTCAAAATCGGCAGCAGCCTCCTGATGGACCGGGAAGGCGGTCTGCACCATGAACGGATTGCCGACTGGCTGGGACAGATCCTGCATCTTCACGAGCAGGGAATCCAGGTCATTCTTGTTTCATCTGGTGCCGTGGGGGTGGGTACAAAACGCCTTGGCTGGGACCAGCGGCCAGCCGAACTCACCTCGCGCCAGGCCGCTGCCAGTGTTGGACAGGCAGCGCTGATGCACAGCTTCGAGCAGATCCTCCAGGAGATTTCCGGAACAGGGAGTCCGGTACTGCACTGTGGACAGGTCCTGCTGACCCATGAGGAACTCCGCAACCGCAGCCGGTATCTCAATGTGCGCAGTACCCTGGGAACACTTCTGGATCATGGGGTGCTGCCCGTCGTCAATGAAAACGATGCCATTTCCTACCGCCCCATCCAGCTGGGAGACAACGATACCCTGGCAGCCCTCGTGAGCAATCTCTGGGATGCAGATCTCATGGTGCTCCTGACCGACCAGGAGGGCCTGTACGATGCGGACCCCCGCAGGAATCCGGACGCAAGCCTGCTGGGAGAAGTCATGGCAGGGGATCCCCGGATAGAAGCCCTGGCCGGCTCCGGGGGGTCTGCGGTAGGGACCGGCGGCATGCTGGCCAAAGTGCGGGCGGCCGCACGGGCGACCCGTTCCGGCACGCCCACCGTGATTGCCAGCGGGCACAGGAAAGGGGTTCTGCTGCAACTGGCTGCCGGAGAGCCGGCCGGCACCTTCCTGCACGCGCGTATCCAGCCGCTTGCCGCGCGCAAGCGGTGGCTTTCCGATCATCTGCGCGTCCGGGGTACGCTGCATATTGACAGCGGGGCCGCACATGCCCTGCGGGAGCAGGGAGCCAGCCTGCTGCCCGTGGGCGTCGTGGGCCAGGAAGGGGAGTTCCGCCGTGGTGACCTCGTCAGCTGCCGGGGCCCGAAGGGAGAGGAGGTGGCCAGGGGACTGGTCAATCTCGACGCCGAAGTCCTGCACCGCTGCCGGGGAAAACGGTCAGAAGAACTGGCGGGAGACCCGGAATGTCCAGAGGAAACGGTCATACACCGGGACAATCTTGTGCTCACTTCCGAAGCAGTATCCGGAACCGCGAAAGAGATTCCGGCGGGGAAATCCGGCACAACTGCCTGATTGTCCGCTCGCTCCCGCTGCCATTAGGGTGTCGCAGCAACCGTCCGCATCGGAAAAGAACGCCGGTTCTTTTGCCGTCAGGCAAACCCCATGGGTGAAACCAGAAGAAACCGGACGGCACGTAGGGGAGGTGGCGGAGAGTAACTTGACCAGTTGCGCGGCGAACCTCCCCGCCCTGGCAAGGCACAAACCTAATCCGGCGTCTGCTGCTGGTATACCCCGCCTACATTTCATAGAACTGCCCGGTCTGCGGGGTGGCAGATGCGGAAAACCGGATGGTGCAGTCCGTGTTCCGGTGCCAGCATTGCGGTCGCACAGACCATGCCGGCGCAAACGCGGCAAAGAACGTCTCCGCAAGGGAATTGCAGTCAACGCCGGGGGAGCCTGTTTCGCGGCGCAAGCCCTGAAGTGTGCCGGAACCAGAGGGAGCCGGCACGTCGAAGTGGCTGGGCCCAGGCCGCTGCTGGCAGGAAGGAATCCCCGTCCTTCCGGGCGAGGAAGATGCCAACGCAATCTATCTGGGCCTGCCATGCCCATCTGCATGCGATCAGTGCTATCATCACGCCCGCCATTGCCAGTTGCCGCCACCCGGGGTTCTCCGTGCTCAGCACCCATCAATTAAGCATGCAGTTTGGTTCCAAGCCATTATTTGAGAATGTCAGCGTAGAATTCGGCAGTGGCAATCGCTACGGTCTGATTGGCGCCAATGGGAGTGGTAAAACCACCTTGATGAAAATCCTGGGCGGCGATATCGAACCCAGCTCCGGCAATGTCAGCCTAAGCAGCGGTGAGCGCCTGGGTAAGCTGCGGCAGGACCAGTTTGCTTTTGAGGACTGCACGGTGCTAGACACCGTCATGATGGGGCATCTGGAGTTCTGGCGTGTCAAGCAGGAGCGTGATCGCCTCTACGGTCTCGTCGAATTGAGTAGCGAAGAGGGCATGGCTATTGCCCAGATCGAGGGGGACTATGCTGAACTCGATGGCTACTCTGCCGAGGCGCGGGCAGGGGAATTATTGATTGGCGTTGGCATTCCGCTGGAACAGCATGGGGGATTGATGTCCTCCGTTGCCCCCGGCTGGAAATTGCGTGTGCTTCTCGCCCAGGCCCTTTTTGCCGACCCGGATATCCTGCTTCTCGACGAGCCCACCAACAACCTGGACATCCATACCATTCAGTGGCTGGAAGAATTACTGGGCACGATCAATAGTACCATTGTCATTATTTCCCATGATCGCCATTTTTTAAATAGTGTTTGCACGCACATAGCCGATCTGGATTACGGCGGACTGCACATCTATCCCGGCAATTATGATGAATATATGCGCGCCTCAGCTTTGGTGCGCGAACAACTGCTGGCGGAGAATGATAAAAAACGTGAAAAGATGGCGGAACTACAGGGATTCGTCAGCCGTTTTTCCGCCAATGCCTCCAAAGCCAAGCAAGCGACTTCCCGCGCTCGGCAACTGGAAAAAATCCAGCTGGAAGAGGTCAAACCTTCCAGCCGGCAGAATCCCTATTTCGTTTTTCAACAAGAGCGCAAGCTGTACCGCCATGCTCTGGATGGCAAGGATCTGGGCAAAGGCTTTCACGATTTGCGCCTGTTTCATAAGCTGCGCCTGCACATCGAAGCGGGAGAACGGGTAGCGATCATCGGTGCCAATGGCTTGGGGAAAACTACACTGCTGCGCTGTCTTTTGGGGGATATTGCGCTTGACACAGGTGTCGTCAAATGGGCAGAGAATTGCAAAATCGGCTATTTCGCCCAGGACTACGCTGCCGAATTCGCCCAGGATCTCAGCCTTTACGAGTGGATGAGCCAATGGCGCAGCGAAAAAGACGATGATCAGGCCATCCGTGGGGTCCTGGGGAGACTGCTCTTCGGTCAGGAACAGGTAGACCGCAAGGTACAGGTACTTTCCGGCGGCGAAAAAGGGCGCATGCTATTCGGTAAGCTGGCCTTACAAAGGCCCAATGTCCTGATCCTCGACGAACCCACCAACCATTTGGATATGGAGTCCATTGAATCGCTCAACAATGCCCTGGAAAAATACGAGGGCACGCTGATTTTTGTCAGTCACGACCGCGAATTTGTCTCCTCTTTGGCCACCCGCATCATTGAATTTACTGTCCAGGGGATCGAAGACTTCAAGGGTAGCTACGAAGACTATCTGCGTAGCCAAAAAAATAGCAAGGTCGTCCAGAAAAAGGCCGGAAAAGGGCGGTGAGCGCAAAAATTCTTCCACCCTTGAACATTTGCCCGCGCATTCCCCCTCCTGGACCGTAGGCCAGGAGGGGGTCAAGCGGGCCGTTTGGCCTTGCGGGGTTTTTCCATGGTCCCCTGACTCTCCACGTATCGCCGCACGGTTTCCAGCGTAGCGCCGCCGACGCTGATTGACACTCCGGCTTGCCCATCACGCCGCTGACGATCCGTCAGTGGTAAACCCGGGGTAAAAATCCAGCGGAATGAGGGTCGCAGATTTCCCGCAGAACCTGGCAAGTGTCACCCTGACTGAGGGTTTGCAAGCTGGGTCTCCCGTGTTGCCCTGGGCAGCACCACCTCTGGAAACCTGATTATCAAGACCCGTATCGACTCCCCCCAACGGGATCGCTGGGCATTGTTGCGCTTTGCGATTATCGGCCCCTTGCTGGCGGCGCCACCGGCCCCTGGGGAACTGGCCTTGGCATTGAGGCGCTGGCCGCCCGGTCGTGGCGTCACGGCGCCAATCCGCAAGGGTGGGCTGGCTGAACGTTTACCACCATTCGGGGGATGGCAGACCAGGCGCCGAAAGAACTCGGCGCCGGCTTCGATGCGCTATATGTCCAGATGGGCCGTGATTCGATCCCACCGGAGAAGCTGCTGCGTGCCCAGCTATTGATCGCGAACGGCGCTAGCCGAACAGATCGACTACAACAACCTCCTGTTTCGCTGGTTTATGGGCTTTTCCATGGACGATCTGGTCTGGAACCGCTCCACATTTATCAGGAACCGTAAGCGCCTGCCCGACGCTGATGTGGCCCGCACAGCCGATCTGCTCTCCAGCGGGCACTTCAGCGTGGACGGCACGCTGATCGAAGCGTTGGCCTCGCACAAGAGCTATCGGCCCATGGGCTGGGACGAATCACCGGGCGGCGGAGGGCGCAATCACACGATAGAGTGCGGTATTAAATTAAAAAATTAAATGGAAACATTGGATTGATTTGATTTTGTGGCGGAGAGAGAGGCCGCCTTACTAGCGTTCCATGCTTTCCGATACAGTGCAAAAAATCCTTGTTAATCAATTTCATTTCAAGACTTCCCGTTCTATGCTGTTCGCATAGATTCGGTGGAATCCGTGTCGAAGGGTAAGACCTAGGGTAAGACCTGAGCAGTTCAGCGGAGGGCGATGCAATGACACTCACGGCAAGAGCAGTCACCACGGCGAAGGACGGCAGCTTCAGCGACGGCAACGGCTTGTATCTGCGGGTACGCAATGGCGGTAGTACACGCTTCTGGGTGTTCCGCTGGAAGATTGCAGGTAAAGTCCGAGAGCTTGGGCTAGGCGGTGTCTCGGTAGTGTCGCTGGCCCAGGCGCGTGACATGGCTATCGAACTCAAGAGAGCGGTGAAGAGCGGCGATGATCCGGCCCTGGTGCTACACCCCGAAGCGGCGTGCAAGACCCCGGCCTTTGCAGAGCTTGCTCAAGAGACTATCGAGGCCCTACGCCCAGGCTGGCGCAATGTGAAACATGCCGCGCAATGGGAGATGACGCTGCGGGAATACGCCTTCCCCACCCTTGGGAAAATGCTACCTGGTGACATTGGCGTGGAGCACGTCCTGCGCGTGCTCAAGCCCCTGTGGACCACCAAAACAGAAACAGCAACGAGATTGCGCCAGCGCATTGAAGCCGTTCTGGATCGCGCGGCAGTGCTTGGATACCGTGACCGCGAACGAGTGAACCCGGCAAGCTGGAAGGGCAACCTTGAGCATCTACTAGCCAAGCCCAGGGCAGTACGGGAGCGCACCCACTTTGCGGCGGTGCCTTATCGGGAACTGCCCGGCGTCACGGCGAAGCTGCGGGATCGGCAGACCATGAGCGCGTTCTGTGTCCGCATGATTGCCTTGACCGCTTGCCGTAGTGGAGAGATTCGCGGCCTGCGTTGGGAAGAAATCGACACGGACGCCAAGGCCATGACGATACCCGGCAGCCGGACGAAAACCAAAAAGGCGCATACCGTACCGTTGAGCGCGGAGGCGATGCAGATACTTGAGCACTGCGGGCAGGCTGGCCGTGATGGTGTTGTATTCCCAGGGCGCAAGGGGCAGCCAATGACCGATGTGGCGGCGTCCAAGGAGCTTCACCTGTTCGCACCCGGCGCGACGGTTCACGGCCTGCGTTCTTCGTTCAGAGATTGGGCGGCAGACCAGACGCGCCACAGCCGCGAAGTGGTGGAGCAGTGCCTAGCCCATGCTATCGGTTCCGTGGAGGGCAGCTATCGCCGGACGGACCTGCTGGAGAAGCGCAGAGCCGTCATGAATGATTGGGCGTCATATCTGGCTGGCGCAAAGATCGTGCGGTTGAAAGTAGTCTGACAGTTTGTGCCCTGGCGGATAGGTGCATAATATCCGGCTTTGCCGTATAATGTTCATAACATGATGACGCTGATCGAAACACCGCTTTTCACAAGCCTTTGGCCGGACTACTGGACCGAAGGCGAGCGCGGGGAGTTCTGTTCATTCCTGGCGCAAAAGCCGGACGTGGGCGACGTGGTTCCCCATAGTGGCGGTTGCCGAAAAGTCCGGTGGAGCCGGGCAGGGATTGGCAAACGTGGCGGCGTGCGGGTGATCTACTACCTGAAACGGCAAAATGGCGAGATATGGCTGTTGTTGATCTACGCCAAGAGCGCCAAGGATAACGTACCGGCCCACATACTGCGGGAGATTCGCAAGGAGATTGAAGATGCCGATGATTGAAAAGGAACTCATGAAACGGGACGCGCAGCGGGACATTGGGGTGGAGCTTCTCGAATCCGTCCGGCAGATGAAGGCCGGAAAGTGCGGCACTGTCCACAAGGTTGACGTGCCCCAGGTGATACAGGCCCGTATCCAAGCCGGGCTGTCTCAATCCCAGTTTGCGGCGCTCATGGGGGTGTCTGTCCGTACCTTGCAGGATTGGGAACAGGGGCGGCGTAACCCATCGGGTGCGGCCAGCACGCTACTTCGGATTGCCGCAAAGCATCCAGAGGTAATCCGGGAGGCGCAGACGATTTGAGTTGTCCGCCATGCTCTAGGCTGATCCCCGAAAAGGTGGGCACCCTTCCCGCCCTGAGCATGGCACCTATTTCAAAGGGGCGCAGATAGGGAGCGCAGGAGGTGGCGACAAAGAAGCAAGATTTTTTTGCGGTAATGCGCCCTGACTTGGTTTGGTTTTTGCTTGGGGACATTGTTGCAGACGCGCACGGATTGTTCGCGCCGGATTACAGGGGCGCTGCAAAACCGCTGGACCAAATCTACAGAGCCATTCAGCACTCACTCCTGGTGGCCGCAAGAAGCGGTGAGCTTCCAGTTCGGGTGTGGCCCCTATGGAACAAAGTCCCTGTGGAGCGCGTGGGTGACTGCTTGGACGGGAGCGGTATTGAGGCGGGCTATGGAATAGCAATCGGCGATCTGCACGAGTGGTTGAAGCACACTCACTATCCAACGGCAAAAACGCCAGAAGCATTGCTTGGGGTATTCCGCGCAAGATGGGCCACGATGCAAGATGGGCCGGAAACGAAGACGATCACGCCGAGCGGAGAACGATCATTTCAGGAGATTGGCTTCTCTAGTCTGGAGCAAGGCGAAAAGGATTCCTGGTATCGACGCAATGCCCGCGACTTTGTAGAGAAAGCCATCAATGGCGGTGCCACGCCAGACAGGAAGCACGTTATCGAATGGGTCCTGAAGAATATCCCGGAGGCGGAAGGCTCTAGTCGGGCAACATGGGAGCGCCATATCAAAGGAGCCGTGATAGACGCGGTATATCAAAGCGTGAAACCGTGAAACATTGAATCCTTAATTTTCGTGCGATATTTCACGCCGCAACGAAATAATAAACAGGATCGCACAAATAAGACAGCCACATGATTGTATGTGGTTTTTCTTTTGGCTGGCGCTGTCCCCCTGACGACCGGATCACTGCTGGACGGGAACACCGCCCCCGATGGTTACAGCGTAACTGGTCCGGGTGGCTACGGCGGCAGAGATCGGGCACGATCTACCGCTGCAAAACCGTCAAGCCATGTCACCGGGTAAGACCTAGGGTAAGACTTGGTCTAGCTGTAAAAAATAAAGACCTGCAAAATAATGGCATTATCAATCAGGATTGGCGGAGAGAGAGGGATTCGAACCCTCGATGGAGTGTTTAGCCCCATACTCCCTTAGCAGGGGAGCGCCTTCAGCCTCTCGGCCATCTCTCCGTTGGGAGGCATACTACAGCTTTTGGGTACCGATCGTCAAAATACTGAATCTTCCCTGAAGGGAATGGGAATTTTGGCCCCAGTAAATTCGGCATTTTTGCGACCATAAGATGTATTGGATAGAATGGGGTGAGCGCCTATAGCTCAATCGGATAGAGCAACGGCCTTCTAAGCCGTAGGCTGGGGGTTCGATTCCCTCTAGGCGCACCAATCAAATCAACAAGTTAAGGCGGTTTCGGCGGCACGGTTCAACCAAACTTGATTTTCCGCGACACTGGCGCGACACTGAGAACAGAAAACAGTGCCGCAAAGGTGGAGCATGGCGACAATCACACCAAGACTCGATGACCAGGGAAACCGGATCGGCTGGCAGGCCAGAATCCGGAAAAAGGGGTTCCCTCCGCAGGTCAAAACATTCCGCAAAAAAGCGGAAGCGGAAGCATGGGCAAGCACAGTTGAGTCAGAGATGGCGCGGGGCGTGTTCATTCAGAGAACTGAGTCTGAGCAGACGACGCTGCACGATCTGTTGGACCGCTACTCAAGAGAAGTGCTGCCGAAACTAAAGGGCGGGCACAGAGAGCAATCCAGAGTAAAGGCGTTGCAGGCGGGACTGGGGGCCTATTCTCTGGCCGCGCTCAACTCATCTGTAATCGCAAAATATCGAGACAAAAGGCTCTCAACGACCAGCAGCAAGACAGGGCGTACGGTCAGTGCCCAAACCGTCAAGCATGAACTAGGCTTGCTCCAACGCGCATTGAAGAGGGGCGCACAAGAATGGGGGATTGCGCTGCCAGGCGGGATACCGACTTCCTCAATCAAGATGCCGAAGGCTGCCGCGGCGCGTGACCGACGACTGGAGCCCGGCGAAGAAGAAAGACTGCTGGCAGCATGCGAAGAAGCACGAAATGCCTGGCTGCGTCCTGTTGTTATCTTCGCTGTCGAAACTGGCATGCGGGCCGGGGAGATCCTGGAGACAAAAGGCACGGCGGGCAAAAACACCCCGCGGCCGGTCCGGTCGACCGGACTCCTGTGGAAACACGTAGACCTGGAGAAGCGGGTGGCATTGCTCCCGATGACAAAAAACGGCGAAGCGCGGATCGTCCCGCTATCCGGCACCGCCGTAGAAGTACTGAAAGCGTTGCCCCGCTCCATAGATGGCCGCACTTTTGGGACAACTTACGAGGCTGTCCACCTGGCTTTCGTCCGCGCCTGCCGGCGCGCTGGCATCAATGACTTCCGGTTCCATGACTTGAGGCACGAGGCCACGTCAAGATTTTTTGAAAAGGGCCTGAATCCGCTACAAGTTTGCAGCATCACTGGTCACAAAACCCTGCAGATGCTCAGGAGGTACACGCATCTAAGAGCCGAAGACTTGGCCAAACTCCTCGCGTAACTTCTGACAACCACCACCGATATAACCACATGTTCGGATGTTTATATCTGATTTCTACAGTTACACTAATCCCCCAAGCGACCCCACTCTATATATATGAGTAAGGCGGGAAGAGGGGGGGCAACCGGCATCCCCCCGCCCGCCGCGCCGGGGCGGGGGAGTCCTGCCCGCGGCACAGCAGTTCAGCGTCTTGTCTGGCTCAGAAGAGAAGCGCCGCGCCGCTGGCGCTTTCGCTCCGCCCCAAGTGAAGTGACCCAAAACGTGGCCGGGGCAGAACTCATTCACTGCCAAGCCCGGCCGGAGGCCGGAACGTCAAGCCAATCTTCAACATTTAATCAAACGGGCTCGGGCCGCGAAATTGCCGCTGCTGCGGCGCAAGCGCTTCATCAATCATCGTTTTGACAGCTTCTGTAACCCTTCTAACCGCTGTAACAACACTGTTTGACTGCTCTGACTGCTTTCCAGCTGACTCGTCAAGATTCTGTGCAGTTCTGCCGTATTCACTACCCGCCCTTCCAAAGCCTCCAGCCCCTTTGACAAAATCCCGTAATTCCTCGTCATGCCCTGCAACCGACTCTCCAAACTTTCCACATGCTTCGTCAAGTCTGTCAATGCGTCCAGCAATCGCTTCTCCAGTTCTGTCATGACTCCCCCGCTTTAGCCTATCTTCACCACGTCTTCCCTTCTTCCGCTTACCGTTCCGGTCAGCCTCTGATAAGAAATCTTCCGGGCCGCCAGGTACCATGCCCCCCGGCTCCTGAACACTACGAACTCCGGCGGCAGGCTCTGAAGCTCTGCTCTTGCTGCTGACTCTTTCGCCTGAAGAGCTTTCACTTCTCTGAGCCGCCAGTTCGTGTAAATGCCCAGACCTGAAATCACGACTATGACTAGTACTGTCAGCAACAACATCGACATGCCTGACAACATCAACGCCTGTTTTCTCAACGCTTTCAGACGATACTGAGTATCGCTTATTGTTGTATTCAGAGATTCGCTCAAGCTTCTCGTTGAATCTGTCGCGAGCCGCTCCAGCTTTTTCTCTGTCAGATGCAGTATCCTTTTCTGATCTTCTTCTATCTTCTGACTCAGTCTCTCGGAGAGACTGCTGACATTCTTTTGCGTTGAAGTCTGCTGCATAAAGCGCTCCCTTAAGCCTGTATTTTTTCTCAGTCCCCGGATCTCTAACACTGATATAGTCAGACCCGGCGCGGTTAATCTCGAAGCCCGCATCGCGCAGCGAACCAACAACTCCCGCACGGTCAGTGACTGCCCCGGCCTCGACCCGTTGCCTTATAAAACTGGCAATCAGGCCCTTCGGGTCTTCTGACTTCCGAACGCCAGCCCGAAGCTCCGCCGCCTCCACCAGCGCCAGGTGCCCCGGCTGAACAAGTCGCGCCCGCGCCGGGTCATCCGGCCTTGCCCAACTTTTTTCCAGATTCCACATGTCCCGCAGCGGGTCATATGTGTTCTGCCAACCCGGCGGGGCCGGGTTGAAGCTCCTGCCGGTTTCAAGATCGACCCGCGCGGCAAGAATGTGAATATGACACCCGCCGCTTTCTTCCCGGTGCAAAACCGCGGCATATGAAAGCCGCGCGGGATCCAACCCGCCCGCCATGGCTTTTTCAAAATCGTCAAGAACGCCCTCAATATCCTGCTCTGTCGGCTTGTCATCCGGTGCCCACGCTATCACCGCCGACCGATACTTCAGCTTGAAATCCAGAGAGTCGGCGACTTTCGCGACCACCTCGGGGCTGCCTCTCAAGACAGAGACTTCAGAACGCACAACACCGGCATGGTCTTTCTCGCCGAGAAGATATTTCACGGCTTTCCCGGCGCTGCCAGACCCATGCTTCATGAATTTAATGTGCATCGCTCAAGAATCTCATGAAGCCGGCGCTCCGCGGCGACCAGAACAGAAAGAATCTCAGCCACAGATACGCGCTCACGACTGTTCAACGCTCGCGCTATCTGATTGAGATTGTTGCCAGCATTGGCTACCGCCCGGACCAGTGCAGGGTCAACTGAACCGCGCCTTGGCCGGGCTTCTTTACTCATGCGGTTTCGTATCAGATCTGAGAGCGTCACGCCCTCCATCTTCGCTTTCTCATGCCAGCCGGAACGCTCAGACTCGGTGAGCTTGACGTGAACCCAGCTGCTGCGGACTCCCCGCTTCTCTTTCATGCGACCTCCAGAAGATGAACAGATAAGGGGTCAAGGGGCGTAGCCCCTGCCAGTCACCCGGTGGCGTAGCCACAACGGGTCGGCTGGCTCTCTACAGTTAAACTCCTCGACAAGCTAGAAATCTCCCCATTCCCCAGACGCCATTACTTCCCGCGCCCAAAGCCTTACTTCTGCAACAACGAACAGAATCTCAGCAGGAGTCACCCACTCACCGCTGTCGATTTTCCTCGATATCAAAATAGCCCGCTCTCCGTCCGTGAGTCCCGCCCGAACCTCCTGATTCTCTTTCATACGACCTCCTTTTTTACAATTCAGCACAATGTTAGCGTTCTTCAAGTGCCCGAGACACAGCCTTGCGCACTTTCCCCCGTCGCTCTTCAAGCTTTTCCGAGGCAAGAGCATGAAGAAACTCTTCGCGTGAGCCGCACCGCTCACGTTTCATCCATGCCTGTCTTTCTTCTTTTTCATTAACCACAGCGCACTTCGCACTGAACATGAAAATTTCACCAGTTTCGACGTCCTGGCAGCCGAATGGCGTTTTCACTATTTCTCCATACCTGTTCTCAGATTCGATACTGTACAGTTTGAACCTGTTTTTCGAGATTTCGTCAAAGCTCAAAGAATCGCCCGTTTTCGCCGCTTTCACCATTTTCACAAAATCTGCGTTTTCTTCAAAAATGGCAGACTCAACCGCATCATCGAGCTGACCCGCCCGCGCTTTTTGCCATATCACGCTCAAGCCTGAGCTTGACGAAAAACTGCGCAAATTGTGCGCCCGCCGCCACGCAAGCACGCTATCGCCCGTCTCACCGTCAACTCCAGCTTCAACATTTTTTTCGTTTACGCCAATACTCTTCGCAAGATACTTCGCCATATACCCCCCGATTTTGCCAACATCCCGCTTTTGCTCAAATTTCAGCCCATATCTGAACCTGCTCTCTCCATCTCTTTCCCGCGCCTTAAAACACCGCCTGAACACCTCTTCCGCTTCCAAAACGTCATCTTTCTTAATAAAAACAATGATATGCAAGTGTGGCGTGCCATCCGCATGCGGCTCCACAACTTTCAGAAATTCAAACCTGCCGCTACGCTTGACCCAAGCGCTCGATCTGACTCTCGCCCAACCCCCAGAGAGCCAAGCCGCGGCACTTCTCGGTTCTGTCCCGTCCCACGCTGAATTCTCCACTCTTTTTCCAGAAACTGTCGTTGTCGGGTGCATCTTTGACGGGCAGGTCACAGTGATGAAAACACCGACGAGGCCCATTTTTTCAGCAGCTTTCGCGAGTCCGTCGAACCGGCAGAGCACGGCAGCCCTGCGCTTCAAACGCGCTTTTTTAACCACGGGCGGACTGAATATCTTGACAGATTTACCACTCCCGCTCTTCAAAGGCATCACAAGCAAGTTCTTTTCGGCCCAGTCATTGATCGCTGAGTCCTGTTGTTTACTGAGATATAACGCATCCGGCGAAGCTCCGCCACGAATCTTCGTTGCATGCAACTTCGTCCACAAGTGTTCTCTTATCGCGCGGATACGCTTGCGGCCCTGACGCCGCCACCACAAAGGATCAGCAAGACGCTCATGAGTGACCGGCTCACCTTCCCTGATCCCGCCCAAAATGCTTTTTGCGTAAGCACGCAGATCCACCGGCTTGTCTCTTGCGTAGTCTTCAGCGCGCCGTTTTCCAAAGCGCACCTCTGCAGCATAATCAGCAGAAATAGGAAGATACTCAGTGATTCGGCCGGCCGGGTGACTTCTGATTGTGTCTTTATAAAGCGCGTACGGCAATTCAAGCTGTTCGCGAACAGCCGCATTGATGTCAGCAGAAACAGCGGCTCCGTG